>CAJPTC010000011.1 GCA_905373475.1 Bacteroidia bacterium | reverse complement strand
GACTGAAAAATTGGAGACAAAACGTAACGGGATGGTTACGAACTACCGCAAGGAGACGACTTGAGGAGAAATATGACTCTCGCACCATGCTCAGATAACATGGCTATTTATATAAAATATTGAAAATCATATTCGTATGAGCAAAGCGAGATTCGCCCATTCGGGGGAAAGACAAACACCACAAAAAAAGCGTAACGCGATTATTAGGGCACTTAATGCTTATGGAAGTGTATTCAAATTCTCATACGTTTCTTTGAAAGAAACCAAACTTCCGAAGTTGAGTTAAAATGTTCATTATCATATAATTGTATTGTAACTTTGGTTAGGATTCGGCAGTATTCTTCTTTTCTCGTATCTAATAAAAACAGTACATTTGCAAATCTCAGCAACCAGGTAGTTGAAAGAGAAACGGGAGCGGCTTTTTAAGTTAGCTCCCTGCTTTTTATATACGCAGCATACTCTTTCAGCAAGCGCTCTTTTCGGTTGCGATAGGTTATAGATAGGCTGTCCACGGGATCAAGTAATCTGCTCCCTTACGCAGCACCACTAAATATGCCTCTTGTTCGTGAAAGATAAGCACATTGGTCTTACTGCCACGTTTGTTTTCCCACACCTTCAAGTAAGGGTGTTCGGAATCATTGATTAGAGCAGCAGGCCACTTAATGCGTTCCATCCGACAGAGATCGGGCACTCGGGTTGGTTCATTTTCCCCCTCCGAAATCATGTGCCAGAACGTCGCTTCTTTCCCTTCTCTCTGCGGATGCTTTTTTTAAGCCCACACGAGTACCTTGAAATACTGGATGTTTTTCAATAAAATCTTTCTTAAAGAGCTCATATATAGCTTCTAGATATAGGTTGAAATTGCCATCATATTCCGACAACGTAATCAATTCTGGCAAGTCATAATAATCCTCACTCATATTTGCTTTTCCAAATAAACAAATTGAACTTGTTCTCACGATAAAGCGTGTTTGATAACAATGTATAGCCGCTTCGCTGCTTGATACGCTCTATCAAGTCAAGTTTCACCTCACTCCCTCTCAACCCACGATGAAGATATGACATTGCTCCGATAAGCAAGTCTGTCAATCCCATCAATTCCACTTCATGCGATCTGATCTGCTGTATTCTTCTAATCATATTACGATTAAAATCATAGTTACTATTACATAGCACATTATGAAGTTTAGCCACCTTTTCCTGACTGCGAGTATCTTTGATGTCTATATAAATTGCATACTCCTTACCTGGCTCCAAAATAGTTTTCAGCATACGAAAGTATGTCTTATAATAGAAATCGTCGTGCGTTTGATAAAAACGATTGTGATCAAGTTTTCGCTTGTCTGGAATTACAACTGCCCTGAAATGCAGGTCGCTATTATCGAAGAAATAGTTAATCAAGTCCATATAAAGAGACCACAAAGAGGGCGACACCTTATTCCATTTGATCTCAGCATCGGCTTTTATTTTATTCTTTAGTTTGATTTCGCGGATGCGGTCATTGGCTTCTTTCTTTTTGGCATCAGGACAGAGTATACAGCCAATAACCATCGCTGTCTCGTTTACTGGATCATGCTAGTGGCAGCTTTCATCGCAGTATATATTAACCAGTTCTCCCATAATTCAGTTCTGATTGAAGGGTTATATGATTCGATCGTACTCAATATCATCGTGCAAAGGCGTTAAGAATTCTGTAATTGAACTTTTAACAAGTACATAACATCAATCAAAATTCACAGAATTGCCGCGACACGGTTTTTACTTTCTCATTGATAAACGATATGCATAATGATAATCCATATCTTGCCTTAGTACTTTATCTGTAGCTCGAACTATCTTAGATTATCAGATGATACCAATACAAAGCTAACAACTTTGGGTTCACCAGTCCTTGTAATTGTCATGAAAAGCATAACGCCATAAATCAATCACTCTGTACTACAGAATCGAACCTATGGACAAACCCATGTAGAAAGCTAAAGAGAAAGGCAAACACTACAAAAAAAGCGCAACGCGATTATGCCTCACGTTGCGCTCTTATGAGCAAGAGACATTGCGTCTCTACAAATTCTACTGGTTGGCTATTGCGCGAAGAAAAAGGCGTTCAGCTCGTAAATATCGTCTGGCGAGAAGTTGTTGTTGCCCGTAAAGTAATCGTCGACGGTTCGGATAACCTCATCAAACGATATATAACCATCGCCATCAGCGTCTACAACTCGGAACTTATCGGGAATTGCAGCGCCCTTTTCGTACACATAAGCGTACTCCCATATAGGCGAAAGGGGAATTATCTTCATTTTGGAACGCAAAACGGGTGGTATCGACAGTTTTGGTAGAGTACGTCCTGCGTCCGTGAGCTCTACCCCATCGTCATCAACGGGCGTATTATACGAGGTCGATGGCTCTTTGTCGCGTATATCCCACACACCATCTGCATCGTTGTCAAAAGGACACCCTACAGAGTCTACTGGCGTATTCGGTGGCGTATCTGGACACTCATCGAGCTGATCGAAGACACCGTCATTGTCCTGATCTGCAAAGAAGACCTCGTAGTCAAAATCTTCTATGTCGGCGAAAACCTTATCCACAATAAACGACTCTGCTTGCGAGAACAAATCGAGGTGTAGAGAAAGCCCCGTATAAAGGAACATATCGTGGAACTTACCTGGAGTATAGTTGTAACGCTTTGCTACATCCGCATTGAAACCATCTAGCAAATCGGTCAGAGAATAGTGCAACGCCGTGTTTACTCTACAGTAAACGCGATCCGACAGATAGATATCTACTCCCAGTTCTGCGGGGAAAACAGCCGTAAAAGGCGGGACACTCTTAAACTCAAAAATATTGGAATGTTTCAAGTCCGTCTCAAAGACATTGTCCATGCGTATAGGTTTCACGGTACTTGCAAGCGGATCATTCTGAGGCAAGAGGCGTACAGTTCCATCATCCCAGAAATGGTAAAAATCGCCCTGTGCATTCTTGTAGTTGTTCTTGGGAGTAAAGAGCAAGATTCCAGCCCCGACGGACACATAAGGGCGCACCATCTTCCGTGTCCCTAGGAATTGCCAGAAATTGTACTCTACACTAGACGTTATTTCTATAACCTCCGTCTGAAAGGAGGAGTTCGGATACCAAAGCTTATTGTCTATCTTGGGGAGGTTGAGCGTATTCATGCGCAAAGACTTGGCATAATCTTGCCCCTCCAACTGCCCGTATAGCACCGAGACATTCAGTTTTATCTGCTTAGATTTCCCTAAAAGGGTAGACACGTTCATTTTCGCTCCCCACGAGCCCACTAGCGGACCATCAGCTCCGTAGCGGACATCTCCTAGGAAATTGATAACCCCAACGCCGAAACCAACAACGGGATACTTGACAGGATTGAGCACCTCAACCTCCTGCTCCAACATTCGAGCATAGAAGTCTTCAACATCCTGTGCACGCAATGTTGTCATTGAAAAAAATACGAGGAGAAGAAGTAGGACTTTGTAGCAAACACGCTTACGCCCCCAATAGGTCATCCCAATACAATCCTTTCAGAGTATAGTTTATCTATTTTTCGGAGTTACTAACGATACCATTGCTGCGAAGTAATCATTAGTGCCTCTTGTACAGTAATGCGTTTACCATTGTTATAGGCAGCCACAAAGGCATCGCGAATCGGAGTCGTGTTCCATATTTCCACCCGATAATCTCGTGCCTGCTTGTACTCCTTGAAAGAGCCTACCGAATACTTATACCACCCTTCGTGGCGTTCGGTACGAACGTCGGCATGCAGAGAGAGTCGGCGGAAATAACGATTGATATCTATGGGGCGATGCCCCGCTGCCACCTGCACACGATAATAAACCCCTGCCTCTGGAGCAAGGAGGAAATTATCCATAGACGCCGAACGCCGCGTGCTCGAGAAGGAGCTACTGCGTCCGCCGCCTCGTGTCCGCATAGGCGTTATATCCTGATGCTTTACCTCAAATTCTACCCCTCCGTCCGAAGGACCTTGAGCTTCTATTGAGCCGCCTTCCCAAGCAGCATTTTCTTCGGGCGTACGCGACACGACCACTTGCGATTCGCGTACAAGGCTTTCCAATTGCGCCTTGGTCATATTCTGAAGCCGTACGTTGCGCTGCGTTATGGCAATTGTACGCGTAGCTTCGTTTTGTACAAACGAGAATGAACCGCGGATTTTGGGCTCGCCTGGTGCTGCTCCTTTTTCAGGTATTAAACGATAGGAAACTGTAAACAACTCCTCGGCAGGAAGCGTCATCCACAAGAATTTTACAATACCGTCTTCGCACGAGAAGATAGCCTCTTTCGTATCAACGGGCTCGGCGGTAAAGCCTGCGGGTAATATTTCTTCTATTTTGGCAAATTTGCTTGCTTCGCCACGATTAACTAGGATGCGGATAACATAGTCGCCGCCATCATTAAGATAAGTAGGAGGCGCTTCACGTATGCAGCGCACCTTGAGGGTAGAAAGCACGATATCGCGTTGCGCAGGGATTGCGGTCTGGTACTCGGCAAGATCAAGCTGCTTGTCTAGCTCAACATTGGGCGAAGGAGTAATAACAACCGTGCGCGGTGCAACAACAGCCGTCTGACGAGCATTGTTGGCAATATATGCCAACTCGCCTCCCAAATTGAAAGAGCCCCTTAAACGTGGATCAACCTCCACTTTGTAGGAAATTCGGAGCTTCGGGACATTCGGTAGTCGCATCCAAACGAACTTTACCTGCTGTCCTTCAAAACGGAACTCCGCATTTTCAGCACTCCCTGCCACCGCTTTCAAGCCACGCGGAAGCTCAGCGCTAAAGCGTGCAAAACTCTCGCTCTCGCCTTTATCAATCGTCACGGCCACATCGAACTGCGTACCTGCTACCACCTCCGAGCTAGTTTCCATGCTCAGAGAAATAGCATCCCCAGCAAATAGCCCCAAAAAGAGGAGTACCAAACTGTAAAACGCAGCGACTAAACCCTTAAACATGCTCCAATCTTTTTCGTTTTACCACGAAATACCGCCTTATGACGGATTCTACCTCCTGTGTTAGTTGCAAATATACAGTAATCTTGATTATTCCTATAAAAAAACTTGACTAATTAGAGCTCTCCTCTGTATCTATGCGGCGAACAAGTTCTGTGTAGCATACTAGGAACGTAGCTAGTGAACTACTTGTATGAGAACGAGCTGCCCCCCAAGAATTCCCGCATTATGGAAGTAGGCGGAATACCCTCTTCGCCCATCGGGGCAAAAACTTGTAAGAAGCGCTGCAATCGTACAGCCTCGGAGTATTCGGGCACGTCGTTAGGCACTTCCATGAGGATGGCCTCGGCATTGCGTTTCAGAACGTTGAATTCGTACGGGAGCGCCGAATTGAACATTACATCAGCCTCTTCCTGATAGGGGAAAATATTTTTGTCCTCTCCGCGACGCACACTAGCCCACCGCCGTATGGTTTGCACGCCATTGTAACCACGATAGCGGAAATCGCGCACCATGCGCCGCAACAATCGATTGTCGGACGATGCAATGCGGCTACAACCATCCAATGAGATAGAGGTAAGTGCCGAGATGTAGATACGAAACTTGTCATCTGGAGCAATGCGTGGCGTGAGCTCTGGGTTCAAGCCATGTATCCCTTCAATCACCACTACCCCATTTTCCTCTATTTGTAAGAATGTACCGTCGTAAAAACGTTTTCCTGTCTCAAAAGAGAATTTCGGCAGTTCCACTCTTTCCCCTTCCAGAAGTTTTAGAAGGTCTTCGTTAAACTTGTTGACATCGAGCGCTGCAAGAGCTTCAAAGTCGTATTCTCCGTGTTCGTCGCGTGGCGTGTTTTCACGATCCACAAAATAGTTATCTAACGAGATGAGGTGCGGATGCATGCCCGCAACGCGCAGCTGTACTGCAAGTCGCTTAGAAAAGGTCGTTTTACCCGAGGAGGAAGGACCTGCAATAAGGATTATACGCGGCATCTTGGCACGTGCTTTTATCTGATCCGCAATTTGTGCCACCTTTTTCTCGTGTAGCGCCTCGGAAACTTGAATCAATTCGCCCGCCTTTCCATCGCGGATCTGTGTATTTATCGTACCTGCGTCCTGTATACCAAGAATATCAACCCAATTCTGATATTCTTGGAAAATCTCAAACATCTTATTTTGTACGACGAGCTCTTCCAGTTTCTCGGGATTGTTCTGTTGTGGGACAACAAGCAACATACCCTTGTAATATTTCACCAGATCAAAGGTATTTAGGTAGCCCGTACTTGGGACGAGACCTTCAAAATAGTAGTCCCAAATTCCATCGAGTCCGTACAATGTGGTATAGAGTCTCGGACGACTTTCGAGGAGGCGCACCTTTTCCAAATCACCTTGCCGCGTGAAAATTTCGATAGCATCAGCGGTTAGCGTGGCACGAGGCTCAAAAGGGACATTGCGCGCTACAATTTGTTTCATGCGCTCCACAAGGTCAAAGATGAGCGGATATTCAAGAGCTTTCTTAAACCCAGCAATCTCACAATAGTAGCCACGCGATACAGAATGGTTTACACGCAAACGGCAGCTCGGCATGGCATCGCGCACCGCTTTTTGAAGCAAAAAGAAAAGGGAACGAACGTACATACGCATCCCCGCGGCATGCGTTATATCGATAAACTCTATGGTTATGGGCATAAAAACCTTAAAGCGAAGATCGCGTAGCCTATTGTTAACCATCGCCCCTAGTATCGGGTAGCGGAGTTTTACACCTATTTCGTTAGCAAGTGCTAGAAGGTCGTGCCCTGGTTCTACGTAATGACGGCTTCCCGTATTCTTACATACAATCTCTATCTGGTCTGTAATCATTCACTTAGCTTGTTCAAGTTCGTACACCTGCTTTTACGTAAAACGCACCTGTTTGTTTTATACCCCGTGCATACCGACGCATCACGCCTTATGCCAACGAGACGAATTCTTGCTTGTACCTCAAATAAAAAGGACACCCGAAAACAGGTGTCCTTCAAATTGCGAAACAAAAGGATACGCTCACTAAGCGCGTAATGAATTGGCATGCAAAGCCAAAGATGACTTAATATTCGCAGCCTTATTGCGGTGAATGATATTCATCTTAACCAACTTGTCTAGTTGCTTCATCGCAACTGGCAACTTAGTTGCAACCTCAGCGCTATCTTTTGAAGCACGGATTGCACGAACCAAATTACGCGCAGTCTTTGCGTAGTAACGATTGTGCAAACGGTTCTTCTCACTCTGACGCACACGCTTCTTTGCTGACTTGATATTTGCCATCTCAAAAAATAAACCTCACATCGAATTTCGTAGCCCGTAGCGGAATCGAACCGCTGTTACAAGGATGAAAACCTTGCGTCCTAACCCCTAGACGAACGGGCCACACACTTTTGTAATCCCTAACCCGAGCACAAAGGTATAACACTTTTTTATTCCCACAAAATATGTGTCATGCTTTTCCGCAAGGGATTCGTCCTAATCGCTTACAATCAACGCCATACAAGAACAGAGCTCCCCGTATTTGTGCCATATGCAAGCTCTAAAAACTCTATTACTTGAAGGTATAGCGCACGTAAGTTCCTGCGTTCCACCAACCGCTTACCACTCCAAAGACATTGATAATAGGGCTGATGTCTGCGCCTATCGCAATAGGCACTTTCTCAAATACATATTCTACACCCCCAACTCCGTCTAGCCCAGCATAGGCTCTGTTGGTCTTAGGCACACCCGTAAACGGATTGTAACCATCGCTCGTCTGAAAAGCTAAGTGTCCTCCGCCGCCGATATACCAACGTAAGCCTGGAACGCCACTTATCATGAAATGGTGTTCGTAGAGCGCTGTCGTTCCAAAGCCAAAATCGCCAACATGAACCAGACCTTCTACTGCCGACGCATCGTTGATAAAGTATTTTATCGTACCGCTCATCCACGGAGAACCGATCTTAACCCCCAAACCGAGGTCGTAGTGATACTGCGCGCTGGCTACACGTGGGAGAAAAAAGGCTAGCCCCACTAGCATAAAGAAGATCAAGAAATTGCGTTTCATCTGTATTGTTTTATTTGAAAATAAAATACCGACAGGCATTTTCAGTATAACGTATCGCGCGCAAATTGCGTGCCTATCCCTCCTAAAAATGAGAAGCAAAGGAAAAAGAAAGCACAACCACAAGACTTTGCTTGTAATATGAAGTAATGCGCACAAGCGTTTTAGGGAGCAGAAACTTGCTTAGCTTTTTGCTAAGCGGAGCACCTCGGGGGCAATCTGATCGAGCGGCACAATTTTATCGGCAGCACCCAGTTTTATAGCCTCTTTAGGCATACCAAATACCACGCAGCTTTGCTCATCCTGTGCTATAGTGCGAGCGCCTGCATCTTTCATTTCTCGCAACCCCTTTGCCCCATCATCGCCCATACCCGTCATTATCACGCCTATGGCATTTGCCCCCGCATAGCGCGCTGTACTACGAAACAAGACATCCACCGACGGGCGGTGTCTGTTTACCAATGGACCTTCGCGAGTCTCGACATAATACTTCGCACCAGAACGCTTCAAAAGAACATGAAAATTGCCAGGAGCTATCAATGCTTGTCCGCGGAGTACTGCATCGTTATTCGATGCCTCTTTTACCGTAATCGCACAAACCTCATTGAGGCGGTTCGCAAACGAGGTAGTAAACTTCTCTGGCATGTGCTGAACAATAACAATCCCTGGGCAATCTACTGGCATTTGCTTTAAAAAGACCGTCAAAGCTTCCGTGCCTCCCGTCGACGCACCGACTGCTACTACTAGTTCGGTGGTCTTTATCATACTCGTGTTGGGATGCGCTGCTGGTAGAATGGCATCTGCCGAATACTTTGGCCCTACGTGATGTGGTTCTACGGCAATCTTGTGTCGCCGCACCCGCGCGTAGGATGCGGCCTTTATCGCATCACAGATTTTTATGCGCGACTCCTCGATAAATTGCCGCGTATTCATCTGTGGCTTGGTTATGATCTCAACAGCTCCGAGTTCGAGAGCTTTCATACCCGTAATTGTTCCCTGCTCCGTAAGACTGGAAATAATTACAACGGGGATTGGGTGCTGGCTCATAATCTTCCGCAGGAAGGTAAGCCCATCCATACGAGGCATTTCTACGTCGAGCGTGATCACGTCGGGCACCTCCTCTGCAATACGTTGTGCTGCAAAAAAGGGGTCGGATGCGGTAGCCATCACCTCCAGCTGCGGATCAGAAGCAATGATCTCGGAGAGAGTCTGACGCACCACTGCCGAGTCATCCACGATCAGAACTCGAAGTTTCGCCATAGTGTCTCCTACATAGTCTTTTGTATCAGACGCTGGCGAACAGCTCCCGTCTCGGTATCGAACTCCAATTTTCGCCCATTCTTGCCGCCCGTACTACGGGCAACGATGGGTATACCAAGCGCCTTCAACTCTTCCTCTGCGGTCTGGATATTACGTGCGCCTATCTGGAAATGTGTCCCCGTTTCAATCACCTCTCCGCCGCCAAAAATCTTAGCGATTAAGTCTTCTTTCCGACAACCAAGCGACTCCAACTTCTGAAGGAGCTTCCGAATGGCCACGTTGCCATACTTAGGGCTTTCAAGACCTTGTCCGTTCCAGAGCGGGAGCATAAAGTGGTTTATGCCTCCTATGTTCTTACTCTTATCGAAAAGGCAGACCGCCACACAAGAGCCGAGAATCGTCGAAACGGTCACAGCATCCTTGCTAGCAAAAAGCGCAGCTGGATATAAAAAGTGCGTCTCGCGTGTAGGCATTCCTAGAACGATTCTTCGTCAAAAAAGATCTCATTGCTCTCCGCGGCATAGCCTTCTACCGGGAGTTCCGACTCAGGAATACGCACTACAAAAAGCGCACCTTTCCCCAACTCACTCTCAACGGTTATTGTACCTTCCAGAAGATCTAGAATGGCTTTACTCACCGAGAGCCCTAGACCGTGCCCCCTATTCACAGAGTTAATACCATTGTCGCCACGAGCAAAGCGATCGAAAATTATCTTCTGGCGGTCTTCTGCAATACCTACGCCGTAATCTTTTACTGCAAACGTCATCTCGCCATTCTCTATGCGCAGTGTGAAATCTATGACGTTGTTCTCGAAACTAAAGTTGATTGCGTTGTTGAGGAGATTGGCCATAATGAGTTTCACATAGAGCGGATCGGTTTTGAACGCCATTCCCGCATCTTTGGATGGACTCTCATCCTTGAAATTCACCAAGAGGCGTTTCTTTCGGAGCTCGTAGCGGAAACTATCTAGCAAACCGTCTACGAGTGCGAGAATATCTACATTGAGAACCTCGGGCGTCTGCTCCCCTGCCTCTATTTTGGCAGCAAAAAAGATGTTACGGAACTGGAAATCCAGACTGAATGCCTCGGAATGAATGAGAGCTACCATCTGAATCACCTTCTTCCACGCCTCCTTGTCTACCGAGAGTATCGCACGAGAGAGCCCCAATATAGAGGTAAAGGGGTTCATAATCTCGTTGGTGATGTTGCTTATAAAATGACTCTTGAGCGACTCCGACTCCTCTAGTTTTTTATTTACATCACGGAGTTCCGTATTCAGTACGGTCAGTTCCTCTACAGTCTGGTTATTGCGCGTTATACGTCTGCGCAACTCTTCCAGCAGTTCCGTATCGGAAAGGCGAGTACAAACCTCGCCGTCTATTATGTCGTGTGACTGATTGTCCATTTCGTTTCTAGCTCTTTTTATATCTTACGAAAGATGGTGGGGCGTACGGCCTGCAAAGGGAGCGACATATTCATGATAGACTCCGAATGACCGAGAAAAAAATAGCCCCCTTGTTTGAGTTTTGTACACAGTTTACCTATTACTTTTTCTTGCGTCGGACGATCAAAGTAAATCAGAACGTTACGGCAAAAAACCACATCAAAGGTTTCGTTAATAGGATACGTTTCATCCATAAAATTCATGCGCTGCACCTTCACATGCCTACGCAATTCGGGGATAACACGCACCGTCGGGTTCGCCCGATCCTTGCTTCGCAAAAAATAACGATGCAAGATTTCTAGGGGCATACCCTCGATTTTATCCATCTTATAGACAGCATTCTCTGCCATCTTAAGCACCTTCGTGCTAATATCTGTTCCGACGATGGAGTAATCGTACTGCACGCCCTTGATACGACAGTACTCGGCAATAGTCATAGCTATAGTGTAGGGTTCTTCGCCACTAGAGCAGGCGGCACTCCAGATCTTGATAGGGCGAGCTCCTGATGCTTGATAGTGCGCAGGGAGAATGGTTTCACGCAAAAAATCGAAGTGCACAGGTTCGCGGAAAAAGTCTGTCTTATTCGTGCTAACAACATCCAACATCTGGATGAGTTCTTCCTGCTTCCCTCGTTCGCTCAGCAAATATTCTGTGTATTCCTTAAAAGAATCCATGCCGAGTTCACGCAAACGTTTCTGTAACCTACTCTGTAGCATTATCCGTTTTGCGGGCGGCATCTTAATACCCGCAACATTGTAGATAAATGCGCTCAGGCGCGCGAATTCAGCATCGCTTAGCTGCGCCCTATAGCTACTGGGGAGTGGGGGAATTGTATAATCGTTATCTGGCATTGTAGCCCTTCTATTCGCCCTTTTGTCTCAGAATCGCTATGCCTCGGGGGCAACCTCTGCGCCGTCTTTTACAAGTGCTTCAGACTCTAGCGTTTTCGACGCCAGATCTATCAGGTCTTCGCTACTAAACACCTCGTCCATGTTGAGGATCATTACAAACTTATCGTTTATGTTTGCAACCCCCTCTATGAACTCCGACCGATACTTGTTACCCAGCGATGGTGGGGGCATTATTTGGTCGTGCTCAATTTCTACAACAGCCTGCACCGAATCAACCAATGCGCCGACGTGCACAGACTCGCCTTCGAGATCTATGTCCATTACCACTATGCACGTACTCGGCGTAAATTCTGTAGGCGTCATACCGAACTTAATGCGCGTATCTATCACAGGGAGTACCGAACCACGGAGATTGATAACGCCCGTCATATAATTGGGAGACTTGGGCACCTCGGTAATCTTTGTTAATTCCAATATATTCAGCACTTTGCTAACGTGTGCTGCAAATTCCTCGTCGCCTAGCTTAAACGTCAAGTAAGACGTTATTTTCGCAATATTCGTGTCACTCATCTTCTCAACGATTGTTACAATTTCTCCTCATGCCCCATCTGAACAGCACCCATACTAAACTCTTCTTTGGCTGTAAAGTGCTTGATTATTCTATTCGTGTCCATCACCAGCGCCACTGTTCCGTCCCCGAGGATGGTTGCCCCAGAGATCATGTCTTGGTTCTTGTAGTGTCGCCCTAACGGTTTCAAAACGGCTTGGTATTCTCCTACTACGGTATCTACCACAAAGCCTACTTTCCGTTCCTCAAAATGCACCACTATTACTTGCTCCATCGCAAGCGTTGTCTCGGGTAAGTTGAACTCCTTACGGAGGTTGAAGAATGGGATTTGCTTTCCATCAAGCACTACCACGTCGTTGAACTGGTTCACCACCTTTGCGTGTTCTACTGCGTAGATCTTATCTACTGCGGAAAGAGGAATTACGTAAGAGGTTTCATCAACCTTAACCAACAGACCATCAATGATCGAGAGTGTAAGTGGCAACTTAATCGTAATCGTAGTGCCAACACCACGTTCCGAATCTAACTCAACCTCACCACGTAATTCGGAGATTTTACGTTTTACAACATCCATCCCCACGCCACGCCCAGATACATCGGTTACTGTCTTGGCAGTACTAAAGCCTGGCATAAAGACCAGATCGAGGGTATCTCGTTTTGAGAGCTTCCTATCGGCAGGAATAATCCCCTTTTCCACAGCTTTGTTATGGACTGCCACGGGGTCAATCCCTGCACCGTCATCCGACACCTGAATCAAAACATTCGTTCCCGAATAGAAAGCCTTCAAACGAACAGTACCCTGACGCGGTTTCCCCATCTTTTCGCGCGTTGCAGCATCTTCGATCCCATGATCGAGGCTATTGCGGAGGATATGCATAAGAGGATCGGCCAGTCCTTCGATTATCGTCTTATCGAGTTCGGTATCAGAACCCTCCGTTATGAAGCGCACATCCTTATGCAAACCTTGCGAGAGGTCGCGCACCAAGCGGTGGAAACGTGTAATCAAATTCTCAATCGGGATGAGAACAATGCTAAAGGCTATGTCGCGCAACTGTCTACTCAGCTTTTGCACATTCTCGGAGATAACCGTAAGCCCTGGCAAATCGTTTTCTTCGGCAAAAAGCGTAAGGCGCGCCTGCGTGGTAACAAGCTCCGATACGAGGTTCATCAGCTCATCGAGCTTTTCAGACGCTACACGGATAGAAGATATTGCAACGTTCTTTGACGCATTCTGGCGCGCCGCTGGTTGCGTGGTAGCTGCTACCTCGGCCTGTTGTACAACAACGCGCGATGGAATAATCTTCCGTATCTCATCGAGATTCGCCTCAGTTTGCTTTGCCCACAAATTCTCAAGTTCAGAAACAAAAGTTGTATTCTCCAGAAGATTGCCCGCTTCAAGACGCTCAATCTTCAAGTCAGAATCACCCTCCACGAAGATGAACACATCATCTATAGCATTCTGCCCTTTGTCGGTCGCGAGAATAATTTCCCAAGATGTGTAGCAAAACGAAGGTTCGATTTCGGCAAGTGGTGGTACTTTCTCAAAGTGTACCTTAATTTTTGCCTTACCTAACGCTTGCAGTTCATCTACTTGGTAGAGAGGATTTGTACCATTGTTAAAAATATCTGTTACGGGCGCATAGCGTATGAAAAAGGTTTCATACGTTCCTTTTTCTTCGGTCGGAACAGGTTGCGGTGCAGCCTTAACGGAAACCTCGGGCACAGATTGTGGCGCTTCAGCAGCTGCTTGCGATGCATCGGCTGGTACGGGACGCCCTTCAATAATGGCATCCATCTGCTGCATGAGTGCTTCCTGCTCTTTCATGAGGGCAGCACTCTCGTTTCCCGCTTCGTCAAGCAAATTCTTAAGATGGTCTACCGAACGCAACGTAACGTTGAGCGTAGCTTGTGTAACCTCACGTTCGCCACTCCGCACTTGGTCGTAGATGGTTTCCATATGGTGCGTAAAGCGGTCGATCTGCTCAAAACCGAACATGCTGCTATTCCCCTTGAGGGTGTGCATAATGCGGAAGATCCGTTGCACAATATCGGCATCGGTCGTATTATCCTCAAGTTCTAACACCGCCTTTTCGAGATCATCGATGAGGTCTACTGCCTCTTCAATGAACTTCTTCTTGAAATTATCCAAACTAGCATCCATCAGCGAAGAACTTTTTGGAGTGCCGCAATGAGTTTTGCAGGCACAAAAGGTTTAATAATCCACCCTGTCGCACCTGCCTCTTTCGCCTCCATCTTCTTCGCTGTTTGCGACTCCGTGGTCAGAAACAAAATGGGGATACGTTGGTACGCCTCCATTTCTCTCACATGCTTTATAAGCGTAATCCCGTCCATTTCGGGCATGTGGAGGTCGGTTATTATCATATCGATCTCTCGCCCGTCGAGGAACTTCAACGCGTCCGTCCCGTCGTTCGCCACTAACACCTCAAAGCCTTCATTCTCCAAGGTGAAACTCACGACCTCGCGGATGCTCTCAGAATCGTCTACTATCAAAATCTTCTTTGGCATCGTATCTATTGTTTCGTGGCCGAGGCCGCAGAGCCCAACCAACGTGAAAAACCTGTGTTACGCAACAACTGCTCTAACTCATCGGGGAGCACCATCTTCACCTCGAGTCCCTCCCCTTTCTCATGCATATCATTCTCCAAGCTCCAGAGCAACTGCAAGAAGCCCAGATCTATCGCATTTACCTCTTTGAGTTCTACCGATAAACGTTTGTATTTTCCTACAGCTTCACGGAAGAAATGCACCACCTGCTCGATATTGTCAAGAGACAAATTCCCCTGCAATGAGAGCACGCCACTGCCTTTCGTTTTACCGTCAGACATCTTTAGCTTCGCCGTCTTCATTTTATTTCTGTCTGCTATTTATTCTAGAACAACTCTAAATCGTCATCATCAGCAGGCGCTTCCTCTTCGTTAGTGCCTGTAAACTGATCATGTATCTTTCTTTCACTCTCCATCGTGTAAAGGTCGCGCACAGCGCTCATATCGCCATGCTCAGCCACATCCACTTCGGCACAAATGCGCGAACTCATTGAGGAAAGCCCCCGTACAATTTCGGCTATTACATTTTCAAAGAAATCGTAGTACCGAACCGCTGCCAGCGCTGCTTGTGTCTCGTCAGATATTGAACGACAGGTAGTCTCAATCTTGCGGAGCAAAGCATTGCTTTCCTGCTCGGTATTGAGTAAACGCTCGGAAAGAGAATGTGAGCGTTTTACGTTCAGTTGTACATAGTCCCAGAGTAACTCGCTTTCGGCAAGCTTTTTAGCATATCGGCCTAATCCTTCAATACTCTTTATGAGAATGGCATTCTGCACGCTAACACTTTCCATGTTGCGACGCATAGTGCTCAACATCTCATCGACCTGAAGCATGTAATGCTCAAAATGCCGCCCCAGAGTTTTGCGATAAGGCGATAGCATTACCTCAACCTGCGTAGAGAGGCGGAAAAAGGTCTCTACGTGCCCCCCTATCCGTTTCTGGAGCATGGATGCGCCATCGCGTATTAGAAGCACCTCACGACTGCACTCAGGGAATACCTCCAATACCCGTGCAAGCAACGCATCAGCGCGCTTGAAGCGATCTACAAGATCAGTTATCGTGGAACGCTGCTCGCGGTCGTCGTTATCGTTCATCGTACTCCGACAAATCGATGCTACCGAGGTCATTTCCTTGGCAATGGTACGGAAATGCAGCGCAATGGCTTCAATGGCGGCCTGATATTCCTTGTTCGTAGCCAGCAACTGAGCTGCCTGTAGCGCCGAAATATCGCGTACTTGTACCAGAACCTGCGTCCAAGCATTGGGCGACTTGTCTAAGTCTATCTGTTGGAGATCATCCAACAGTTTTACATGCGCCTGCTGGATGTGCTCCATCTTTTGGCGAATAATGTCTTGGTACTGCAAACTCGTTATTACATCGGCAATACTCTTGGCAACGCTGTCGCTCTTAGCGCGAATGGCAGGTAGATTTTGATTCGATTCTTTTTGCTTCGCATCAAAAAGAATCAACCCTTGCTCTGTAAGCTCGGTAAGGGTTACCAAACTGCGTAGTCCGCGCCCTCCGATGAGCTCGATATGATGCAACGAGTATTCGCACTCTTCTAGGAAACTCTGGCTAAGTTTCTTCGTCTCCGTAATATCGTAAACAAACTCCTCCCAGTCGCGAATCATCTGCTGGAAACCGACCGTATCGAAGTTATTTTGGAGTAATGCTGTTCGGAAACTAACCTCCAGCGCAATGAGCTCCATATTCAAGATTCCGAACTCGTTGTTTATGTGACGGAGCGGGAAAAGATAGGCACTCATGGCATCTCCGAGGTCATGCACTAAGCGCAAGGTTTCATACTGCTGCTCCTTCATAGAATCGAGGCTCAACTGTAGCTCAGTACGCCCCGCTGTAAGTTCCTCCTTCAGCTGTTCATTCTGCTCGTGCGAGAACAGCGCTAATAGCGTGGTAGCATCGCTGGAAACACTCTTTGATTCCTTGTAAAAGTTCTTGAACTTAGCGTTGAGACCCAAAAAGTCATCCGCCGAACACTGATGCAGATCCTGAATTTTCTGATCCACGTCCTCAAACAAAGAAACAATCTCCTCCACCGAGTAACTCATATCGAGTTGCTCTACCTGCTCGCTTACCGCCACTTCACCCGTCGCCATTACCACATTCTTTCACAAAAAGGAAACGGAGCTAAGCGTTAGTTGTTTCTTTACCGAGAGAGTACAAAGAAGATTTCTCTTAATTTTGTGATTAAAGTCACAATAGATGGTAGATGCGCATTTTTTGTCAACGCATATTCCTCTCTTTCGCGGTCTTCCCCCGTTGCAGCTCCTCAAGATCGCAAATGAAGTAGAGGTAAGAAACATAGCACCTGGTCTCAATTTCTCATTAGGATTTTTGACACCGCACCCGTGCGCTTACCTACTCAGTGGTTTTGTTGTCGTGAAAAATCCGTCGAATCATGCCGAGCCTCTTGGTTCCTATCTTTTTTCGTCAGGCGACTGGATTTTACTCCACCACAACATTACAGATGATCGGCGACCTTGGGTATTAGAAATTTACCGAGAAGCCACCATCATTACGATGCCCTATACTCCCGTTTTAAGTTTAGCGCAGGTGAATACGCAACTGGCTGTAAACTTAATGCAAACTACCGCAGCGGAAAGTTTGCGCCTCCTCTCGTATTCAACAAATATGCAACGGCTTGACGTAGAGGGGCGATTAGCTTACCTGCTTCTGTATCTTGCACGGGAAGTCTTTCACAGCAAGCGTTTCCGCATTCCTATCAATCAACTAAAGTTGGCAGAGTTAATCACAACTTCGCGCGAGGTCGTAAATAGAATTTTCATGGCGTGGCGTCGTGAAAATGTAATTGCTTTAGCTCAACACGAGGTAACCATTCTACAGCGCGAAATTTTAGAACAACGTTGTAAATTTTGCTCTTAGCATAGCGAGCGAGATAAGAAACAGCAGCTTTGTTGTGCAATAAAGATGCGCAACGTTTTTCGTACCTTAGTGCTATATAGTTATAAGAATGGCAACGCAAAGACTACCCATCGGCGTACAAAGCTTTGAAAAGATGATTAGAGAGCGGTACAACTACGTTGATAAGACGCAATACATTGTACAGCTCCTAAGAAATCAAGTTTATTTTCTCAGCCGTCCTCGGCGTTTTGGGAAGAGTCTATTTCTTTCTACGTTAGCCACCTATTTTCGCGGGCAAAAAGAGCTGTTTAAGGGTTTATATCTAGAGAAGGCAGAAGTGGAACTTGCGCGGCAAGAGAAACGAGAAGCATGGCTAGAATATCCCGTACTCTATCTTGATTTTAACACGGAGCGCTACGCACAACTATCCGACCTAGAGAATTCACTAAACACCCACCTAGTCGCATGGGAAAAGCTCTACGGCAAAGAGAGTTCTGAAGGTACCTATCCGAGTAGATTCAAGGGTATTATTCAGCGCGCGTATGAGAAGACAAAACGAGAAGTTGTTATCCTCGTAGATGAGTATGACAAACCGCTTCTGGATACACTCAATCGTTCTGAACTAAACGAACCTTATCGCGACCTCCTGCGAGGTTTTTATTCGGTTATTAAGAGTAGTGACTCCTATCTCCGCTTTGCTTTTCTTACTGGGGTGACGAAGTTTAGTAAAGCAAGCGTTTTTAGTGGCTTGAATAATCTGCGCGATATTAGTTTACAGGTCGACTTCGCTGCAATTTGTGGTATTACAGAAAGAGAACTTAAGGCTCATTTTATGCCTGAAATTGAAGCTCTTGCAAACAATTTGGAGCAACCAATAGATGAAACGCTCGAGGCTTTAAGAAAACGTTACGATGGGTATTTGTTTGCCGAAAAAGGGGAAAATGTTTACAACCCATTTAGTCTTCTAAATGCTTTCGCATCGCGTACACTCAAAGACTATTGGTACGAAACAGGCACGCCTACCTTTTTAGTGAAATACCTTTACGATGCGCATTACAACATCCCAGATCTGGAGGGCGAAGTCTTTATGAGCGAACGCTCCATGTCGGGCTACAGAGCAGAGTCGGGAACACCACTCCCTATTCTTTTTCAAGCGGGCTATCTTACCATTAAAGGCTACTCGACGGAGAGTGAACTCTATACACTCGGATACCCAAACGATGAGGTGCGCTACGGATTCTTAGAGAACCTAATCCCTGCCTATACGCAGCTGAATGGCGATGCAGCACGGCATCTGGCGCAGCAGTTTGTAAATCACCTACGGAAGGGGAATACAGAGGATTTTATGCGAGGCTTGCAGGCACTCATTGCAGGGATTCCGTACGATAGCACGTCGCCCGAGTGCGTTAAATGGCGGGAACAAAACTATCAGACGGCGGTATATCTCATCTTTAAGATTATGGGCTTCTTTGTACAGACTGAGGCGCATTGTGCAACTGGGCGCGCCGACTGCGTAGTCCACACCCCAAATACCATTTATCTTTTTGAGTTCAAGCTCTGGAGCAAGGGAACGGCGGAGAAAGCGCTTGCTCAAATAAAAGAAAAGGGATATGCCGAACCTTTCCGTAACGAAGGCAAAAAGATTGTAGCCATTGGAGTGAGCTTCAACAATGCCAAGCATAGCATCAAAGAGTGGAAAAGTGAGGTTATAGAATAACACAAACACGCCACTGCATATAAACTCCCCCCTCAAAGACGATACAAAAAGAGGCGCTGCCAATAGGTAGCGCCTCTTTCTATAAGAGAACTTCATAAACGTCTAATCTCTTAGCTTCGCGATAATAAATTCGCGATTTAGGCGCGCTATATGCGCAATAGAGATACCCTTAGGACACTCAGCCTCGCATGCTCTGGTATTGGTACACCCACCAAAGCCCAAAGCATCCATCTGTGCTAGCATATTTTTCACACGCATAGCAGCTTCTGGTCTTCCTTGTGGGAGTAGGGCATATTGCGAGACCTTTGCCGAAACAAACAACATGGCGGAAGCATTCTTGCAAGCCGCTACACATGCACCACAACCTATACAAGAAGCACCCAAAATAGATTCGTCTGCCTTTTGCTTCGGAACTAGAATAGCATTGGCATCCTGTGCCGCACCGATATTCACCGATATATAACCTCCTGCTTGCTGAATCTTATCGAAAGCGTGACGATCTACAATCAAATCCTTGATTACGGGAAATGCCGCTGCTCTCCATGGTTCTACCGTAATTGTAGCACCGTTGCGGAACGAACGCATATGTAGTTCGCACGTTGTCGTCTTCGTTTCAGGACCATGCGGCTTACCATTGATATAGAGGCTACAACAACCACAGATGCCTTCGCGGCAGTCGTGATCAAAAGCGACGGGTTCAATTCCCTGCTGTAGGAGCTCAGAATTCAAATAGTCCAACATTTCGAGGAACGACATATCGGGCACTACATTCTTGAGCTCGTATTTCTCAAAACGTCCCTTAGCTTTGGGATTTTCCTGACGCCATATCTTGAGTACAATATCCATTGTCTTTCTCCCTTCCATAAAACCGTTCCCGCGCCTATTTGTAGCTACGTTCTGCCAATTTCACATACTCGAATTTCAAGGGCTCTTTATGGAGCTCAGGACGTTCTTGTCCTTTGTATTCCCATACAGAGACGTAGGAGTACTCTGCATCTATACGTTTTGCTTCGCCCGTTTCTGTTTGCGATTCCTCGCGGAAATGAGCACCACAGCTCTCCTGTCGGTTAAGCGCATCGAGACACATAAGGCGCGCAATATCGAAGAAATCGGCTATACGCCCCGCTTTTTCCAAGTCTTGATTTACTCCCTTGTCCGTACCAAGAATCCGTAAATCTGACCAGAATTCTTTCTCCAACTCATCAATGAGGGTCAGCGCTTTCTTCAACCCCTCTTCGTTCCGCGACATGCCACAATACTCCCACATAATCTTACCTAGGCGTTTGTGGAAAGAAGTAGCCGACTTAGTACCCTTTATGTTCATCAGCTTATCAATACGCGCACGTACTGCCGCCTCAGCCTCATCGAATTCTTTGGTCTTTGTATCGAAACGAGGCACGCGAATTTGATCTGAGAGGTAGTCAGAAATTGTATAGGGGATAATAAAGTAGCCATCGCCCGATGTCTGCATCAAGGATGCTGCACCCAAACGATTAGCGCCCTGATCCGAGAAGTTGCTCTCGCCAATAGCGAAAAGCCCAGGCACAGTAGTCATCAGATTGTAGTCTACCCAGAGTCCACCCATCGTGTAGTGCCCAGAAGGATAAATCCGCATCGGCGTCTTTAAGGGCGATTCGCCTACAATCTTCTCGTACATTTCAAAAAGATTGCCATAACGATCCATCAGCACCTTTTCGCCTAGGCGCCCAAGCGCCTCTCCGAAATCGAGGTAAACACTCTGCCCCGTCGGACCTACTCCGTAGCCTGCATCGCAACGTTCCTTAGCAGCGCGCGACGCAACATCTCGTGGCACCAAGTTACCAAATGCGGGGTAACGACGTTCGAGATAATAATCGCGCTCCTCTTCGGGTATTTCGTTCGGTTTGCGTGTATCGCCCTTTTTCTTAGGCACCCAAATACGGCCATCGTTGCGCAACGATTCGCTCATGAGCGTCAGTTTGCTCTGAAACTCGTTGAGCATCGGTAAACCCGTGGGGTGTATCTGTATAAAACTCGGATTGGCAAAACAAGCCCCCTTCCGATACGCTGCCATAGCCGCCGACCCATTGCTATTGAGTGCAAGCGTTGAGTAGTAGTAAATTGTACCATACCCTCCCGTAGCAAGCACTACGGCATGTGCACTGTGGCGTTCCAACTCGCCTGTTACGAGATTACGCGCTATAATTCCACGTGCGCGTCCGTCTATTACGACCACATCCAACATTTCGCGGCGCGAATACACCGCCACCGTCCCTTTGGCAATTTGTCTATTCAAGGTACTATATGCTCCTAGGAGGCACTGTTGCCCTGTAATACCTTGTGCATAGAAGGTACGAGAGACCTGTACACCGCCGAACGAACGATTCTCAATCAATCCGCCGTAATCTCGCGCAAAGGGAACTCCCACCGCCGTAAAATGGTCTATTACGTCGTTGCTTACCTGCGCTGCTCTGTACACATTGGCTTCGCGGGAACGGAAGTCGCCCCCTTTTAGCATGTCGTAGAACAAGCGATAAACGCTATCGTTATCGTTTTTATAGTTCTTAGCTGCATTCGTTCCACCCTGTGCTGCAACCGAATGCGCGCGACGCGGTGAATCTTGAAAACAAAAGACCTTAACATTGTAACCCAGTTCGCCGAGCGACGACGCCGCACCTGCCCCAGCTAGCCCTGTTCCTATTACAATGATGTCCAGACGCTTTCTGTTCGCGGGGTTTACCAATTTTAAGCTCGCTTTGTGGCGATCCCACTTCTCCGCCAAAGGACCTTCGGGAATCTTTGAATCTAGTACAACACTCATCTTCTATAACCTCCTTCAGCTTAACGAACGAATAAGAAATAAAGCGGGATTATGGCAAAGCCTGCCCCCACCAACACGGCAAATGCAATGGAAATAATGCGCAGACGCGGAATCCACTTCAAGTTGTTCCAACCCACAGTCTGGAATGCTGACCAAAAACCGTGGGAAAGGTGGAGTGCCAAAATCAAACCAGCCAACACATACACCAAACAATAGATAACGCTGCTGTGGAAGAGGGCTGCCACCACGGAGTAGGAATCATCCATTGTAACACCGTTAACCACCGTTTCGGGCATAGTCGTATAGCGGAATCGATAGAAGAAATTCCAAATATGTAACCCCAAGAAGAGCAATAGAGCAAAACCTAGGATGTACATATTTTTTGACGACCACGAAGAAAGGTGGTTGCCTGCTCGTACGGCATAAGAAATAGGACGGTGTCTGCGATTACGTACTGTAATAATCGTAGCATACACAATATGGAAAATAAAGCCTGCAGCAAGCAGCGGTTCCATGAGACGGATTAGTGGGGTCGAAATCATAAAGTGCGCAGCTGTGTTGTACAGCTCGCCTTCTCCCCAATGCCGTCCAAACAGGGAAACATCGTTCAGAACCAAAGCAAAGTTCATACTCAGGTGAACCAAAAGAAATAGGATCAGGAAAAGCCCCGTAATAGACATTACGAGCTTGTGCCCTACTGAATTGCTGAAAATACCACCCATATTCGTAAAATCGTAAAGTTAACTTGGCGCGTCACTCCACGCCACGTCCCGCAAAGGTAGGGTGCTTTTTCTATCTCAACTCGTATTTCTCTCTAAGTGCACAAATTTAGAGAGACTATAAAGACTATGGGATAAAAGGCAAACGAAAAGAACAGCTCCGTAAGCTAAGTTGTTTCACTCTCCTAACGTTTCTCCTTAGGAGAACGGTAGCGAAGCTTCCAATTGGGAAGTCCTGTATGAGAATAGGTGGAGAAATCGTAAGCTGAAGGAGCGCCAAAAGCGGCAAGCGGGGCTTTATTATCCACTTTTTGCCAAAAAGCAAGTACCACTCCCACAAGAGCGCCCGAAAGATGCCCCTCCCACGAAATATGAAGCTCCGCGGGGAAAATCCCCCATATCATACTTCCGTAGGCAAAGGTAACCAACAGTGAAAGAGCTGCTAATGCTTTTCGGCGGACACGCCATCCGCGAAAAATAAGGTAAACCCCGAAAACGTAGATCAAACCACTCGCCCCGATATGGTATGCAGGACGGGCAATTAGCCATGTGAGCAATCCGCTAAAAAGCCAACCGAAAACGAGGACTTGAAATGCTTCGCGCGGGTAGAAATAAAAGAGCGCTACACCCAATAGGGCGAGCGCTATACTATTGGAAAGAGCATGCTCAAAATCTGCATGCAACAGAGGGCTAAGTACGATACCAACGAGTCCAGCTACAGTTCGCGGATAAATACCTAACCAATAGAGCGAACCGCCCTCCGTATTGATGGCAATAACATAAGCTAGCCACAACAAAACAAGGAGGAGAGCTGGGAAAAGTACCGCAACTCCAAGCCTCCGTTTTGCAATTTGTTCCTTGAGCTCCAGCACAGTACAACAATCTTGCTAGTTGTTGTCTTCTTCTTTTTCGTCCTCTGGGATCTCCTTGTCCAAGAGTGTCATCTCATCAATATCTTCGGAGACGTTGATAATATGATCCCCCATTCGTTCGCACTGCGAATACAGATCACTGTAAAATACTCCCGCCTCGTACGTATAAACCCCATTTTCAACGTTCTTGAGGTGCTTATGCTTCAGTTCGTTGCGATAATGATCTATTGCTTCTTCACATTTCTGCGCCGCAGCAAGGTCTGCCGCCATATTATTGGTGAGGTTGGTTATCATAACATTAAAGGCGCGATCTACTAGATCCAGCATTACGTCCAGATGCTTTAGTATGTATTCATTGAACCATAAATCCGCTTCCCTTTTACGCTTGAGGATTTTCCCGGCATTGTGGCAGCAGTCTGCGATACTCTCAATGTTACTGATAATTTTCATCAAAGCGGTCACTTGTTGACGGGCTTTGTCGCTCAGCTCCGAGGTGTGTAACCGCCCTAAGTAGTTCCCTATCTCAACCTCCATACGGTCGCTTATATTCTCGTATTTAAGAATCCGCTCGTAGGTTTTCTGGAGCTCTTTATCGTTGGCAGGATCGAGCATTCGTTGTACAAACCCGAACATGCGATGCACGCGTCTGGCATAGCCTGCCACCTCTTGCCAAACAGAGAGGAGTGCAATTTCACCCGTTGGCATATAGTCGTGCCCAATAAATCGGAGACGATACTCCTCGTCTTCCGTTTCTTTTTGTGGGAGGAGTCGTTTCACGAGTTTTACCAATTGGGGCGTAAACCAAACCATCACGAACGTATTGAGGGTGTTGAAGGTGGTATGAAAAATAGAGAGACCAATGGGAGCACTCGACGCGCTTACCATTGGGGAAGTTACCCCCAATGCCTGCGTAATTGCATCTACCAGACGGAGGAAAGGCGAAAATAGTATGAGCACCCATATTACCCCCAGCACATTGAATACTAAATGGAAAAGAGCCGTCTGCCGCGCCGATGTATTCCCCACCGAGGCGGCTATCACAGCGGTGATAGTAGTACCTACGTTCTCTCCGAGAATCATGGCCGCAGCCATGCTAAAATCGATCCACCCATTGGCACACATAAGCAATGTTAGCGCCATTGTGGCGGACGAAGATTGTACCACTACGGTAAGTCCTATACCTATGGCTACAAAGAGTAGGATAGACCAAATACCGAGCTGCGTATAATGTGAGAGAACTTCGAGAATACGGGGATATTGCGACAAGTCAGGCACTGAATTTTTCAGAAACATCAGCCCCAAGAATAGCAATGAGAAGCCCAAAACCGTTTCACCGATGGCGTGCAAATTATTATTCTTGCTAAAGAGAAAAGGGACACCTATTCCTAAGAGAGGGAGCGCCATAAGCCCCATGTCCATCTCAAAGCCCACGAGCGAAATAATCCAAGCAGTAACTGTAGTACCTATATTGGCTCCCATGATGACCCCGACTGCCTGCGTAAGCGTAAGTAGCCCAGCATTGACAAAACTTACTACCATAACCGTTGTGGCAGAGGAAGACTGTACGACTACAGTAACCAGAATTCCCGTGAGGATGCCTTTGAATCGGGTACTCGTCATGGCTGCAAGCAAACTCCGCATACGCGAGCCCGCCACTTTTTGCAAGGCCTCACTGAGTAGCTTCATACCGTACAAAAAGATCCCTAGTGCACCGACGAGCGTAAAAATCGAAACTAGAACTTTTACTACATCACTCATGAAAAGGAATGGTTTAGAAATTCGTCTCTAAAAGTCTTACTGAAATTGTCTGTTGTCTGGAAATTTTATGTGCTTCTTTGATAAAAGCAAAAGCGAGAGTCAGTACTCTTTTGAGTTCTGCGCTCTCGCTCTGTTAGCTTAGTTCGTCATGACTTAGCGGGTAAACGCCTCGTACCTTACTCCACCTAATGGATTACGCCATGTTTCTTTCCAACCTTAATGAATGCATCTACGCACCTGTCTAGATGCTCACGCTCATGGGCAGCCGAGAGCTGTACTCGAATACGTGCCTGATCCTTAGGTACTACTGGGTAGTAGAAGCCCGTAACATAGATCCCTTCGTTGAGCATATCAGCCGCCATAACTTGCGAAAGCTTTGCATCATAGAGCATTACGGCCAGAATAGCGCTTTGGCTAGGCTTAATATCAAAGCCCGCAGCACTCATCTTCTGCTTGAAATATTCTGTATTTTCAACCAGTTTGGCATGCAGACTGTCGTCTTTCGCCAACATTTCAAATACAGCTAGACTAGCACCCACTACAGGAGGTGGCACTGAATTGGAGAATAGATAGGGGCGCGAACGTTGCCGCAACAGGTCTACTATCTCTTTGCGAGCCGCGGTAAATCCACCACAACCACCACCAAAGGCTTTTCCCAACGTACCCGTTATAATATCTACTTCACCGCGAAGGTTGTAGAGCTCTGTCACACCGCGCCCTGTCTTTCCGACAACTCCTGCCGAATGGCTTTCGTCCACCATAACGAGTGCATCATACTTTTTGGCAAGAGCACAGATTTTATCTAGCGGAGCAACGTTTCCATCCATGGAGAAAACACCATCTGTAACAATGATGCGGAATCGCTGCGCTTGTGCTTCTTTCAGGCAGCTCTCCAACTCTTCCATGTTCGCATTGGCATAGCGATAACGTTTTGCCTTGCAAAGTCTCACACCATCTATAATGGATGCATGATTTAGCGCATCCGAGATGATTGCATCCTCTTCGCCAAAAAGAGGTTCAAAAACGCCACCATTGGCATCGAAGCAAGCGACATAGAGAATAGAGTCGTCGAGTCCGAAATATTTTGCAATGGCGCTTTCGAGTTCGCGATGCACATCTTGTGTTCCGCAGATGAAACGCACAGAAGACATCCCGTATCCGCGGCGATCCATCATCTTCTTTGCCGCCTCGATCACCGTAGGATTGTCAGAGAGTCCTAAATAGTTATTGGCACAGAAGTTCAATACGTCTGCTCCCGTGCTAACCTTGATTTGTGCTCCTTGCGGAGTAATAATTTCGCGCTCGCGTTTATAGAGTCCAGCCTCTTCAATGGCAGCTAGTTCTTTCGCCAAGTGCTGTTGCATCTTTCCGTACATCACCGTCGCTATTTATCAATATTCCGTGCGACAAAGGTAAACAAGAATAGGGAATATTTTCTTAGCCCAACTAACGCATTATAGAAGTGAAGAGACGAGAATACGAATCCTGTAATTCGTTACACTAACCTGAAGAAACGCGACCAATTCCGTATGAACGAGCTTCTAAGACTCGCGAAAAACGTTTTCCGTACAGCCTCCAACATTATCAGGTTTTCGTATAGGTCTACTAGCACTCGTGATTTGAAATTTCGGTACAATAGCCGTGTACTAACAGAGAACCCCAAAGCCGCAATACTTCCGTCAAGTGTTCAAGTGCAATTTTAACGGTTCGTTTTTTTTCATTTTCTCTAATTCAAAACACTGTACGCAGGACGAACACTTTCAAGCACACTTCTTACCCTATCTAACGATGGAAATTTCCACACATATCTGAGGTATTGCTTATCCTTCGATGTGTTTCGTCGTGTTTCATATTCTCGTAGCAGTTTCGTATAGTTGGAATCGCCGCATAAACGCGAGATAATAAGCTCTACCAAGTCTGCTTGCATACCATAAAGCGGACACAACTCGCGCCCAAGAATTTCATCGTGAAACTCTTCCAGGCGTAGCAACAGACGTGGCAGAATTACATAGTTCTCTATTTCTTCCGCGGCCGTCTCAAAATAGTAGGTGAAATAATTCTCACAAAAGAGTTCGATCGCATTGAGAGTACTAAAACGAGACCGCACTGGCAAGGACCAACAACCATATTCTTTATTTCCCAACGATGTGTCTCGTAACGTAGGCTCATACAAATCTGCGAAATAGAATTTTCTAGCGTCTGTATAACATTTTATATCGGGGTACATCCTTTCCACGATTTCCTCGATCTCGTCTAACAAAACCAAACGTTCTGACACCTCGATCTCCACTGCTCCAGAGAAGCTAAAAGAGAGCAAACACATATCAGTTCGTCCATCCTCTTTTCGGTAATAAATAGTACGTTCCGACTTTTTACCCGCTTTCCAGTCGTAGCCCGCCGAACGGAAAACCTCATCAAAGCGCTCTTTGACTATCTCACGGCGCTTCTTGTTTAACAAAGTCTTTTTCATGATTGAGATATGGGATAGTTACATCTTGACTTTATGTACATCAGCACATCTTCTAACTTCCTGAAAGTTTCGCGCCACTCAGCACAGTTTCCTATACAAAAGCGTTCTTGCATTTGCCTCAAGCACTCCTGAAATTTAGGGTCATCGCAAATTTAGAGATGCGCCGTGTACGGAAATCGTCATCCATTCCTCCATGTACCACGCGTTTCTGTGTTGATTCACAGTGTTGTACTAATTGCGCCTGTTTGTCGATACGCTGCAAAAGGAAATGAGAATTCAAAATGTGCTGTAATAAACTGTTGGTATTGCGGTACCATGTATACACCAAGAAATCGGTATCGAACTGCCACGCGTAACCACGCGGTTTCAAGATCGCGACGTTTTAGAATGATTTCTTGTTTTTCCTTTTTCAGCATTACCAGTATTTCAGAGCTTCCCTCAATCTCTACTCCTTCAGACGAAGGAGTATTATGCCCAGAGATTCGTACTAGTTTGACTTTTTCTTTTCTCAGCCTCCTCTACACATTATATTTTGGCTCAACATGTTCAGTTATTGAGCAATATCGCTCATTAAATAACCGCTGCACTTCATCATACTCTTATTCTTTGCAAATACGGAGCACTAGACCTCCATAAAACTCATATCCGAGCCCCAGAAAGGAAACAAGCCCCAGATGCGGCCCAGCAATTAGAGTAAAGGAACGAGGTAATTTGTAGCCGTATTCTAGTCGCAGGCGAGGTTCTATCCGCATTGCCTCGTTATATTCGAGCATGGGCAAAAGAAAGCTCGATTTGAGCGGCTCTTTCACGTGTGGCGAGAATTGGCGTTCTTTTTCTAGAAGAGGTTGCCACACACACAGCAGCTGGAACGAAAGCCAATCGTGGTGGCGACGGAAAAGATAGCCTACTTCGAGCTCGCAACGCCAATAGGAGAAGCGATATTTGTTCTCCGGATTCTCATATTTGCTCCTGTAGATCCCATACCCTCCAAAAAGTCGTCCCCACAGATATCCTGTATGAATGGGTAGTTCACAGGCCAAACTTCCCCCTAATATGCGCGCCACTTGCGTATACATGGGCGAAGCAAATAGGCGATCATAACGTTTGTTGCCACGAGGACCCACTGAGTCGTAAAAATGTTCTACTCCTGTTCGATTCTGTAACCTAAAATCGGCAAGCAACTCGGTGGTACTTTCTCCCAATTCGAGTTTGTACCCCAGGCGTGCACTCAGATCCTGACGTTCGGATGAGGCGGCTGCCAAATAATCTTTATCGGCATGCGACATCCAACGATGCGCGCCATGAATATCGGCAACTAAGCCCTCGTCTCGCGCGGACACCTGTAGCCCTGCCGCCACTTGTCCCGTTTTATTTTCAAACGACATCGCTTCTGCGGCAACTGTTCTATCCCAATTCCAAAGCCCGAAGCCGAGGTGACGATAAAAGGGCTTTGCTCCTATCTGCGAGGTAAGGTTCAACCACTGCCAATAATAAGAAAATGCCGCCCACTGCCCCAACCAATAATCATCGACCCAGACATATACTCCCTCGCGCAATGATAATTCGAATCCTTTAGTGAGATGCTGGATAGCTCCTTCAGCGAGTGTGCGATTTACTTTACACTCCCCCGCCACACCAAAAATCCACTGCCGCGTACGCCAAATATGTCCGAACGCGACATTCGCATTCCAAGCATGAATCGCACTGCGTGTGGTATCTAGTACAAGGTATGGGTAAAAATAATCGGTATGTGGCGATTTTGCTCCTTTCAAGCTTCCGAAAGAGGAATATCCTCCACGAAAATCGCCGAAATAGGTTCGTTCGCTCTGAATATACTCCCAGCGTCCTACGAGGGTGTATTCTTGCGTTTTTTGGAGAAATAGGGGTGAAATTAGAGCCGTATCGTGCTGCTTGAGATTCATCTCAAGTGCCACTTCCCACAAAGGGCGCTGTGGTAAAAAATCGCGCGCTACGATGTTGTGCTGCACGAACTGCCTATGAAGCAAGACACTACCCGAATGCTCTTGGGGCGTTCGCATAAGAAGGCGCGAGGTCTGACGATAGTTGCGACGAGCCGCACATTGACCGACAACCCCTAACAGGAAGAGAAGGACGAGGCAGCTTCGCACCACCATATACCCTAACGCTATGTTGCGCCAGAATGCCGTTCTGCACGACCTTCTCAGCCCAACTACTGTTCAAGAATAAACCGAACGCTGAAGCCGAAGCTCGTAGTAGAGGTGGGGAAGCTTAGTGAAACAAGAGGAGTATTTACCGTTCGGTCTAGGAAAAAGCGGATATTTATCTGCTCCGTAATCATATAATCCGCCGAAAGCTTCAGAGCATACGACCACTGCCCCGCAGTAGGCGTATTGGTATTCTCTACGAGTTTACGGAGAATAGTCTGTGTGTTGCGCACCGAGAAATCGCCCTGTACACGCAATTCGCTCTTTACAACTTTCTTTCCTCCAAGCTGGTTTTTCAGCACGATGGGGAGATTCTCGAAACGATAACCTGCCCCCAGAACGTACTCCCAACTATCCATATCCGTAAGCTGGTTGTTGGCAAAACTCATTGCCAAAGAACGATTCTTACGCACCTCCGCTTTGGTGGTCAAAGAGTTGGCAAAACCTAAATCTAGCCCAATAAGGGGGCTAAACTGCTCGGAAATAGAGACGTTCGTCACTTGATAGCGCGAGATATAATCGTCTTGTACATTGCGTACGTACGACAAACCGTCTGCTCCTTCCTGATAAGCCTCATTGGTTTGGTAGTTGCCTATGATATAGTTGGCTCTATACCCATGCCGTAGAGATACCTGACGGAATAGTTCCTTAAAGAAGGTCATGCGCGATAGCCCGTCATACGTAATCTGCCAGTTTGGTAAAGGGATGGTAGGGAAGGTAGCCAAAGAGACATCATCGGGGCTACTACCCATGTAGGCAGCCAAGAAGGCAGGAATAAGCACATCTTGCGAGACACCACTAAAACCATCGGGAAAAACGCCATCTGGCCCAGTAGCCGTAGAACTGGAACGATTCGCTGCGACCCGTCGCGCTATTTCTAGACGACTTTCACGGAATTTATCGAAAGCTGGTGATGCATATTTATCGCCGTTCCGACCACTGCTTTCAAAGGTCGTACGGATAAAGAGACATGAAATGGAAAAGTTGCCACTTTCCACAGGGTTTAGTACCTCAAAGTCTCCCATGGAGGAGGGGCGATAGAATTCGCTACGATTGCGCGAAAACTGTCGCGAACCCGTAATATCCACTCGGAAGAATGGGAAAGGTTCAATATTTATACGGTAGGTGAAGTTCGTATTGCGAGTCAACTTATAGGCATCCACTTGCGCCGTATCTAGCGTTAGCCAACCATTAGAAGCTGCGCGACGCGCAAAATCGGGATCTTGCCACCCGAGCACAAAGGGCCAACCTGGCGCGGCGCCCGCATGTACACCTTCAAAACCAAAGAGAGTAGTTCCAGGTAAATAGCCAGGCACAAACGTCCCGTCTGTCTGCGAGTAGCTTGCCGAAACACTTCTTAGCCCCATCAGTACACGTAGAATTCCTTCTCCGAACAGTGCAGGCGAGATACTCGTTACGGGCTTTTGAGCTTCAAGCACCAGCTTACCACGGCTTAGCGCTGTATTACTGCCCACACGAATACGATTTTTACCAATTACCTCAACCTCAAGCGGGACTTCCGTACCATCGCGATTTACGTACTTAGCGGTAACCTCTTCCGAATTAAGGTTGTGGGTAACCGACCGCTTCTGCCCTACGGGTATATTAAAACGCTCGCGCTCAAAGCGCACAGTTTTCATCTCTTGTTGTGTCGCTCCTGCTGCCTCTGTTCCGTTACCAATCCGTTCAAACTTCTGGTTGATATTGTTCAAATACGGGATCTTGGAATACAGAGTCGTAAAACTTGCCTGCGCCGACAGCTGTATTGTAGCGGCATTCTGAAGGGTATTACCCACATTCAGATTCACATTTTGTGCCACACGACGCGCAGCATCCCAGCGGTAGTCGGCAGAATAGGAGGCCGTACCACTCAGCCAACCCAAGAAGGGCAATTTGTTGATAGACGGATTGTAGGTAGCCCCTATGTGATGGTTATACTGGGTCGTGCGACCGAAGTGTCGTACACTAGACCACACCGAATCTTTCCACGCCTGTCGCGCAGCCCCCTCAAGCTGCGATAGAGTCTGCCCCTCAGGTTCGTCTATAACAGCCATGTTGTTCGCCGTAAAATCTAGGCGCAAATTGCGCATCAAGTCCCAGTTCACGCCGTAAGATCTGTTCCACTCAAAACTTTTCGCATACGTGGGACGCATCTGCAATGCAGGACTATTGATATTGCGTAGTTTCTGCTCTAGGAAATTCCGATTTACCTCCGTACGGAAAGTAATCTGACGAGGCATCGGTGTAAAATTGAGGTCGCGAATAATGGCGAAATAGTTGCTAGACAAGAAACCGATGCGGCGGAAAGGTTCATAGGACTTCGGGCGTGCGCTAAATGCATAGGCAAACATCCCCTTATGCGCCACTTGGTTTCTATACTCCGTCTTCACATTGTGCGCATTTTGCTCGTTGTAAGCGTATGTTACTGAGAAGTTACCCAAATCCCATGGTCGCGGATCACGGCTCTGCTTATTCACACGCACATTGGTAAAATTCAGACTGCGACGGCGGACATAATCTTGCGCGATCTCCTTTAGTTGCTCCTTCTCAGCTTGCGTTGGGAGATGGTCTAGTGCCTCATCGAACGGAACGTCGGGATCTAGCGGGTTGTATTCTGGATTAGCAAAGGTTTCACCATGCGATACATAGAACGGTATGCTCACCTCCCAGCGCTTGGGGAAGAACTTCCCGAATTCGAGATTTGCATTGGCATCGTACTGATAGGTAAGCTCTTTCGATCGTTCATTTACCTTATTTTCCAATGCACCAAAGCCTGGGGTTTCCAAACGTCCCGTCAGACTGACAGAGCCAAAGTCTGCCATGCGCGTATTCATGGAAGCAAGTGCCGCCCAACCGCCTGTTTGATCGAGACGCGAAAGACGTAACTCATTCACCCACACGATGCCCGATTTGGCATGTCCGTCGTCAAGCGCTGGACCGAGTTTCGGGTTTCGTATCCCAATCATAAGGACACGCACCTGCCCCATACTTGGATGACCAACCACCGAAATAAAGCGCCCATCTTTTTCTACGCGATACGCATCGCGGACAGTCTGCCCCGTCAAATTGCGCAGCGCAGCATCTCGCAGTAACTTCACCTCTCGAAATTCGGAGAGGTTGATATCTATAGAATTTTCACGTGGCCATACACTTCTGCGGTCACCCTCGTTCGTATTACTGTAGAATCCTGGCGCTGTGAGTTTTAAGGGCACCTCATACTCATAATAGTTCGACGTATAGTCTGAACCTAAGCGCAAAAACAGCGACAGCTCACCATCTTTCAGAGGTTCGTCGATCAATGCCTCAGCATGGACATCCATCGACATCCGTTTGTAGTTTCGCAAATCGTAGCTAACAGTTCGGAATGCGGCACGCGCATCACCGTCGAGCAGGTTGCCAACTTTAAGCTCCATAGACTGCTCATTTAGCTCGTTCTCAACGGTTTGGCTTGCATCAATTTCGCGCGTTACACCCGGCGGCAAAACGTAGTTCACGGGAGTGCGTGTACTATTCTCCTCTATGTTTACAGCCGAGACATCGAAGAAAGTAACTTCAGAGCCTCCACCACCCAACTGTTCCTGCGCCTCCAGCAACGAGCGTTCATAACGACGCCACTCACCACGCACCAGACCTAGAGTTGCAAAACGCAGAAAAACAGGTGTATCAAAACCGCGGAGATAGAGACGCAGGAAACGCATAGACTTAAAATCCTGAATGTAGCCCACACGCTCTTCATACTCCTTCAACGGGATTTTGAACTGATACCACGCAACCGAAGACTCTCGCCCATTGGCAAACTTTGTTTTGGAGATCACCTTATCGGTCACATAGTTTCTTCCAACTTCTAGTTCGTTCTTGCGCAACGCTACATGATACTGGTAGTAGCTCTCGTTGTCGCTGAGGGTATTATCACGGTTGATATCCTCTACATCTGGAAGCGTTGTCCCCGCTGTCGGGTAAGATTCGCGGGACTGCTCCGTCGTTGGGCTATTGCCTTCTGTATTATTGAAATATTTGTAACGATCTAGTATCCCCGTGCGAGCATTATCGTAGTCGGAGGAACGGAAATAGCGGAAATCGTCGGAGGAAGGGTCTCTACGCGCTTGCTCCATCGCTTCGCTCGAGCTTCCTACTGCGGCAGAGAGCGAAGAGAGGTAGGCTGCAAAGAATGCTGACTCTGATTCCGAGTTCAATCCATCTAGCCCGACATCCTGTTTTGCACGATTGTTCGGATCGTTATCAAATGCCATAACCGTAGACTGTACCTTCGGAACGCGTCCCCACGCCGTGTTTTCAGTCTTCGTTGGATCATCATCTACAGGCAGTCCGTTTTCAAAGAACTTACGCCCGTCGCGCAAAATATCTTCCGAAACATTCCCTAAGTTGAAATAGAGTTCACCTCCCGTCGTATTCCGATCCTCTGCAAATGGATCCATCAACCAGAACTCGAGGTATTCAATGTTGGAGTTTTCAAAATCGGTTACTGGCAATGCTCGCATAATCCCACCCCAACGCGAAGTGGGGCTCTGTAACGATCCATCGGCATTGACACGCGATGCATCGTAGTTGTAAGGACCACGCTCCGACGGATAAAATGCTAAGTTGAAAACAGGTAACGTAGTGGGCTGACCTTGTGGAATACTCCGATTTGGGAAGAGTTCCTGCTCTTCTATTTCGCGCACAAAATGGCTACTCTGCTCGTCTGGATTATTGCGAATGTGAGCGGGAGTAAGCGACGAATTGCGCAAAAACAAGGGATCTATGGTATACCACGCCAAGCGCGCACGTTGCATTCCAGAACGCAGATCGTTTACATATTCTCCTTCTGGGAATAATGCCGTTTGCCCCTGTGGCACACTCGCCAAACTCCAAGCATTCCACATACGGAGGTCAATAAGCGATTTATTGGCCTCAAAATCATCTAGGTAGACTGCTCCGCGCTTATCTAGGTGACTGGACTGACCTGGAATGAAGTGCGCCATTTCGGCATCAAACGAGAAAGAAGATTTTTCCTTCGTTTCCAAAAATGGAAGCATGTCTACGGCACGGGTAAGCCATGGAACTTCCGTCTCGTACGACGAATTCAAGCCCCATATCGTATTCGACATGGCTTCGTTCCCGTAATTCACCTTTTTGGTAAGAGGGCGCTCTGTCAAGTTGAGTACCGTACCACCAATGTGGAATTTTTCGTTGAAACGATAATCGAGATGCGTACCTACTAGTGTTTTCGTTTGAAAATCAAGCCCTAGGTTGCTCTCAAGCGAAACTTTGATTGGCGTACCTGATTCAAGAAGTCCTTGGTTAAGAATTTTCACCGTACCAAGGAGATAATCTACGACATAATCGGTATTCTCAACCAAACGCTGTCCGCCAGCCGTAACCACAACAGAACCTTTGGGTACATTGGGCGCATTGAGTGAGATCTCGGAGTTACTACTGGATTGGTATTCGCCACGAATGATGAACTTATTCTTTTCCGCCGCCTGCTGTGCGCGCGACAACGTGCTGTCGTACAATTCGCGATAACACAACTCATCTGCCACAGTAGGATCTCCTATCTTGTTGGCAAGATACGAGCCAAAAGGTTCAACCATAGGGAAGATGAAACGCCCTGTAGCTGGGAGTATCGTAACGCCTTCAACATAGTCAAACACGCCATCGGGACCATAGTCGCCCTGCGAATTTAAGTTGTCTAGGTTGAGTACGGAGAGTAGCGGCTCGCGTTGTAGATGCCCCTTACTCAAGTAGTTGACCGCCGTTCCGATCTCATCATCCTGATAGAGCACATCGAGCTGGAAATCTTTCTTTGCCAGTTGGAAAGCGCCAAGCGAGTAGATGTTTTTCATCATCAAACGCCATGTAGGCATAGCTGGCGATAAATCTGTCCCCTTTAAGAGTTTCACCACCAAAGCATCTGGCGCATTGATTCCATCTGTCGAAAGTTCTCCTACTTTGTAGGTACGTCCCTGATAGGTATATTCGTAGGCTACCGCCAAGACCTCGTCGGCATTGAGCGACATATTCAGAGAGATGAAGCCGAGCTTTGTATTCAACGTATACTCGTTGGGGCGCAACTTACGCGCGCTCTCCAGCTTCTCATAATCTTGTCCGTTTTGGAAATTTTGGGCTGAAAGAGGGGCTAAGATGGCAGTTACATCGGCAAGAGAACGAATGCCCGCATAAGGACCGCGAGTCATATCGTTGTACAAGGTGTTGCTACCGTTGCTCGGAAGCCGTTCGCCTGCCACAGGATGCACAACAGTATTGGAGAAGATATTGCTACCTACTTCTGCCAAATCGACAAAAGCGACCACATCGCGCGAGTCGTCAAAACGTCCCTGTTTATTCGTCACCCACACCTCGATCTTCTGGATTTCTATCCCTGAGCCAACGAGCGGTAACTGACTTAATGCTTGGTCGTAACGATCATAAAAATATTTGGAAAGGAAAAAGTGCCTATTGGCCTCATACTGGTCAGCACGCACTTCAAAAGTTTTTGTTTGTGCACCGCCTTTTACCTCAATGGTTTGTGCTTGCCCTTTACGCTGCGAGAGCACTGTAGAAACATTCAAGCGCCCGAACTTCAAGTCTGTTCGGAAACCAAACAAACTCTGACTTCCTGTAATCAAAGAGCCTGGTAGGGGCATTGAGACATTCCCCGCCTCGATCTTCTGTATAATCTCATCTTCGTGCCCCGTATACTCTACCTTAACGTTCGTTTCAAAATCGAACGTCGCCTCGGTGTTGTACTTGACGTCAAGACGCAATTTGTCGCCAATGCGACCCGTGAGGTTAATCTGAAGCTTAGTATCGAAATCAAAGGTCGTATTGCTACGCATATCTTCTGGCAAAGCGTAGTTCTCGGTATTCGAATGGGTTACGCCAAAAGTTAACTCCGCCGACCCTTGTGGTACAATCTCTATGACGTTGCTACCGAATATACGATCGAATTCATCGCCCCCCACTTGCAAGACGGGTAGGATTCGGCTTCCTGCTGCTGTATTGTCGCGCTGCTCACCGTGCGAATTCTGCCAAAACTGGCGCATAGACTCTTCACGTCGGAAATCGCGATATTCCTGTGCGGTTAGTACGCGCGGTTGTCCTACGGTTAAATCGCCAATCTTATTGTAAACGAAGTAGTTGCCCGTTCGCGCATCATATATCACTTCGTACTTTTGGGCAACTAGTGGGGGCAACCCTGGTGTACGCATTGAGCCTGTAGGCGTCTCATTCTCTTGTGCTTGTACCGCGAATATTTGCATACACAGCAACAGCGACATGGCAAGCCACAAGCCTGCCCTCTTTCCTCTACCTACACTCTCTATAGCACCCACCACCTATTTTTTACTACAATTGCCGTAACGCCCCTTTGATCAGCTGTTCTACCGAGAGCGAAGCATCGGACTTCAGAAGAGCGTCTAACACCTTCTCACTTGCAGCTCGGGAGAAACCTAGTGCGATCAAAGCAAATAACGCTTCGTCTCGTTTGGTATTGTGCGCAGCCAGCGCCCCCGTATCAGCTACGGAGAGATCGCCCACCTTGTTTTGTAAATCTACGATTATGCGTTGTGCCGTCTTTGTTCCTATGCCTTTGGCTTGGCATAAACGAGCAGCATCGCCATTACGAATCATTGCTACCAATTCGCCGCTTTCATACGACGAAAGAAGTAGCCGAGCCGTATTAGAACCTACCCCCGAGACGGAAATGAGCAAACGAAAAAGGGTACGCTCGGTTTTCGTAACAAAACCATAGAGGTCGTAAGCATCTTCCCGAATAGCTTCGTGAGCATATAGCAAGACAGTAACTTTGCCCTCTATTGCCGTATAAGTTTGCATCGAGATTTGAAGGAGATAGCCCACGCCCCCGTTGGCTATCACTACCTCAGTAGGCGTTAGCGAAACGACATCGCCCGATATAAAATCTATCATCAGAGCTTCCCTTGCTAGTGCTCGGCGACCTCCGTTGCCTCCGTGGGTTGCGGGCGCAATGCCCCTGCAAGAGTTGTATCGGTACGTTGACGCGATTTGGCTATTTGTATGGCGGCATAAACAGATTGACGGAAGGGTTCGCAGGAGGCTGTGCCCTTCCCCACTAACGAATAGGCGGTACCGTGCGCAGGAGAGGTTCGCACAAGAGGCAAACCCGCCGTAAAGTTTACACCGTCTTCAAAAGTTAGAGACTTAAAGGGTATTAACCCTTGGTCGTGGTACATAGCAAGCACGGCATCGTAATTCTTCCACGCTCCTGCCCCAAAGAATCCATCAGCGGGCAGAGGCCCTACAGCAATCATACCCTCCGCATTCGCTTGTTCTATAGCGGGAGTTATAACGGTCATTTCCTCAGTACCCAGCAATCCACCCTCGCCTGCATGCGGGTTAAGTCCTAAAACCGCAATACGCGGACGTTCAAGTTCAAAATCGCGGCGCAAAGTATCGTTCATCAGGCGAATCTTAGCCAGTATGCGCTCTGAGGAGAGCAGTTCGGGTACACGGCGCAGCGGTACATGACCTGTAACAACCCCAACGCGCAGCCGATCGCTGATCATAAACATCAGCGCATCTGGACTCTGTGTACGATCGGCAAGATATTCAGTATGCCCTGGGAATACAAATGAGGCCGACTGCATCGTACTCTTATTGACGGGTAATGTAACCAAAGCATCTAACGCGCCTGTACGCCAATCGGCAAAAAAGGCTTCCAAAGCATTGTAGGCAAGGAGTCCTGCAAGGCGAGTGGGTTGCCCCATTTCCACCATTACGGGTTCGGAGACAGAAACTTCAATGAGGTTTATACGGCGCGGATGTGCCTCGGCAGCACGTTTCACAGCAAACACCTGAACGCCTTGTACATTCAGATTTTTCCGATAGTAGGCCAGTACACGCCCAGAACCATATATTACGGGTACAAACTGCTCTACAAACATAGGGTCTTGCAGGGCACGAATGAGCACCTCTGGTCCTATTCCGTTACAATCGCCCTGCGTAATGCCTACGACTACCTTTCCCTCCAACATTTATCTACGCCTTCTTAAAACCTTATCACCTTGTTTTGAAACAAAGGTAGAAAATATAGGGAGTAAGGAAGGAAGAATTCGCTTCCCTATCACCAGCACCGCGTTTATTTGTAGATAGTAATGTCTGGAAAAATTTCTCTATTGCAGAATGCAAAACAGAAATCTGAGCACCTCCTTACGTAAGAGGTGCTCAGATGCGTAAAATGCAAGACAATGAGGACGAGGGATTAGGAAACGTTAGACGTACGTGACTGAACCCAAATTTCTCAAATACAAAGCAGTTTACGCCACACCGCCCTATACAGTCCCACTACGCACACAACCGCCTCGTTTTCGTGGTGTTTCAAAACGCTTTCACGTAGAGCTGACTGCTTTCAATCTTCGCAACGACGATGCGAGCACCTTTTGTTATCATCGCACCGAGAGCTACTGCATCATAGCTCGTGCCGTCTATTACCACTTTGCCCGATGGGCGTAACACCGTTTCGGCAATCCCCTCCCTTCCAACAAGTTCGGGCGAAAGAGGTTGTACCCCTATATAACCCTCTTCTGCCGACATCTCTTTGTGGAGCGCCATGGCAGGTGTTCGTTTTGAGGTAGTGAGAAAATGGCTCAGCGCCATGCTCCCGAAAATTCCAATCGTAAGACCTATGATAACCAATGCGGCGGCTACTAACATATCGTGTATTGCATTAGAATCGAGCGAAGAAATTAGCGAATTATCTACCAAGGCTAATGATAAGCCCGATACTGCAAAAAGAAGTCCTAAGACACCCGTTAAACCAAAACCTGGGATAACAAATATCTCGAGCAGTATAAGGATAAGACCTATCAGAAAAAGTAGGATGTCTAGAAATTCTACATAACCATCTATGTAGAAGAGTGTGAAAAAGAGGATGGAAGCTACTATAGATACCGCAAAAGAGATTCCTACGCCTGGGGTTTGCATCTCCGAAAAGAAACCTCCCACAATGAAAACCACCAGAAGCGTGGCTAGTATTTTACGCATGGTAGATGGCGACGATTGCGGCGTCTCCGACGTACCATCATCTTCCAAAGCCGTAGCACTTATGGTAGATTGCGGATTTTGCGTTTCGATCCCCCTTTGTGTTGCAAAAAAACAAGTTGTGGTGGCACTTACGGAAAGAAGGAGGAAAGTAAGAGCGGCTAGAAGAATCACCTTGAAGGACATGGTTAGAGTAGTTTCTTAAGTTTGAAAATAATGATGGTTGTGAGCGAGGAGAGAATCATCACCACAATAGCGAACGGGTAGCCAATCTTCCACTGGAGTTCCGGCATGGCGGCGAAGTTCATCCCGTAGATGGAGGCTATAAGCGTAGGAGGCATAAAGATAACCGAGGCCACCGTAAAGGTCTTCGTTATCTTATTAAGGTGAATGTTGGCGAGCCCTAGGAAAGTATCTTGAAGGTAATCGAGACGATCAAAGCTAAAGTCAGCGTGGTTAATTAGGGAGTTGGTATCTTTTATCATCACCTGAAGCTTCGGAAATACGTCGCGTGGAAAACGTTCGCTCTTTAGTACGCCGCTCAGAATCCGCTGCTTATCTATAATATTCTCGCGGATCAGCATGGTATTCTCTTGCAACGTGTTAATCTCCAAGATCACCTTCTGGTCAATATCCTCAGGCTTGGCTAAGTTAATTCGCTTGCTGAGTTGTGTAATGCCGCGTGCAATATTTTCAAGCATATCGGCATCCATATCTATTCGCGTCTCGAACAATGCAACAAAGATGTGATACCCCGTGGGGTATGCCTTCGGGTTGTGCGAAAGTTTGCGCTGTGTATCGCCAAAGGAACGTAATTCGCGGTTACGCGTCGAGATCAGGATACCATCCTTTAATTGAAAAGAGGTTGGCTCGCTAAAATAGGTCTCGGTGGAAGGAATAAGGAAACTAGAGTTCGCAATAATTAGCGCGTCAGTCTCCGAATAGCGCGAAGAGCTCTCAATCTCCTCGGCTTGTTGCCGAGTTTGAATGTTAACGCCGAAGAATTCCTCTACGCGCCCATTCTCGTGTTCCGTGGCATCCATGAGATCTACCCAAAGCAGATCCTCGTAGTCTATTTGCTTGAGGATCTCTTCGTCTACTTCGCTCACGATGCTATCATGGCTTTTATAAAAGATAGTGATCATATCCGCCAGATTGTTGTGGGAAATGAAACGAACTGTGGAGCGAGATCGGGCAGACGTTTTACCTTCTGTAGGTAGAGCTCTAGCGCCTGATGCTTGGCTGCGTCAAAATGATAGTTTATGCGGCGTGTCAGATAGTCGGTCGCATTTGTCTTTGTGATAAAGCTGGGCAATGGGTAGTCATTTAGCGCTTCGGGAATGTGCGAGAACCCGAATTCCATGGCCTCGTTGAACAGCGCGAGGAAGGAGGATTCCAGCGGGCTTGTACTTGCCCAAACAGCAAAAACCATGGGTAGTTGTGTCCACACGCGCCATGCATGTGCGAGGTCATACGAATACGCATAGCGTGCACGGTATTCAAAGACCTTGTCGCCGATGAGCAGTACTGCATCATTAAGAGTACCTCCAAGGTCTAGTAAATGGGGCGCTAAGGGAAGTAGCTGTGGTTGCAGATCCCAGTATTGGGAGAGGAGAATACGCGCGAGAAGTACCGAAGTACGAGAGTCGGGGTCAAGGTAGAGATTCTGAATATTGTGCAGCGGAACATGTGAGAGAATGCAGACGGTTTCAACGCTGTCGTTCGCTCCTATGCAGTAATCGGGAAGGAGAAGAACGTTGCGGCAAGCCGTTAATGCGCCCACGGGAAGGAGCGCTAGGTCTACCTTTTTTTCTTGTAAAAGCTGAGCACACAGAGAAGGCACGGCAAGTGTAAGCGTAACATCGGCTGCTATGGAATGATGCTGTATTCCATAAACCATAGGAAGCGTGTTTAAGTAAGAGACCGCTGCAATACGCACCTTTCTTGCCATCCCCAAAAATATGAGAGCCTCCCTCCGAAGAAGGAGGCTCTAGCTGCCACGTTGTTAGCGTACGACCTAGATGGTCATTATTTCTTTCTCTTTTGCCTCGGCAATTCCGTCTACTTGCTTGATGAACTTTTCGGTAAGCTTCTGTATCTCGTTCTCTAGGTTCTTTGCCTCGTCTTCCGCAAAGCCCTCTTTCTGCATCTTCTTGATCTGATCGTTAGCCTCGCGACGAGCATTGCGAAGCACTGTTTTCGCTTTCTCTGCTTCGCCCTTTACTTGTTTTACAAGCTCTTTGCGTCGCTCCTCTGTCAGCTTCGGAATGGGAACTCGTACATGGTCGCCCGCATTTAGGGGCTGCAACCCCAAATTGGCATCCTGTATAGCCTTCGTAATAATGGGCACTAAGTTTTTCTCCCACGGCTGTACAGAGAGGGTCTGTGCATCCTGTGTCGATACATTAGCAACGTTTGGAAGCGGCGTAGGTGTACCATAGTAATCTATCTTGATCTGTGAGAGGATAGAGGGCGAAGCCTTCCCTGTGCGAATAGCCTGGAGGGCGATCTCGAGGTGCGTAATACCTTTGCCCATTGCCTCTTCAGCACTCTTCATACATGTGTTCTTATCCATGATAGTATTCGTTATTGTGCGTTTTTAATTCTGAACCGTGCTACCAATTGTCTCACCGCGTAGAAGACGACCAAGCGCCCCGATGCGGTTCATGTTGAACACAACAATCGGGATATTATTCTCGCGGCAGAGTGTAAATGCCGTCAAGTCCATAATGCGTAACCGTTTTTCGTAGGCTTGCTCAAAGGTGAGCGTCTCGTACTTCTGCGCATCTGCATTCTTCTCTGGGTCGCAGTCGTATACGCCATCTACTCGCGTTCCCTTCAAAAGCGCATCGCAATGTAGTTCTGTTGCACGGAGTGCTGCCGCCGAATCGGTCGTAAAGAACGGATTGCCTGTTCCCGCTGTAAGGATGGCTACTTTTTGTTGCGTCAAAGCTTCCTCTACTCCTTCTACCGAATAGGGTGTTGCAACTGGACCTGTAGGAAAAGCGGAAAAAACTTGAGTAGCACAGTGCTCCTTTTCAAAGGTCTCTGCAAGCGCCAATCCGTTAATTACCGTGGCAAGCATCCCCATTTGGTCGCCCTTTACACGCCATTTGCCCGTTTGCGCACCTTGTTCACCACGATAAATATTACCACCTCCTATAACGATAGCGATCTGAGTTCCCGTAGTTGCTGCATCTGCGATAGATTTAGCGTACTCGCTCATCACCTGCGCATCAAAGCCAAAGCCGTTTGCTCCCGCCAATGCCTCGCCACTCAATTTCAGTAAAACGCGTTGAAAGTTCATTCGCCTCCCCCCTACTAAGATTTGTGCCCTTTACAAAAGTACTAAGTTTTCTTGAGGGATGTCCTGTCGCAGCGCGCCCAGCTTCACGGCTTAATTAGCTCCATGAAGCAAGACGAAACTCACCAAATCTGATTGAAAATGCGAAAAACGTACAATTTTCTATCGCCCCACGGAAGTCGCATTGCAGAAGGTTACCCCCGTACAGACAGCAAAAACGTATTGCAGCAAGCTTGACTATCCGAAATTCAATAGGCGCTAAAGCATTTCAGTGTGTACTGGGCTGCTATTCGTATTTTTTCACCATTGCGATCATTTCTTCGCGCGTCAAACGCTCCACGTAGAGCTGATTCGCATCAATCTTCCGACAGCGTTGCAGACTCTCTATTACCTGTTCGTGGGTAAGAAAGAATGGCTCTTTTTGGCCAGGAATAGCCAAACCGATAAGCCACTTCTGTACCCCACCATAGTGTTTGCGAATAAGAGGGATATTCTTCGGGTACAATCTAGGCTGGATGGGTAAGATTGTCGGGAAATTTGAGAAGAGGATGTGATAACCGATAAGAAACTCGTCGCTCCCATCTTGCTTTCTAAACGGAAGGAAATACTGCGTAGGCGGTGCACCGTCAGTGTGAAATACTTTTTCCAGTGTTGTGTCAAAAGCAGCGATAGGATCAGGAGCGCCCGTAATGTTTTTTATAGCATTCACGTCAAGGTAGATGATACGATCGCACGGACCCACAATTTGTTGTACATCATCCCCTTTTGCTTCCTGTAAATTCTTTATCCCAGCCAAGATGTCAGGTTTATAGTCGTAGCTTTCCAATGCCGAAAGTGAGAGTTCCGTGCCTGCTTCTGTTATTACGATAGCGTCTGTTTTCATTGCCAGCATTTTTATAAATGCTAGAGCCGTTTGCCAGTCCTTGGTTGTAGCAGGTGTATTGATTCGCACATTGAAACTCTTCTTATCGCAGATCAGGATAAAAGCCCTACTAGTGATGAATTCTTTCCCGAATGCAAAATTCCCCTCCGTTATGAGCTGTGCAAGCTCCGCCTCGTCAGACATGTAAGTGCCACCTCTGTAAACAAGGTCGGTTAGATAATCGAATTCCCCATCCATATAGGCAACAAATTGGGAGACCGATAAGCGTTCCACCTCTTTTCGCGCGCGTTTCTCTTTAGGGATAATCTTGAATGTTTGACTCATTTTCTTCTCCTCCTAATCCGTTTCAAGTACGAACCTACTACTTGCAAAAGTAGTAATACACTTTTACGCGAAGTGTTTGAACGAAAAGGTAAGCCCTCTACCTTTTTTGTTTATGGGGCGAGGGAAGTAAATCGCACTATGGCGTCCTATTTGTTCGGATTTGTAGTCTTTTCGTACGACTGAAGTTCGTCGGTATCTGGAAGAGGTTTTAGCTTCTTACCACCGCTGAACGTGTAGGTAACTCAACTTCCCCAAGTTCGTGAACGTAGACAAGAGACAGCGGCTTTTCTGGGAGCTGCGCCTGTGCATATCTCTTCTCACATTGCGTTTTCTCTTGCCTCTTCTGTTTTTCGTACCTTAGTGCTATCAACCGTCACGAAAATGGCAGAAAGAAAACTACCTATCGGTGTACAGGACTTTGAAAAAATAATCGCAGAAGGCTACAACTATGTTGATAAGACTCAATACATAGTGCAGCTCTTGAAAGGGTCTGTATACTTTCTCAACCGCCCTCGTCGCTTCGGGAAGAGTTTATTCCTTTCTACGCTAGCAGCCTACTTTCGCGGGCAAAAAGAGCTCTTTAAGGGGTTATACCTCGAGAAGGTCGAAGAGGAACTGGCGCGACAAGAAAAGCGCGAAGCGTGGATAGAGTACCCTGTCTTGTATCTGGACTTCAATACAGAGAATTATAAGAAATTAGAAGATCTCGAGAACATTTTACATACGCATCTCAAGGCTTGGGAAACGCTTTACGGTAAAGACGAAGCAGAACGCACTTTGTCTAGTCGTTTCAAAGGAGTGATTCAGCGCGCCTACGAGAAGACGAGCAAGAAAGTGGTTGTACTTATCGATGAGTATGACAAAGCATTGCTTGATACCTTGGATAATGAAGACTTAAATATTCAATATCGTGACATTTTAGGGGCATTCTTCTCGGTAATAAAGACTTGCGACGAGTATCTCCGTTTTTCGTTTTTAACGGGTGTTTCTAAGTTTAGCGAGGTGAGTGTCTTTAGTGGGTTGAATAATCTGCGCGATATTAGCCAATTGCCAGACTTCGCAGCGATATGTGGTATCACAGAGACGGAGCTCAATGCGAATTTTGTACCTGAAATGAAGGCGCTGGCTGATAAACTAAAGCTACCAATAAACGAGACTCTGGAAACATTAAGAAAACGCTACGATGGCTATCTTTTTGCCCAAGAGGGGGAGAATGTTTACAATCCGTTTAGCCTCCTAAATACCTTTGCATCACGTGTTCTTAAGGACTACTGGTACGCCACAGGTACGCCTGATTTTTTGGTGAAATACCTGAAAGAAGCGCACTACTTCATACCCGACCTTGAGGGCGGTGTGCGCCTCGATGATTATGGCTTAGACAAGCACCGCGCTGATGCTCATGACCCGATTCCGATTCTCTTTCAAACGGGCTACCTGACCATCAAGGAGTACATCGCAGGGCGTAACTACTATCGCCTAGGGTATCCGAACGATGAGGTGCGTTACGGATTTCTCAACAACTTAAAGAGTAGTTTTCTACCTCTAGATCGTGGTTTAGGGATCTCTATTTTCAAATTCCTTGACGATGTGGATGCACAGGACGTTGATGCCTTTATGGAGCGCCTGCAGACAGTCTTTGCCAATTTGCCTTACGACACCACGGCAAGAGAAGAGATAAAGTTCCGCGAACGCGACTACCAGATTGTGGTATACCTCATTTTTGCTCTGCTAGGGCAGTATACTGAAACGGAGGTCGTAGGCACTACGGGCAGAGCGGATTGCGTAGTGATAACCGCTACAACGGTTTATCTTTTTGAACTCAAGCTCTGGAGTGCTGGCACAGCCGAAGAAGCACTACAACAGATAATCGAGAAGGATTATGCTGCCAAGTACGCTTCATCGGGTAAAGAGATCATTCTTATCGGCGCAAGCTTTGATGTGGAGAAACGGAACATAAAAGAGTGGGTAATCCAACGTAAAGAGTGCCGCTAATAATACCACCATCACGAAAATGGCAGAGAGAAAACTACCTCTGGCAAGGAACTAGTTTTGGGCAAAGCACAATACCCGCAACATCATTGATTTTCAATATCTTCCGTTTTTCATTTCCGTTTACGTCATTAAACGCTTGCGAGCTTTCCAGCATAAAGAATCATTATCAGGACTATCCCATAAAAAAAGCGCAACAGATCTTATGATCTGCTGCGCTATATCTGAACCTATCTAACGGCAAGCAAACTACTTCACTTCTTCAAAATCTACGTCGGTTACTTCACCGTCCTTGGTGTCGTTTGCTCCCGACGTATTTGTGCTTTGTTCCGCGTTACCGCTGCTCGAGGCATTCTGCATATCGGGCGCTGCCGCTTGCCAAGCATTGTTTACTTGGTCTATCAAGCCTTCGAGAGCGTCTACATTCTGCTTTTCATGTGCTTCCTTGAGGTTGGCAACTGCTTTTTCTATCGCCGACTTGTTGGCAGCCGATAGCTTGTCGCCCACTTCTTTCAATTGCTTTTCACTTTGGAAGATCACACTATCCGCCTTATTTAGTTTATCAACACGCTCACGAGCCTGCTTGTCTGCCGCTTCGTTTGCCTTTGCCTCGTCACGCATACGCGCAATTTCCGATTCCGAAAGCCCCGAGCTTGCTTCAATACGAATCTTCTGTTCCTTGCCCGTATCTTTGTCACGAGCCGAGACGTTCAAAATACCATTCGCATCAATATCAAACGAGACTTCGATCTGTGGTACGCCACGTGGAGCGGGGCGGATACCATCTAGGTTGAAACGCCCTAGCGTCTTGTTGTCACGCGCCATCGAACGTTCACCTTGCAGTACGTGGATTTCTACTGAGGGTTGATTATCAGACGCCGTAGAGAAGACTTCCGACTTATGTGCAGGGATGGTCGTATTCGCATCTATCAGCTTAGTGAAAACACCGCCCATCGTCTCAATACCCAAAGAAAGCGGGGTAACATCCAACAAGAGGACATCCTTTACATCGCCCGCCAAAACACCACCTTGGATTGCAGCGCCTACTGCCACTACCTCGTCAGGGTTTACACCCTTGTGAGGCGCTTTGCCGAAGAATTTTTCTACAATCTGTTGGATAGCAGGAATACGCGTACTACCTCCCACCAAGATCACTTCATCAATATCGCTTGGATTCAGGTGAGCATCCTGCAAAGCCTTCCGACAGGGCTCGAGAGTAGCTTGGATTAAGCTATCGCAAAGCTTCTCAAAGTTAGCGCGTGTCAGTTTGCGTACCAAGTGTTTGGGCATTCCATCTACTGCCATGATATATGGCAAGTTGATTTCGGTCTCTGCGCTCGCACTCAACTCGATCTTAGCCTTTTCTGCCGCTTCCTTCAGACGTTGTAACGCCATCGGGTCTTTACGAAGGTCTATCCCTTCGTCTTTCTTGAACTCATCTGCCAACCAGTCGATTACCTTCTGGTCAAAGTCATCGCCTCCAAGGTGCGTATCACCGTTTGTCGATTTTACTTCGTAGAGCCCTTCGTTAAGTTCGAGTACCGAAATATCGAACGTACCGCCACCAAGGTCGAAGACCGCAATTTTCTGATCTTTGTGCTGCTTGTCTAGCCCATAAGCTAAGGCGGCAGCCGTAGGTTCATTTATGATACGTTTTACTGTGAGTCCTGCAATTTCGCCTGCTTCCTTCGTCGCCTGACGCTGCGAATCGCTGAAGTAGGCGGGTACTGTAATCACGGCTTCGGTTACCTCTTGACCTAGGAAGTCTTCAGCCGTCTTCTTCATCTTCTGAAGAATCATAGCCGAGATTTCTTGCGGCGAGTACTGACGACCGTCAATTACCACACGAGGCGTGTTGTTGTCGCCACGTTCTACTGTATACGGTACCTGCGAGATCTCGCGTTGTACTTGGTCGTAAGTTTCACCCATAAAACGTTTAATCGAGAAGATCGTGCGTTTCGGGTTCGTAATAGCCTGACGCTTCGCAGGATCTCCTATCTTACGTTCGCCGTTATCTACAAAAGCCACTACAGACGGGGTAGTCCGCTTTCCCTCGCTATTGGTGATGACGATAGGTTCGTTACCTTCCATCACGGCAACACACGAGTTCGTGGTTCCCAAGTCTATACCAATTATCTTACCCATTGTATTATTTCTCCTTTCGTTTGCTTGCTTTCAATCGTTTGCCCTCTTTATTTGCAATGCGTATGCCAGCAGACCAAAGATGTCACTTTGACACCACAGACGTTTAGACGCGGCAAAAGAGTTCTTTGGGTCTAGTTTTACCTCTTCTGGGTATAGACCCATGCTCCTTCAGAGCGCGTACTATGTACTCGTATGCCTCGTGTCGCAAATTCTTGCCTAGCTGTCTCTAAGAGCCTGCGAGGGTAGAAGCCATCAATTACGACTTCGTGCGGTGTGAAGTGTGCTAAAAGTTCGGCAATGCGCCACTGGCAACCGTAGGTAAGTAGGAGTACATCCGTCGTAATGGGTTTCTCTTGCATAGAGGGAGCGCCATTACCTAAAGGAATGGCAATGCGTAAAGGCGTATGGATCGTGAAACCATACGATGTAGGAGAAATAATAGCAGTAGTTGTAGCACTATCTATCTGTACGTTTGCACCCCAAACACTCTCGGCATATTGTGTAATATGGCGCGTTGCACTCTCTCTATTCTGAAAATAAATACCCTCTATGCGCCTACCATCGCGAAAACTCAACACTGTTCCATGGCTTTGTTGGTAGATAACCCATTCTTTCGTCGTCTGCATTCTCACGGTTTCAAAGAACGTAGCTCCTACAAATACTCCTAGCAGGAGCAAAGAGGCCATTATGGCGTAACGTTTCCGAAATGTGAAAAAGATGCCCGCAAACAATAAAACTCCGCTAAGTAACCAGCCCATATAGGTCGGTATTCGCAGCCCTGTAAGGGTTACGGCTGGTAGAGTAGCTACCTGTTCGGCAGTGCCGAGTAAGAGATTGGCGAATAGTTGTAGGAGGAAGCCTCCGCAATGTGCTACTACGCTACCCACGGGAAGCAGCCCCACGAGCAGAGCAATAGGAACAATGAGTGCTGCGAGCGGGATAGCAAGTAGGTTCGTGAAAAGAGACAGTAGGGGAAGCGTGCCGAAAGTGTGTAAGATAATGGGAAGTGTGCCAAGTTGTGCACAAAGGGAGAGGGTAAGAAGTTGTATACACCACGTAATGACCTTATAGCGCGTATGAGTGTAAGGGGAGAACGATGGGTAAAATAATAGAATGCCCAGCAGAGCACTAAAGGAGAGTTGGAAACCGAGGTCGTACAACGAAGCAGGACTGAGCCAAAGAATAAGAATGGCTGCAATGGAGAGTACGTCAATAGAATGACTGCGGAGAAAGAAAATACGACTTACGCCCCAGACTGATAGCATGATAGCTGCGCGGAGTAGAGAGGGGCTTGCACCAGCTAGGTGCACGAAGCTCCAAGTAGCGAGCAGGGGGAATAGTTCGCGTACTAAGCGTTTGAAAAGACGGTCGGATGAAATAAGATGTGAGAAGAAGGCGAATATTGCGTAGACGAAGCCCACGTGTAGACCAGAAAGAGCGAGCAAGTGCGCAATTCCCGAACGACTAAATTGAGTTCGTACCCCGCCCGATAATTCTTCGCGTACGCCTATACTCATAGCTTTCACGAGTTCTAATGCATCACCATGTACTCCCGCTTTAGCAAACCGTTCGATAATGCGAGACCGTAGCACATCGGAAGGACGAAAGAGAAGCGTGGAGTCTGTACCTAGGATTTTTGCCGAATGAAGCACTACGCGCCCCGTAAAGAGTTCGCCACGCCGTCGCTGCCATGCAACAAAATCAAAACTATTGGGATTACGCCCCGTATCTCGCCTAAAATCGACCTCCGCCAAAAGCTGGCTGCCACAAACAATGGTTGTACCGATCGAATCCTTCTTACTGAATAGAATTCGCCCCCAGATGGAATAGTCTGTTTGCCTGCCGCTATCCAGAGTGGCACAGAGACGTACGGGATACGAGTAACTCTGTGCAGTAGGTGTAGCAGCTCCAGTTACTACAAATATTGCGGTCGTTTTATGTGGCGGCGGAGTAGCTTGGTGGTTGTAAACGAAGATCTTCCCGCTTCGTTCTGCGCCCACAGCGAACATAAAGAGAAGCACGAGTACAAAAGTAAGGGCTGGTGTGTGGGAAGTATAAAAATACCTGCACGCAAGTTCGAGAAATAGAGCGCATGCTAAAAGAAAAACGGCACTACCGTTTACTACGATAATACCGTTAAGCCCGCATACAATGCCTACAATAAAAGCAAGGGCGAGTCCCACTGCCCAAATTTTGCCCACCTGCCGATGTTCAGATGGAAGCGGTCGTAATGCCTGCGCAATGCTAGCCTCCATAGGCTCGGAGGTCTGCATGCCACCCAACTGCAAAATTCCAGATTCGTGCCTGTTTCGCATGCAGCAATGGGGTAGGCGTGAGACAGACTATTCTATTTTGCAGGGGTATTCGGCGTTAAAAATGCCACGCGCGATATTCTTTAGTTTTGACTGGATTAGGCGCTTTTTTACCGCCGAGAAATGGTCAACGAATAGCTTGCCGTCTATATGGTCGTACTCGTGTTGGATGATGCGTGCCACAATACCCGAAAAGGTTTCTTCATGCTGTACAAAATCCTCGTCGCAATAGCTCATACGGATGGTTGTAGGGCGTATTACATCGCCATGTATGCCAGGCAAGCTCAGACATCCTTCGTTGAAGCTAACCGTCTCCGTGCCGCGCTCCAAGATCTGTGCGTTGATAAACGGTTTGCGGAACTCCTTAAGTTCAGGGCTCTCTTCAGCAAAGGCGGTAGCATCTACCACAAAGAGACGTATTGAGAGCCCTATCTGCGGCGCTGCTAGCCCTATACCATCAGACTTTTCCATACTCTCAAACATTTCCGCAATGAGCTCCTTCAGGTTCGGATAATTGGCATCAATAGGCTTGGCAACCTGCCGCAGTACCGCAGAGCCATAAACATAGATTGGTCTCATTCTCTCGATCTCTCCCAAGCGCGTGCTTCCAGATAGGACTGTAAGATGATCACGGCGCTCACCATATCTACTAGTCCCTTATCTTGCCGCTGTTTTTTTCGTGCGCCGCTTTCCAAAATTGCTTGTTGTGCGAGGTGTGACGTAAAGCGTTCGTCGTACATCTCTATACGAAGCGTAGGGAAAGTTCGACGAATGTGGGTCACAAGCGGCGTAATGTATTGCATAGATTCCGAGGGAGTACCGTGTACTGTAGAGGGTTGCCCTACTACAATGGCTTCCACTTCGTTCTCTGCCATGTAACGCTTCAAGTAGTTCACAACTTCGTGAGTAGGCTGCATACAGAGCCCCGAAGCTATAATTTGTTGCGGGTCTGTAACAGCAATGCCCGTGCGCTTCTGTCCTATATCCAACGCCAGAATACGGCTCATTGTTCTTGTTGCACTGTAAAAAAATAGGGGTATAGCCACTTGCTACACCCCTAACATTGCAGTTCTCTGATTAAACAAAATCGGCAGGATTGGTATTGCGCAAGAAAGCAACACTATGCTCGATTTCAGTATACATTACCTTGTCCACTTCTACAGCAGGCACAACAGCACGGAAGGCTGCTAGTATCTTCTCGAGAATCGGCGAACTCTTCGCAGGACGACGGAACTCAATAGCTTGTGCTGCATTCATAAGCTCAATGGCTAACACACGTTCCGTGTTGTCTACAACGCGCAAGAGTTTTGTTGCGCCGTTAGCGCCCATAGATACTAGGTCTTCTTGTCCGTTCGAGGAAACGATCGAATCTACACTAGAGGGCGTGCAAAGCTGTTTATTCTGGCTTACCATAGCCGCTGCCGCATATTGCGGTATCATGAAGCCTGAGTTCAAACCTGGCTTTGCTACCAAGAATTCGGGCAAATCGCGCAAACCAAAAATGAGCTGTGCAGTGCGACGCTCTGAGATGTTAGAGAGCTCGGAAACCGCCATTGCCACAAAGTCATAAGTAAGCGCCAAGGGCTCTCCGTGGAAGTTGCCTCCCGAAATGATAAGATCTTCGTCTGGCCATATCGTAGGGTTGTCGGTCACCGAATTGATCTCGGTCAGTACGACTTGTTCTGCATAATGAATCGCATCCTTGCAAGCCCCATGCACCTGGGGCACGCAACGGAAAGAGTAGGGATCTTGTACGTGCTTTTTCTCGCGTGCTATGAGCTCGCTACCTTCTAGGTACTTACGAATAGCAGCTGCTGTTTCAGCTTGCCCTGCGTGCGGACGTACCGTCTGAATATTCGGATGGAACGGCTCTTTGCGTCCGTCGAACCCTTCGAGCGAAAGTGTTGCAATGATATCGCTCCACTGCGACAAACGGCGGATGCGCAGCAACGCATACACACCGTGTGCACTCATAAACTGCGTTCCGTTTAGGAGCGCCAACCCCTCTTTCGATTGTAGCTTTATGGATTCCCAGCCAAAGTGTCTGCATACCTCTGCTGCAGGTTTGCGCTCGCCACCAAAACGAACCTCACCCAAGCCAATGAGAGGGAGAAAAAGGTTAGCAAGTGGTGCGAGGTCGCCAGAAGCGCCGAGTGAACCCCGGTCGTAAACTACGGGGAGCACGCCGTTGTTATACAAATCTAGAATGCGATGTACTGTTGCAATTTGCACGCCCGAATTGCCCAAAGAGAGGGCATGCGCCTTAAGGATAAGCATCAGGCGAATGATGTCGGGATTCAACTCGTCGCCAGTGCTGCATGCATGCGACTTCACCAAATTCTCTTGTAGTGTCGTCAGTTCCTCACGGCTTATGCTACGGTTGCAAAGAGAGCCAAAACCCGTGGTGATTCCATAGATAGGCTTCTCTTCTTGTTCCATCTTCCGATCCAAGTAGTCGCGGCACTTCTGAATGCGCGCTTCTGCCTCTGCCGATAGTTCCAAGCGAATTGACGGGTAGGCTAACAGCTCGCCTAGTTGTTCTAGGGTCAATGGCTCGGGAGAAATATAAAACACGTTCTTCATGATCACGTAGTTATCTGTTCTCTAATTCGTTATTTGTAATCTGGGAAATCTTTTCAAGCACCTCAACACAATTGCCCGTATACTCTTCGCCCGAATCCATATCTCGGATCTTGAGGGAGATAGGCTCAGGATTGGAAGCATCGAGGTTGATAGCTACTACTACCCAACGGATATTGTGCTTGTTGGCATACTCCATCTGTTTTTTCAACTTCATCGCATCGGGCAAAACGAGCGTACGAAGCCCAGTCTGACGTGCCACATTTGCAACGTAGAGTACTAGCGAGAACGATACCTCTTCTTCGCACCCACATAGGCAGTCTATCATAGACGGAGCGGCATCCCACACTTTTCTTTCGAGCATAATGTCGTATATCCGTTCTATACCAAAAGAAAGTCCGACGCCGCTCACCCCCTTGAGCCCGAAAATCTCTGTAAGATTGTCGTAACGCCCGCCACCGCAAATAGACCCCATTGCCGTATCGCGCGCCTTAACCTCAAAAATTGTCCCCGTGTAGTAGCTCAACCCTCGTGCAAGCGAAGGAGTAAAATGTACGGCAGCGTGCTCTGGCCAGAAATGGCTATCGTCAATTACCATTCTCTGTTCAAAGGCACGGGGTAAGTTCTCCCCTTTCCATTCGGGGTCACACCGTACCATGAGAACAGGCTGTAGGCTAACGAAAATGGTGATGAGGTCGTCTAGATGTCTGCGAACTTGAGGGGTCTTAGGAAGCCAGTCGAAGAGTTGCATAAAAACACCTACAAGGCTTTTTTCAGAACAGAGCGTAAGCAGGTGATCCACTTCCCCTGCAGCAAAGCCTAAGGTTACTAGCTCTTCTGCAACCGCTTCTTCACCAATCTTGTCGAGTTTGTCTAGCGCCACTGTCATAGGGACAAGCAATTCGGGATGCCCCATCCGTTCAGCAATATCTTCTAAAATCAAACGACTGTTGACGTGGATATCTACAGGAATTCCGAGTACATAGAAGCCTTGGGCTACAAGCCCCAGTAGCTCAATTTCGTTAATAAGCGACTGAGAGCCTACAATATCTACATCGCATTGTAAGAATTCGCGATAACGCCCTTTTTGCGGTCGGTCTGCACGCCATACTGGTTGAATTTGGTATCGCTTGAAGGGGTGAGGTAATTCTTGCCAGTGTGTGGCAACATAGCGAGCAAAAGGAACAGTCAGATCATACCGTAGCCCCTTTTCACAAATGCGCTGTGTTAGCTCTTTACGAGGCATTTCGCGCGGATCGCCCTCCACGCCATCCAGATAGTCGCCCGAATTGAGAATGCGAAACAGCAGACGGTCACCCTCTTCGCCATATTTTCCTTCTAGCACCGAGAGATTTTCCATAGCACCCGTCTCAAAGGGTAAAAATCCATATCGCTCAAAGAGAGTTCTGAAAAAAGTCAACAGTTCGTTGCGCTGAAATGTCTCGCTGGGCGAGAACTCGCGGACACCCTTCGGAGTGGATACTTGTATTTTTGCCATACGTCTGCCTTTTGTACTACAAAAATACACATTTGGCAAAATGCCAATCTCGTTCCACAGGCTATGCGATACGAATTCTATGTTTACGACGAGATGACAACGCCCTATGCGAAGTTTCGTCTTTTACACCAAACTACTTGGCAATATGTATTGGGGAATAGCTCGCCTCAATCGGCGCGTCCAGTTGCTCAAGGAAACTAGAGCGTTAGTGTCCGAAAGACCTCCTCGAGGTGCGAGCTACGTTGATAAAGCGTGTGCAATGTGTAGCCGTGTGCACTCGCCTGATGGAATAGTATGGGGCGCAAATCTTCTTTACTTGTGGTGCGAATGAGCCAATCGCCATTGGACTCTTGTTCTACACTAGAACCCACACACCATTGTCGAAGTTCTTCAACCGTAGGAGAAGTAACAAAACCCACGACGTAACTACGACGATCGCGGGTTGCCATGAGCTCGTGGGTAGAGCTCACTGCTACCAATTTCCCTTCGCGAATGATAGCCACACTGTCGCACAACGCTTCTACCTCTTGCATAATATGCGTAGAAAAGAGTACGGCTTTCTGTTTCCCCACCTCCTTGATAACGTTCCGTATCTCTACAATCTGATTGGGGTCTAACCCATTGGTTGCCTCGTCTAAGATAAGAGTCTCAGGGTCTGCAATGAGCGCAGCTGCCAGCCCCACGCGCTGTTTGTAGCCCTTAGAAAGAATTTTGATGCGCCGATTTCGCATCTCGGTCAGTCCTGTGAGTTCCCCTATTTCTGCGACGCGCTTCCGAGCTTCTTTTAGCTTGTAAAGCTGCGCAACGTAATAGAGGTATTCGTAGGTGTATAGCTCGGAGTACAACGGATTTTGCTCTGGAAGATAGCCTAACTTGGCGCGCCACGCATCGTTCTCGCCTGTCACCGAATAACCATTGACGTACACTTCGCCCGAGCTAGGGGCAATAGCGCCAGTAAGTATGCGCATAGTTGTAGACTTGCCTGCCCCATTCGGTCCCAAGAGCCCCATAATCTGCCCGTTCTCGACCTCTAGGTTGAGGTTATCGAGCACTTGTCTGTTGCCGAAATGTTTGCATAGTGCTTGGATGCGGATCATGGTCTTCTGGAATTGCTAGAACCAAACGTTATTTGTAGTAACGCGACAAGCGATCGCGGAAAAGCTTCTCGTTAGCAAGGTTGATGTTGTGTACTAACATTCGGATATTTGCTTCGCGGAGCTTAACTTCCTCCGCCGAGAGCCTGTCTTGCTCTCGGAACACCACATAATCCACACGATACCCTGCCGAATCGAGAGCCATTGCCACAGCCGCTTTGTAGTCGTCAAACACTATAACGGAGGGTAGGTTCTTTGCCGTATATTTGGCAACAGCATCGCGCACGCACTGACTAATGTGCAGAATTTGCCTCTCTCCTAAATATTTAGCACCGAGCATCATCCGCACTAAGTCTATCTGTGCCAATTCGTTCTCTTTACGTTGTACCGCCAGTTTTCGGTAACCACGGTCGGAAGTCTTGAGAAAGAGATGAACAAATTTCTCGGGGATACCCTGTAAATCCTGCAATGTTCCTTCTCGTTTTCTACGTTTATACTCCTTGTGCGCTTCTTTCTGGTTAGTAGGTACATAGTAATTCCACTCCTTTGTTCGGAGATAACTCTCTGTGGGAGGCTCGGGCTTCCAGGTCGTAATGGGGCGACGGAGTGCGGTATCCTGTAAATGGAGTTGTCCACCCTCTAGCGCATAAACAATACAATTGATGAGATGCACATAGCCGCCCCCAAGCTTGTGGTGAAGTGCTGACCAAAGCGTTAAGTAAGGCGCAGAAGCCCTAGGAACGGAATCTTGTTCGGAGTAGGCACTATCCACTGGGTGCTCGCGCAGGTAGGAAACAAATTCGCGATCGAGCGAGACGGGGAAGTAGGTCGTCGTTTCACTCAGAAAAGGATTGGTATGCTTCCCGCTCTCATGGTAAAGCCCACGCACATCCATTACATAGCTACTATCGTTGCTAAGACTTACATGGAGGTTGTAATCGTTCCCCCAGCTCATACTTCGGAGGTTCGCACTTTGCGCTAAAGCAAAGAAAGTGTGGAGAGTAAATAGTAAGAGGAATATGAAAAAAAGCGTCTTTCGATTCGCCATAGCAACAAACAATTCATGTTAGAATGCACGTTCTTGTAACGGAGTTGCATTGTAAAACGTTCCGTAAGAGTACATGGCAACAAATGTAATGAATTGCGATTCGTCTTCTCTAACCTTGGGAGTCTGTGGCGCGAGTGGAGCTCTCGTGGCGCGCACGCTTATTGCTCAATTTCTAGAATATTCCTCCTGGCATCTAGAGCTCATATTTACTGAAACCGCCGAACAAGTTTGGCATTACGAACTAGACGAGCCGCTACCACAGAATGGCGCGCGAATTACACTACACTCCGTTTCGCAGCTCACCGACGCACTGGCCTCTGGCTCTACTCCTTCACGAGGGATGATTATAGCCCCTTGCTCTTTGGCAACGCTTGCGAAGATAGCACACGGCATGGCAGACAACCTCCTCACTCGTGCAGCGGATGTGACCATTAAAGAGCGCCGACCTCTTATTCTTGTACCCCGCGAATCTCCCCTCTCGGCCATTCATCTACGCAATATGCTGTCTCTGGCAGAATTGGGCGTATGTATCGCTCCGCCCATGCTTACCATGTACACCAGACCACAAGATATGCAACAGATGGTGGCGGAGTTTACTGCGCATATTCTTTCGCTGGTAGGCATCGACGTACCGCGCACACAGTGGGGCGTACAGTAGATTTTCCTACTTTTGTGGGCGTATAGGAGAAGTTTACACAGTAGGTGCGATGCTCGTCTGGCGCGACCCGAGTCAAGTAGAATTTGAGAAACCAGTAATTACCCTCGGTTTTTTTGACGGGGTACATTTGGGGCACATCCAATTACTACAACAGTTGCGAAGCATCGGGGCAGAACTTAAACGCCCTACTTTGGTGATTTCGCTCTGGCCACATCCGCGGATTGTACTGGGCAATGACCCTAGCAAGCTGAAACTTCTCACAATGCTAGAGTATAAAACGCAGTTGATTGCAGATGCAGGCGTAGATGCAATGCTTGTACTCGACTTCAATTTAGAGCTTGCTGCGCTAGAGCCCCTAGAGTTCCTCGAAGAAGTCCTCTATAAGAACTTCAACCCTTCTGCCATTCTCATGGGGTACGATCACCGATTCGGACACGGTGGTAAGGGCGATTTTGCTCTGCTTCAGAAGTTTGCATCGCAAAAGGGTATTCCCGCCTATCTGGGTACTCCTCTCGCGGTAGATGGTGTAACGGTCAGCTCTACGCACATTCGCACTTTGCTCCTGCAAGGAGAAGCAGAGCAGGCGGCTCGTTCTTTGGGGCGCGACTATGGTTTCTATGGTACGGTAGTACGAGGTAAACAATTGGGGCACACAATAGGTTTCCCTACTGCCAATGTACAACCCATGAGTGGGTGGCAGCAATTGCCCTGCCATGGCGTGTATTCAGGATATTGTATCCTTCCTTCGATATCGCCCACAGAAAGACGTACGGCTCTGATTAACGTAGGAACTCGCCCTACGATTGACATTGACGGACACGTATCCATAGAAGCATACATCCCCTCGCTACACACCTCCATTTACAATCAGTCAATTTATGTCTCGTTCCACCACAAAATTCGGAACGAGCTCAAGTTTGCGACACTCGATGCGCTACGGCAGCAGATTACTCGCGATTTGGAGGAACTCAAAGAGTTGTCGTAATACGCGCGTTAGCGCCCTTTACGCTGCGCCATTCGTTTAATTATTTTATCAGTTTGTCGACATGTCGCGACCAGTACGAGTACGTTTTGCACCTAGCCCTACAGGACCGCTCCATTTAGGAGGCGTGCGTACCGCCCTTTTTAACTACCTGTTTGCTCGCCAAAATGGCGGAACGTTTATTCTTCGCATAGAAGATACTGACACAACGCGCTATGTTCCAGGCGCAGAGGAATATATATTTGAATCGTTGGAATGGTGCGGCTTCAAAATAGATGAAGGAATTCGTGAAGGCGGGAAATACGGGCCTTATCGTCAGAGCGACCGCAAAGCAATCTACCTAAAGTATGCCGAACGACTTGTAGAAAGTGGATGGGCATACTACGCCTTTGATACGCCCGAATCGCTGGCTGCCCTGCGCGAAGAGGCAGAAAAGAATGGAAGTAGTTTTGCTTACGGACCGCATACACGCGACTCGCTGTGCAATTCTCTTAACATGTGTCCCGCAGAAGTGGAGACGATGCTACGCGAGACCCAAGACTGGGTAATCCGATTCAAAATCCCACGCGGCGAAACTATACAGATGCACGACCTGATACGTGGCGACATCAGCGTGCTCTCCGAAACATTGGATGACAAAGTGCTATACAAGCGCGCCGATCAGCTCCCCACCTATCATTTAGCCAACATTGTTGACGACTTCGAGATGGAAATCTCGCATGTAATACGTGGTGAAGAGTGGCTACCATCCTTGCCATTGCATTATTTACTCTATCGAGCTTTTGGGTGGACAGATCGTCAGCCCGAATTTGCGCATCTCCCCCTGATCCTGAAACCTTCGGGGAATGGGAAACTCTCCAAGCGAGACGGCGACAAGCTTGGCTTCCCTGTGTTCCCGCTAGAATGGACCTCGCCTACTGGCGAACATTCGCACGGCTATCGTGAAGATGGTTACCTCCCAGAGGCTTTCTTGAATATGCTGGCGTTCTTAGGTTGGAATCCTGGCGATGCGGAGGAGTTCTTATCACTAGAACAGCTAATTGAGAGATTCTCTTTAGAGCGCGTAAGTAAAAACGGAGCACGCTTTGATCCTGAAAAAGCAAAGTGGTTCAACCATGTACATTTGGCGAATGCGCCTGCTGAGCGTTTAATACCCTACTTCGAAGCACAGCTACAGGAACATGGAGTTGAGGTGGATAGCGAGCGTAAGCTACAAGCCATAAAACTTGTGCAGGAGCGTCTGACCTTCCTCGGAGATTTGTGGAAAGAGACCGATTACTTTTGGATTGCGCCTACAGCATACGAAGAAAAGGCGGTGAAGAAGCATTGCAATGAGCAGACGCCGAGTTATCTGCAAGCCATTCTTTCGCTTGTGGCTAATATCAATCCGTTGCAAGCCGAACCGTTAGAAGCTACCATAAAAGAACACATAACCGCGAATAGCCTCCCCATGGGTAAGGTGATGAATGCGCTTCGTTTGGCACTTGTGGGCGAGTCACGGGGTATAGATGTAGCCACCATCATAGCGTTCGTTGGTAAAGAGGAGGCAATGCGTCGCATAGAAGCGTTTGTCGCATTCCTAGCCCAATAGCAAAGGAGCGATAAAGTACAGAGAAATGAAAACGGGAGGCATTCACCTCCCGTTTTTGTTCCGTAAAGGAACGACTACGCTACAACTGCAAAGATTCGGATGCTTCCAGTTTCAGGAATTTTCTAATTTTAGAGACAGAATTACGAGATGCGAAATATTTATGGGCTATGCATAGCCATACTAGTACTCTGTGTAGCTTGTTCGCCACAGAGCCCAAAGGAGATACAAGAGAAAGAAAGGCAAGAGCAAGTATTGGCGGAGCGCAAACGCGTTAGTAAATTGATGCTATCGTACATAGAACTGGTGGGAGACAGGTATGTATTAACGCTTACCGAAAAAGAGGCAAAGGCTCTAGGGGTCTCGTCGGAGTTATATTATGAAGCCTTGTCGGATATTGATAAAGCCAACGCCATGGTTCGGGAGCTACAAAGCGACCCTAATGTCGTTTTAGAACTAGGAGATCCGCAGGAAAGCATACAAGCTGACGAAGAGAACGCTACAGAATTGCAGACCAAAGAGCACTAACCACAAACGGCAATGAAGAAACAATGGCGAGCCATATATGGACACCTTCAGGGACAAAGGGAATTCGATTTATACGCAGAACCAATGTTACGTTATTCCCTTGCTATACCCACAAGACATACTCATCAGGTTTATGGCAGACCAAAAGTGAGTTTCGTTCGCTCACAACGAATACGACCATAAAAGAGCCTCTCTATACCTTGCATGATTACTGCAAAATTGCATTCCGTACAACAGATTCTTTTGGAGGAAGCGCTATATACGAGGGGTATAATTTTGGTAGCTATAGTAGCCATTGAACTTCTCTTTTGATATCGTATAGACGGCATACTTCCTTGATTGGTGAAAAAAAGACAAAACCGTGTAGCAATACGACCATTCGCTCGCTACACGGTTTTCTATCTGCCCACGCAGAGCAAGGCGTACTAGAATAATCCCGTAATGTTTCCGTCGTTATCTATGTCTATCTTCTCAGCCGATGGCGTTGGAGGCAGACCAGGCATACGCATAATTTGCCCCGTAATGGGGATAATAAATTCTGCACCCGCTGCAATTTCAATATCTCGCACCGTTACCACAAAATCCTTCGGACGCCCAAGCAAGTCGGGGTTGTCGGAGAGCGATTTCTGCGTTTTGGCAATACAAACAGGAAGCTTGTCTAAACCCAGATCGTAAACGGTCTTTAATGCGGCCTTGGCCTGCGCTGTATAATCAACCGCTTTCGCTCCGTATACTTTACTAGCTATTGTTTCTATCTTCTTCTCAGGAGTCCAAGCCCAATCGTAAAGCGGCGTAAAAGAGGTTGTGCATTGTTCGGTAACTTTTATCACTCTCTCGCCCAGCGCTTCTGCGCCTTTACCGCCTGCCCCCCACACATCGGCAAGTATGCAGGGTACACCAAGCTCGTTGCACGCATTTTCTATATACTTCAGTTCTTCCTCTGTGTCACTCGCAAAGCGGTTGATAGCTACCACAGGGCAAATTCCGAACAAAGCCATGTTCTCCAGATGCTTCTGAAGGTTACCTATCCCCTTAGCAAGGTTCTCTACACTAGGTGTAGACAGCTCTTTAAGCGATTGTCCGCCGTGATACTTCAGTGCACGCACCGTAGCCACTAAAACAACAGCATGGGGGTGTATACCAGCCGATTTACACTTGATGTCCATAAACTTTTCTGCACCCAGATCAAAACCGAAACCAGCCTCGGTCACCACAAAATCGCTGTGACACATTGCCATTTTCGTTGCAATAACCGAGTTTGTACCTTGTGCAATATTGGCAAATGGACCTCCGTGGATAATAGCAGGCGTCCCTTCTAGGGTCTGTACAAGGTTGGGCATTATTGCATCCTTTAGCAGGGCAGCCATTGCACCCTCGGCATGCAAATCTCGCGCGTAGATGGGCTTCCTGTCGTAGGTATAACCTATGAATATATTGCCAAGCCGCCGCTTTAAATCCATAAAATCTTCGGCAAGACAAAGAATTGCCATTACCTCCGATGCTGCGGTGATATCAAAGCCCGTTTCGCGAGGAATTCCCGAAGCCGTGCCTCCCAATCCGACAATAATAGTACGTAGGGAGCGATCATTCATATCCATCACGCGTCGCCAACTCACTGTACGCGGATCAATACCAAGCGAGCGCGACTTGCTTTGAATGTTATTGTCTATCAAGGCCGAAAGCAAGTTGTGCGCCTTCTCAATGGCGGCAAAATCCCCTGTGAAGTGCAGGTTTATGTCCTCCATCGGGAGTACCTGCGAATAGCCGCCCCCCGTAGCACCTCCTTTTACACCAAATACAGGACCTAACGAAGGCTCGCGGAGTACGACAGTCGTTTTCTTCCCCAAACGGTTCATCGCTTGGGCTAAGCCAATAGAAACTGTCGTTTTCCCTTCCCCCGCAGGTGTAGGCGAAATGGCAGAGACCAGAATAAGTTTTGCGTTATTTACCTTTTGGCGGTCTAGGTATTTGAGTGGAATTTTAGCCTTGTACTTCCCATATTGGATAATATCATCTTTTGGCAGTCCCAGTATTTCGGCAATCTCCGTAATGGGACGCATGGTAGCGCCGTGCGCAATCTCCAAATCCGTCATCGTCGTTCACGTGTTTATGTAACTCTCCTTTTGCTATTCAAACTAACTTTGCATAGTCGTATTCTTTTACAACCGATCGCTATGCACTTTGTTCGCTTCCTTACTTTCTTGCTTGTTACAGCATTTGTTGCTATCTGTTTTACAAACTGTCATACCACTACACAAGCCCCCGAGCTCCCAGAGGGCTTTGTGCCTCTTCCGCGTTTAGACTCAATCCTTATTACTCCAAACGGGGTAGAAAAGGTTACACAAGGCTATCCAGAATTTGCAAGTCTCTGGGGGCAGCTACTCGGACAAATGCCGAACCAAGCCCCAGAGACCATCCTTACACAGTTCGCCAGCGATTCGCTTATTTGCCGTCTACAAGACTCTATAAACCATACATTCCCCGCCTCTGCACGTCCCGACGTTGCACTTTGGTGTGCATTTTCGCGTGCTCACGAATTAGCCCCCTCGCATCCCATGCCGCGCCTCTATTACTACAATAGTGGTTTCCAAGCTTCTGTTTTAGTAGCAGACTCACTCCTTGCCATCGGCTTAGATCGTTTCCTAGGTAGAGATTCTCGGTTCTATCAAGCACTTGCCATGCCCCGTTACTTGGCAGAGCGTATGACACCGCAGTATATCGTTCCTACGGCTCTTGAAGGGTGGCTCTCCGCCGAATTCCCGCAAAACGATCCGCGCCCGTCTGTTCTCGATCAAATGCTCTATCAAGGGAAAATTAAGTATGCTATTACAACCTTACTGCCAGACCTCCCAGATTCGGTAGCGCTACAATACACTTCACAGCAGCTAGACTGGCTCGAAGAATCGGAAGCTGATATTTGGACTTACCTCTCTGAAAAGAAGCTCCTTTATGAGAAAAATCAGCTTATAGTCTCGCAGCTTACGCGCCCTGCTCCTTTTACAAATGCTTTTGGACAAAAATCGCCAGGGCAGGCCGTCAATTGGTTAGGGTTTCGCATTGTTGCGAGTTATATGCGTCATCATGCAGATTTCAATCTAGAAGACCTATTTGCTCCGACCCTGAGCAACGAACAGCTATTGCAGAATGCTAAGTATCGCCCATAGTCATAACGAACAATGAATATTGTAGAAGAAAAAAAGGCGCTTCGTAAGGAGATTAAAGAGCGCAAAAAGAGCATCTCACAAGAGAATAAGGCACAACAAGCTAGCGTTGTTTTCAATACATTAGAGTCGTTGCCCAGTTTTCGACAGTCTCAAACCGTCTTAGGATACTGGGCTCTCCCTGACGAACTCCCCACTGCAGAGTTTATGACTGCATGGTGTTCGCGCAAGCGAATGTTACTACCTGTGGTTGTCGGCGATGAGCTCGAGTTGTTCGAATATACGGGTATTTCTTGTCTAGTGCCACAACCGCCTTTTGGAATACTTGAGCCGCGTGGTACAGCTCGAGTTGCTCCAGAAACGGTGGATCTTGTAATAGTGCCTGGCGTAGTCTTTGACTACATGGGGAATCGTATAGGGCGCGGACGAGGATACTATGATCGTCTATTTCCTAAGATGCCTAATGCAGAGCGCATTGGGGTTTGTTTTGGAGAGCAGATGGTGGATATCGTGCCGTGCGAAAAGCATGATCTCCCCATGGATATCGTACTACCTGGATGGTTATGATCCCATAAAATAGGGATATCTGTAGATAGAATGACTATAAAATGAGGAGATTCTGGTGCTGGTCATTCTTACAGAAACCGTCGGAATGCTAGCTCTAAACGTTGGTCTCACACTTTCAGAATAACCGTATTCGTTATAAATTACGTCTATCCTCATAAATGGGGATTTTTGCTAAAAAAGTAATACTACTTTTGCTACACCTAAGAGAAAGAAGTAGAACAAATAGCAAAGGAGAGAGAACAATGGCATACGTAATTAACGAAGGGTGTGTAGCATGCGGCTCATGTCAACCCGAATGCCCAGTAGAAGCAATCACCGCTGGCGATATCTATAAGATCAATCCCGATCTTTGCACGGAATGCGGTGCTTGTGCAGATGTTTGCCCAACGGGAGTGATTAGCCTCGCGAAGTAAGCACCAAACCAAGGCAAAATTCTAACGCCAGACTCATTAATGAGTCTGGCGTTTTTTTTACGCGACAGAAGCTTTACCCGAACAGTTCGGAGAATTTCTCGTAGCCGCACTTCGTTTTAGAATTGTAGGATGACTTGTTGTTCACCTGTTTTAGATCTTTCAGAGTAAAGCACGTTGCCCGAACCACACGGTTTTCCTGTTTGCCTTTCAATTTCCGTATCTTCGTCTATTAAACAGTCGCGAAAATGGCAGAAAGAAAACTACCCATCGGTGTACAGAATTTTGAGGATCTGCGCCAGAGTGAATATCTCTATGTAGATAAGACTAAGTATATCGTACAGTTACTGCGCGGTAAGGTGTACTTTTTGAGCCGCCCTCGTCGTTTCGGGAAGAGTTTATTCCTCTCAACGTTAGCCGCTTATTTTCGTGGGCAAAGGGAACTTTTTAAGGGGTTGTATCTTGAGAAAGCCGAAGAGGAGCTAGCCAAACAAGAAGGACGCGAAGCGTGGCAGCAGTATCCGATTCTGTATTTAGACTTCAATGCAAGCAATTATAAAGAAACAAACAGTCTTGCTATAAATTTGAACAACCATCTCACTGCTTGGGAGAAGCTTTATGGTACAGAACTGTCTGAGCAAGACTATTCTACCCGCTTCATGGGAGTAATTCGTCGTGCACATGCGAAGACAGGGCAGCAAGTGGTTATACTTATCGATGAGTACGACAAGGCGCTACTGGATACTTTAGATGATGAGCAATTAAATACTCAATATCGCGACGTTTTAGGCGCATTTTTCTCGGTAATTAAAACTTGCGATGAGCATCTTCGTTTTTCGTTTTTAACGGGTGTCACAAAGTTTAGCAAGGTGAGTGTGTTTAGCGGATTAAACAACCTCAACGATATCAGTATGGAGGCTATATATGCAGGCATTTGTGGTATTAAAGAGGAGGAGCTCGTCTCATATTTTGTCTCAGAAATAGCGGAGCTCTCAGCCGCGCTTCAGCTGACGCACGAGGAGACTATTGCACAGTTGAAACAACGCTACGATGGCTATCAGTTTTGCAGATATGGCGAGCATGTTTATAACCCATTTAGTTTACTCAATGTCTTGAAAAAGCACGAATTTGCTGACTACTGGTACGCAACAGGCACGCCCGATTTTTTGGTAAAATATTTGAAAGAGGCGCATTACTTTATTCCCGACCTTGAGGGTGGAGTACGTCTCGACGATTATGGCTTGAATAAGCACCGCGCCGATGCTCACGACCCAATTCCTATCCTCTTTCAAACGGGTTATCTGACTATTAAAGAATACGTTGCAGCGCGCAACTACTACCGTTTGGGGTATCCGAACGATGAGGTGCGTTATGGTTTTCTTAACAACCTAAAGAGTAGTTTTTTGCCTTTGGATCGCGGTTTAGGGATCTCCATTTTCAAATTCCTTGATGACATAGATGCACAAGATGTTGATTCCTTTATGGAGCGTTTACAGACCGTTTTTGCTAATTTGCCCTACGATACTACAGAAAGAACAGAGGTAAAATTCCGTGAGCGAGACTATCAGATAGTGGTATACCTCATCTTTGCTTTGCTAGGACAGTACACCGAGACGGAAGTCGTAGGCACTACGGGCAGAGCGGATTGCGTGGTGATAACCGCTACAACGGTTTATCTTTTTGAACTCAAGCTCTGGAGTGCTGGCACAGCCGAAGAGGCATTACAACAGATAATCGAGAAGGATTATGCTGCAAAGTACGCCTCATCAGGTAAAGAGATCATTCTTATTGGCGCAAGCTTTGATGAGGAGAAGCGGAACATAAAAGAGTGGATTGTGGAACGCATGCACAATAACAACCATTAGAAGAGTTGTGGTATAGCTGCAGGCTCAAAGGCAATTAGGGATTTTCTGCCTCTTATACGCTCTATTCGTACATCTTTTCAATGGGAGTTTTCGTCTGTTTCCTTACGTAGGTAAAATAAACTGTAACTTTGCCCGTATCTTACGTAAATATATTTCTACAAAGAGGTTCGAGGTATGCATCGACTAGTTATCGTGCTGTGTGTTGTACTATCGTTAATGCTGTGTCTAACGGCTTGCGATTCGTACGACAAGCTCCTGAAAAGTACAAACACCGAAAGGCAATATGCTGCGGCTATGCAGTATTACCAAAAGGGAAAGTACACAAAGGCAAAGGAACTCTTTGAACGAGTTATTCCCATGACGCGTGCAACACCGCGCGCAGATACGGTGAGCTACTACTTAGCCAAGTGCTATTTTTTCGATGGCGACTACTCGCTGGCAGGTTACATGTACGAGCAGTTGATTACCAATTACCCGCGTAGCCCATTTGTAGAGGAGGCTACTTTTCAAACGGCATACTGCAACTATCTCGAAGCGCCTCGCCCAGCACTCGATCAGACGTACACACAAAAGGCGATTGTTGGGTTCAATAATTTCAAGGATGCCTACCCGAAGAGCGAGCGAATTGGCGAAGCTGATAAATACCTGAAAGCACTCTACGAGAAGCTACTCCGTAAGGAATTTGAAGCGGCGAAGCTCTACTACAGAATGGAAATGTACAAATCGGCATTAACGGCATTCAAACGTAGTTTGGAGAAATTCCCTGTTTCGCCCTACCGCGAAGAGCAATATTACCTTTTGGTAAAGTGCAACTATCTTTTTGCTCTCAACAGTATCGATAGTAAACGGCGCGAACGATTCCAACAAACGGTAGACGAATCGCTATCCTACATTAGCGAGTTCCCTAGTTCAAAAAATGCGAAGGAGGTGTTGGGATACTACCTCCATTCAATGGAGTTCCTAGGTTATCAGCCCGACATGTCGGTTATACCAGAGCAGCTCCGTTAATTCAGACAAACGACATTGATAAGTATAAATATCTTTATCCATGGATAAGATCCAATCGTATCGAAAAGTAGGCGCTCCCTCAGACACGAAGACGCAGAATGTGATGGAGCTAGCAAAGCCTACACACAACATTTACGCAACAACTGTTGCCATAGCTCAGCGCGCCGATCAGATAAGCGAAGAGCTAAAGCATGAGCTTAACGACAAGCTTGTTGCTTTTACCTACACAGCAGACGATAACCCCGAAAAAGAGGAGTTCCGCAACGAGGAACAAATAGAATTGAGCAGGCAATACGAGCGGCTACCAAAGCCTGTACTTCTTGCGCTTCAGGAGTTCTTAAATAATCGTTTAACGATTACCGAACTCTCGGAGGAAGAAGCAAAACAAGCGGCCACAAACGCAACAACGGAGTCCCGCGAAAGCTAGTAATATAAACTGCGCTTGACAATGCTTACAGGCAAACATATACTAGTAGGCGTTACGGGAGGGATTGCGGCTTATAAAGCGGCAATCCTTGTTCGTCTTTTAGTAAAACGTGGCGCAGAAGTTCGCGTTGTCATGACCCAGATGGGGCAACAATTTATTGCACCGCTTACTTTAGCCACACTTTCGCAACATCCCGTCTTGACCGAGTTCTACAATCCAACGAACGGAGACTGGAATAGCCACATATCGTTAGGCGAATGGGCAGACCTGATGGTAATTGCGCCTGCAACAGCCAATACGCTTGCAAAGATGTCGCACGGTATAGCAGACAATCTCCTAGTTACTACATACCTGTCTATGCGTGCGCCTGTGTGTGTAGCTCCTACCATGGATCTCGATATGTTTGCACACCCTACTACGCAAGAGAATTTACAAAGACTGCGAATGCATGGGGTGCAGATTATTGAACCCGAGAGTGGTTTTTTAGCCAGCGGGCTTGAAGGAAAGGGGCGTATGGCGGAGCCTGAACAAATAGTCTCTGCCATTGTAGCTCTTTTCGCACAAAACGGTCCGTTACGGGGGAAGAAGATATTGGTAACCAGTGGACCAACTCGCGAACCCCTAGATCCTGTTCGTTTCATTTCAAACCACTCCAGTGGTAGAATGGGCTCGGCCATCTCCGATACACTAGCAGAACTCGGCGCTGAGGTATATTGCGTAGCCGGGGCGAGCGAGGTTTATCCCACGCAGTTGCCCAACCTTCATACCTATAAAGTAGAGACGGCACAGCAGATGTACGAACAATGTACGGCGCTCTGGGCATCTATGGATGTGGCAATCATGTCTGCCGCAGTAGCCGACTATCGTCCTGAGCAGGTTGCCGAGAACAAAATCCCGCATCGCGAGCAGACTTTGCAGCTCTCCTTAGCTTCATGTCCAGACATTGCAAAAGCGCTCGGAGCAACCAAACGAACAGATCAACTGCTGGTAGGGTTTGCACTTGAGACTGGCAACGGGCTTGAGAATGCGCAGAGGAAATTGTTGCAGAAGAACATGGATCTCTGCGTGTTGAATACCCTTGCCGATGTCGGCGCAGGGTTCTGTTCCAATACCAATAAAACCACTTTCGTTTACGCTGATGGGCGAACGGAGGCACGACCTCTAGAGCTAAAGACGGAACTATCGAAAGCGATTGCCCATAGCGTCGCACAAATGCTCATAAAACGCTCATGACACTACGCCGCTCGTTTCTCGCCTTATGTGCCCTTGTATTACTAGCGCCGATCGTTGGAAGCGCACAAGAATTGAAGTGCTCTTTTCAGCTGAATTCGCAAAAGATACAGGGTACGAACCGCAATGTGTTTAATACCCTCCAGAGTGCAGTGTATGAGTTCATCAACAATACTCCTTGGACGCCGCACAAGTTTGCCGAAAACGAGCGCATTGAATGTACGCTTATTCTCACGCTCAACGAGCAGAGTGGCGACGAATATAAGGGTACGATGAACCTTCAACTTCGCCGCCCTATTTATGGGACATCCTATAACTCCCCCATTCTCAATTTCCTAGACCAGAACATACAGTTCAACTACATAGAGAATGAAAAGCTCGAGTTTAACGAAGCAGCACACCAGAACAATCTGACTGCTATTCTTGCTTTCTATATCTATATAATCTTAGGGTACGACTACGATACTTTCTCGCCGCTCGGAGGCACGGAGTTCTTCGAGAAGGCGAAACAGATTGTAGATAACGCGCAGAATGCCACTGAACGTGGTTGGAAAGCCTATGAGAGTTCTAAAAAGAACCGCTACTGGATTGTAGAAAACATGATGGATGATAAATATCGTGCGCTACGACGTGCCATGTATACGTATCATCGCCGCGGTCTAGACCTCATGGTAGATAAACTCCCCGAGGGAAGAGATGCGGTGCTACAGGCCATTACCGAGATACAGAAAGTGTATCGTTCAAGACCCGACGCCGATATGCTTGCCATTCAGCTTTTTCTAGATGCAAAGCGCGAAGAGATACTAAATATATTCTCTCGATCAAGTGCTACGGAAAAAGCCAAAGCGGTAAATATCATGGTGGATATTGACCGTGTCAATGCACAGCAATATCAGAACTTGCTCAAACAGCATGATACAAATTGAGAGACAGAGACACTCTTTTCTCAACTGTTTGTGCTTTCTAATTTGCCACAATGCTCAAGCATTTATTTATACAGAACTATGCTTTGATAGAGCACTTAGACCTCGATCTCTATTCTGGTTTTAATATTATAACGGGCGAGACTGGAGCTGGAAAATCTATCTTACTCGGAGCGTTGGGACTAATTCTTGGTGCACGCGCAGACAGTTCTGCCATTAAGCAAGGTGCAGAGCAATGCATCGTTGAGGTTACGTTTGATATTCAGCAATATAACCTTGCGCCCTTCTTTGAAGAGCAAGAGATGGACTATGCACCCGAGCTTATCGTGCGCCGGCAAGTTACCGCAGCGGGTAAATCGCGCGCATTTGTAAACGATACGCCTGTTACCTTAGTACAGCTCAAGGCGCTCGCAGAACGACTGATAGATATTCATTCGCAGCACGCTAATCTCTTGTTGCAGGATGCTCCATTCCAGATGCAAGTGCTCGATGCGTTTGCAAAGAATGAAAAGCTGTTAGCCGACTACGCCATTTGGTACACTCGTTGGATAGCTCTGAAGCAAAATATTGCGACGAAGCTGCGCGAGCACGAACGAGTAAGTAGAGAGCGCGACGAACTTACCGAGCGACTAGAGGAGTTAAAGGGTGCGAAGCTCCTACCCAATGAACTAGAGCAACTCGAAGCGCGCCAAAAGACCTTGGCACATGCCGAAGAGCTTACAACAACCTATAGCGAAGTACTCGCGATACTGGAGGGCGACGAAGACGCCTCTGTACTTTCTCGCTTGAAAGAGGCTCGGAGCAGTTTTGCGCGTATCAGTAACCTACATCTGCACGCAGCTGAACTCGTGGAGCGTTTTGAAAGTGTGACCATCGAATTGCATGACTTGGCACAGGAGATCTCCAACGAATTGAAGGATTTCCCAGAAGATAACGACGAGCTTGCACAAGTAGAAGAGCGCCTAACACTCATCTCGCACTTATTGAAAAAATATAGATGCGCCACGTGCGAAGAGCTTATTGAGCTACTGGCGAGCACTCAAAAGAGCCTCGATGGTCTTGACGGTTTCGATTTTGAGTTGAAGGAACTCAATCAACAGCTTACCGCCATTGAGAAGGATTTATACGACCTCGCTGCCCAGCTTACAAAAAGCCGGACTGAGAAGGCTACCGCTTTAGCAAAGAACATTGTAGAGAGCTTGCAACGGCTCGGTATTCCTGAAGCAAAATTTGAGGTTAAAATCGTACCACAAACAGAACTCGCTCCGACGGGGGCAGAGGTTGTGGAATTCCAATTCTCCGCCCATCAACAATTAGTGCCGCAACCTTTGGCTCGGATAGCTTCGGGCGGTGAAATGGCGCGTGTAATGCTTAGTCTTAAAGCTATCATGGCGCATTCGTTGGCACTGCCTACTATCCTATTTGACGAAATAGATACGGGAGTTTCAGGCGCAGTGGCTGCCCAAATGGGTGCTATGCTCCAGAAGATGGCCACCGACCTACAAGTGATTAACATTACCCATTTACCGCAAATTGCAGCACGCGGTACGCATCATTTCTTCGTTTATAAAGAACGTACGTCGTCAGGCGAAACGGTCTCAAATATCCGCTTGCTGAACGGCGAGGAGCGTGTTCTCGAATTGGCAAAATTGCTCAGCGGAGAACAGGTAACAGATGCCTCGCTAGAGAATGCACGCGAGTTGCTTCGCACGGCACAGCAATAGACCATGGCTACCAAAGCAGTAGTACTTCTCTCGGGCGGTCTAGATTCCACGACGGCTCTTTACCTTGCCCATAGTAAGGGGCTAGAGCTCTACGCGCTTTCGTTTATCTACGGGCAGCTGCACGACAAGGAGTTGCAGTGTGCACAGTGGCATGCACAGCATTTAGGAGTTAAGAAGCATTTCGTAATAGACCTTTCTTTTACGGCATGGGATACCTCTTCGCTTACACACAATGCGGCTGGTAATGCGATCGAAGCAGGCAATATTCAGCGCAAGCATGCGCCCAACACCTACGTTCCCGCACGCAACATGGTATTCCTATCTATTGCTGCTTCTATAGCCGAGAGCGTTGGCGCGCAATATATTTACATCGGAGTAAGCGAAGCAGACTACTCGGGCTATGTAGATTGCCGCGAGTCTTTCATAAAAGCGATGCAAGCCGCCATAAATCAGGGAACAGAGCGACGCTTGATAAACAATATGCCAATTAAGATATGCGCGCCGTTTATGCACCTAAATAAAGCACAGGAGATACATTTAGGCTTACAACTCGGTGTAGATTTTGCGCACACGTGGTCTTGCTATCGAGGCGATAGTCACCCATGTGGGCAATGCGATAGTTGCCTCCTTCGTGCACGTGCCTTTGCAGAGGCAGGCATTCCCGATCCCCTTATATAGTGCATAGCATGAGCCAACTGCTACTTGCACCCGAAGGGCTATTCCCCATTGCAGATACTGCGGATGGGCAATCGGCTTTGCAACTCCCAATAGCAGGTACTATACAGGGGGAGGGGCTTTTGGCGGGAACTCCTAGTCTTTTTTTGCGCCTTGCAGGTTGCAATATGTTTTGTCATTGGCTAGACGTCTCACAACAAATTGTGACTTGCGATACAGTTCACGCCCTAGATCCTGCCAAGGGGAACTACGAAACCTCTAGCCGACTAGTTGAAAAAATACTGGCGCATTGTGGTAAGATTCGTCATCTTGTCATTACGGGAGGCGAGCCGCTACTACAAGCCGCTGCGCTACGCGATCTGCTTTACGAGTTGCGGCATTGCCCCAAAGCCTTCCATATCACCATAGAAAGCAATGGCTCGCTTTTTGCCCCAGAACTATTGCCCTATGTAAATCTCTGGAGCTTTTCGCCAAAACTACATGCGGCATTTTTGCCAACTCAACGCCTTACACAAGACGAGTATATCCAGCATCTCAATGCATGGTTGCAAGGAGTACAGCTACCCGCAAGCATCCAATTGAAATTTGTTGTTGGTACGCGCGAAGACGAGCAGCCCCTATTAGAGTTCTTGTCGCACCTACGCTTGCGCGCAGCAGATACGGTAATGCTAATGCCACTAGGCGCAACGCGCGAGGCATTGGAAGCTAGCACGCCCATTGCATTGGAGATGGCTATCCGTTATGGTTTTCGTTTTGCTCCACGCCTCCAAATAATGCTTTGGGGGAATAAAGTAGGGGTCTAGAAGACAGACAAAGCGGTTTTGTGGTATACTAAAAAGTTCCTACCTTTGCATTCGGTTAAGGTGCCATAGCTCAGTTGGTAGAGCAAAGGACTGAAAATCCTTGTGTCCCCGGTT
>CAJPTC010000010.1 GCA_905373475.1 Bacteroidia bacterium | reverse complement strand
TTTTGAGTGTCTCGAGGGTCTTTTCTACTGAGCTCTTTTGTGCCGTAGCAAGCGCTTCTATCTCGGGAGTCAAGTGCTGCTTGAGTTCTTGTTCAGTAAATCCACATATAGCAGCATATTCGTCTGAAAGAGAGATATCCATTAGTTGGTTCGCCCCGCTAAAGAGGTTGATTTTACTGAACTTTGTTACCCCAGTTAACAAGGCGAAGCAGATGTAGCGATCGCACTGTTTGAGGACCTCGAAAAAGGACTTGAGTTGTGAACGGATTGCGTCGTTCAGCGCCTCGTCTAGGACAGTTTCTAGGAGCGGTTTGTCGTATTCGTCGATAAGGATAACGACCTGTTTCCCTGTTTGTTCGTAGGCTCGCTGCACCACTGCTCTGAAACGACCAGCAGGGGTTACGGCAACGCCATCCTCCCCGTACTTCTTCTCCCATTTGGCAAGGTGGGTTGCCAAACAATTTTCTAGGACTGCGAGGCTAGAAAAATACTCTGCATTGAGTTCGAGATGCAATACTGGGTGCTTCTCCCACGGTTCGCGGTTTTGCTGCCGAGCGATGGTTGCCTCTGCCTGCTCAATATAGAGCCCCGCGAAGAGCTCCTTTTTCCCTTCAAAATAGGCTTTGAGGGTAGATAGGAAGAGACTTTTCCCGAATCGATGTGGACGACACAGCAGGAACGCCTTGTAGCGCGAAACGAGTTTTGCGAGGTACGGCGTCTTGTCTACATAGAGGTTGTTGCGACGTCGCAGGTCTTCAAAATCTTGAAAACCGAGGGGGAGTTTCCTGATCGTATCCATCGGAGTCCTTTTCTGTTACACGAAGGTACAGAAAAGCAGCAGATGGGACGACCGCAACCCTAGGGGCTCACAGCACACGCTCTACGTAACTTTTGGCTCTTTAGTCGTTGCATTTCGCTCTTGTGTTTGGGGGCAAAAAATACCCCAAACAGGAGCAAATCGCGTTGCGTACCTTCTGCATTGTCTGATATTCCATCTGTGCAATACTGTGATTATTAAACTGTTGCATTGACGAAACATCTTTTTGGGATTATGGAACTGGCGTAGTTGTATTACATGCAATCTTTGTTTCGCTAAACGTAAATTTTAAGTACGATGACGAGAAAAAAATTACGCCTATTAGCCCTGTTGGCTATAGGCATGCTAGCGTGGCTGTTGCCAGCTAGTGCATGGGCTGGTGGTTGGACTAAGAATCTGGCTCTAACTTTTGACCCCAGTGCGCTTTATAGTATAAACATTAAAATTGAAGGTGCGGGATCGTTATGGAAATCAACGGATGGGGAGAACTATGAGGAATTTGCTTTTAACAATTGTGATTACAATATACCCCTTGAAAAAGGGCAATTTTTTGTATGTGGATATTTTAAGAAAGTTAAAATAGACGTGTCTGCTCGTTCTAGTGAAGCACTTAAAACAGTGGCTCTGAGAGGAGGTCCTGAATTAACCTATTTTGAACTGAAGGATGGTAATGAGCTCTCGGAGTTAGTGTTTGAAAATTGTCCGTTGCTAGAAACTCTGCAATTGGACGGTTGCTATGGTATATTATTGAAGGCTACCAACACTCCCAAATTAAAAACTCTTGGGAATAAGCCAGAAAGCTTCGAGTCATTGGAGCTTACTAATACGGGATTTGAAACGGTAACAGGCGACAATTTACAGACAGTAAAGCTTAACAATTGCAGTAGAGTAGAGAATATTGTCGGAGGGAACGCCTTGCGTACCATAGAGGCTATCAATTGTGCAAGGTTAGAGAAGCTCCAAGGCTGTAGTGCGTTACAGACCTTAGACCTTGAGAACTGTGCCGCTCTAGAGGAGTTAAACGCCATAACTTCCTTAAAGTCGTTAAAAGCTAAGAATTGCGCGAGGTTAGCAACGCTCGAAGGCTTGAGCGCTTTAGAGACCTTGAGGTTTGAAAGCTGTGGTGCTATTACGGCATTAACAGCTGGGAATGCTTTAAAGTCGTTGATGGCTAAGGATTGTGGCAAACTAACGAAGGTTGAAGCTAAGGGTGCTTCCCAATTGACGAAAATAGAACTCTCAGGGTGTGGTGGTGTGGCGCTAACCGCTAACAACTGTGCTAAATTATCGTCGCTCGACCTCGGGAATAGTGTAACGACCTTAACGGTTGAGAATTGTAGTCAATTAACAAGTCTCAATGGCGGGAGTAAGGTGCGCACACTCACGGTAAAAAATTGTGACAACTTGACAGCTCTCTCCGCGGGCAGCGACTTAGAGTCCTTGACGCTGTCTAACTGTAGTAATATAAGCACATTAGGCAACGTTTCCAAGTCCAAATTACAGTCGTTGACGGTAACCAGCTGCGGCAAGATCACGGATATCTACTTTCCGAGCAACTCCAATATAGAGACGGTTGTCGCTACCAGTTGCACTGGACTCAACAAGCTAGGTGTGAGCATTTCCAAAAAACTAAAGACAGTAGAGGCGAACCCCTGTAAAGAGGTGGATGCTGAAGGTTGTTCGGAATTAACGACACTTAAGGTAGGAAACAGCCTCCAGACCTTGAATACTAAAAATTGTACAAAGCTAACGAAGGTAGAGGGCTCCCTAAGCGCCTTGACTACTTTTACCTGTACTAGGGCTGGGTTTACTTCAGACTTCCTGAAGGGGGTATTCGAGGGTACGAAGACGCCTAACCTACAGACTTTTGAAGGGTATGAGCTGAACTTACCATCGCAACTCGTGGTGAAAAGTTCGACGTTGAAGAAATTGGATCTCTATAAATCTAAAAATCTTACATCGTTTGCCGTGCAAGGAGCTTCGGTTCTAGAAGAACTAGAACTTCGGGAGACAGAAACTTTGAAGGATCTCAATGTATTGCAGGCGAAAAACCTCAAAAAGCTAATTATCGGATCTACAGGTGTAAAGAGAATTAGCTTAGAAGGGCTGAAGAAGCTTGAATATGTGAGTATGCCAGGTGGTTACCCTGCTCGCCTTCTCCAAGAGTTGATTTGCCAGCTTCATACCCGAGTAAATTTGAATCCAGGTGAGTTTAAATATATTTTCTCAACAGATGAGAAAAAGCTTGTCAATGGTACAGTGGCGAGTGGTAAAAACTGGAAGATTATAAGCATTAATGAATCTGGTAAAGATGTTACTTCGGAGTGTACCTCTACCGTTGCTTGTAATGAAATAGCCTTGCCTACAAATCCAGACAAGGTGTCTCTGGAATTAGCAGGTAATACTACCGTCAAGTTTAAGGTAGAGAAACCTACTACGCTTTGGCAAAGTAAGACGAGCGATATCGCCCAGTTCTACAATAACCAATATTATTCAACGGGCGAGCATCAAATTGAGGTAAAGGAGAATGTCTATCTCTTTACACAACCCAATGCACTGTCCGAGATAAAGATTGAAAGTGCTGGTAACGTAAAAGGAATAGCCTTAACGAGTGTACCCGACTTAAAAACACTCACTTTGAAGGAGGCTGGAAAGTTACAGTCGCTCAACATTACAAGGCAAACGGCTCTAACCTCTCTCATTGTTACAAAGGCGAAGGACCTGTCGTCATTAGACATATCGAAGAACACCAAACTAACGAACCTAGAGGTTACGAAGTGCGGATTAACAGGCTATTTAGATTTATCTTCGCATAATGCCCTGACTTACGCGGACTTAGAGGAAAATAAAATAACGAGTATAAAGTTAGGGAAAGCACTTACGTACTTCAGAATTCCAAAGAATCAACTTACCACCTTGGATGTAAGTCCCGCTGTAGAGATGAAAAAGTTGATTGTGTATGACAATAAACTAACAGAGATTACACTCGCAAATAATAAGAGTAAGTACGAGCATATCGATCTAGATGAAAATGGTTTAGTCGCGTTGGATTTGCAAAACGCTATCAACCTTGAACACCTTTTTGTTAGTGAAAATCAGAATCTTTCCGACTTAAATGTACGTGGTTGTGCAAGGCTCAAAACCTTGAGTCTATATGCTTGCAAGGCTTTCAAAGAGATACAGAAGCCTGGCGAAGATGCGTGGTTCTTGGATGGTTGCAATGCGCTCAGAAAGCTAAAAGTTCACAGAACGGGGCTCAATGCGACCGAATTAACCAAGCTGTACTGCAAGTTGCCGCAGCTAAGTGCAAATGCAGGAGAATTGAGCGTAGTAGATAAGAGTGATGCAGACAACCTCAAAGAGGCACAGAAGAGCGGTACGAAAATCGCAGTGGATAAGGGTTGGAAGGTGCAAGATAAGGATGGAGTTTCCTTCGAAGGCGATAAGAATAGAACCTGTGACGATCTGAAACCACACGATGTGCCTGTAATTGAACTCGTTGCAGACGCAGGTCAGACCACTGTGAAATTTACAACGAGTGCCAAAGAGCTCTGGATAGAAGACGCGTCTGGTAGCTTTGAATATGTGGATGTAACACCAGGGCAGGAAATTACACGTGTTTTCAAATCGCTTTTCCAGAGCTCTTACAAATTCCACAGTAAGATAACGTCGTTCGATATCAGCAATCAAGACAAGGTAAAATCGCTAAAGATCGAAAAGCACGATGTTTTAACAGAACTCAAGGCAAGCAATTGTACTGGGATGGTGAACGTGCAACTGTCTAATATCGCAAACCTAGCAAAACTCGATATAAATAATTCACACGTAAAAGAATTGGCTCTTGCTACTTTCCCAGCGCTCCGAGAGTTGAATTGCGCAAAGAACGAACTTAAGCAGTTGAATTTCACAGCAAATACATTGCTAGAAAAGGTAGATTGTTCTGAAAACGCGGGTCTGAAAACGATAACGGCGCTTAAGAGCGTAGGCTCTGCTCCCGCACCGCTTAAAGAGTTGAAGTGTGGTGGGTCTGGTTTGAGCATCGAAGCGTTCAATCAGCTATTCTGCTTGCTCCCCGAACGTACCTCAGACGCAAAAGGGAAACTGTTTGCAGTAAAGGATGCTACAGAAGCCAATGAGAAGTTGGTACCCGACAATTGCTATACTTCGCGTGCTACGAAAAAGCACTGGGAGATTCTCTTGAACGATGGTAGTACAGCTTCGGTGGGTAATGAGGCGAGTGGTGACCATGCCTGCGCACCAGAGAAGGTGAAGAGCATTAAGATGGATCCTATCGCGATCGAGCATCATGCAACCCTGCAGCTACAGCCTACCATTGAGCCTTCTTATGCAGACAATCCGAATGTTAAATGGACTATTAAAGCAGGTGCAGATAAAGTGAAGTTGTACGAAGGTACTGTCACCATCTTAGAGGCACTTAATGTAGGTACTGCTACCCTCGAGTGCGTAGCGCTAGATGGGGGCGGAGCAAAAACAGAAGTGAAGGTGACTGTACTTGAAAAGCAGGTGAAGACCATTACGATTAAGTCTTCTATTCCCACGCCTTTCCACATTGGTGACAAAGTACAGTTTACAGCGGAAATAGCGCCTGCGGATGCTACCTATCGCGACATTACATGGTCGGTAGACGGAGCTGCGGCTACAATAGATGCAACAACGGGCTTCTTGGTGGCTAAAACTGCTAGCACGAGTCTCATCGTAACGGCTAAGAATAACAGCCCCGAACACCAGAAAACCGAGAACTATAAAGTGCAAATCAACGCACCTGATGTAAAAGGTTTGAAACTCTCGCAAAATGAGCTCGTGATAAAGAAGGACGGGAAGAAATATCCTGTAAATGTAACCCTAGATCCTCCCTCGGCTCATTTCAATGGGACGATTAAGGTAACGCCTGCCGATCCCGTTATTGCAGTGACCTGTACGCCAGCGTACGACGAATACGGGTTTATCATTCAGCCATTTAAGATAGAGGTAGAAGGAATTACAGAAGGGCGTGAAACTACGGTAACGATTCAGCCCTCGGCGTTCCCAACGATATCGGCTACCTTAAAGGTGAAAGTGGTAACAGACTTTGTAGAACCTACAGATATGGAGTTACCTGCCACGCTAACAGCAATAGTAGGTACGCCAACAAAACTTGAGGCGAAAGTTCTTCCCGAAACGGCATCCAACCGCGCAGTGTTGTGGTCGCTAAAAGATGCGCAAAGTGCTGAAATTCTGAGTATCGATGTGGAAGGGAATATCACTCCGCTCAAGGGAGGTCGCGCTACCGTTGTGGCAACTGCTGCAGGGAAAACTGACCTTACGAAAGAGTGTATTGTAGATGTATCGGTAGATGCTATTCCTAGCCATGTTAAGTTGGTTACAACGCTCACGGTAGCGAAGAATGAAGAGATACAGCTACAAGTAGCTGGCTCGGGCGAGAGCTATATCAAAGCTGAAAGCAACGTTCTACAGTATACGCTCTCGGATGCGTACACTACGGTGAAAGTAAAGAGTGCAAGCGGTACAATCGAGGTCTATGGTTCGCTAACCAAACTCGAAGCTAAAGATGCTGCTGACAAACTCACGGCGATTACATTTACTAACGATGCGCGCCTCACGGAGCTGAATGTTAGTGGTAATAGTATCTCCGAATTGGATCTCAGTGCATTGATCGACCTTCAGAAGTTGAATTGTGCGAACAATAAGCTTACGAGGTTGAATGTAATTCGCCTAACCAATCTTACTGAGTTGAATTGTGGACACAATACAATCTCCGAATTAGATCTTATTGCCAATGCAAACCTCGAAAAGTTGTCTTGCGAAGCTCTAGGACTAAATATTCTGAACCTTACAACGAATGCTAGGTTGAAGGCACTGGTCTGCTACGGTAATAAGTTTGCTACGGCGATGTACGACGAGATCTACTGTACTCTGCCTACGACGGGCGGTGTAATGATCCCTGCTAAAGCAAAAGTTGCTGCGGGCTCAGATCCTAATTACGATGCAATGGTGGCTTCTTCTAGTCAATTGGCAACACAAAAAAGCTGGAAGGTGATCTATGAAGACCAGAGTGATATCCAGACAACGGGTACAAAAACTGCATGCGAAAGCAAACCTGCTACAGGCATCACGATTGAGCCTCTGAGTGTAAAAATTGGCGAAACGAAACCAATTAAGTATGGTCTCCAACCTGCTGGTTCTACATCTCTTGTCTCTTTCAGGTCGCAAGACGAAACTATTGCTACGGTAGATGACAAGGGTAATGTAAAAGGTGTAAAAGCAGGCACGGTAGATATTTTGATAACCACAGATGTTCCAACCGTCAATGGTACGTGCAAAGTAACGGTAGAAGAGGGTAAAACTGAACTTACTGGTATCGCGATCGAGCCACTGAGCGTAGAGATTGGTAAAACCAAACAGATCAAGTATACACTTCAACCCGAAGGTGCAACGGCTAATGTTACGTTCAAGTCGCAAGATGAAACCATTGCAACAGTGGATGCACAAGGCAATGTAACAGGCGTGAAAGAGGGTACTGTGAAGATTGATGTTACTACAGACGTAGCAGACGTGAAAGGTACATGCGATGTAACGGTAACGGGTGCGGCGATTGTACCTACTGGTATCACGATCGAGCCTCTGAGTGTAAAGGTTGGCGGAACCAAACAGATCAAGTATACGCTTCAACCCGAAGGCGCAACGGCTAAAGTGATGTTCAAGTCGCAAGACGAAACCATTGCTACCGTAGATGCACAAGGCAATGTAAAGGGAGTGAAAGTGGGTAAAGTGAAAATAGATGTGACCACAGATGTCGACGGCGTGAAAGGCACATGCGATGTAACGGTAGAAAAAGCGAATGCTGTGGAAGAGGCTGTTTTTGCCGACGTTCGTGTTATGCCGAATCCCTTTGAGACTAACTTACGGATCGTACTAGGCGGCGAGAACCGAGGTGTAAAATACGAGCTTATCAATGCGAATGGTGCAGTTGTGCGTAATGGCGGAATTGTTGCCAACGAGACACTCGTAGAGACCTCGGAGCTCGCAGCTGGAGTCTATATTTTGCGTCTAACCTCCGAAAGTGGTAGAACCAAGAGTTTCAAACTCATAAGAAAGTAGTTTCTTTCTCGTCTCTATTATTATAGAATAAACTACTAGAGGGGACTTCGCCAGATGGCGGAGTCTCCTTTTTATTTTATCTATTCGTACATTTGCTTCAGTCAAAATTCAAGCATGCGTTTTGCAATATCTCTATTCGCGCTCTGGGTCTTTTTTGCCCCTGCGCTGCTCTTTGCGCAGAGTGTCTATCAACAAAAGATAGATTCCATCGAGGCTATTTTACCGTGCCTCCAAGGCAAACAACGCACCGAAGCGCTAGCTAATCTTTGCGACTGCGCCTATAATTTGGGCGACTCGCTGCACGAGCAAAAATGCTGGAAGCAGCTGTTGGAAGAAGCAGATCAGATCGGCGATACGGAAAATGCGGGTAGAGCATATCTCAGTCTGATGGTTTGCTATTTCAATTTCAACAACTTTGATCGTTTAGAAGCTGAGCTGCCCGATGCTCTCGCTTACGAACTCAAAATAGGCAATTTGGAATACTATTACGCTGGGCGCAATTTGCTCGTAGACATGTACTTGTTGCAAGATCGCAATTACAGCGCATTGCAAGAAATGCAGGCGATGTACCAAGATGCCCAAGAGCGTGGCAGTATTTTTGGACAAGCGGTGTCGTTGTACAAGATTGGGCTCTCCTACATCCAGATATATTTGGAGGCTGAGCCCGCACTAGATGCGCTCAAACGATGCCTTGAGCTTTTTGCTTTGACTGATAATGTCTCGACGCAGGAGCTCGATGCCTATTATGATTACTGCAATGTTCTTTACCAAATAGAGCAGACCGCAGAATTGCAACAGGCGCTTACGCGCTGGAAACAACGTCTCGACAAAGCAAATGCGAGGTCAGAAAAAGTGGACGGCAGTACTCTTTTTATGAAATATGCTTACTACTATTCCGAAGCCATTTATCCCGAGCTATTGTTAGGAAATAAAACAAGAGCTGCCCAATACTTAGATTCTATGGATCGTATGGTGGCGCACTGTCCGCCCACTGTACAAAGTCTAGTCTTAGACACGCGTGAAAACTATTTCAGGTCGTTTGGCGAGTACGACAGTGCTTTGGTTTACAATTGGAAACGAATTCAGTGGGACGACGCTTCGGGGCTTTCCCTACTTTCTACTAATGAAATGCGTATGCGGGGCAATTTCTTCTATCTCTCGCAGCGATACGATAGTGCAGCACATTGCTACTACAAATATATTTTGTTGCACGATTCGGTAGAGACGGGGCTCAATGCAAACTTACTCAATGAGTTCAATACCCTTTTTAAGGTGAATGAACTGAAGGCTGCACAACGCCTTCTCTATAACCAGCTGCTTTTGCTTTCGATAGCCACGGCATTGCTGGCTACTATTGTTCTTTTGTTGGTAGTCTATACACGTCGTTTACGTAAAAAGAATCGCTCGCTTTATGACGTAATTCAGAACGATTTACGACTTATCGATGCCCGTAAAAGAAGGCATCTCGCTATTCTAAAAGAAGAGGAGCAGCAGTACGAAGAACTCCCGCGCGATGTGCAGATTTACAACCAGCTGTGTCTGCTCATGCAAGAAAAGCAACTCTTTCGCGATGCGAATTGTTCCAGCGTTTTGTTGTCAAAAGAGCTAGGAACAAACCGAACCTACTTAGCCGAGGCCGTGAAAATACATGAAAACGGTGCAACGGTTCAAGAGTACATTAATGCGCTTCGCTTGGAATATGCCGCGCAGCTACTCTCTTCGCCCTCCTCGTGGCGCATTGCAGACATAGAGCTCATGGTAGGTTTTAATTCGCGCACAACGTTTTACCGTCTTTTCAAAGAAAAATACGGTCTTTCGGCTACCGAATTTCGGAGTATTGCCGAAGAAAAAAGGAAAGAGAGTAATAGCACCGAGGCTTGACATTTCCTCTTCTGTTCTCAAAAAGTGTCTACTGTCTCTCGTTAGGTACTTGCTATTCCCTTGCCAACGCGCTCAAAGCTTTTCACGCAGAGCTCCTCTAGTCGTTATCTAGCCTATATAAGCCCTATTGCGTACTTTTGTATGTCGGATTAGAGTAATAGAGCATTTCTTACAGACGGTATGCCACGTCAGGCGCTTGTTTTCACCATTATCTTTTTTGGGATTCTTCTCTTGTCTTCAGGGGTAGAAGGCGCGGTTCGGTGCGATTCGGTGGCAGCCGTAATGCTACAGAGCGGGGAAGGTATACCGAGTGGAAAAGATTCAACGGCACGTGTGCCGCAAACGCTTTTCCAACAAATGCCTGTGGCAGACACGGTGCGTTACCTCCATCAATGGCGTTTGAATCGAGCCGCTTGGCAATACGAACCTGTGCAACAGGACACGGCGTTCCTCGTCTCGCATCTTTTCGACGATCGTGTGCAGTTCTATCGTCCGTACACGCACCTGAGTTTACGCTACGCCCCAATGCAGTATGACGAGTTCTTTGCACGTCGGGCTGCCGACTACGCAGTAAGTCCCAGTTTCCTTGGAGTATGGGAACACCTCGAAGCCGAACATAGCAACTATGTAGCACAAGGGCCGTACTCGCATTTTAATGCTGCCAAGGATTTTGGTTCGGGAGAAGGCGAACTCTATGCCCGATGGTTTTACACGCAAAACCTGGCTCCTGGGCTTAATTTCGGCTTCAACATAATGCACGCCGACGACTTGGCCACTATGGTGAACCTCAAGTCGCGCTACAATGTGGGAAGTCTTTTTGCCTCGTTTGTGCAAGGGCGTTTTTATGCCTCGGGTTCGGTTGCTATCCGACGTATGGAACACAGCTTAAATGGGGGGATGACCTCTACGCGCTGGTTGCTCGATACCGTGGTTGCACAAGGACAGTTTCCCGTTTATCACACCAACAACAACACCCAACTCGCACAGAATAGGTTTACACTCGAAACGGGCGTGAACCTTTTGCAGGGCGCATATACACGCACAGATTCTACGCAAAATATACGCTACGTCTATCAACATCCGACACTAACTCTGCTGTTATTGCAAAGCTATCGGAAGTTGGCACGTGCGTACGTAGAACCCACACCGCCCGCAGGACGCAGCTATAACATTGCAGACAACTATACCCACGACTCTGTGGCATCGCAGAGTTACGATGCACGCCTCGGACTGGCATATCGTCACAATGAGCATGGAAAGTATTATTTCCCCTCGCTTCGTGCTTGGCTAGGGTATACTTACGATAGCTATTCGCAGCCTCAACCCTTGCTCTATCTGCGAGGTTATGCGCAAAAGGCGGAGTCTAGTTTGTACGTAGGTGCGAACCTAGAGTATCGTCTTCCCTATATGAGGTTTAGTGCCAATGGTCTCCTTTACGGCGTAGGGGCACGTGCTGGCGATGCCGCTCTTAGTGCGAGCTTATGGCTACATCCGTTTCAAAACCTACGCGACCTGAATTTAGCACTTCGATTTTCGACCGTGCGCACCAATCCGAGCTATTTTGAACAGCACCACTATTCCAACACGCAGAACTGGGAACTTGCCGATGTACTAAAACCGACCACCTATCTGCATTCTGAGGCGGAATTACACCTACCGTGGGCTGATACACGTCTGGGCATAAGGAACAGGCTCTATAGGCAATACACGTATTTCAATTTGTGGTGTGTACCAGCGCAAGTTTCAACGCTCAATGTGTTGGCTGGTTACCTGCAAGAGGATTTTCGTTGGATGGGGGTTAATGTCACAAGTAGGCTCGTACTACAGCACAGCTCGCAAGCATCCGCTCTTGCGTTGCCGCTATTTACTGCCTACGGCTCAGTTGGCTACGAGCTAGAAGCAGTGCCCGAGGTACTTTGGCTTCGCATAGCCCTTGAGTGCACTTACCGAAGCCAGTATTACGCCGACACGTACAATGTGCCTTTAGGCATCTATCATCGGCAGTACACATTTCAGCTCGGGAATTATCCGTTTATGGATGTGGTGTTGAATGTGAAATGGAAGGGCGCAAACCTTTTTGTGATGGTAGGACATCTGAATGAGGATTGGTTCGGTCGCAATTCGTTCTCTTCGGTAGGCTATCCAGAGCGAGAACGAGGTTTCCGTTTTGGCTTCCAGTGGTATTTTTACACGCCACAAGACGAGGAGAAGGCATTCTAGCCACCCCTACGACGGGCGCGACACAACGGGAATAGAGCGAATTCCCACGTAGTCTGCGTATTTTTAATACTTTTGTTTATCAATTAGTTTCATCAATTTTCATGGATTATAATACCCAACGCGAGCATTTGGTACTTCCCGAGTATGGGCGACATGTACAGCAGATGGTCGAGTATCTGCTAACAATAACCGATCGGAAGCGACGCAGCGAACAAGCTGCTCTGGTAGTACGCGTTATGTTATCGCAAAACCCACAATTAAAGCGGGTGGAAGAGCAAGAACGCAAAGTGTGGGAACACTTGTACATGATATCGGGCTACCAACTGGATGTAGATTCGCGTTACCCTATGCACAAACCTGAAACGGTGTCGCAAGAAAAATCGGAATTACACTACCCTGCACGTAAGCAACGTCTGAATCACTACGGTACGTTAGTACCCAAGATGCTGGCGGCTGTAAGCAACCTAGATACCTTGGAAAAGAAACGGCTTTTTGGGCTTCAAACTGCGCAACAAATGAAACGTTGCTACTTGGAGTGGAACAAAAGCACAGTGGAGAACGCAGAGATTCTGTCCGATGTAGAACGCCTGTCGGGCGGCAATGTCAATCTGGAAGGAGCTACCTTAACAGAGGTAACAGTGTCTGCCAACGAAGGGGGTGTTAAAAAAAATGCGGCGAACCGACCTATTCAACAGGGAAATGGTACGCAGGCGGCTCCCAATAACAACAAGCAGCATCACCACAACAAGAACAAGAAGCGTCGTATAGCCCAATAATGGAAGCATTTCGGATAGAAGGAGGACGAACTCTCGCGGGGAGCGTTGTACCAAAGGGGGCGAAAAACGAAGCTTTGCAGGTGATTTGTGCCGTGCTACTAACGGCGCACCCCGTACGGATAAGTAATTTACCCCGTATTCACGATGTCCTCCGTCTTATCGAACTTCTAGAGTTTTTAGGAGTGCGCACCACTTGGCACACAACGGAGAGCTGTACTCTTGACGCCTCTCGTGTTGATGTCTCGTTACTTTTTACCGAAGAGTTCCGTTTGCGCGCTGGAAAAATGCGAGGTTCTGTAATGCTTGCCGGTCCTTTGTTGGGGCGCTTTGGCGAAGCGTTTGTACCGAAACCTGGGGGCGATAAAATTGGTCGGCGTCGTTTGGATACGCATCTCGAAGGTTTTCAGCAACTCGGCGCTGTCTTAGAATATAAGCCCGAGTGTGAGGGGTATCGTGTAGAGGCGCGTCAGCTTCGTGGTAAATACATGTTGCTGGACGAGGCTTCTGTAACAGGAACAGCCAATCTCATCATGGCGGCAGTGCTTGCCGAGGGCGAAACAACCTTGTTCAATGCGGCTTGCGAACCCTACGTGCAACAACTCTGCCTGATGTTACAGCGTATGGGAGCAGACATCACGGGGATTGGTTCTAACCTTCTACGAATTCGCGGCGTACAGAGCCTTGCGGGCACAGAGCACACGCTTCTCCCCGATATGATTGAAGTAGGCTCGTTCATAGGGCTTGCCGCAATTACACAGAGCGACCTCACTATCCAAGATGTGCACCTCACGGAGCTTGGCATCATTCCGCACTCCTTTGAGCGTCTGGGTATACATCTCGAAGCAAAGGGCGACAATCTGATTGTTTATGGGAGTGAACCCTACGAGATTGAGACTTTCATGGATGGCTCAATCATGACCATAGCCGATGCGCCGTGGCCTGGACTTACTCCCGATCTTTTGAGTGTATTCCTTGTTGTTGCAACGCAGGCACGCGGTGCGGTGCTTATACATCAGAAGATGTTTGAAAGCCGTCTTTTCTTTGTGGATAAACTCATTGATATGGGGGCGCAGATTATTCTTTGCGACCCGCATCGCGCCACAGTGATAGGGCTAAATCGTCAGGTGCGACTCCGCTCGACGAGCATGACCTCGCCCGATATTCGTGCGGGAGTTGCGCTTCTGCTGGCCGCGCTGGCTGCCGATGGTACGAGTACGATTTACAACGTAGAACAGATTGATAGAGGGTATGAGTTAATCGATGTGCGCCTGAATGCGCTTGGAGCTCATATAGAGCGCATTTCACAATAATTCGGAGACAGACAATGTGAGGCACATGCCGTTTTGTCATGTAAGTGACGGAACGGCATATTTATTGCGCCGCCTTAAGCATACTAAATTTCTCAGAGATGGATAAGAAGGAACACCACATAGCAGAAGAAAAGTTGTCGCAGGAAACAAAGCAAACAGCAGAAGAACCTACCCAGACTACAGATACAACCGCAACAGAAGGCGAAGAAACAAAAGATGCCTCGCAAGCCGAAAGTGAAGCTGCGCAGACCGAGCGAGATGAACGGTTTGAACTGGCAAAACAGGAAGCTGAGGAGTGGAAGGATAAATTTATCCGCCTAAGCGCTGAGTTCGACAACTATCGGAAGCGCACACTCCGCGAGAAGCAGGAACTGGTAGCTGTGGCAAGTGAAGCAACGCTACTAAAGCTACTACCCGTGGTTGACGATTTTGAGCGAGCACTCCAGAGTAATACAACCGATATTGAAAGTATGCGTACGGGCATGGAGCTAATCTACAAGCTCCTGCTTCGTTTCCTGCAAGAGAATGGGGTAACAGAGATTGAGGCGCTTGATCAGGAGCTTAATACCGATTACCACGATGCAGTAACGCAGTTCAAGGTAGAGGATGCTAGTAAGAAAGGGCATGTGGTAGATGTGCTACGTAAAGGCTATCTGCTGAATGGGCGCGTACTTCGTCATGCACAGGTGGTAATAGGAGAATAAAAGGAGAAGAAACAAACGGAGATGGCGAAACGAGATTACTACGAAGTATTGGGAGTAGAACGAAACGCATCGGAAGAAGAGATTAAGAAAGCCTATCGCAAGAAAGCGTTGGAATATCACCCCGATCGAAACCCTAATAACCCAGAGGCAGAAGCCAAATTTAAGGAGGCTGCTGAGGCATACGACGTGCTACGCGATCCGAATAAAAGGGCGCGCTATGACCGCTTTGGGCATGCGGGCGTAGAGGGTGCGACAGGAGGAAGCGGTGCTGCGGGTGGCTTTACAATGGATGATATTTTTGCACAGTTCGGCAATATTTTCGGTGGCTTTGGTGGAGCACATGCTAGTACGCAGCGCTCAGTGGCTCGAGGAACGGATTTGCGCGTTAGGCTGAAACTGTCGCTTGAAGAGATAGATAAGGGCGTAACCAAAAAACTGAAAGTCAACAAGTACGTACCTTGTAAAGAATGTAATGGCACAGGTGCTGAGCCAGGCACTGAGATGGAGGAATGCTCTCGTTGCAAAGGCAGTGGGCATATTGTAAAAACGGTGCGTAGCATACTTGGCATGATGCAAACGAGTGCGCCTTGCCCAGATTGCGAGGGTACGGGGAAAATTCCAAAGAAGAAGTGTAAAGCGTGCCGTGGAGAGGGCGTAGTGCGTGCCGAGGACACAGTATCGGTAGATATTCCTGCAGGGATAGAAGATTCTATGCAACTTCAGCTTAATGGAGCGGGGAATGCGGCTCGGCATGGAGGTATTCCAGGCGATTTCTATGTAGTTGTTGAGCAAGAGCCACACGAGGAATTTGTACGCGAAGGCGCCAATCTGCTCTATAACCTTCATCTGAGTGTGCCGCAGGCAGTGCAAGGAGGGAGTGTAGAAGTCCCCACTTTAGGGGGTAAAGTGAAAATAAAGATACCCGCTGGTACGCAACCAGGAAATTTATATCGTGTTAAAGGAAAGGGGATTACATCTATTCAGACTCGTTCGCGGGGGGATCTTCTCATCATTGCCGACGTATTTATTCCCACGTCGTTAAACAATGAAGAGAAGTCGATCGTTTCTAAATTAGCCGAGAGCGAGAATTTCAAGCCGAAGGAAAAGAAGGGTGCAGCACATACACTACTGACACGAATACAGGAGATTTTCTCGTGAGGGCTAGAAATGTAACTTCCTAATCTCAATGAATAAGATGGACAAGCCCAGCATGGATCAGTATCTTCCGAAGATAGATCGTGAGAAAATAGAGCGTATGCTCGAGATACGTCGTCTCTACGACGATGGTAAAATTACCCTCGAGGAGGGACGCGCACGATTGAAGGCGGAGGTAGGGTCTATTCGAGCCTATGAGCTCGCTTTTGCAGAGCAAGAATTTAAGGCTTTTGAGGACGACGAGTGCCGTAAAGAGGACATCCAAGCGATGATGGATCTCTACCAAGATATATGGGACACGAGTCGCCCCGATCTTCCCGCCGATCATCCGCTGATGTGTTACTATCGCGAGAATGACGCGATGCGTAAGCATCTCTTGGCTGTAGAAGACCTTGTACAATACCCCGTGATTCGTAACCAATGGTACGAACTCTACGATGAGCTAGCAAAGTTCAAAATCCATCTTTCGCGCAAACAGAACCAACTCTATTCGTTGCTTGAGCGCAAAGGTTTTGATCGTCCTACCACCACGATGTGGTTGTTAGACGACTTTATTCGAGACGAGATACGCGACACACGTAAACTCCTTGAAGACGGGAAAGAAGAGGAGTTCATCGAGAAACAAAAGATGATCGTGGCAGATATCCGCGACTTGATGCAAAAGGAGGAACAAGTACTCTATCCCACTTCGTTGGTGATGATAAAGCCTGAAGAGTTCGAGGATATGAAGGAGGGGGATCGCGAGATAGGTTTCGCTTGGATAGAGGTAAAACCTACTGAAACAGGAACAAAGTCTCAAACCTCAACTTCAGGTAGTAGCGATGGGCTTGAAAAAGACTTACTGGCGCTGTTAGCCAAGCACGGCTACGCGGCGAATGCACCCCATCCTGATGAGAAGCTCGAAGTGGCAACGGGCAAATTGACGCTTGAACAGATAAACCTTATTTTCCGCCACCTACCCGTAGACCTCTCCTACGTGGATGAAAACGAACTGGTTTGTTTCTATTCCGACACGGAGCATCGTGTATTCCCACGAAGCAAAAACGTAATCGGGCGCGACGTAAAGAACTGCCACCCGCGTACGAGTGTACACATTGTAGAAGAGATTATTCAGAAGTTCCGTTCTGGAGAAGCCGACACCGTAGATTTTTGGATTAACAAGCCTGGGTTCTTCGTTTATATCACCTACACGGCAGTACGCGACGAACATGGGCGTTTCCGCGGGATTCTGGAGATGATGCAGAACTGCACGCATATACGCGCACTCGAAGGCTCGCGCACCTTGCTCGTTTGGAGCAAAAGCGAAAACGGGGAAACCACGCGTGTTGAGGAAGAGGTAACAATGGAAGAAGAAGAGAAAACAGGAAACGTGCCAGCAGAGATCGATCGTAAGACAATGGTTGTGACTGCCGAAACGCGCCTAAAAGATCTGCTCGCCGTTTGCCCAGAGTTAAAGGGAGAGTTGCCCAAAATCAACAGTAGTTTTAAGATGCTCAGCACACCTTTGGCGCGTGTAATGATCCCCAAGGCAAACGTGGGTATGATGAGCGAGCGCAGTGGAATGCCGCTTGCAGATTTGATAAAAGCAATTGAAGAAGTGCTACGGCGTTAGCAGTACTATTCTAGCAGATATCCTCCAATATAGTTTGATTGGCTCGCGTTTCTCTCATGGAGAGGGGCGCGAGTTTTTTGTTGCAGCGACTGCAAGGAAACTGGTCTGTTCCTTGCTACAGTTTCGGGAATATAGCGAGCAGTAGCCGCGCCAAATTTTCACTAGCTCGTGCACCTACTTCTTGTACTTCTTCGTGCGATACTTCCAGATGCCTATCCAGCCCTCCAACATTAGAGATCATTGAGAAGGCTAGTACTTTTAAGCCACAGTGGTTGGCTACAATCACTTCGGGCACAGTAGACATGCCTACCGCATCTGCCCCTACAATACGATAGAAGTTGTATTCATGCGGCGTTTCAAAAGAAGGTCCTGTAGTGCCTAGGTAGCACCCTTCGTGCAGGGTTATTTTTTCACGCTCTGCAGTGGCACGCGCCAATTCAATCGTATCCAAAGCATACGCCTGATGCATTGTGGGGAAACGCGAACCGAGTGTATCGTCATTAGGACCTATGAGGGGGTTGGGCATCAGGTTTATGTGGTCGGTTATCAGCATGAGATCGCCCGCACGAAAGGCTGGATTTACGCCTCCACTTGCATTGGTAAGTATTAAACGCTGTACACCAATGGCACGTAGCACCCTGACGTAAGAGGTAACCTCCTGCATATTATAGCCCTCGTAGTAATGCCACCGACCACGGAGAACAAGTACCCGTACTCCATTGATACGGCAATAGGCAAGTCGCCCTGCATGCCCTGCTACCGACGAACCATGAAAGCCTGGAATTTCTTCGTACGCCACCTCTTGTTCTACTTCTGCCTGCTCCATGATACTATCTAACCCTGACCCTAGTACAAGCGCAAATTTGGGGGCTTCTGGAAGACGTTTGCGTAGAAAATAAGCAGCGCGCTCTTCAATCCTTTTCAAGTTCATTTTTCAAAATAAGTTCTAGTTTTTTCTCACTCTCCCACAACCAAACGATGTGAATGGGGATATAAAGAATTCGGTGACTTAAATAGCTTTCAGGAGCAACAAGTTCTCGCAGGCGTGTAGCGTCCTTCTCGGTAGTAATAATCCAACCGTCGTGGGTAACAATACGTTCGAGGAGTGTTATTTCGCGACGTGTGAAACGATGATGATCGTTGTAGGTAAGGTAGTCGCGAATCTCGTGCAGGGTAGCGATGTATTCAAAAAAGGATGCGGGATTAGCTATGCCCGCTAACCCATAAACGTTGCCTTGCAGTGCGCTATTTTCAAACAATTCGCCTGTAAGGTTTCGCGGCTCACCGTAGCAGAGTCCTGAATAGAGTACAGGTTGTTCGGGGTAACTCTGCAATTGTTTTGCGAGCTGTTCGCACTCTGTTAGCGAAGCTTGGGTTGGCACGTTGGTTACCACAATGGCATCAGCATAGCGTGCACGGCATTTCAGATCGCGCAAACGACCATAGGGCAACAAAAAATCGGTTGAAAACGGATTATCGAACCGAGTAAGGAGGAGGTTAACCGACGAACGTAAACGCCTGTGTTGAAAGGCATCGTCGAGCACAATCAACTCACAATCGGGATACTCCTGCAAAATTTGTCGACACCCTGCCACACGGTCTTCGCACACAACGACACGGTTCTCTGGTGTGCGGAGTTTGAGCTGGAGGGGTTCATCGCCCACCTCGCGCGCTAACGAAGAAGGTCGTACCACACGAAAGCCCCGTGTAGTACGACCATACCCTCTACTCAGCATCACTGCACCGCGGCGCGTACCAAAACGTTCCATAAGCGCCGCCACTATCGGCGATTTCCCCGTACCGCCTACTGCTAAGTTTCCAACGCAGATTGTAGGCACATCTGCCGTGTAACTCTTAAAATATCCGTTGTCGTACAGCCAATGCCGCACACGTAGCACGCCTCCGAAGACGTATGAAACAGCCTTACGAAGCCACGCAAACATGCGTCAACTAACGGATTTCGATCATGTAAGGCATCTCCGCACGTATGCCTCGTTTCTTGAGCAGGCGTTCGATGTTCTCTACAAACTCCTGTTCGGGGTCAGAGATTCCAAAAATCTGTTTTGCAAGTTGCGCCTTTGAGGTGAGGAAGCTGTTCACCATTCCGTTGAAGAACGAAAGTTCTTGCTTTGGATAAACGGCGAGGCGGTAATTGTCTGCGATATTTGCGCGCTCAGCTGCTACGGCAATTGCACGATCTAGCCCGCCCAGCTCGTCAACTAACCCTAGGCGTTGTGCATCAAGGCCACTCCAAACCCGCCCTTGTCCGATAGAATCGACAGCTTCTGAAGTTTTCTTACGTCCTTCTGCCACACGGCTCAAAAAGATAGAATAGGTATTCTCTACCGACTGTTGCATCAGTTCTCTTTCAAACGCATCCAGTGGGCGCATAACAGAGCCTATATCGGAGTGTGAATGCGTTTTAACCACCCGTGGGTATACTGATAATTTCTCGCGGAGCAGTTTGCCATACGTCATATACATACCAAATACGCCAATAGACCCCGTAAGCGTAAGCGGACTTGCCACGATGTAGTCTGCGGGCGCTGAGATATAGTATCCGCCCGATGCGGCGTAAGTACCCATAGAGACAATAAGCGGTTTTTTCTCGCGCAAACGCGTAAGTTCGCGCCACATTACCTCCGAAGCAAAAGCACTACCCCCAGGCGAATTAACGCGGAGTACTACCGCTTTGATGGTAGAATCTTTACGAAGCTGCGAGAAAATCTCAGCATAAGCGTCGCCTCCAATTGCAGAGTCGTCCTCATCGCCATCATTTATTTCGCCCATGGCATAGACTAAGGCGATTTTCTCGGCGGAGAGATCTAAAGATTGCTGTTGTTGCACATATTGTGAATAATCGTGCAAAGAGACAGTGCGCAATTTTTCATCAGCTTTTCGTCCCGTTTTGGCAAGAAGCATCGAGTCCATCTGATCGGCGTAATAGATTCCGTCCACAAGCTCTGCTTCTAGTGCCTGTTTGGGTAGGAAGGCAACGCGCCCTTCGGCAAACATATTGAGTTCTTCAACAGAAATCTGGCGTGCTGTGGCAACAGCATTTGTGGTATAGTTCCACATCGAAGTCAGATAGGTCATGGTCTGCTCGTGGTTAGCCATGCTCATCTCGTTTTCCATGAAGGGTTCTACAGCCGATTTGTACTTTCCGTGACGAATAATCTGTGGTTCAATTCCCCACTTTGCTAAAGCATCCTTGAGGTAGAAATTTTGTGATGCCAAGCCAAACCACATCATTTCGCCCATTGGGTGAATAAATACACTGTCTGCCACTGACGCTACATAGTACGGGAATTGCCCATAGCCTGAACCGTAGGCATAAACAAACTTGCCACTGCTACGGAAATCGGCAATGGCATCACGAATCTCTTGTGCTGTACTAATCGACATCTGTAGCCCATCGGCTCTAATCAGGATACCTTCGATTTTGTCATCCGACTTGGCATACTCAATAGCACGCAGTGCGGCATAAAGTGTATTTTGCTCGGGGAGCTTTAAGCTCCTAAAATTCAGATTGGCGAGAGGATCGTTCACCTCCTTATCCGTTATCGTTTTCGTAAGATCTACGGTCAGGACTGTGTGGGCTTTGATATCTTCAACACTTTCCAGTGCTCCCATCACGCCAATCATCGAAAAGATGAGAAATAGAGAAAACAATTGTACGAGCAGTATGCCTACAACTACGGCTAAGACTGTCCTAAAGAAAGACTTCATACCTTACTAAATATTTCGTATTGATAGATTACACACGTAAAAGTAGGCAAAAACAGAGACTCTAAGCTTTAATGAGTATTTCGTCTTCGCCTACTCGTATTAGGTCGCCTGCTCGCAGTTTGGCGCGTTTCCGCAGTTCGGGCATCCCATTGCGAAGGACAGCGCCCTGTACGACCAATTCCTGTGCATGTCCGCCATTTTTGGCTATACCAACATATTTTAGCAGGCGGATGAGCTCTATGTACTCCGTACCTTCGAGCGAGAATTCCGTTTTAGGCATTGGCTAATATGTGCTAATCTATGTGGAAATGAGCTACCTCTTGCTTGAGGTTGTTTACACGCTCTACGATGCTTTCGCTCTCGGTTGCCAACTGATCTGAGGAAGTGGCATTTACTTGCGCAGTACTGCTGAGGCTATTCATGGCAACATCAATTTGCCCCATGGCATCGGTAATCTGATGACTATTGGTGTTCATCTGTTCCATGTAGCCGATGATGCTCTCTAAAACCTTTTGCAGTTGATTGAGATCTGCGAGAGTCGTTTCCGAGATTTTTTGAGAGTTCCTACGAAGCTCGTTTATGCCGCTTACAATCTCTGCACTCCTTTCGGCTAATACTCTCACCTCAGTAGCTACTACCGAGAAGCCGCGTCCTGCTTCTCCTGCGCGCGCAGCTTCTACTGCAGCGTTCAACGCTAAAATGTTGGTTTGCGAGGCTATCTCTGCCAAGAGCATTTCACGGTTTACAATTTCTTCCAGAGTCCGATTCGTCTCATTGATGCTAACCGTTAGATCCTTCAGCGAGCCCTGTGCGTCACGAACGTCGTTTGCTGTCTGATTTGCCATCTCCAAATTGTGCTGACTCACCTCGAGAACGCTCGTACATTGCGCTAGTACTTCTTCGGTAGATGCTGCACTGTTTTGCGCTGCATCGGCAATAGCTTGCGACGACGAATGAATATGCGTACTGTTCGCATTCAGTTCGTGTGTAGAGGTGGTTATTGCGCCAATTACTCCGCGCAATTGAGAGACCATGCCTTGAAAGCTTTGTGCCATGAGTCCGAGTTCATCGCTTCGGCTTTCATACCCTATAGACTCTGTTATCAGGTTGCCTTGTGCCAGATCGCCAAGTCGGTTTGCAATGAGATGAATAGGGCGCAACAAACTGCGCAGCAAGTATAGCACCACCACAAACAGGACTACGCACAGTACGCCGCCAAGTAGCAATATCATGGCCATCTGCCGATATGCACGCTGCATGGCAATGCCCTTATTAAAGTCTATACTGAGGAGAACTGGTTTCTCGCACGTGCTCATGAAGAACGGGGTAATGTAGCTTACATGATTCCCCTCTTCGTGGAGTATTCGTTCTTTGGCCAAGAGGGCATTCTGTTCGGTAGTGGAAAGCCGTTCCCAATCAAAAGTAGCGAGCGCATTAGCTTTGTCGGTGGTGGAGGCAAGTTTGCCTGTGGGCGAGTACAACGAAACAGTAGCTAAGCCAGCCAAGGCGTCTGCGTTGTTTACCCACGCTACGATACGCTCTAGCTCAATATCTGCTGCAACGACCCCTGCAAAATGGTTCTCTTTCAGAATGGGTTCGGCAAAAGAAAAGAGTAGTACGTCTTTACGATCAAGGATATCTAGGTGATATGCGTCACTCGCAAAAGCTTTTTTAGTGCGCTTCGGCTCAAAATACCATGTACCAATTTCGGGGTCAATGTGAGTATGACTCGTATCGCTGAAGTGAGCCTTGCCGTCTTGCCCCATAACGATGTAGGGCAAAAAACGCCCATGAAAGCCACTACCTCTCTCGTTGAGGTGGAGCGAGTCTTTCCCATCAAAGCCATTGGGCTCATATACAAGTCCAACGCCCGTTACAAATGGGTAATGGGGGAGTAGATTCTCTACCATCTCCATAACTTGCGGACGGGAGAGTGTCACCTCGCCCGAAAGGAGTCTTGCCGTTGCCCGAGTAAAGGAAACACCCTGTGCAAGGTCGCTGGAGATGCGTGATGTGAGATCGAGCGATGCGTCTTCTACTTGCTGCACCAGACGCTCGTAGCCTGCTTTCTTTAACCGATTGAAGGGTAAAAATGCCAGAACCAACATCACTAGTCCTGCACCGCACCCTACCAACAAACTGATACGAAATAATATAGACCTATTTTTCATTGAATGCTTAGTTTCCTCTACGTGGTAAACTCCCTATTCTGGGTTACGTCTTTCAGAATAAAAAGTTAACAAAAATAGTCACGACCAACGAGTCTGGCACGAAATGTAATTTATACCCATTGTGAACCAATTGGCGATAAACAACGGTTGCAACGAACAATGGAGGTGTCTAAATAGAGGGGAGTGAAAGCTAAGAGGGAATTTTTACGACAAACAATTATTTTGCTTTGTAGTTAAAGTAGGATGAGGACTATTAACGAAATAGGAGAAATAAAAATGGGCAAGACGGGTATTTTCTATGCGAGTAAAGGTGGGGTAACCGAAACCTTCGCAAAGCAATTGGCTGAACATTTGGGGGCAGATCTGCACAATATGAAGGACACAAACGTAGATGCTATTGCGGGCTACGACAATGTAATTCTGATGGCCTCTAGCTACTTCTTCGGTGCTCTGATGGAAGACTGGGGGAGCAAGGTAAAGCTTCTGCACACGGTAGATTTTAATGGGAAGAATGTAGCAATAGTTGGTGTCGGAAATCAGGAGCGTCACCCCGATAGCTTCTGTTCTGGTGCTGCCGATTTCTACGACAAACTCCGCTTTAGTGGTGCACGTTTCGTGGGCGATGTATGTGCCTGCGGATATACGTTTACCTTCTCGCGCATGCAACGTGGTGGGCGAATGCTTGGTTTGTGCCTAGACAAAGCCGATCCGAAGGTTCAGGAGAAGATAGATGAGTGGCTTAAGGTTGTGAAACCCTTATTCACTAAGTAGCGAGAATTATTACGCGCAGCTTATGGCGCAAATAAAAAAGGCGGTGTGCGTAAGCCACCGCCTTTTTTTGTGAAGTGTACTCTATACACCCGTTTACAAGATTCTACCGAGGCAGACGCTCGGGGTGGCGTCTAAATTTTTCCATCTTCCGACGTGAGCGATCCGAAGTCTTATCGCGATTTTGTCCGAACTCCCAACGAATTTTGAGCATTGCATATCCTGGCATGGAGCGATAGACGCGCTCGGCACGGAAAAGGTCTGAGTAGGAGATATCTACCCATTCACGCATATCAATATTCAAAAGGTTACTACCTACGAGGACTGCCGAGATGCCGTACTTGATGTAGTAGGAGAGTTCAGCATCCAAGCCAAAGAGTTGTGGACTTTTGTCGCGGTAGGCGCTTAGCGAATAGCTACCGCCAAGTTCGGCACGGAAGGGAGCATAATCAAAAAGTAGTTTTGCTCTGGCTGAGGCGTAATAATCTATTGTTGTCGGATTATTGGCAATGGCGTGCTCGCGCCGTTCACCCTGTATGGCAAATTCCATATTAAAGAGCGAAGAATAGGCACTACGTGCTTCAAATTCAAGCTCTGGACCTTGTGTTACAGAGCGTGATAAAGTGTTGTTATACAACAAATCGGCAGTTGCATAGCGCCAATCGAGATCTAGCGATAGTGTCCAAATTCCCGCAAAACGGTTAGACCCCTCAATGCTAAACTTCAGATTCTCGCTATTGGAGATGCCGAACGGGTTCGTAATACTCAGTAACCCTAATTGATTGAGCTGCGAAAAAGGCGATTCGTTTCTTGCATAGCGCGCACTAGCACTCAGCGAATAGGATTTCTCGGTGGGGTCATAACGATAGCGTAGGGAAGTATTCAGATCGCGAGTGAAGAGGCGCGAATAGTCGTGGTTTTGGGTGATGGAACGATAGGTATTCATCTGCATTCCATAGCGCAGACTGGAGGCGGTTTGTGGCTTTACTTGTGAAGAGAACTCCGCGCGCAGCGACATGTCTGGTTGAATACGATAGCGAAAATAGAGCCTCGGTGTTAGGTATAAGCCTGAGAGCTGCCGATTTATCTGTGGCTGTTTCGCAGTTTGCGACAGATACGAGCCTACCAATTCGGCTGACCACGTAAAGTGTTTTTCATCATCAAAACGCCAATTGACACCCAGATCAGTCTTGTCCTGTGTAAACGTCAGATCTGTGTTTGTCTCTCCGTTAAAGCTCGCCTGTACCGTGATTGGATTTTCACTCTCGAAATACGAAGTCGTTCTATTGCCGATATGTGTATGCGCTAACCAGACTTTTAGGTCTTGCTTATCCGACAACTTGAGGCGAATTCCCAATTCATTGTTGTTGGTGCTAATATTTTGTTTTTCAATAAACTGTAAGAGATAACGCCCGTCTTTATCTAGCAGATCGAGTGGGAGGTAGAGATCCGAGGCATTTAGGTCGGCAATGGGGCGTTTGGTTTCGGCGAGTGTATTGCTAGATAGGTAAAAAAGGTGTTTGTTGGGCTTATAATAAGCCCCACCCTTTACATTCCATGTGAAAGGTCGTTTGCTTTCTTCTACCACGGTGTTCGTAAGCTTTGATGCGTAGTAGTCGTCGTAAACGCTACGCGAATCGGAAGTTCCGAAATCTGCCATAACGCCGCCCATAAGCATGAGCGACTGCATCGGATTATACGAGATCCCAAAGTTGCCCAGAGCATGCTGTACAGCATTGCGGCGCGTGCTCCCCGTAGAGAAGGATGTACCCTGCTGCGACCCCAATACAAAAGTGCGCCAGAGTTCTGTTTTGCCTTCATTATCTCCTTTTGCCGCCATGGCTGCTGCTGTGATCTTAAGTCTATTTTGCCGATGATAGTTGTACAACAGATTCACTGCATGCGAAGTAGCCGTATAGGTATCGCGTGGTGGATTAACGATAGGGGCTAACGATTCGTCAAGATTAAAACGCGCCTGAAATCCCCCATCGGGTGTTTGCAACCCGCCTTGCATAGCAAGGTAGTCCATAATTGTAAAGGTGCTCTCTGCCACATTGTTAGAGGCTACAAGTGCCGAAAACATGTGATTTGTACCCATATAGTACGCTTGTGCACGCCCCATGTAGGCATTTTTATAGCCGCCTCCAGCTTCTATTTTACCAAACACGTTGCTCATCATCCCCTCTTTCACGCCCACATCTATCACCGTTTTATCTACGTTGCGAAAACCTCGGAAAATGTCGTACTCGCTATAGCCCTGAATAACCTTCACGCTGTCGGCTACATTGGCATCTATATTCTTTGTAGCCATAGCTACGTTATCGCCAAAATAGTCGCGCCCATTGAACAGAATTTTAGAAACCTCTTTACCTTGTGCTGTTACCTGCCCATCAGGAGCTACTTTCACGCCTGGCAAATTGGCGAGTACATCGCCTAAAGTTTTTTCCATCCCAGTGGCGTATGCTTTCAGGTTGTATCCCACAGTATCTCCTTTGCGAGTCATACCCCCACGGCGTCCACCTATGCGCACAGCTTCAATTTCTTTCGGGTCGTCGCGTAATACAATATCTAGCGGTGCACTTAATGGAAGCGTTACTTCGATGTTGCTCGTTATGTACCCCATCTGATGTACCTGCAACCAGTATTTGCCTGCTAGTTCGCCCTGAATGCGAAATACGCCAGCGGTATTAGTTACCGTGTGTGCTACGATTGAAGAGTCTTGTGGCTGTATGGCAAGCACCACGGCGAGAGCAATAGGCGCATCGGTTTCGTCGCGAACCAAACCACGGGCTACCTCATTTTGCGCCCAAAGTAGTTGCGAACTCAGCAGGACTAGGGCGAGTGAGAGTAAATAAGGGGCGTGTTTCATGTTTATTCCAAATTATATGTGGGTATACAACAACGGGCAAAGCGCAAAATGCGTCCTTGCCCGTTATTACAGCAAATTTCTTGCCTTTGTCTCTTAGATTTGAAGAAGAGAACTAGTCGTCAGAACGAATCACCTTGATCTGGTCATTCTTGCCACCTTTTTGGCCAAATTCCCAACGCAATTTCAGCATAGCATAGCCAGGGAGGGAGTAGTAAACACGCTCCGAACGCAGCAAATTCTCGGAATAAGAAATATCCTTCCACTTACGCATGTCAATGTTTAGAAGGTTAGATCCCATTAGTACTGCCGAAAGCCCGTGTGAAAATTCATACGAGAGTTCTGCATCTAGTCCGAAAAGTCTGGGGCTATCTTTATCGAGAGCACTAATAGAATAAGTGCCTCCCAGTTCGGCTCGGAATTTTTCCCATGTGAAAAGCATCTTAGCATTTGCCGATGCAATATAATCGGTAGTACGTGGAGTGGTTGCCACTTCGTACTGTAAGCGTCTGCCATTTACTCCCATTTCTACGTTGAAAAATGCAGAATAGCTACTGCGCGCTGAGAGACCGAGCGACTGTCGAAACGTACGCATTTTTGCCATCTGATTCCCAGATAAGATGTCGGCGGTAGAGTAACGTACGTAACCGTCTAAGGTAACTGTCCAGATACCTGCAAAGCGATTGGAAAGCATCAGCGTAGAAGCGTATCGCTCGCTTTGTGCAATACCAAATGGGATCGAGGTAGAGAGAAGCCCATCTTGGAGAATTTGCGACAACGAAGAGCTCTCCTGCATATAATCGGCGTTGAACAATATGTTGTAAGAAGCCTCTGTGGGGTAATAACTGTAGTAAAGGGTAGCCGAGTTGTCGCGATATACAAGATGTGAAAAACCGCGATTATGGCTTATCGTACGATAATTTGAGACCTCAAGCCCATATCTCAATTCCTCGGCTGATTGTGTGTTGACATCGGAGCTTACATTGAGACCGACCTCCATACCCGAGACAATGTCGTAGTTGATAGAAAATCGGGGTACTGGGTAAAAGCCATCCTCTCTGCGCGAGAGCTGGGGTTGTTGGGCATCCTGTAGGAGATATTTGCCTTCTAGCCCCAAACTACTGTATAGCTTTTCTCCCTTGTAGCTCCAGCGTGCGCCTAATTCGGCACTGTATTGCTCAAAGCGAAGATCTGTATTCAGATCGCCCTGAAAGCTGGGGCGTACCGAAAGAGCCGTTGCCGTTTCAAAATAGGAAGTGTGGTTATAGTTGAGATTTGCGGCCTCTAACCAGAATTTCAACTCTTGCGTCTCCGTAAGCTTAAGCCGTGTACCCAAACGCAGTGAAGCTGTAAGTTGATCCTTCTTTGTTAGGAAACGAAGCGCATAGCGTCCGTTGTCGGGAGCAAGTAAAAGCGGGAGCACAAGCTCGGAGGTATTTAGGTCGTAGGTAGGTTTGTTTTGTTTGCCTTCTACCTTGTATGAGAGGAAAAACAAATGATTGTTCGGACGGAAATAGATCCCCCCATTGGTACCCCAACTCAAAGGCGTTCTGTACCTCTTTTCATACGAATTCAGTAGGTGCGCCGCATAGTAGTCGTTGGCTGTTGTTTTGGAATTCAGAGTGCCATAGTCTGCCGTTGCTCCTGCCAAAAGCATTAGCTTATCTGTAGGATTGTAGGTAATGTTGAAATTCCCCAGCGCATGCTCCATTTGGTTTGATACCTCGTTGCCTGTGCTGAAGGATGTGCCCTGTTGTGCTCCTGTTAGAAAAGTACGTATTGTTTCCGATTTGGCATCATTCTCCGATTTGGCCACTAGGAGTGCTGTGCTGATCTTTAACTTCTTCTCTTTGTGATAGTTGTAAAGCAGGTTGGCTGCGTGTGCAGTGCTTTTGTAGGTATCCTCTCTAGGGTATATCACAGGGGATAAAGATTCGTCAAGTTCCAGCCTCAAGGTGTATCCGCCCGACTCGGGATCTTGCAAGCCTCCCTTTAACGCGATGTAGTCCATGATAGAGAAGACTGGCTCTGCCACATTGTTGGAGGCTGCCAATGCCGTAAGCATGTGGCGTGTTCCCATATAGGTTGCTTTTGCATTGCCCATATAGGCATTTTTGTAGCCGCCGCCAGCTTCCACTTTACCGAAAATATTATTGAGCATTCCCTCCTTTACACCCACGTCAATCACCGTTTTATCTACGTTCTGAAAACCATCTAAAATGTTGTACTCGCTGTACCCCTCAATAACTCTCACCGTATCTGCCACGTTGGCATCTATGTTTTTGGTAGCCATTGCTACGTTGCCGCCGAAATAGTCGCGCCCATTGAAGAGTATTTTGTCCACCTTCTTGCCTTGTGCGGTCACCTGCCCATCGGGGGCAACCTTAATGCCTGGCAGTGTGGCTAGCACATCTCCAAGGGTTTTCTCCATCCCCGTGGCGTATGCTTTCAAATTATACCCCACAGTATCCCCTTTGCGATTCATACCACCACGACGTGCCCCTATGCGTACTGCCTCAATCTCCTGTGGGTCATCGTTCAGTACAAATTCCAGATTTTCGTTTGAGGGGAGAGTTACTTCCCGCGAAGCCGTAATGAAGCCCATTTGGTGGGCTTGTAACCAGAATTTACCAGCCAATTCTCCTTTTATACGAAATACTCCCGCCGAGTTCGATACCGTGTGCGCTACAATAGACGAATCCTGCGGATTTACAGTAAGTACTACCGCCAGCGGGATCGGTTCGCCTGCACTATCTTTCACCACGCCGTGTGCTACTTCCTTTTGTGCCATAACCCAACATGGTAGAAACAGCATGATGATAGTGAAAAGAAAAATGACCGCTTGTTTCATGTTCCCGTATTTTAACAGTTTTGCGTAAGACGATCGGAGCTAGAAAAGGTTACAGCTTACTCTAAGCGAAAAAGTCCGTGTTGCTGTTCTTCCCATACCTGAAACCACCGTACTTCATACGATTTCGCCTTGCCGTACAGCTCCTGAATTCTATCTGTAATTTTCATTTTCGGAGTGCGGGAAAAACTCTCTCGTAGGTAGCTGAAGGTCTTTTCATCAATCACGTCCTGTAAGCGGAATTTCTCTTCTAAAAGGAGAGTGAGTACGCTTTCTGTAAACTCACGAACTGAGACCTCGTACCAATCCAGGAGCTGGCCTACGGCAAGCTTCTGCTCTGCATATAGGCAAATGGCCTGTTTAAGCGCCTGTCCTGTTAATTTTTCTCGCTCATGGCTCGGCGAAATGGCATTCAGCGTATCGAGCACTTCGCGCACATTGTTCGAGTGTTCGAGGTCTTGTAACAATTCTTTCGGATTCTTAAGACGCGTATGGCAGTATTCTATGAAAGCATCTATTTTGTCGCTTACACGAATAGCATTTTGTGGGATGGGGGCTGTAAGCTCTATTCCTTCCAGAGTCCGACAGCGACTCAAAGCCACGTAGAGTTGCCCTGCGGCAAAAATGCGTTGCGCATCGATACGTACTTGGTCAAAGGTAAGTCCCTGACTCTTGTGTATGGTTATTGCCCACGCCAGACGCAACGGATATTGCACAAATGTGCCTACCACGGTTTTCTTTATAGCGCGCGTGGTGGGATCTAGGCGATAGTCGTACTTTTCCCATTTCACCTTGGCAACAGTTACAGGCATTCCGCCCGAATATTTAGTTACCTGGATCTCCGTGTCCGAGAGCTGTGAAACGCGTCCTAATTCTCCATTTACGTAGGTCTTTTCCTCCGATTCGTTGCGCACGAACATCACCTGAGCGCCGACCTTGAGCACCAAATCTAGGTCGGTGGGGGCATCTTTTTCATTGTAATGCCCGTCAATGCTGGCTGCGTAGTGGTATTCTTTTGTGGAAAGGGCGTGCAGACATCTCTCATTGTAATCGGCACTCTGTTTGCGCAGCGCCGTTAGGATAATTTGCCCCTCTTGCAGTCCTTGCTCTGAAGATTCTGTAACCACACGTTCATTCAGTTGTTTTAGTGCTGCCGCAAGTGCCCCTTTGCCTGTACGAATCGTTTCCAAGAGTTCAATGAATTTTACATCATTCTGCCTGTATATTTTTTGCAACTCCAGAAAGTAGAACGGGCTTTTCTTAAAGGCAGGCGATGAGAAGAAGAACGGCGTACGGTAGTATTGCTCCATCATAGTCCACTCCTCGGTAGTTACAGGCGGCAACTGGTAAAGGTCACCTATGAGTAGTAGCTGTACGCCTGCAAATGGTACGTTGGTTTTTCGTATTTCGCACAGGCGGTCGCTAAGTGCTTGAAGCGTGTCGGCACGCACCATACTCACCTCGTCTATGATGATGAGTTCTACCTGTTTGATGATGGCTACTTTTTCTTTCTGCGAAATTCGCTTCAACAGTGGGTTGTTGTCGGTATAATCGAGGGCAGGGATATACGGATCTAGTGGGAGGTTAAATTGAGAATGAAGGGTGGTTCCCTGCGCATTGAGGGCAGCAATGCCTGTTGGAGCAACGATGAGGTACGGTTTGCGTAGTTCCTGACAAAGCGAATGTAAGAATGTGGTTTTGCCTGTCCCCGCCCTACCTGTTAAGAACAGATTGTTGTGTGTATGCAATATGAGGTTACGTGCGAGTTCTATTTCCGAATTCTTTCCTAAGTCCATGTTCCCCCTGTTAGGAAGGTAAAATTATACAAAAAGCGTTTCTTCTTCTTTTGTATTTCGGCAAAGTCTGGGAGGGTATATCGCTGTAGCTCACGCCGCATTTTCTTATTTTTGTAAAGACCTCTTGGTATAGAGACTGTAACAGAACAAACTGATTAGGGATGATGGACAAGAACAGTATACTGCATTACAAATCTGTGTTTGATGGCGTTGAGCACTACATTGAGAGTGACGATGCAACCGAGCAAATAGAAGTATGGTTCGCGCGCGAATTGCAGACCATTCTGGGGTATGCTCGTTGGGAGAACTTTATGGTAGCGATAGACCGAGCAGTAGCTTCCTGTAAATCGTTGGGTGTTAACGTTGATGATCATTTTCGTGAGGTCACGAAAATGATCGAAATAGGGAAAGGAGGGAAACGTGAAGTCTCTGACTTTATGCTTACGCGCTATGCATGCTATCTTATTGCGCAAAATGGAGATCCGAAGAAAGAGGAGATTGCTTTTGCACAAAGCTATTTCGCAGTACAAACTCGAAAGGCGGAACTCATAGAAGAGCGCCTTAGCCTACTCTCTCGCTTAGAGACGCGCGACAAGTTGCGCGCAGCTGAAAAGCAATTGTCGCAAAATATATACGAGCGGGGTGTAGACGACAAAGGGTTTGCGCGAATTCGCTCTAAGGGAGATAAGGCATTGTTTGGTGGTCATACAACCGAGGATATGAAGCGACGATTGGGAGTAAAAAGTACGCGTCCTTTGGCAGATTTTCTCCCCACCTTGACGATTGCTGCTAAGAACCTTGCAACTGAGATGACAAACTACAATGTGGAAGAGAAAGATTTGCAAGGAGAGTTGCAGATTACAAACGAACACGTACAGAACAACGAGACGGTACGCGAAATGCTCGGACAACGTGGTATTCGCCCTGAGGAACTACCGCCCGCTGAAGACATTAAGAAATTGGAACGTAAAGTAGCAAACGACGAAAAAAGTATTGAACAGGCATCGAAGAAGCTACCACAAAAGAAATAAACTGATAGGGCGATTTGTAGAACACCACCTTTCACATTGGCATACCAATTAAATACTTGTACGGAGCAACATCGCGTGGGCATTTAGTCGCTTAACACCTGTGCTTTGCAAATGGGAGTTCTTCTCCTCTTTCAAAGAGCTATTCGGAACGGTATTATTACCTAATTTTGCGGCTGGTATAAAACAGGTAGGTCATGGAGTTGAAAGAAATTTTGGCAATTACAGGCAAGTCGGGGCTCTACAAATTTGTAGCAAAGAGCAAGCATGGCTTTGTCGTTGAGCCTCTAGAGGGTGGTACTCGTTTTGCAGTTTCGCTTATGAGCAAGGTAAGCTCGTTAGCCGACATTGCCATGTTCATGCACGGGAAAGATATGCCTTTGGCAGACGTTTTCACTGCTATGCTCCCTCACGAAGAAGAAATAAAGGCTCTAGACCTGAAAACGAATACCGCAGAAGCTCGGGCATTATATGCTAAGATTTTGCCCAATTATCACGAAGTGAAGGTACACGACAAGGATATCATGAAAGCCTTCAAGTGGTTTCTTATTTTGGTAAACTTTGGTGTTCGCGACTTTGCCAATACTCCCCAAACTGAGACGGAGGCTGCGGCAGAGCCCAAGGAATAGGTTTGCATAAACAATAACAATCATACATTAGATAGATGGAGCCAATAGCTCATGAGGTCTCGGCATTTCTGCTGATACCGTTTGTTTTAATGCTCTTATCAATAGCCATCGGCCCTGTGGTGGCAGGACATTGGTGGGAGAAGAACATCAACAAGCTCGTAGTAGCCTTGGTGTTGGGAATTCCGACGGCAATAATTCTCATTGCACAGGGATTTGGGCACGAGTTGCAACATCAGATTGTGTTTGACTACATACCCTTTGTGTTGCTGCTGGGAGGTCTGTTTACCGTAACGGGAGGGATTCGCTTAAGTGGCGATATACGCGCTACGCCTGGCGTAAACACTCTCTTCTTAGGTATTGGTGCTATTCTTGCCTCCCTTATGGGGACAACTGGCGCTGCCATGTTGCTTATTCGTCCTGTCCTTGAGACGAACAAACAACGTAAACATACGGTGCATACGGTGCTTTTCTTCATTGCGATTGTTGCTAACGCGGGCGGTCTGTTAACTCCACTTGGAGATCCGCCACTATTCCTCCTCTATCTGCGAGGTGCACCGTTTACGTGGTTCTTGAAACTTGCCCCTGAGGCGTTTATCATAGACATTGTATTGCTTGCGACCTATTACATAATGGATCGTATCAACTATGCAAAAGAGTCTGTAAAAGACATTGCGCGCGACGTAACAGAAGTGAAACCTTTACGTTTGGAGGGGGCGGTAAACTTCATTTGGTTGCTCGGTATAGTTGCTTCTGTTGCATTCATCAATGAGCAGTACATTGAAGTGATCAAGACCGGGAGTCCCTACTGGAAGTTCCTACGTGAAGGAGCAATTATTCTAATGATGGTTCTTTCGCTCATTACTACAAAGCGAAAGGTAAGAGAAGCGAACCGCTTTACTTGGGATCCTATCCTCGAGGTGGCGTTCCTCTTCATCGGGATTTTCATAACCATGACACCTGCGCTGATCTTCTTGCAAGAACACGCTTCTAATATGGGCTTACATTCGCCTCTTCATTTCTTTTTTGCGACAGGCGCACTCTCTGGTTTTCTAGACAACGCCCCAACGGCACTTGCTTTCCATTCGGTTGCCTCTGGTTTGCCACAAATAGCCGATGCACCCTACGTAGCTGGAATTCCAGAAATACTGTTAAAAGCCATCTCTATGGGAGCCGTACTTTTTGGGTCTATGACTTATATCGGCAACGGTCCGAATTTTATGGTAAAAGCCATTGCCGAGGCTGAAGGAATCAAGATGCCGAGTTTCTTTGCTTATATGTATAAGTTCTCCCTCATTATCTTGCTCCCGCTTTTTGCCATCATCGGAATTCTCTTCCTGTGGTCGTAATATTCTGAGCAGTTATAAAGCTGTTCTTGGCTAGATAAGCTAATAAGGCGGTGTACAGTTTGTGCATCGCCTTTCTTTTTTGTCCTTCTTTTCTTAAATAAGAATTTGCCCACTTTCTCATATTGCTCATGGCATTTTTTTGTTCTTTCCTTCAGCCTTTATGATTTCACGTTTTTATTCAAAATCATACAAACAGGGGGGCAGAATGCGCTCTTGTATTTTACCTAGAAGTCAGTACAAAATACAGATGTAGTGTTTTCCGAGCCCCATACCGCAAAATACGGTAGAAACAAATAATTAGGATACATAAAATTAAATTACCTTTGTGCGTCGGAAATACAAAGAGATAAGAAGATTGTTGTACAATGGCACGGAATCAAAAGGTGGAAGAGCAGCCTAAGGGCGTAGAGTCAATTGAAAACGCCCTGACGCATACCGAACAGTACTTGGAAAAGAACCGCAAGTGGTTATTGATAGGAGTAGCAGTACTGGTACTATTGGTGGTCGGTTACATTGCTTATTCGAACTTGTATTCGAAGCCGCGCGAACTAGAGGCACAGGTGCAAGCCTTCTATGCAGAACAACAGTTTGGTAAAGACTCGTTCCAAGTGGCTCTCAACGGCGACGGGAACAATCTGGGCTTCTTGCAATTGTTAGACGACTATTCGGGCACGAAGATGGGCAACCTGAGTCGCTATTATGCGGGCATTTGCTATCGCGAATTGGGTGATTTAGACAACGCCATCAAGTATCTAAAAGATTACTCACTGCAGGACAAGATGCTAGCGCCAGTAGCGCTCGGAGCAATAGGTGATTGCTATGTAGAAAAAGGCGATGTACCTACGGGGCTAGCCTATTACAGCAAAGCAATTGATTACCGCGAAAATGGTCTGACAACGCCCATTTTCCTCTTAAAGCGGGGCTTGCTGTACGAGGGTATGGCAAAATGGGGCGAAGCGCTCAACGATTATGAGCTGATTAAAGATTCGTATCCTCGCAGCGCTCAAGCACGCGATATCGATAAATTTATCGAGCGTGTAAAAGTACTCGGGAAGTAAGTTCGCCCGCTCTCTCCTTTTCATTGTAGTTTTGTGATGAGTGAATCTACGGCTTTTGACACGTCGCAGAAGGATTTCATTGTTCGCCCCGAGGAACGCGTCATCATCTTTGCGGCAGAATGGCATGGCGACATCGTAGAGATGTTGATCAATGATGCTGTAAATGTTCTTGTAGAGCACGGAGTGCGGCAGGTGGAGATCATCAGAGTACCTGGATGCTACGAGCTGCCGCAAGCCGTTAGCATGTACTTCTACGGTCCTTTGAATTCTACTTTAGCCGAGCCGCGCGATCGCAGGTCGTATAGCGCTATCTGCTTTGGCTGTGTGGTGCAGGGCGACACGCCGCATTTCACGTTTATTTCAGATGCTGTTGCGCATGCAATTGAGCAAACAGCCTGTTCAGGTGTTCCTTTTCCAGTGATGTTTGGAGTACTTACTGCCAATACGCGTCAACAAGCGCTCGATCGGGCGGATGGTACACACAGTCGGAAAGGGCAAGAAGTGGCAATAGCGCTTCTGAAGATGCTTGATTTCCGTAATCGTCATTGTTTCTAGCCGAAAGACGCTTTGTGTTAGCCGCTAGATACTTTTTCCCCTCATCTCTCCTACTTTTTTAGCAAAGGAGGACGAGTATGGCGGGTGATGAATTCTTTTCAAACCATTTCTCGAATACATCGGAAAGCGCAGCCATATCTGCCAATGAGGTACGGCTGTTCGGCGCAGTGCACTCTGTTTCGTCGCAATTAGGCAGACCTGTCTATTTGGTGGGTGGCTATGTACGCGACATGTTGTTAGGACGTCCTAACAACGATATCGATTTTGTAACGCTCGGTGGCGGAATTGAGTTTGCCAATGCCGTAGCTATGAGCCTAGGCGTAAGCAAGGTGGCGGTATTCAAGAACTTTGGTACAGCACAGTTCCACTTTGAGGGGATGGAGATTGAGTTTGTTGGTGCACGTAGAGAGTCGTATCGGCGCAATTCTCGCAAACCCATAGTGGAAGATGGTACACTGGAGGAAGACCTGCTACGTCGGGATTTTACCATCAATGCGCTCGCCATGTCGCTCACACCTGGCGAAGAGTGGAAACTAATCGATCTGTTCGGTGGGCAACATGACCTTGAGGCATGCAAAATTGTAACCCCACGAGAACCAGGTATAACGTTTGACGACGATCCATTGCGCATGATGCGTGCTGTGCGTTTCGCCTCGCAGCTAGGCTTTTCTATCGCGCCGCACGTCTTCGACGCTATTTGCCAGTATGCAGAGCGAATACAAATTGTTTCCAGCGAACGCATTGTAGACGAGTTTAATAAAATCCTTCTCTCGCCGAAACCCTCGGAAGGGCTCTTCTTGCTCGAACGAACGGGATTATTGGCTCATTTCCTCCCTGAAATTGATGCGCTGAAAGGCGTTGAAAATCTAGAAGGTAAGGGGCATAAGGATAATTTCAATCATACACTTCAGGTAGTAGATAATGCGGCTGCAGCAGGTGCAGACCTGTGGTTGCGCTGGGCAGCACTGCTGCACGATGTTGGCAAAGTCCCCACAAAACGCTTCGTAACAGGGCACGGCTGGACGTTCTATGCCCACGAATATGTGGGGGCAAAAATGATACCCAAGATATTTCGTCGCCTCCACTTGCCGCAGAACGAGATTATGCAGCGCATAGCCTTACTGGTGCGTTTGCACATGCGCCCTATTGCACTTACTGACGACGAAGTTACCGATAGCGCGGTGCGACGTCTTCTGTTTGACGCTGGCAATGAAATAGAGTCGCTCATGCTTTTATGCGAGGCAGATATAACCTCCAAGAATCCGCACAAAGTGGCGCGTTTCCTTCACAATTTTAAGCGTGTGCGCGAAAAGCTGGTAGATCTGGAAGAACGCGATGCCATCCGTAATTTCCAACCTCCCGTTTCGGGCGAACGTATTATGGAAGTTTTTGGACTTGCGCCCTGCAAAGAGGTGGGTGAGATAAAGAACGCGATAAAAGACGCCATTCTGGATGGCGTAATTGCCAACAACGCGGAAGAGGCGGAACAGTTTATGTTGAAAAAGGGACAAGAATTGGGGCTAGTACCCATAGAAACGCCCCAAAAAGAGGTTTAACTACCAGAGAGGTATTTTTCTATGGATACGAATATACATCCCCGTAAACGTATTGAGAATCCCTTGATTTTAGCGATAGAGTCCTCGTGCGACGATACGTCTGCAGCAGTGATACGCGATACGCAGTTACTTTCAAGCCTGATTAGTACACAAAAAGTGCATGAACAGTATGGAGGTGTAGTGCCAGAACTTGCATCGCGTGCCCATCTTTCAAACATCGTACCTGTGGTTTCCGAAGCTCTTCGCGCTGCCAATGTACAGGTAAATGAGCTGGATGCCATTGCCTTTACACGTGGTCCAGGGCTAATGGGTGCGCTCTTGGTAGGAGTTTCTTTTGCTAAGGGACTTGCTTTAGCTACGGGAGCAAAGCTTATAGAGGTAAACCATTTGCAGGGGCATATCCTCTCGCCCTTTATGAAGACCTCGGAGGCTACGCGTACGCCCTATTTCCCCTTCCTTTCGCTGCTTGTCTCGGGCGGACATACGCAGTTGGTGCTTGTACACAACCCGTTGCGTATGGAACTACTGGGACAGACTATTGACGATGCTGCGGGCGAGGCATTCGATAAATGCGCCAAAGTGATGGGGTTACCTTACCCAGGTGGTCCGCATGTAGATAGATTGGCTAAAACGGGTAATCCGCAGGCGTTTACCTTTACGCGCCCCTACTTGCAAGGATTGGATTTTAGTTTTAGCGGACTGAAGACCTCCTTCCTCTACCTCCTGCAAAAGAATGTGCAACAAGACCCCGATTTTATTGCAACGCATCGGGCAGATTTATGCGCTTCGTTGCAATATACCATTATTGATATACTGATGCGTAAGTTGCGAAAAGCAATTAAGGAGACTGGTATTCGGCAGGTGGCAATCGGTGGTGGGGTAGCGGCGAACGATGGTTTGCGCGAAGCAGTGACAGCACTTGGAGAAGAGTTGCATATTGAGGTCTTTATCCCTGAGCGACGTTTTACCACAGACAATGCTGCCATGATTGCCATAGCAGGCTTATTTAAGTTCCGTGCGGGGCTATTCTCCGATCAAACGGTAAAGGCTATTCCTCGTGCCAGCGTTGAAGTAACACAGCCCAATTAGGCTTCCGACAAATGAAAGTAGGAAAGCGTCGTAGTATAAACTACGGCGCTTTTTATTATATCCTATATTAAAGTATTATCTTGCACTACGAATTAAATATTTAGTGAGAAATGTTGAAACGTATGGTTCTTTTGATATTGCTAGCCGTACTGCTGTGTTCTACACGGATATATGCGGCAACTCCGAAACAGGAGGTTGTTTTCAGCTTTGATTTCAATAAGCGCTTTAAGTTAGCCACAAACCAGTTTGCTGTTTGGATAGAGAACGACAAAGGTGAGTTGGTGAAAACATTGTTTGTAACCGCTTTTACCGCTGGCAAGGGGTGGGAAAAACGCCCAGATGCACTTATTGCATGGCGAAAAGCAGTGCAAGAGAAGCCTGTGGATGCTGTAAGCGGCGCAACCCCCAAATCGGGAAGACAAGAATTTGTGTGGGAGCTAGATGACAGTGAGGGGAACAACATCCCAGATGGGAAGTATAAGCTCCGCCTTGAGGCGAATGCTGCTTGGAAAACCTATCTTGAATATGAGTGCACTATTTCGGTAAGCAATGACGAGGTACTTTTGGATGAAACGGACTATAAAATTACGGGCGAAGAGCCATTGAAACAGAAGATCGTTTCAAACATTGCCATCGAAACACGAATATCGGGGAAAGCAAACAAGAAGTTACAATGTCTGTAAAACGAGGTTTTATACTTATACTCTTTCTCCTGTTATGGCGATGCCCCGTAATGGCGCAGAAGAGCCATGATATACCAGAAGTTCTTGTAGTGGGTACGATTCATGGAATGCATGCAGAGAATCCGAATTATACCTACCATGATATTGTGCGCATTCTCGCTACCTACAAACCCGATGCGATTTGTGTAGAGATCCCGCCCTCCTACTTTAGGAAGAAAAGCTACCTAAAAGAGATGACGCTGGCTTGTATTTATGGTGGAGAACATAATATAAAGAGCTACCCCATAGACTATTGGGGCGTTAATTATGATGTACGAGCAGCGCGGAGAGAGTATATGCAGACGGAGGATTATAAGAACAAAAAACGGGTGGAAGATTCGTTGCTACAGAATAGTAGTGTAATACAGTCCTTTGAAAAGAAATATGGCTCTATAGATACTGTGTGGCGGAGTAAGGCTGCGGGCTATGAGTTCTTTAATGGGAAAGATTACAACGACTACACGCGCGAGGCATATCGGATAGAGATAGCCGTATATGGCGATGGGGTCATGAATTTGCATTCCGAAGCCCGAAATGCAAAAATGCTATCGCTTATAGACAGCGCCATTACCGTAAGCCAAGCAAAGCGAGTCATTGTCTTTACGGGCGCTGAACATAAGTACTACTTTGACGATGCGCTCGCAAAACGCAATTCCGTGCGTCTCGTAGCATTGAACGACATTCTACCGTTGCAAGACGTATCGCCTTCTCGCAATGAGACAGATTACCTAGAGCACTGGTTGGCAAGAGATTATTACCTCGATACGAATGAGATGTATGCCAATGCATTTGTTCCGCTACTGCATGGACCTGAGATGGATCTGAAACCAGAACTAATCTCCGCAAAAGATATCGAACTGTCAGAACGCCTTATGCAGGAGTGGGCATCTCTACAAACTCGTAGTGCACGTTATGATTTTGAACGCCTTTGGCTCGATTTCTTGCAGGCTCGCTATGCCGATGGGGTAGAAGTAGGGAAGAGATTGCAGCCTCATATTGATGAATTTGGAACGTGGTTCTTTCCTGTGCTATATTGGCGCAATCTCGGATTTTGTTACGACATGCTAGGTATGCGCAACGAAGCCGTACAGAGCTATACCCAAGGGGAAGAAACTGCCAAAACATTAGGATGTGGAGAGGAGACAGTACGTGCCATTTTTAAGGATTACACGAAGAATCCGTATAAACGTCAGTAGGCTTCAGAGACGGCGATAACACAGTACATCTGGAAGGTGCGCCAAGAGTTTTGCACACCCTCTCTAGGAGTGTGTCCCACCACAACGTCTAGACTCTAATCTGCCTATTATTCAGACTTTTGAAAAGAAAAGGAGGTCTTTCTACAGAAACCAGAATTGCCGAAAGGAGAAAATAATAGCCTAAATCAACAAAATTCGTAAACAAATCAATGCGGCTTACGTATCCAATAATAGAATTTGTTGTTTATGAGATATGGGAAGAGTCAGAAGAATTAAGTTTGTTGGAACACATTATGTATTTTTCTCTATACGATTTCCTAAATATACAGCAGGAAAACGCACGAGGTGAAAATATGTAAAACCTGAAGACATCTGAGAACCGCAAAAACTAGCAAACATCAACCACAATTACGTACCTACTAATGATAAACCCAGTAAAAGAAGAAAATGCGTACAACATCCAAGAGTTTGAAACGCATACCCTCATAACCCTTACCTCTCCTCGTCTGGATGCCGTCCTAACACCGCGATTAAAGTCTGAGTTTATTATACTCTCGGGGTTAGGGCAGCGCAACATCGTCCTAGATCTTAAGGATTGCTCGTATTGCGATTCTTCAGGATTAAGCGCGCTGCTCGTTGGAAATAGGTTGTGTAGGAATGCAGGAGGCGTATTCATCTTGCGTAATCTTTCGCAGCAAGTCGAACGCCTCATCGCAATTTCACATCTAGATACGGTGCTATCAATTGCATATAGCGACGAACAGGAGCAAATTCTCCTTGGGAAATAACAGTAATAATAAATAGCAAAGCAATGAAAATCAGTGAAATAGTAGCTGGTCAGCGGAGAAGACTCGGCTTAAAGCAGTATCAGTTGGCAGAGAAAACGGGTATTGCTCCTTCGCAGATCTCGATCTTCGAGCGTGGGAGTAGCGGTATGGTTACTACGAACCTTGAAAAGGTGCTCGAGGCTTTGGGGTTGCAAATTGTTTACGATCGGCAGTCGGTGCAACAAGAAAAAGCGCGGAATTGTGCTCACGCCCTTGTAATGCTGGGGGTACACGATTTGCGAACCATCACACGGGAAGAGATCGCTTCGATTGTGGATGATGATGACCTGCTCCTGTTGCCCGTAGTTTCCGATGAACTCTACCGTCGCTACTGTCGAAGTGAAATGGTCGACGAGACGAACACTTGGAATCATTTTATCAAGCTTGTGCACGACTATATGCTTGAGGAAATGGATACAGTTTATGATCCCGAGCGCATTATCCCTTCGCCAGTGCAATAACCTCTTGAAGAAGCGACTCCTGTCTCCTAGATGACTCCGTGGAATCTTGTAGTGCTCGGAAGCGGTAGCGCTAAGCCCACTGCTTTTCGTTCGCCTTCGGCTCAGGCATTATACGTAGGGCGGCAGGTCTATCTCATAGATTGTGGCGAGGGTACACAAATGCAGCTTTGCAAAGCTGCATTAGCTCCTGAGCGCGTCGTGGCTGTTTTCATCACCCACCTACATGCCGACCACACATTGGGGCTTTTCGGTCTGATTGCTTCGCTGAGTATGAGTGGGCGCACTGCACCGCTTGCTATTTATGCGCACCGCGACCTACAGCCGATTCTCGACACCATGGTTGCTTTCTTTGTGGTACATCTCAATTTCGAGCTCCAATTTCATCCGCTCCCCGACACACCAGGCGCTACAATTTATGCAGATCGGCAACTCTCGGTATCTACGATACCACTGCATCATCGAATCCCTACAATGGGTTTTAAGTTTGAAGAGCACCCTTTACCTCCCAATATTTACCCTGAGGTCATCGAAAAATATGCTCTTACGCGGCAAGAGATTGCTACTCTAAAGCGCGGCGAAGATGTTCTGTTAGAAAATGGCGATGTTCTTTCCACGACAGAAGCACTGTATCAGCGTCGTAATCCGAGAAGTTTTGCCTACATGAGCGATACGCTGTATACTGCAGCAGCAGCGGAATACGTAGAAGGGGTAGATTTGCTCTATCATGAGGCAACTTATATGCAAGCGCTCATACAACTTGCAAAGGATACGGGGCATTCCACGGCTCAGCAAGCCGCTACTTTTGCAAAACTTGCCCATGTAAAAAAGTTACTACTGGGGCACTATTCGGCGCGCTATACCGATCCTACACCGCTATTGCAAGAAGCAGTGGCGATTTTCCCGAATACCACACTCGCACGTGAACTCGATGTACATAAAATTTAAAACTATTGCATAATAAGCTATGGATGCAGCGCAACTCGTGATTTTTATTGGGTTACTCATTTTTGTGTCCCACCTTTTTGCAGGAATCTTTGAGAAAAAAGGTATACCCGATGTTCTGATGCTCATGATCATCGGTATCATCATCGGTCCTGTTCTTAACCTCGTAACCCCCGAATCGTTTGGTATTGTAACGGGGATTTTTACGACGATCACCCTCGTTTTTATTCTGTTTCAAGGAGGACTCGATCTGCGTTTTGAGACCATGCAGTCTGCACTACGTGGGATGACGTTTATAACGTGTACCAATTTTGGTGCAACTACACTTGTAGTCGGTCTCATCGCTTGGCTACTTCTTGGGCTAGAACCAATTCCTGCATTTACACTTGGCGCTATTTTAGGGGGCACCTCTTCAGCAGTCGTAATTCCGCTTGTAAAACAGCTAAAATTGCAAGAAAGTGCGCGTACTATCTTGGTACTCGAATCTGCGCTATCCGACGTGCTCTGTATTGTTTTTGTGTTAGCCCTTATTCAGGCCTACAGTGCCGATGGTATTCGCGTAGGAGTCATTGTTGGTAGTATTATTAGCTCTTTTACTTTAGCGGCTTTATTGGGGATTGTTAGCGCATTACTTTGGTCCGTGCTTCTGGCCAAAATACGTACCATTAAAAATTCCATGTTTACTACTCCCGCCTTTGTCTTTGTGATATATGGAATTGCCGAAGTTTTAGGATTCAGTGGTGCTATAGCGGCTCTTGCTTTTGGTGTTACGCTTGCTAACATAGACCGCTTTCGTTTCAAAACGATTCAGCGCCTCGTGAGCCGCGGTATGAATACGTTCAATGATTCCGAGAAACAGTTTTTCTCGGAGATAGTCTTTCTACTCAAGACCTTCTTTTTTGTATTTATCGGGATCTCTATCCAATTTACCAACGGCTGGGCGCTCCTATTTGGATTCTTTATCACGATTGTAATCTACATCCTGCGTATCCCAGTGGTGAAATTCTCTATATATGAGGCATTACCGACCATTGATCTTACGATTATGTCTACCATGGCGCCAAAGGGACTGGCAGCTGCCGTTTTGGCTAGTTTGCCACTTCAATACGGGTTACCTGGCGGTGAAATGATTCGCGATCTCACCTACGCCGTTATTCTAACAAGTATTGTACTTACTAGTATCCTCATCCCCGTACTGGAGAAAGTTCCCGCTGTCTCTGCGTTTTACGGTGCGATAATACGTAAAGGACGACGAATTAAAACACGTCCTGCGTCTGCTCTAGACGAAACTCCTAAGTCCAACCAACTAACGGAAACGGAAGATGGGCAGAGCGAAAACTAAATCTGCGCTCCGTTTATGTCTCAAAAAACGTCAATGAATTGATAATCAGAAGACGGACGTTGCAGGCAACGCACCCTAAAACAACATGATCAAACAGCGACGCGCATTACGTATTTTTTGGAGTCATGCTATTGCTCCTGTAATAAAAAAGAGACATCCCATAAATGGAGATGTCTCTTTCTATTAAGATTCTCTTAAAGCGCTACTTGTCTACAACTACATAGATGTCCTCATTAGCGCGCCGCATGTAATATTGTTCGCGTGCGAACTTCTCCAGATTCTCGCGGCTGGTATGCAGTTCATCCAGACGTCGCTGTTCTTCATCTATTTGTTGCTGGTAGTACGCTTTCTTTTCGCCTAATTCCTTTACCCGATGCCGTGCTGAAAGGATGTTTACCAAACTATTAGCATCGAAAATCCCCGCCCAAATCACAAATACGAGCAGTAGTATAACATACTTTTTGCTCAGGAATACGAGAATGCGTTCTACACGCGGGGGAAGGTTGCCTAGGCGTAGCTTCACAGTAGTAACCTATTTTGGGTTATTGGTGGTTTGTTGTGCTGCGTAATCGGCATTCAACCCACGGAGTACATCCTGTGTAACTGAAAGAGCTGGGTCAGCGTACAGAAGTCCCACACTCAGTATGTAATGGTAACCATGCTCTTGGTTGTACTTACGAATGTAAGTGTCTATGGCATCTTGTACACGACGCAAGCGCACCTGTTCCTCTTCTGCTAGCTGCTGGCGTTTGCTCTCTTGCAACTGAAGGTAGCGTGTTTGATCTTGCGCCAATTCTTGTGCTTGCTGCTGCGCCTCGCTGCGAGTTACAAGCCCTTTCTCAACATCGTTGCGAAGTTTTTCGTCGCGCTTCTGCAACTGTTGTCCTTTGGTTGTAAGCTCTTTTTCTGCTTGTGCGGTCAGTGCTTCCATCTCGCGCTGCATGGCAAAGTAGTAGTCATAGCCCTTGAGCAACGAATCCATATTTACCCACGCAATCCGTATTCCATCGCTAGGGAATACTACCTGCGAAGTGGTGCTCTGCGAGCTAGAAGCCTCGGTGGTGGATACCCCTAGCGAATCGGTGGTAGAGGTATTTCCTCCTTGCCCCTCGTTCTTGCAACTAGCGACGGAAAAGGCTAACAACAATCCTAAAACTACTACTGCAACTTGCTTCATCTGTTTCGTTGCGGCACACGCCGCTCTTTATTTTTATTCGACAGAACAAAGATAGTAGGAACTTTTGAAACCTATTTTCTGCTTCAAACTTAGTGCTATTGGGCACAGGTTTACGCTTAGGAAGCACAGATATTTTGTCTGTTCAGAAATTGTATATTTGATGTAAATGAAATTGCCGTCGCCTACTCCTGAAAGAAAAAAAACGTCTGAGGGGAAACTGTCTCAATCCTCTTTACAGGCGTTTGCCGTGCAGCTTGCTCTTTTAGTAACTAAGCTGCGCGAGGTTGTAAGTGAGCAATTTTGTACATCGTGCACCACAGGAGCTGCCAAACTACGCTCGGAATATGAACGACTCTGCAAGCTAGGTGCTGTGAGTAACCTAGACGAGTTTGCCAATTATTGGGCACAAATGGCGCTCTTCAATGCCCTTTTTCCGCAGGGGCAAACTACGTTGGAGTCTCCCTTTTCTTTCTTACAAGAGCTCTCGCCCAGCTTGCAGGCTGAAATTCATGCTGTATTAACAACAGATGATTTTGCCACACTGCGGGAGCAATACCCCGAACAGTTACTACTGCATCTCTACGAAGCTTTTCTTGCAGTTTACGATCCTGTGGCACGTAAGCGCTTAGGAGTTTGGTACACGCCTTCGTGCATCGTACGTTTTATGGTAGATGCTACGCAGTGGTTACTGGCCTCCGAATGGGGAAGTTTCCCAAAAAAACGCCTCCAGATTATTGAACCAGCCGCTGGGACAGGGGCTTTTCTTGCAGAGGCGTTGCGCATGTTAGCTGAATGCCCAGAACAACAAGATGTAGAATTACACGGATTTGAAATTCTTTGGCCTACCTACTGCATTGCACAGATGAATACAGCTCTGGCTTATCAGGCGCGAGGAGGCAAAGGTATTCCCCCTGTGCAATTCCACCTTGCCAATTCTTTGTTGGCTTCAAGTATGGACTTTGCACGGAAACGGAAAGGAATAACAATTGTAATGGGCAACCCTCCCTACAACAGAGGGAGTGCGAACAAGGGCGAATGGATTACTGAGCTCGTGAAAAAATACAAGCCCTATTGCGATGGTAAGTCTGAAAGACTAGAAGAAGTGAACATCGTGGCGCTGAGCGACGACTACGTCAAGTTTATTGCACTTGCACAGCACTGTGTAGAATGTTCGGGGGAAGGAATAGTGGCTTTTATCACGAATAAGGGTTACCTCGATGGTATTATTCACCGTCAGATGCGTAGAGAACTGCTCTCCTATTTTGATGCGATTTATATCTTAAACCTTCATGGCGATTCGCGCTATAGTGCGAAAACTCGAACTGGAGAGAAAGACGAGAACCTATTCAATATAAAAACTGGGGTTTGTATCAGTTTTTTTGTGAAACATAAAAAGCCTCACAACGAAACGCTAGCTAAAGTATACTATCACGAAATTTTTGGTTTGCGTATGGCGAAAGAAGATTTTCTCAACACGCACACCTTTCAACATATTGCTTGGCAGCAACTCTTGCCCACTGCTCCGTACTACTATCTTGTACCTAAGGATTTTGCGTTACAAGAGGAGTACCAGCATGGGTTCGGACTTCAAGAGTTATTTGAGGTGTATAGTACCGCTGTTGAAACGCAACGCGACAAACTGGCTATACAGTGGCAAGCTGACGATTTTCGCCCCTTGATAGCCGATGCTAAGCGTCTCAGAGAAGAGAATTTCCGCGCTAAATATGACGTCGGGTTAGATGGGCGCGATTGGAAATTGGCACAAGCCATCAAGAACCTTCAAGATACAGAACACGGAGCAGTAGTTGCTATAGATTACTATCCGTTTGATCTGCGCTACACACTTTACTCCAAGCACAGAGGCTTAATTGCCTACCCTCGTTTCAAAAAGCTAGGTAGTATGCTTGCTACTGACAATGTTGCCTTGGTGAGCCTAAGAACGGTAAAAAATACGGGTGCTTACCATCATTGTTTTGTAACGCAACGTCTTGTGGATAGGATCTGTTTTATGGGAAATACGACGGTGTTTCCGCTTTACCGCTTGCGCAACGCAAAGGTTACGCCCCAACAAATTCTGGTAAATGGGAGACAGTTCTGTGAAACGAATTTCCATTCTACTGTGCTCAAAGAGATAGAAAAAAGGCTTGGTGTAAAAACGGAGGCACAAGAACTATTCGATTATGTGTATGCCGTGCTCAACTCGCCGAGTTACTGCCAACGCTTCGAGGCTTTTCTTAAGATAGATTTTCCGCGCGTACCTTATCCTACTCAACTATCTGAATACCGCCGTCTTGCTGAGGTGGGAGGGCGTCTTCGCCAATTGCATCTCATGGAGCGATGCGAAGCGTGGAAGCTGGCGACATCTTTCCCCATAAAAGGGCATAATCGCGTACAAAGAATACAATACTGCGATAATAGGGTATATATTAACGCCAAGCAGTTCTTTGAGGGTGTAAACAGCGCAGCATGGCAAGAATACATTGGTCCGTTCCAGCCAGCGCAGAAATGGCTAAAGGAACGGATGGGGCGAAAGCTCAGCGTATTTGATATTGCGCACTACCAGCGTATTCTCTACGTGCTGGAACATGCCGTCGAAATTCGGTACAGGGAACTGAACAACTGCTTTGAAGCGTGCAAGTAGGCACGCAAAGTAGTGCCTGAAAAAGTGTGTAAGCTTCTGCTAGCGTCATGGCAAAACAGAGCTTCTGCCCACTTGCTCTAGGCTAATGGCTCTCAAAAAGGACAGCAGGCGGCGAAACCATACACACCATTTTAACCCACTGTTCTTTGGCAAGTTCTTCAATCTGGGAGCGCGATACCCACAATTCGAACGAATAAAAGGGTGCGCCCGTAATGTGTGCCGCTTCCCCTATCCCCATTTCACGGAGGCGCGCTGCGACCCAAGTAGGGGTAAACTCTTCTTGGTAGTTCACCACAATTCCAACTAGTCCGCCTTTTAGGGCAAATGAAGGAATGTCGTCGCTCAGGAGGGAGGAAGAGACTTTCCATTGCCATTCGATGGGCATTAGAGAGACAATCCCTGTACCCTTCACGCTCTGCCGAATGGCGTCTTGTTGAATAGTAACATAGTAGGTTTTATCAGCAATATAGTCGTGCAGTGTAACTCCTTGCTCGGCTAGTTTTTTGAGTGCGTCTTGATTGGGAATTTCCTTGAATTGCGCGATGAGGTAATATCTTCCCGCTAGTGGCTCTCCTAAAGCTTTAATCGCTTTTTTCTTACCACGACAAATCTGGCAAGCATTCTTGGGAGGTTGTATGGTTTGCCCCGCAAGCTCAAATGCGGTTTGAGCGGCAAGCGTGGTCGCTAAAGAGAGCAAAAGAACGAGACCCAGTAGTTTGCGCATTTTTTTTATCCTCCTAAAAAAGTAGAGACGTTGCCGTAATAGCAACGTCTCTACAAAGTTATGTTTTTGTTGTGTAATACTCTGCTAACACTTAGCAGCTATTTCTTCTTGATATAGATTTTGAACTCAAAATCCTCGTCTGGGTAGACGCCATTGGGGAACGTTGCTCTCATTCCTACATTAATCAAATAAGCGTTCTTGCTAACTTCTTCTTCACCGTGAGCAACTACGTAGTTGTAAAAATCTTCGTTGTCCGACAGCTTGAAGTAGACCTTGTCACCTTCTCGGTTAATGACTTTAATGTAGTTTTCATAGTCTGGGTCGGTCACCTCAAGTTTGAAGGGCATATTGTGCGCCACTTCGGGCCAATAGGCATGATCCGTCAACGGCAGCGCTTCAATCGTATCATGGAAGCTTTTAACATTGTAATCTATAGGAACCGAAGACCGAAAACCTAGACCCAGCCGGTCTGGTCGTGCAAGAATATCGCCACTACCACCACCTAATGCATGAAGATACTCCACATTAGGATACTCTGCCCAAGTTATTTGGATAGAGCCATACGGATAGCTTTCCCCCGCTACAAGCACAACATCGCTCTTGAGCATTAGTGCCTCTGCTTCTTTCATCTTGTAGCCAACAGGGGCTGCTGTGCACTTTATGATCTTGCCTACCGTAAAGTAGTCAGAGAGATTTTTCCCTTGTGCATTCGGGGCGTTGTCTATGATTGAGATATGGTAGGGCACATCGTTCCCATCAATCTGAACCTCTGGAACACGCCAGCGCATGAGGTTTGTAAATTCGAGTCCATAAGGAATGAGATAGCTCGGGAAACCACCTGAAGCCACCCAGGTCACATCTAGGCTCGTGGAAGCTGGATCGGGTAACTTCTTGAGCACCGCATTTTTATCATTGCCACTCACTGTCTGGATGTAACCATCTTTAAGGTTCATGATAATCTTTTCCTCTTCGTCGCGATCGCGGAATTGGAAGGTACTTCCCACTTGGCACTGGTCTATCGTGAAGTAGGTTGAACGCTCATCCATGCTAAAAAGCGTTTCAGGTTCTTCCTCACCACGCAACGAAGAGCGGAACGTCTTGACTGCAAACCCGCCACGTGGGCGACGCAATACAGGATCTACAAACAGAGAAAGAGCTCCATCGTCAAGCGCCAAACGCGTTGACGATTCGTTGCCATGATCCGTTGTACGGAACGTCTTGACCGCAAATCCGCCACGTGGGCGACGCGTCCCCGCGGAACGTTCTGCCACGTTCATAGAAATTGCATCTTCGTATACGGAGAAGATAGGTAGGTCGCGGCTATTGCGTACTTGGAAGATCGGTTTTTCTGTATCTCCGTTTCCCCGAATAATGGGAGCAGTTTTTGCAAAAAGCGCGTAGGGTACAGGCTCCATCTTTACGGGTGCGCCCAGAACTACGTAAGTGCCCGAGCCCGTTAGGTCTACTTCCACCTTTACAAGAAGACTTTTTTCCCAAGGAACATTCTCCATATCGGCTGGATTCTGACTCCCAACAAGTACCTCTACCCATCCCGTTTTAGAGGTTTTGGCATTGTGTTCTTCTACAAGATAGGGCGTAGAAGCATCCTGCAAAGTAATACGAAGCTTGATGTCTTTTTCAGCCACTGGTTTCCCGTCGGCATAAATCAAAGCTTGGTAGTTGAAGCCAGTAGGGAGGTCAGTTTTTAGTACCACATCTTGGTCTGAGGCATCGTCTTGCGCCCAAGCAGGCGTAAAAAACGCAAGCAACAAGCCCAACAACAATATATATCTTTTCATCACCATCATCATTTCAAACTATAAAGTTCTCGTGTTGCGTTTCTAATACTTTCCTACTCTAACTGTCCCGTTACCTTCAACCTCTTCATAGATATCATTGGGAAATGAGAGCTTAAGTTTCAGAGTTATCTCTTTCTCGCCTCCCGTCACTGGGAATGCGCCTAAAGCATTTTCATACGCATGACGATCAGTTACACGGCATTTTATGTGACCATTTTCGATGGTCGCTTTTAGGCAATCCTTATACTTATCGTTCGTAATCTCTACTTTAATGGGAAGGTTCATAAGGAGTTCTTTTGCATCTGCATTCTGCGTAAACTCATTTGCTAGTATAGACATAAAAAACTCATTATCAGAGAATTCTACGTAATTAGACATTGACTTTGTGAACCAATGCGCCGTAAATTCAAACTCATCTTCATACAACATTCTCTGACCACTAAAGACAATTTCGGTTTTCAAATTAGGATTGAGAGCAATGGAGCGGATTACAATTTTGCCTTTTGGGAAAGTAAAATCATCATCTAGTTTTAGCTTGCTGTTTAGCATAAGCCCCAAAACCCTCTTCGTATCTCCCTGCATATAGTATCCAACCTTTAGGTAGTCAGTAAGTTTTTTTGCCTCAGCAGGATCATTAACAACTTCAATCTCATAATCGACCTCCTTTATTTTAGATGCTACTCCCGACCCTACCACTTGTGCTTTCACTGTCGGCACGCGCCAACGCATCAAATTGGTAAAACCCAATTTTTGGGGCTCAGTAGTAGCTTTACTAGGCCATGGCCACTCCACTTGGAGAGTAGCACCCGAGGCTGTAGATGGTAAATCTTGCAAGACTTTGTCTGGTATTTGCTTCGATTGGATCTTCCCGTTTGCACCGAGGTTCATGATTACCTGATTGTTGTTGCAACGATCGCGGAGCTGGAAAGTACTTTCAATGCCGCAATTGTCTAGTGTGAAGAAAGTGGAGCGGTCGTCTAGATTAAAGAGGGTTTTCTGTCCGTTTTCGCCGCTGCGCAAATGCCCCATTGTTTTTACTGCGAAACCTCCGTAGTAGCCACGCATTACGGGATCTACGAAAACATCGATAGCTCCGTCGGCAATTTGCAACCGATTATTAGAACTCTCCTCGGAGAGATCGCCACCGAGGCGAAAGCTCTTTACTGCGAAACCTCCACGCGGACGGCGTGTGCCCGATGGAAGATCGGGAACATTGATACTAATCCCTTCCTCATATACCGAGAAAAGAGGCATCCCTTTGCTGTTTTGTACCTGAAAAATGGGGCGTCCCTCCTCCTTTCCCGCCTTTGTACCACGAATTACGGGAACTGCACGCGCATAAAGTGCGTAGGGGACAGCTTGCATTTTCGTAGCAGGTCCAAGCGATTTGTAGCCCGAGCCCGAATCGGCTTCGGCGGCGATGAAAACACCTTTTTCCCACGCCACATCGTTCAAATCTCCCGTAATGGGAGTCCCTTTTCCGACCGAAACGTTTATCATTCCCGTTTTAGCCGTATTCGTGGTATGTTCTTCTATGAAATAGGCTTTCGCCGTTTCATCTTGAAGTGTGATCTTTATCTTTACGCTCTTCTCGGCAACAGGTTTGCCGTCGTTGTAGAGCAGCGCTTGGTAGTTAAAGGAGGTCGGGGTTTCGCTTTTAAGCATTACGTCCCCTAGCTTCTCTTCTGTCTCGCTTTGCGCTTGTGCCTGTGTTAAAACTGCGAACATCAGAGCACCTAACAACAATATATATTTCTTCATATCTACTGCGTTATTCTTTTCCAAAAATCGTACTGTAACTCCCAGTATCTAGAGCATAACATAAACCTTAAGTTCAAAAGAGACAGAAGGATAGATATTATTGGGGAAGACCAACTTCATCGGAATCGTATGGGTATTTCCAACGGTAGCTATCGTCTCAAATTTGGTTCTGTCGGTAACTATGAACTTAACGCTCATACCATCGCGTTCTGCTTTTAAGCATTGCGCCCATTCGCCTTGTATTTCAAATCTCAGATCTGTGTTCAGGAGCAGATGCTCAAAACTAGCATTTGGTGTTATTCTTGTTGCTTTGAGTTCAATTGTGAACTCATTATCCGTTTGCAGCATACGTGCATTTTCATCTGCATTTTTGAGCTCCAGAACGTCTTCAACGGAGAGTTGCTTTTGATCGTTAAACTCAATTACCTTTTGCAGACTTGGGATTTCAGTGCTCCACACAGTGATTTTTCCGTTGGGGAATACAAAATTGTTGTCTAGCGCTAAGTTGCTTGCCAGTGCGAGCCCGAACTTGGTAGCCTGCAACTCTTTCACTTCCCCGACGCGGATGTAATCTGAAAGTCTTGCGCCACTCGGTTCGTCTTCAATGCGGATGTCGTACTTGGTCGTTTCGTTTCCGTCAAGTTTAACCCTTGGGATTGCCCAGCGGATCAGGTTTGTAAAACCAGGGAATTCAGAATAAGTTAATGGGATGGAATATTGCACCCAATCGATCTCAAAAGAGGTGCTAGGCGATGCTTCTGGCAACGATTCAATGACATCAGCAGCTTCATTCCGGGTTTGTATTTTTCCCTCTTTCGTAAATGCCATGACAACCTTTTCGTCGCATCGGCTACGGAGCTGGAAAGAGGAGCCCTTTGCATTTTTATCGAGAGTGAAGTAGGCTGCTCTGTCATTCATGCTGAAGAGTGTTTTAGTTTCGCCACTTTCCCCGTCGCGCAAATGTCCGTAAGTTTTTACGGCAAAGCCGCCACGTGGGCGACGTGTGAGGGGATCTACGAACATATCTACTCGTCCGTCGGCAACCTGCAAACGAGGCGCAGTAGACTCGCCGCGGAAACTCTTTACTGCGAAACCACCACGTGGACGTCGTGTAGATGTTTCATCGGCAACGTTCATGGTTACGTAGCCGCCTTCGTAGACGGTAAAGAGTGGGTATCCATCGCTATTCTGCACTTGGAAAATGGGTGCATCTTCCTCTGTGGTGTTACTCCGAATCAGGGGCGCATTGGCTGCGTAGAGTGCGTAGGGAGCTGCCATCATCTTAACGGGAGCGCCTAAGCTCTCGTAGCCAGAACCGAAGTCTGCCTTTATGGCGATGAAGATTCCTTTGTTCCAATCTACTTGGTTTAGATTTCCTTTTTTAGCCCTTCCTGAACCGACGGCGAGTTTCACCATCCCTGTGCGGGAAGTCTTTGCACTGTGCTCTTCAACGAGGAACTGGTTTCCTTCTTCGTCTTGTAGTGTAATTTCAAGCTTAAGGTTCACGAACGAAGCCACTTTTCCGTTTCGTGTGATGAGAGCTTGGTAGCTGAAACTGGCTGGTAGCTTGTTTTCTAGCACCACGTCGCCGAGCTTCTCATTTAGCCTTGTTTTCTTCGTTTGTGCTTGGACAAACAGGGTGAGCAACAAGGCGCTCAACAGTAGTATATATTTCTTCATATCTACCCTATTTTTCGACGATTACGAATTTAGCGTTGTACCGCGAGCTTCGTGCGTCCTACGAGTTGTCCGTGTGCATCAACTGCACGCACTACGTAGACTCCGTTGGCAAGACCGCATAGATCGAGCTGCACGCGGTTATTATCCTGTACGGGCAGGCGCATGAGGTTCACCCCGAGGGTGTTGTAAAGTTCAATGGCTACTGCTTGGCAGTTTTCCTCAAGACTGACGACAGCAAAGCGCTGTGCGGGATTTGGGAAAACGGAGATCTCGGCAATTTGCGATTCCTGTATGCCGCCAGGCGTATCTGGTTTGGTCGGATCAGGGTTCGGACTGGGGTTGATGTCGTACCCGCCGATGGTAGCCCCAATGCCCCCTATCAGGAGCAGTTTCCCGTCTGCACTGGTACGGAGTTCGCTAGAGAGGGTAAGTCCTGACTCCCAAGCTATGTCGTAGTTTTTGATATTCGCGATGCCCGCGGCAGGCGAGAAGCTCCCGCTTCCATGTCGCTCCTGCGCCATACTCATAGTAGCGCATGCAACTAGAAGTAACAACAAGAGTACTCGTTTCATTTTCGTGACTCCTTCCTTGATAACCTTATATGCTTTGTGTATTATTTCTTGCCACAAAGTTAATGCCTGTGAAATGGGATTTCCTACAGTAATTATACTTAGAGATAGTGAGAATATTCTGGTAAAAAAGAGACGTGGGTGCAACATGAAGAGAGGGCAGGATAAACTAAGCCGAGAGTCGGAAGTGCGAGGTGGTGGTTCTTTTTATGCGCACTATCTGCGGTTCGGTAAATGTTTTCAAAGATTTTTGTCAGTTCGGAAAAAGCTATTACTTTTGCACCGTTGAAAGAGAGAGGGGATTGAGGTCTGGTAGTTCAGTTGGTTAGAATGCCGCCCTGTCACGGCGGAGGTCGCGAGTTCGAGTCTCGTCCAGACCGCAAAAAGGAGTGAAGCTTTACGTTTCGCTCCTTTTTCTTTTACTGTTTTTTACTTGCCTAGGCTTCCTAGCAAACACTGCGCAACGAAGATGGAACAATTTTGCTTCGTTTTATGTTCCTGTTGTGTCGGTAAGCAGATGGAGAGATTGAACATCAATTTTTATTTGTGAGCGCAGCGGAGGTAAGATGTACGCTGCGTATTGCTTATTAAGCTATCCATAGAATAGATCTGACTACCCGTTATCTAAAATGTACGAATCGTGAAAAAGGTATTACTCACAATGGCTCTCATTGCAGTGTTATTTCTGCAAGGGATCAGAGCACAGTCTATTAGTAGCTACAACGGAATTTATACAGGTTCAGCCTATCGTATCCTTATGAATGGCGAGCCTAAAGAGGCGCAACCGTTGGTATTTACGCTGCACAATGGTACGCTAACGGGCGTGCTCGAGAAATTCGGTAAAATGCCTGGTAGTGTTCATTTTCGGGTTACGGGGGTTTCTTTATCGACAGATGGTAGGCTGACTACAACATCCCCCAATGCTGGCGAGATTCGCATTTTTGGTTTCCTAACGCCCGACTTGGAATGGGATACCGATTCTGGCGATCCGCTCGGTGCTTTTCATGGAACGTTACTTACCTCAAACGGCGTTAAAACTATCGAGCTACATCTCAACGTGACCAGTTCGGTCGGGTTCTCTCGTAAAAAGGCAAAATTCAGCTTCTTAGGAAATGTAAAATAAAATTGGACATTATGGAGAAAAAAGAATTCTATCCTTGGCGGACTATCGCCTCGTTCCTGCTTGTGCTCTTTGCCATGCCTCTAGGGCATGCCCTTATGATTCTTATGGAAAAATTTATGGAAGAGGGATCTATGCATGTTGCGGGTTTTCTGATGGGGCTTGTGGGGCTGATTATGGTGATAGTGGGCGTTATGGTAAAGGGCGATACGCGCCAAACGTTGTGGGGATTGTTTGGAGGACTACTCTTCTGGACAGGATGGGTAGAATTTCTCTTTATGTACTACGCGCGTCGTTATGGTGTGATGCCAGAAATGGAGAACGGCGAAATTGTTACCAAGCCAGAGTATTTGATACTTCCTGCCACCTTCGGGCTCTGGATGATGATTATGACCATGTATGTTTTCAGTACCAAGAATGGTTGTGATTTTATCACGTGGATACAAAAGGTGTGCTTCGGAAAGAAACAAAACGAAATAGCGCCGCATGCCATGACGCGTCATACCAGCATTGTAACCTTCATGGAAATAAACACCATGCTCTGGGCGCTTTATCTCCTGTTGATGTTCTGCTACGACAAGAATTTCTTGGGCGATCATCACCCTGTTACTTATCTCGTAGGTCTTGGCTGTCTGATAGGTTCTGTGTTCATGTTTAGAAAACAGCTTCGTATTGCAGCTTGGGGCGCAAACATACGTATGGCGATTGCAACGGTTATCATATTTTGGACTCCTGTAGAGATCCTTGGTCGCATCAACTTCTTCAACGAGTTCTGGACAGAGCCCGACAAGTATGCGCTCCCACTGCTAGTTATTCTGCTGGTATTTGTGGCTTTGGGTATCTATTTCTGGCTGAAAAGCGCAAGACGTAAGACAAAAAATTAAAGCAAGAGGGGCACTTCATCTTCGTGAGTGCCCTTTTTTATAGTTTGCAGAAAATGAAAAAGAGCACGTGGCGCAAGCAGCACAAGTGGTTTGGGCTCATTTTGGCTTTTTTCATATTTCTCTTCTGTCTTTCAGGGATTGTATTAAATCACCCTACCCTTTTCTCGAACATCAATGTAAGCCGCTCTTTGCTTCCCTCCGACTATGAGTACCAGCACTGGAATCGTGGATTGCTGCGCGGCTCGTTGCCTTGGCAAGAGGGTGTACTGATTTATGGAAATGGTGGAATATGGCTTACCGATCGCAATGCTTCTGCGTTTCGCGACCTGAATCGTGGATTACCCTTGGGGGCGGATCATCGGAATATTCGCAGTGTTGTACACACCGACGCCGATCAACTTTTTGTAGCTGGTCAGTATGGGCTCTATGTTTACACGGATAGTGCGTATTGGCGCGAAGTTCCATTGCCCAAAAAGGAGGAAGAGCGCTTAACGGATATGGTGTTTTACCAAGATACGCTTTTTGTGCTGGGACGTTCATATCTCTATTATGCGGCCGCACCCTATACCCAGTTCCAGAAGCTAATGCTGAAGCAACCTGATGATTATGACGGGAAAGTGCCGCTGTTCCGAACCGTGTGGCTGCTTCATAGTGGTGAACTTTTTGGTTGGGGAGGAAAGATTGTCGTAGATCTCATCGCCCTAGCACTTGTATTTATTTCGCTTACAGGGGTGCTGTACTGGTTTTTGCCGAAGGTGAGAAAACGAACACGGATTATTTTATCTAAGCTTTTTCGATGGCACAACGCCGTTGGGAAATGGACGATAGTAGCAACTCTTGCTTTGTGTATTACAGGTTGGTTTTTGCGCCCTCCTGCCCTTATTGCGATAGCTTCGGGTAGAATTCCGCCTATTCCTTTTTCTAGCTTAGACAGTCCGAACCCGTGGCACGACAAGCTACGTACATTGCGCCGCGATCGCTACTACAACGACTGGTTGCTCTATACTTCCAATGGGTTCTACACGCTTTCTAATTTTAGCGCTTCTCCTCGTGCCGTGCAGGTGGCGCAGCCTCCAATAAGTGTAATGGGGATAAACGCACAGGTGCAAGATTCGCTTGGTACTTGGCTCGTTGGTTCATTCAGCGGTATGTTTTTATGGGATAGGAGTACTGGGGTGACATTCGATTATTTTACGCATGAACCTGCGCAAGTGCAACAAGGGATTCCGATAGCCGAACATGCCATTGCAGGCTATTCGACGGATATAGGAAACTGCCCCTTTACTGTTGATTACAACAAGGGCACGGAGCAGATAAGTATGCCCACCGAACTGGTCAAACTTCCCATGTCTCTACGAAGTGCTGCTCTGGAGGTGCACACGGGGCGCATCTTTACTTTCTTGGGAAAGGGCGGAATTCTCTTTATTTTTTTCATGGGGCTTGCTATTCTCTGGACACTTCTGACGGGTTGGAAACGACGCCGCTAGTCGATGTTGTTTCCAGCACGTAGTCCATTAAAAATCCTGCGGGGACAGCCTAATGAGGTTAGGGTAATTGTGTAATCCGAAACAGTTCCACGGCAGACGTAGCAAGCAAGGTTTTTATTTACCTCTACATATTTCGCTGATTGATAAGGTTTACCACGACCTTTAGTATTACATCTTTTTCCTCAGTTCTGCTCTCCGCAATCAAGAGAGTTAAGGCAACCAGCGTCCCGTCGGAGATGCGTTTTCGCCCATCTGGAGCATAAAGAATTTTATTTTTCTCCATAAACCACAAAAAGAGCGTAGCTGCGATACGTTTATTCCCATCACTGAACGAGTGGTTTTTCACCACCAAATAGAGTAGTATCGCTGCTTTTTCTTCCACAGAGGGGTATAAATCGATACCATCAAACGTCTGGTAGAGTTGCCCTAGGGAACTTTTGAATGAATCGTCTTTTTCATGTGCAAACCAACGATTCGCTCCGAATTTTTCCTTCAAAAGAGCGATAGCCGCCATAGCCTCTTCGTATGTAGCTTTGAATCGTTCCTCATTTGTGGTTTCTGCCACTGTTAGATTCTGATAATCATAACGATCCAAAGTATCTAGGGCATAGGTATAGTCTACAACTAGCGAAAAAAGCGCCTCTGTTTCTTCGGTACGTCCTTCTTCACATGCGCTGCGAGTACGTTCGAGGAGCTGCACTACCGTTTTCAAATCCTCGTAATGCTGCACCAAATACGCTTGATTTGCGACAAACCCCTTAAGGAGGTATTCGCGTAAGAGCTTAGTGGCCCATTTACGAAATGCAATACCGCGTTTAGCATTTACTCGATAGCCAACAGAGATAATCACATCCAAATTATAATAGCGTAGATTCCTGGTAACCAATCGCTTTCCTTCTTTTTGAACATGTGCATTTTTTGCACATGTTCCCGCTTCATCCAGTTCTCCAGTACGATAGATATTGGAAATATGCTTCACAATAACCGAAGGATCTGTCTGAAACAGTTCCGCCATTTGTGCCTGTGTTAACCACACAGACTCGCCCTCTAGACGGACGTCTAGAGCTATTGTGCCATCTGGAGCTTCGTATATAACAAGCGGAGATTCTTGCGCCATCATTATCTGTCTTTTTCTTCTCGGTTTTTCTACTATTTTCCTAAACCCGCACACTCACAAGCCGTGTTGAGGTCTATGATGATCTGGATGAAGGTTTTCCGTTCAATTGTGTCTGAACAATTGGAGAAACGAGCCACAAATTCAGCTTGTTACAAAGGTAAAGAAAACCGATTATCACAATCGATTCATCCAGTGGGTGGTGTTTAATAAAGCGTGTATGGAAAAAATGTATAACGTAGGGTTTTCCTCAATAGCAAATGAAGTTGTAGGAATGAATAATGATTTCTGTCGCAGATATGGAAAAGAGATAGTTCTTTTATGAGAGAACAAGCTGCATTTTGAAAATGCCTTTGAGAACTTCACAATTCTGCGGATTTATTTATACGCTCGTATCTATTTTGACGCAAAGCCTTCTAGCGAGCTTATACTTTGAAAGAATACAAGTCAAGAAGGCTTAAGTAGTGGTTTCTTCTCGTTTTTTCATCGCCTTAAAACCGTGTAAGTACCGTTCTGTTCGGAGGTTCTAGATAACCTTACAGGGACATTTCCCGTCTAAATGAGCGATAAAATATTAAAGTGAAATGAAACGATTCGGACTAATTGCTTGGCTTTTGTTTTCAGTGCTGCTTGCGCATGCACAGACAGCATTCGATCTGTATGGTCACTCTGTTACACCGCCTAACAATGTGGCATCGCTACAAAAAGGTGCAAAGAAAGCCTACGCTGCACTAGGAAAACCCATTGAAGGGAAATATATTCTTATTGCACAGTTTAAGGCAGATCCTTCCATGTCCGATCGTTTGAATCTGAAGCAGTTTGGAGTTTCCGTTTATGATAACATCGGCGAACGAGCTTATTTCGTGGCAGTAAAGAGCGACAAAATTCGGGTGTGTACAAAAAAGACCAACATGGTTTCACTCTTTGCCCCTAAACCAGAGTGGCGGGTTAGTCCGCTTTTACAAAACGACAGTATACCTGCTTATGCCCAAAAGGATGGGAAAATAGGCGTGATTGTCTATTACCACGAGGCTGTGAGTGAAAAGACGATAAATGCGCGACTGAAAGCACTCGGTTTCAAAGATTTACCCCAACTCGAAGGCAAACCGCACTACTCCTTCGATAGTTGGATGGAACGTAAAACCATTGCCTCCCTACAGAAAGAAGCTTGGGTAAAGCGAATTCGTTTGATATACCCGCCTGCTACTCCAGCGAATGCCGACTAATGGGTGCTGCGCATAAAGTGCTGATTACTCGATAGGAACGTATATCTCCGTCTTTGTTTTCTCGGGCGGTGTGTAACGCGCGTCTGATAAGAATTTCTCAAACACGGGTAAATTTCGCAGCGTGCAACGACTATCGGGAAGCCATGTCTTGAAGATAAAGTTGTAGGCACATTGCAGTTTATCGTACGAGCCTCGGTAAAGGAATACCGCGTATTGCCCTCCTTCAATCTCCTTTACACCTACTTCCCCGCGCGGAGTGGCGGGCTTGTGGATAGTAAGGCAAAGGTCGGTACGGAGGTAATCTGCCTTAGTTACTGTTGGGCAGTCGTAATACAACCCAATGTGCTCTATACCAGCCGTGTAAAGCCGTTGTACTCTTACCTGCTCCCAAAGGATTGCAAATTGCGCGGCGTAATCCACCTCGTCATACGCCCCCGTGGCATGCACGTAAAGCACTTGTTGCGTAGGAAGAGATACTATCTTTGGAGGCTGTAGATTTATTATTTCGTTGTTGACCGTGAGTGGTCGGAGCTGCAAATTGTTTTGCTTTCGGTACTCGGAGGGGGAAATTCCATAAGCGTTCTTGAATGCTTTGGAGAGCGAAGAAGGCATTTCGTAACCGACGCGGGTCGCAATGCTCTCTATGGGTAGTTCCGAATAACGGAGGAGGTGTACTGCCGTCTCTAAGCGGACGCGTTGGATATAACTTCCAACCGTTTCGCCAATAAACGCCTTAAAAATCCGATGAAAGTGGAAAGGCGAGAAACAGGACTCCGACGCCAATATCTCTAAAGATAATGGTGCGTCTAAATGATTATTGATGTATTCTACAACGCGGTTAATGCCCCGCAAATAGTCTTGTCGTGTTAGTGACTGCATGGCTCTCTTGGCTTCTATTACAAAAATAGATGGAGCTTTGCAAAACTACTGTTCCAAAATTGCGAATATGCGGAGGGTATATTTTCTAAACAAAAAGAGCACTCTACAGCGTAGAATGCTCTTTTTTGCTTTTTCGGAACAAGCAGCGTCTACCGCTCAAGTTTCTTAATTTCGTAGCCAAAGAGTTTTTTTACGTGCTCTATAAAGAGCGGAATGCTTTCTTTGGACCATTGTGCTGATGTACAAATCTCGGCATCTGCCAGCTTGACTATTTGTTCTGGCTTTGTGTGATGCCGCTTGGGCTTGTTTTCTTGCGCAAGCTGCATAGCCTTTTCTCTGGTTATAAAAATGCTCTGCCCAGGTTGCATGCGTTCGGGGAAATAATTCTCCAAATCGCTTAGCGTTAACTCGGGATGATCTGCGGCAATCTTGTGGAAGACAGCATTAACCAACTTCCCTTTGTTGTAGATCTGCCCGTTGAAACTGTATTTTGTATAGTCTTTTTCCGAGCTACTTTTTTTCTCCTTACGCTTTTTTTCCTTCTTCTCTTTTCGCTTCTTGGGCTCTGCCATTTTCCTAGTAGACCCCATTATGGCGGGAAGCACTTCAATAGGCTGATTTATTTCTACCTTGTAGGTTGTACTTGCAAGCACTTCGCGCAGTAGAACGGGTGTAGACCCTGTTAGGAATTGGCGCAACAGAATGGCTGCTACGGGGCATTTATGAACCGTCAGACCTTGCCGCAAACTCTCCTGAAGTGAGTCTGAAATCCGACTTCCGATTAGGAGACCGAACCACTCTGTCGGAGCGTCTGAAGGCATATAACGTTTATAAATCTCTTCTTTCTGAGCGAGGCATCGTTTCAGCCCTTTCAAATTCTCCTCCGTCACTTCGCCTGCTACGATTTTTACCATAGCCGAGAATTGTTCCGTCTGGATGAGAAGATTTATACGTTCTTCGCGTCCACTCGCATCAAGAAGTGCAACTTCGTGACGGATAATCCTTGGTTTTACGAGCGTTTTGCCGAGTTGTAACATAGCCAGGTTTTCAAACAACATGGCTTCGATGGCTATCTCGTTCGTGAAAGGAAGTTCAATCAATTCATACATGTTCATGGTAATATTCAGTTTATGGATGATGAAAACATTAAACAAATACATAGTTTACAACGAAATAAATATTACATTGTTGCATAATTATAAACAGAAAGGGTTTTCTATAAGGGTTAAGTCGAACAATTATCAATGATTCTTCAACAAAGAAAATGTTTGAAATCTACAAAGCAACCTGAGTAATACTCTGTGCTACAAGTCTATTCTAGGTCGATAGAAATTCTATTTTTTAACCGAATAAATTTTCCCCCCTGATGAACATCTAGTTTTGTCCAGCAGTGCGTTTCGCGCGGAAAAACAGTAAAGCAATCGCAATAAAGAGGGCTGTGGCCAATGTGACCTCGATGGGGAAAAGATACCAATTATCTTGTTGAAGAATTTGCGGTAGTACCGCAATTGCAGCCGCGGGCGCGAAGTAGCGTTTTGAGGTAGAAAAAACGACGAAAAGTAGAAGTAGAACACTCCCCATCGATAGTACGGGAGAAAGTCCTAAAAAAGGCTCTAAAAATAGCTTCCCGAAATTTCCCAACAGGGCAGCAACTGCCATTAAAACCGTAATTAGAAAGGGCGCTTTGCGTAATCCTGCTTCGGGGCGAGAAAATTCTACAAAGAGTACAATAAGCGGCGGAAGTATGAAAAAGCGTTGTTCAAAAAATGCTGCCACACTTACCACGATAGTTACTACTATCAATAGATACACGGCTCTTATAATTCGTTCATGCACAGTGCGTGCAACAGGTCGAAAGGGTAGGGCAGTGCGTAGATGGAGTTTTTCCATGAGCCACTGCATACCTACTAAAAGGAGTGCTAACAAAAAGACGGCTAGCGGATATACCCAAGACGATTCGTTGAGCACAAGGGGGAGTAAACAGGCTGAAAGAGCAGGATAGAGTGAACTACGAAGCAGGATAAGTAGGAGGGCAACGCTCGAAAAGCCTAATGCTATTTTGGCAATAAAAGGAAGGGAAGAGTAAAAAAGGAGTGTACCCAGCAGAGCTGCGCCTGTTAATAAGACAACAGTCCGCCAACGATCTACGCACCACACTCGTTTTACGATGACTAGGCAGCCGATAGAAAGAGCTGCCAATTCGGGAAAAATGAACTCTTGCCGACCTAGGAGGAGTGCAACTCCTACCATGAGCATACCAACAAGTATTACACTTGCCTCACGAAGCAATAAGCGGAACACTGCATTCCTCGAATTTTTCAATAGCGTTTCCATCTCGTTATCTAATTGCCGTACAAATTTAGATCTCCACCGTCTAGGAACAAAAAAAGTGGCATACATCTCAAGACGTATACCACCTTTAATCATGAAAGAGAATTGTCTCAGTCAAAAGTGTATTTCTTTGCTCCGAGCAGTACAAAAACTTTTCCTGGGCTAAATGTCGTAGGATAGCTTTCTTCGGCGCTCTCGCCACCTTCCGTGCTCGTGTCCGAACTTCCTTCCTTCTTCTCTTCGCCCAAAAGGTTATCTGCCCCTTGTTGCAACTGCTCTTTGGCAAAAGATTCTAGAGACTCTCCTGCAAAAATTAGAATACGTGAGCCTTCATATTTCTTGTGCTGCTCTATGATTTGTTCACGGAAATCGCCCTCTGCCACCAAATTCATTGTTCTTGTGGCTGGGTCGTAAAGGTATGCTCCTTCCTCGTTTACCATGTACAATTGCAGTGCATCCTTTGTTTTCCCGAGTACGTCGCGTGCATCTTTCATCCACGAGCCGCCTACATTGTTTTCGAATGTGTAGAGCGAATTGCTCACCTCTTGCAAGTTCACCGACTGCTGTATAAGCCCCATTGTAGAAGTAGCTACGCGCGCAGCTGTACTTAGCAGACTTCCCCAAGAGTTTGTTTTTGTAGCCTCTTGTTTCGGTTGCTCAGGCTCAGGTAATTCATACTTACGTGGCGCTTGTGCATAGAGCGTCGATGCAATAGCCCAAAAGCATACTAGAAATGCAAAATGCTTCATTATTTCCCCCTCATTATTGGTTTTACAAACCAAAAGTAGGCGTTTTCTTTACGCAATGTTACTTTGTGCAGAAATTACTTACTGCCTGCAACGATAAAATCTTGTATTTGTGGGCATACTGCATATCGGTGCGTTAGGTGAAGTAGGTGTCCTGCTCCCGCAATGGGCACTACACGTAGCTGCGGATAGATGCGTTTCAGCGCATCCTCTTGCAACCCCGCTGTGAATGCAGATTGCTCGCCACGTAGAAGCCACAATGGGCGCGTATAGCAAGGCGGTTCATTCAACAGTGGCATTTCGTAGTTCACAAAACGAATCAAAGATTCGCATACAGTAGGCGTAAATGCGTTGCTACGGCGTGCGAGGAACTTTTGCATATAGCGCCCGTTGTCTGTTTGCCAGCACGATGCTACCGAGGTCTCTGGCGCAGGCACTGGCAGGCTGTGCAAAAGGACTAGTAACTCTGCTTGAAACTCTTGCAATTCGGGAGTCCACAGAGGAAAAATATCTAGTAAACATACCCCCTCTACTCGTTCGGGGTGTAAGGCAGCATAATGAAGCGCCAGTTGCCCACCCAACGAATGCCCGACGAAAAGAGCACGTTCTATGCCCGCTGTTCGCAACTGTTGCTCAAGATCGGCTAGAAGGTATGCAACTGAAAATGGCTCTTCTCCTTGCCTATTGCCATGGTTTGGCAAATCGTAAGAGAAAGCTCCCGATGCTCCGTCCAGATTGCGTTTATACCACAGAAAGTCTTGTTGCGAACCAAAAAGCCCGTGCAGAAATACCAATCTAGAAGGGAAGTTCTCCAGTTCCGAAATCGAAATAAGGGGGAATATGTTCTTTGTAAGCTTTAATCGCTTCTCCGAGCCCCATGTATAGTGCATCGCTTATCAGGGCTTGCCCTATCGACACTTCGCTTACAAAAGGCATCATTAGAAGGAAGTAGCTCAAGTTCTTCAAATTAAGGTCGTGCCCTGCATTGATCTCTAGTTTGGCCTGCTGCGCACACTTTGCTGCTACAATATAGGGAGCAATTGCCGCAAATGAATCGGTATAGTACTGTTGTGCATACGGTCCAGTATACAACTCTATACGATCCGCACCTACTTGCGCTGCTCCTTCCACCATTTTGCAATCTGGATCTACAAATATGGAAACCCGAATTCCCTCGGCATGAAAACGCTCAACAATTTCGCGTAGAAAGTCGGCGTGCGTTACAGTATTCCAGCCAGCGTTGGAGGTCAGAGCATCGGGCGCATCGGGTACTAAAGTCACTTGTGCAGGGCGTGCTTCGCAAACGAGATCGATGAATTTCGGAATGGGATTTCCTTCAATATTGAACTCTACACCTTCTGGCATATTGCCCGTGCGTAGCAATTGGCTAATCATTCGCACATCGGCGTAGGTGATATGGCGTTCATCGGGGCGAGGATGAACCGTAATACCGTCTGCGTGATAGGACTTCAAAATTTTCACAGCAGCGAGTCCCACATCGGGAATATTGCCTCCACGCGCATTACGCAGTGTAGCAATTTTGTTGATATTCACGCTAAGACGCGTAACCTTTGACTCTTCCATGGCTCTTTCATATATTTGAGATTACTGCAAATATCGAATTTTTCTTTTTATGATGAAATTGGGACAAGGTTTTATTTGTATACAACTCATTATCTCAGCATGATAAAAAATAAGCGATGTGGGATTTTTTTGACTCAGCGCATTTTGCCCACATTCGTGAATTTTTTTGCTTAGGGTCTTTCTGAATCAGCAAGATTTTTTTACTTTTGCGTCAGAAAATAAACTAAAGACAGAGTAACTAGATGCTAAGTATTCTAAACGCCTATTTGGGTTGTTTGTTGGTGTGCGTTCGTGTGGCGCAGTTTACCCCCCCCCTGTATTAAATTTATTTAGCATTTGTTTTTATTTCTTGTGTTGTAAAGCTTGTACTTTACAATACGGGCTGTTTTGTCGGAATTTCGTGTCGTCTTTCTCTTTGAGGAGGACGACATTTTTGTTTCTGAAGTAACAATCAAAATCAAATCAATATGAGAAAAGTGATCCTTGTGTTGGTACTGTCGTTGGCAGTCGTTTTTTCGGTAAGCGCTCGTACTAACGAAGGCGCCTTTACTAAGGGAAGTTCGTTAGTGGGCGCGAACTTCGGCATGAAGGCTTTTGTTGTGCCTCATTTTGGGCTTTCGTACGAGTATTGTATCCTGAGTGGCTTTTACAGTAGCGGGCGTGGCTCATTAGGCGTGGGAGCTTATGTTGGTACAACGTTTGGCAGCTTACACGCTTTCAATGCACGTGTTACCCTCCACAACCAATTCAACAATATGGACTTTTACCTTGGAATGCTCCATGGGGTGAACGTATTGTATACTAAAGAAGTGGTAACCCATTTCCCAGGCAATCCACACCTTGGTATTCCCGCAGAAGACAAGGTTATAACTCCTGCAAGCTGGAATCCTCACTACGGGTTCGATTTCTTCCTCGGTTGGCGATGGGCATTTAACGAAAACTGGGGCATGAACGTCGAGCTTAGTCCGCTACCCATTCCTTGGTTCTCGCAACCCCTTGTTTCCGTGGGCGCGAATTTCAAGTTCTAAGCCTTTAGCGAAAACACAGATTCTCGTTCGTTTTTCTGGTCGCAGCACCTGCCTCTTTTTGGGGGCAGGTGCTCTTTTTTTAGGGTAAATGTACTATATAAAAAGACGAACTTTGTGCGTTATACAACGTAGTATGTGTACAAGCTACGAGAGATAAACGAGAAAATAGTATGGTACAAGAAGAACTTGATAAGATCCTTTTACAAGAAATAGTCTCTGCTTTGCAGGCGAAGCGTGGTCACGAGATCGTGGAGTTGGATATGCGCCCAGTGCACTCGCCTATATGCAATTACATGGTTATATGTCATGCCGATAGCTCGCCACATATTTCTGCCTTGGTAGATGAGGTAGAAGAGCGCGTAGGAGCTGCTACGGGCGAATATCCGTTCCGAACCTCTGAGCGGGCAAATGCCGAGTGGGTGGTAATGGATTACTTCTCGGTTATGGTGCACATCTTCCTGCCAAGTACAAGAGAATATTACAATCTGGAGGGGCTCTGGGGCGATGCACCACGAAAGGAGTACGCCGAGGAAGATTAGAAAAAGGTATAGTGTCCGATTAAATCGCAGATATGGATAATTCACAGAATAATAACCCCACGAATAGCAATGCAAAGCCGAAGAAGCGTTTTAGCTTCCTTTGGCTTTATATCGTTTTGGCAGTGGGCATTGTGGCTCTCAATTTCTTTTACCAGTCGTCTAGCAAGGTAGAGACGAACTGGCAGGAGGTGCGTACAAAGATGCTTGAACCAGGCTATGTTTCTAAGCTTGTAGCAGTGCGAAATCAAGGGATTGTAGAAGTATACCTTACCAATGCTGGCGCAAAACATTTCGAGAAGCGCATTGGCGACCCTGCAAGCTTTGGTGCTAATGAGCCGCATTTCTATTTCACCATAGGCTCAGTAGATACCTTCGAGCGGCAACTTCAAGATGCGCAGAAGGATACGCCATCCGAGAATCGTATTTACCCCACGTACGAAGATCGTCCCGACTATTTTTCGGGAATTTTGACCTGGATTATTCCTTTCCTAATCATCCTCGGTCTGTGGTTCTTTATCTTCCGAATGCTTAGCCGTGGCGGCGGTGGTGGTGGCGGCGGTGCTAATATTTTCAACTTCGGGAAGTCTAAGGCACAGCTCTTCAATAAGGAAAACTATGTACACGTAGATTTTTCCGATGTGGCAGGACTTGAGGAAGCAAAGATTGAGGTACGCGAGGTGGTAGACTTCTTGAAGAACCCTGCTAAGTATACTGAGCTAGGTGGCAAAATTCCCAAGGGCGTGTTGCTTGTAGGGCCTCCTGGGACGGGCAAGACCTTGCTAGCAAAGGCGGTAGCAGGTGAAGCCAACGTGCCTTTCTTCAGCCTCTCGGGGTCAGACTTTATAGAGATGTTTGTGGGGGTCGGAGCCTCCCGTGTGCGCGATCTCTTCAAGCAGGCAAAGGAAAAGGGCTCGGCTATCATTTTCATTGATGAGATTGATGCTATAGGGCGCTCGCGTTCTAAAAATGTAGGCTATTCGAGTAGCGAAGAACGCGAAAATACGCTCAACCAGTTGCTAACTGAAATGGACGGCTTCTCTACCAATCAAGGGGTAATTGTACTAGCGGCCACCAACCGTGCCGATATTCTTGATGGCGCTCTATTACGAGCGGGACGCTTTGATAGGCAGATACATGTAGAACTCCCCGATGTGCAAGAACGTTACGATATCTTTCAGGTACACCTAAAACCCTTGAAGTTGGCGAAGGATTTTGACTCGAATTTCCTCGCTAAGCAGACGCCTGGTTTTTCGGGGGCAGATATTGCCAACGTGTGCAATGAGGCGGCGCTCATCGCAGCACGAAAAGGGAAGGAGTACGTAGAAAAGCAGGATTTCTTAGATGCCATAGACCGAATTGTAGGTGGTCTGGAACGCAAGAGCAAGATTCTGACAGCCGAGGAGAAAAAACGGATTGCCTACCACGAATCGGGGCATGCTACAGTAAGTTGGTTGCTCGAGTATGCAAGCCCTCTACTTAAGGTTTCCATTATTCCGCGCGGTCGTTCGCTGGGTGCCGCTTGGTATGTTCCCGAGGAGCGCCAGATCTCTACCAAGACGCAGATGTTCCACGAACTCTGTGCCATTTTGGGCGGACGTGCTGCTGAAGATGTGGTGTTTGGCGAAATCTCCACGGGGGCGCTCAACGACCTTGAAAGGGCAAACAAGATGGCGTATGCTATTGTAGCCTACTATGGCATGGAAAAGGCGCTCTACAATACGTGCTATTACGACTCTACGGGCAGTTCGGAGTATTCGTTCAATAAGCCTTTTAGCGAGCACACCGCGCAGATTATAGATCAGGAAGTGCAGAACGTGTTGCGCGATGCCTACCAGCAGGCGCTTGATATTTTGCGCGAGCACCGTACACAACTTGATGAGTTGGCGGGAATGCTGCTCAAGGATGAGGTGATATTCTCAGACGATCTGGAGCGTATTTATGGCAAACGTGCTTCGCATACCCGTTTTGAAGCGCTTGACCTAAAAACAGAAGCCGAGGAGGCAAAAGAGGTGGCGGAAGGGCACGTAGTAGAGGCTACTGAAACCGATGGCGAAATGCCTAAAGTGGATGAGGCTGTAGAAGCACAGGACGACAAAACGGAAGACAATGCCGAGTGAGATAGATTGGCAACCCGTCTATTCTTCTGCCAATGAGGTAGAGTTGATGGCGCGCGAGGAAGCTCTTGCCGACGCAGGAATAGAAACGGCGCGTGTAGATCAGCGCGATAGAATGTACCCCATGCTGGGGCAGGTGGTCATACTTGTGCGTACGAGAGACGTGGAACGCGCACAGGGAATTGTTGCGCAATTTGAGGCAAATGAAGACGGTCATTAAGCGAACGCTTAGCGGCGCGCTTTTCATTGCGGTAACGGTGGGGGCTATTCTGGCTGGGGCTAAGTTTAGCCTCCCGCTCTTTGCATTGTACGCCCTCTTTACGTTGTCGGAGTTCTACCGTATTGTATGGCATGGAGAGAAGCGTCCGCGTTTCCTCGAGATAACAGGTCTGGTGGCAAGTCTATTATTCTATGCGGGGAGTGCTCTGCTTGCTTACGACTTTGAAAATTTGGCTTACGAACTGCATCTTGTCGGTCTAATTCCCATCATCGTGGGAGCTATTCTGCTGTTTTTTGTAGACGGGTTTTATGTGGTGCTGTCGCGCCGTGCCAATCCTTTCCTAGATTGGGGGAAGACCATTTTGGGCGTATTCTATATCATACTCCCCTTTGCTTTAGTGCCACAGCTAGTACTTTCACAGGCTCACCAACCTTTGAGTTTTTGGTATCTTCTATTGCCACTCGTGCTAACATGGGTAAATGATACGGGGGCTTATTGCGTGGGTGTTCCCTTTGGGCGTCATCGGCTGATAGAGCGCGTATCGCCTGGCAAGAGTGTTGAAGGCTTCGTGGGCGGACTTCTTTTCTCGGCAGGAGTGGGTGCGCTACTCTTTTGGCTTTTGGGCTGGTTGTCGCCTCTTTTTGGGCTAGTTTTCGGTCTTGTAATTGCTGGAGTAGGGGTATTGGGCGACTTGGTTGAGTCCCGTCTCAAGCGCGCAGTGGGCATCAAAGATTCGGGAACATTTTTGCCTGGGCATGGAGGTTTTCTCGATCGTTTCGATTCCTTGCTTTTTGCTCTTCCTGCTGCGTGGCTACTCTTGATAGTTTAGTGCACCCGAGCAACGCTTATCTTTCCATACCCTAAGTTTCCCCTAGCTCTGTGTCCTGCGCGAGGGCTGTATATAGTGTCTTGGCAGTCATAATGTTGGTCTATTTATGAAACGTTCCGATCTCATTGCGGTTCTAATTTTCCTGGCAATAATCGCCGCATTCGCTTTTTGTGCCCCTCTGCTAGAGGGCTATACACAGTTTAATGCGCAACACGGCTACATTACCGCATTTCTCAAGTTTGCGCTACTTGCAACGTTTGGCGAGATGCTTGCCGCGCGCATCCGTTGTGGGCAATATCTACCCGCGGGGTTTGGTTTGGTGCCTCGTGCAGTGGTATGGGGGCTATTAGGTATTACCATCCAATTTGCCTTCAAGGTCTTTGCAGGAGGCGTGCCACCAACCCTAGAAGATTTAGGTTTAACCCATGCTACTACGGAATTGCAGGGCGAATTAGGGTTTACACGCCTACTTACAGCGTTTAGTATCAGCGTGGTGATGAACGTGGTCTATGCCCCCGTGATGATGACCTTGCATAAGATTACAGACCTCCATATTCAGGAATATCAGGGTAGCATGCAAGCGCTGGTACATCCGATAAAGGTACGTGCCATCATGTCCGAACGTATTGACTGGAAACAGATGTGGTCGTTTGTCTATAAAAAGACCATCCCCTTCTTCTGGATTCCTGCGCACACAATCAGCTTTCTACTCCCCGCTGCCTATCGCACGCTTTTTGCTGCGTTACTGGGCGTAGCGCTTGGACTAATCCTCACCATAGCGGTTAAAAAGAGATAGGAGTTAACCTTCATAATTATTGCACCCCATGAAAAAAACATTTTTTGCCTTAGTTATTGTTCTTTTAGCACTGGCAGTGCCGCATACAGTGCGCGCCATAGATCACAATAGTCAGTACGTGCTTGGGATTCACGTAGACCCTATACTCTCTTGGTTTTCATCAGACAACGATCGTTTCAGCGGTTCTGCTGCCAATGTGGGCTTGAACGCGGGAATTGAAGTAGAGTACAAATTTGCGCGTCGTTATTCATTCCTCTCGGGGGCTGCTATCGATCTTCGTGGGGCAAGTGTTGCCTACAAGCAGGATGGTTACAAACTCAATAGCCGTTACGACGGGAAAATAGATGTGCAGTCTGGTAAGACGCTCGATACCCATATCCGTGCTTTTTCTATCCCATTAGCGCTAAATATGCGTGCTATTGAGATAGGCTATACCACCTTTTTCGCCACCGCGGGGTTGCTAGTCTCTGTTCCTTTTTTTGAAGATGCTAAGCTTGATGGAGTAACGCGGCGTACCTCTGGCATGTATTCGCCCCTCTTTGTCAATTATATGTTGCGCCTTGGGGCTGAGTATTCGCTGGGGGGAAGTAGTGCCATACAGGCTGGGATTGTTTTTGACGGGAGCTTCCTAAATATGTATCGCACAGGTTATGGCGCTATTGATATGTATAGCATCGGTTTGCGTATAGGTTTTGTCTTTTAACAGAGGGGTGCAAAGTTGAGCAATATGTACGTTAGCCTCCTTCAGCCCAAGTTAGTGCCTGCCGAAATAGCGCAGAATGCGCAGGAGATTATAAGTCGCCTAGACTACGATATGAGGCAGGCGAACGCCGATACGCCCCTCTATGTGTGTGGTTGTGAGACCACAATTGGCACTTCGTGTAGCGCACTACAGCACCTCGGCTCGGTGACTGTAGAACAGTTACGTGCGTTGAAAAAGATACAACGACATTTGGGCGAGGCGTGTATGCTTATAGGAGGTGTGCAGCTTAATTTGCAGGTAGAACCACTGCGTTTACAGCACCAGATCTTCTTTCTTACACGTACATCGCTCATATCTCTTTTGCCACTCGGTGCGTGTGCCATAGGCTCGGCAAACGGATTTAGGATAGAAGAGGAACGCTATGAACTTGCAATAGATGTCCGTAATTGGGGCGATTATTACTACCTCAATCTCCGCTTCGCAGCACCCGAGAAGAAGGAGTTCCACATTTATATGAATGCTCGTATCCCCGTCTTCACGCCCTATTCTCTCGAGAAAGTGCTTCCTCTTTTTAAGCGACATTGCAAGGATTCGGTTTATATCTCGAATCGAGTAGGGATGTTCAATGGGCAATTGCAAGGAGGTTACTCCGTTTTTTGTCCCAATGGAAGAAGTAAAAAGGAGCGGGAAATACATGCCCCCGTTCCCGATGTGCTGGGGCAGCAAGAATACCTAAAAGATTTTCCGCAACGCACCGCAGAGTTCCAGTATAGGATGACGGTGCGAGCCTTAAAGTTGTTTTTCGACAACGCGGGGCAGAAGAAGGCTATTCTGGGGCTAAGTGGTGGTATTGATTCTGCATTAGTGTTAGTTCTTGCTGCCGAGGCTTTAGGTGCAGAAAACGTTTTGGGACTTATTATGCCCTCTCAATACACTGCAGATGCCTCTATTACCTCTGCACAACAATTGGCAAAGAATTTGGGCGTAGAAACAAAAATAATCCCTATTACACCTCTGACCAACGCCTACCTCAACGCCCTTGAACCCTATTTTGCAGGGCTACCCGCTGATACGACTGAAGAGAACCTACAAGCACGGGTTCGGGCAGTGCTTCTTATGGCATTCTCCAACAAATTCGGACATATACTCCTGAATACTTCCAATAAAAGTGAGTGTGCTGTGGGCTATTCTACCATGTATGGCGATGCTTGCGGTGCTGTGAGCGTGATAGGTGCGCTCTACAAAACCGAAGTCTATGAAATCGCGCGTTGGATCAATCGCGAGCAAGAGATCATTCCTCATTTCATCATAGACCGTCCGCCGTCTGCCGAATTGCGCCCCGACCAGACAGATCAGGACTCGCTTCCTCCTTACGATATGCTCGATGCTCTATTGGTCGAACTCATCGATAAGGGCAAAAGAGCCGAGCGCATTCATTTGCCCAATGTTACCAAAGAGACGGTAGCTCGCGTGGCGCGTTTGGTAAAAAATGCCGCCTACAAGCGATACCAGATGCCCCCTTGTTTGCGTATTGCTCCCGATTCGTTTTTTGACAAGTGATTTCTTAAATAAAAGCATTATCTTTAGGCAATAGGAGCAACGAAGCTCCTACGTCTAAAAGGAGGGTGAGAGGATGTCGAAAGTAATTAGTTTTAATCGGTTGCGCGAGATAAAGGATCAGTTGCCCGAGGGTGCAATACACCAAATCGCTCAGAAGTTGAACCTCAACGACGAAACAGTACGAAACTATTTCGGCGGGACAGACTTCAGCAAGGGCGAATCGGTCGGGATTCATGTTGAACAAGGACCTGATGGAGGCTTTGTAACCCTAGACGATACGACCATTTTAGACTTAGCACTCGAAATAATCGAAAAAGCTAAGGCGGCGAAACCGAGCGGCTGTTGTCATTGCACGTCAGGCGAATAAAAAGTAATTACGACATCAAAAACGAGTAGACTGTTTAGCTACTCGGTTGCATTTTCTAGAAATGTGGCGCTCCAATTCGGAGCGCTTTTTTTGTGCATTGAGTAGCCGAATTTGAAGAAATAAACGCCTACGAAATTCTGCCATGCCTCCGCTAAGATTTAATACATTTTATAGCAACTTGGTAGTGTCTGAAAAAGTGTGTAAGCTACTGTTTGCGTCATGACAAAAGCGAAAG
>CAJPTC010000009.1 GCA_905373475.1 Bacteroidia bacterium | reverse complement strand
TGATCCTGTGTAAGCTTCATCGTTCTTTAGTTTTTAGTTTTAACTTTTTCAAAGTCCTGAATTTTGAAGCTTACACACTTTTTTTGGGACAGTATCTACATAAAGCTTTGTGTGGCCATTGGGGGTGTAGCGAATTAGCGCCTCTCAAAGTACTTTAAGAAGTACTAGGTACGAAATACGATGCAAAGCAAATTGTAGTGGAATCAATCTTGTAGAGCATAACGACCTACGCAGAAGATTTTGAAAAATAGCAACAAAAAACGCCCCAAATTTGGGACGCTTTTTATCACACAAGATGAAAGGAAATTCTCTTATTGTTTTAGAATGCGTAAAGCCTTACGCGCCTCGTCTTCCTCGACAACTAACATATAGACTCCCGCGGGTAAATCTTGTGTTCTTAGTTGCAATTCCATCGCCCCGTTCGACAATATGCTGTAGTGTACCACACCGAGTGCATCAACCAAAGTAAGACGAGAAACGTTTGCTACGTTCTTTACCACCATCTACCCATTTAAGCTTTCGGGGTGTTTGCCCCCAAGCGCTGAGTACAAACACGAATAGTGCACTCAGTAGTATGCCCGTTTTCAGTAAAAAGTTCTCTTCATTTGTATTTTATTTACCCTTCTCTCAATTGAGATGACGTAAAATTAAGTTTTTTCTCAGAAAAACAAATTTTGAAACTGTGAAAACAGCAGAATTACTTAAGAATAATGGAAACGGCGGGTGCGTTAAATTTTATCCCTCTTTTAGGACAAAAAAAATGCATGCACCAGAGTAGGAGCATGCACCAATACAAGACCCCAAAACGAAACGTAGGGATGCCGTGACGCTAGAAGGTCGCTTACACTTTCACGCGCAGAAAGACTTTGTCACCTTTACGTACCTTGGTAGGCGTACGAAAAGCCCCAATTGTGCCTTTTTTAAGCACAGGGCACGTATTGCCAGCGTCGTCACGGAGTTCGTTTACCACAACCTCAACCACGCCTGTTGTGTCACCAATTACGAAAAGACTGTCGCCAGTAGCAATTTGCTCGGAGCGCACCTGTACTTCTGCCACGGATAGGCGATCGTAGAAATTACGAATTTGCCCTATCTGTACCTTCTTTTCCGTTGCCGAAGATCCATACTGTGCCGACCATTCGCCAAGGCGCTGCCCCAAGTAGTAACCATTCCAAAAACCACGGTTGAATACAGAAGCGAGGCGTGCATCCCAATCCGCTATTTGGGCTTCGTCCCATGTTCCGTTGGCAAGCGCATCTGCCGCTTCGCGATAACATTTCACCACCGTAAGCACATATTCAGGACTTCGGGCACGCCCCTCAATTTTGAGAATGCTTACCCCAGCATCTGCAATTTTATTGAGGAAGTGTATTGTTTTCAAATCTTTGGGCGACATCAGATATTCGTTGTCGACCTCTATGGCATTATCAGACTCGGTGTCGCGCAATTCGTACGAACGCCGACAGATTTGCACACAAGCACCCCTATTGGCAGAACGATTCGCCTCGTGTAAACTGAGGTAGCACTTGCCCGAAATGGCCATACACAACGCGCCGTGGCAGAATATTTCAATCTTGATGGGTTCACCAGACGGACCACATATATTTTGCGCTCGGATGTCGTCCGTTATCTTACGCACTTGATCTATTGAAAGCTCGCGTGCCAGTACCGCGACATCTGCCCAATGACTATAAAATTTCAAGCTCTCAGTATTCGAGATACTCAGCTGCGTGGAGAGATGTATACGTAGCCCCAAATCGTGCGCCATAGCAATTACGGCTTGGTCGCTAGCTATTATGGCATCTACGCCCGTACGCTTTGCAAGCTCTAAGGTTTCGCGCACTGCGGCTAACTCCTCGTTGTAAACAATTGTATTTACGGTCAAGTAGAGTTTTACCCCTGCCTCGTGGCACAAAGCAACTGCTTCGGGCAGCGTCTCAACAGTGAAATTGGTGTTGGACGATGCGCGCATATTGAGCTCGCCTACCCCCAAGAAGACCGAGTCCGCTCCTCCTTGAATGGCAGCACGTAAACACGCGAAATTGCCCGCTGGGGCGAGTACTTCTAGTCGTTGCATTTAGGCTTCCACTTTTTTACTCGAAAGGAAATGTTTTCGCATCCATTTAGGAAGGAGGAATACACCAATAATAAGGTAGGGATAATAGGTAGCAAGTCGCCAAATAAGCGCTAGTACTATAGCCACCGCTGCCAGATTTTCGGGTGCAACGGGGATAAAGTCTCCCAAATAGCGAGAAAAGACGTACTCTGCAAAGCCGCTTCCACCAGGGGTAGGGCTTACGAGCATCATGATCCACATTACGAGCTGGCGTGCGAAGATCAGGAAATGGTCATGTACCACGAAAAAGGCCAGCAGTATGGCGTTAACCACCCAGTAGCGCGACGTCCAAGAAAGGAACGTTGCCCAAAAGGCTTTTAGCCAATAGGAAAAAGGCTTACGTCGGAATTCGGCAGAGGTTTGTATAATCTCAGTTCCCGCTTTGTGCGCTCCGTATTTCCAACGTCGGAGGATAGGGAGCTTGAACAGCTTTAGGAGCACCCATTTCAACCCCCGTGGATTTACAAAGAATCCGTAGGAAAGTACGGCAACATAAGCCGCCTTGATTGCATAGCCTAGCGCAGCAAAGAGAAAGAGGGTACTCGTCCAAGAGAAGGTTTCGCCGCCAATGGCAAACAAGTCGGAAGGACCTACTATAAGTAGTAGCAAGGGGAACATGATGAGGAAGTAGAGCTCATCAAGGAAGCTCGTAGCCATTACAACCGCCGAACTGCGCCCCACGCTCAGTCCCTCTTTATTTACGTAGAGAATGGCAACACTTGTTCCGCCGATGGCAGAAGGGGTGATAGCCGAAGTAAACTCCCAAAGCATAATAATGCGGAACGCTTGCTTGAAGCTAAGACGCTTGTCTGACAGTATACGTATACGCCAAATATAGCCGAGATCGCGCCCAAACATAAAAAGCAGAGCGACAAGAAACCAAAGAACAACGCTGGGAGTCCAGGAGACGAAGGACAAGGCTTCGGGGCGAAACTCTCGATAGAATATGAATGCCACTACGCCCAACCCAATGAGTACGGGGAAAAGTGCTTTGTACGCCCTCACACCCTTCAGAGGGGATTCGGCTGGCAGCTCTTCGTTCACAATAGGGTTTGTCTCCTCGCTCATTTTCTCTTTTTTCCGTGGTAGATTGATATACAAAGGTCTTAATATTTACAAAAAGTACGCCAAAGGCAAAAAAACGGACGCTGCTATAAGCAACGTCCGCTCATTATTTGGGGTTGGTAAATCTACCCTAGTAGTTCTGCACTACGACGCACAAACTTTGCCAGCGCCTCGCCCTTCAGCATGTTGTTAGAAAGCAGTGCGAGGTCTATCAGTTGCTGAGCTAGCGCATTGGTAGCACCGTATCCGTTCAACAACTCATTGCGTTCGTTCGTAAACACCTCCAGTTGCTCGTGTATACGTTTGTGCTCTGCCTTTTCTTCGTCGGTCTGGTCGGAGGGTGTCCGATTGCCGAGTTTCTCTTCCAATGCTTTTTCTTCGTCTAATGCGGGCTTTTCGCGCGTAGCCAAATCCTCTAGCTTTGTGCCGAGCGCCTCGGTAACCATTTTGCTCAACTTGGTTACCAGCGGGTGCGCTGTATTCAGCACTATGTTGATATGCTCTGGGAAGTTCGCAAACATGTTGTACTGCGGGCTCATTTGTGCCATGTCGCGCATACGACGCATAAACTCGCTCTGCGTTACCACTGCTGGCAAGCCCTCTGCTCCCAGATCTTCAAGGCTGACAGAGAACTGCGTTTTACGGTCACCCAATGCCCCTGTCATTACCCCTATTAGGCTATTCTGTTCTGCTTCGCTTAATGCCACTTTCCGCTCTTCGCCCTTCTCAATGAGCCTATCCAACGTATCGGCATCCACGCGCGCAAATTGTACATCGGTTAGTTTCTGCTCTAGGAAGTTGATTAGGTGTGCATCTAGCTGCCCCGTCATCTGCAAGACGCTGTAGCCGCGTCCTTTCGCCTCTTCTATATAGCCCCACTGCTGCTCGGGGTCTGTAGTGTAGAGGTAAACAGTTTTCCCGTCTTTGTTCTTCTGTTTCTCTTCCACTGCCTTTTGATACTCTTCATAGGTAAAGAAATTGCCGTCAACGTCTCTTACCAGCGCAAACTTTTCAGCACGCTCCCAGAACTTCTCGTTGGAGATAGAACCATAGTCTACAAAGAGCTTTAGATCTTCCCACTTGCTCTCATAGGCTTTACGATCCTCTTTGAAGATCTCTTCGAGTCTGTCTGCCACCTTTTTGGTAATGTGCGAGGAGATTTTCCGCACGTTCGAGTCACTCTGCAAATAGCTACGCGATACGTTGAGTGGAATGTCGGGCGAGTCTATCACTCCGTGTAGAACAGTTAGGAATTCGGGCACAACACCCTCCACCGAATCGGTAACAAACACCTGATTGCAGTAGAGCTGAATTCGGTTGCGCTGAATATCGAAGTTCGATTTCATTTTCGGGAAGTAGAGAATCCCTGTCAGATTAAAGGGGTAATCTACGTTCAGATGGATATGAAAGAGCGGATCTTCCTGTCCAGGAAATAGGTAGCGATAGAACTTAAGGTAGTCTTCCTCCTTAAGATCCGTTGGACGCTTTACCCAAAGTGGTGGTTCGGAGTTTATGATATTGTGCTCGGTTGTCTCAACGCTCTTCCCGTCCTTCCATTCCGTTTTGAAACCACAGGCAATGGGTACAGGCAAGAAACGGCAGTACTTGCGGAGCAGATCCTGTATTTTATTTTGTTCGGAGAACTCTTTACAATCGGGGCTCAGATGGAGGATAATATCCGTTCCGCGCTCGGTACGTGTACCCTGTTCGAGGGTATAAGTAGGGTCGCCCTCGCAGCTCCAATGTACGGGTTCTGCACCTTCCTGCCACGACTTGGTTTCGATCTCAACACGGTCGCTCACCATAAATGCCGAATAGAAGCCCAACCCAAAGTGCCCGATGATGCTAGCCTCTTTGTCCTTGAACTTTGCAAGAAACTCTTCAGCACCCGACAGCGCAATCTGATTGATGTAGCGTTCCACCTCTTCGCGCGTCATACCCAAACCGTGGTCGCGCACCGTGAGGGTATTGGCAGCACTGTCTAGAACCACTTCTATTGTCTCGTCGCCTATTTCGCCCTTAAATTCTCCAGCGCTTGCAAGGGTACGAAGTTTTTGGGTTGCATCTACGGCGTTGGATATTAGCTCACGCAAGAAGATTTCACGGTCGCTATAAAGGAATTTCTTGATTATAGGGAAGATATTCTCGGTTGTAACACCGATTTTACCCGTCTGTGCATTGCTCATTTTTTCAACTTTTGGTTTCACGTTTTTCAGGTGCAGAGCAAGCGATATGCCGCATTGGTTGAGATGTCAGAATGGCATTTAAGTACCTCCACTGTGCTGTAGAAAATGCGATTATGTGTAGCCTGTAACGCCCGTATTGTTTGATTGTCAATACATTACGTTTATCATTCTGTTATGTACATAAATTATTGAATACCAAATCTGTATGGGCGAAACCTGATTCGCCCATAAAATGTGCAACGCGCATTTTGTTTTAATCATATCGTCGTAAGGGCGTTGCCTGCAATGCCCGAAATTCCCAACGTGCATTTCACATATTCGCTTTGCGTTGTGAAACGCCGTCCGCGCGAAGACCGCCTGTATTATTTGATTGTCAATACATTAACCAAAATACACAATGTTGGGTAATGTTTTCGGCACGTTGTGCCCGATAAAAAAATCAGGGAATAAAAAAGGGGCAAGCTCCTCACATCGCACCGCTACAACCTCCTATCCTTGCTGTCTTCCGACCCTAGGGAGTTTCAGAGGGAGCTGGTCGTATGAGACTTACCCCAGCACAAAGGTACGAATTTGCGTAGAATTAGCAAGAGTGGAATAAATTTTCTCACTGCTGACAAAGAGTTTATAATTAGTTATCTCTCTGAATATCAGTATCAAGTTAAACAATTCCTCCAATGAAGTTTACAAAGTGGCGAAAAATAGTTGCCAAGACTCTTGGTAGTTCAAAAACAATTTCTACCTTTGCAACTGTACATATAAACAATTGATGTTATAATGAATAAGACACAATTAGTGGACGCAATTGCACACGAAGCTGGCTTGACCAAAGCCGATGCTGCTAGTGCGTTGAATGCTTTGTTGAAGGTAACACAAGAGGCTTTAGCAAAGGGCGATACGGTTCAATTGGTTGGTTTTGGTACGTTTAAGATCTCCGTACGCAAAGCTCGCGTAGGGCAGAATCCGAAGACGCACGAAAAGATCAACATCCCACAGTCCAACAGTGTATCGTTCAAGGTTGGTGCTGAACTGAAGAAAGCTATAAATTAGGCTTGGGTTACTCAGAAATTACTAGCGCAGTCTCACCGCTTTGAGCAGTGAAGCTGCGCTATTGTTTTTGTACAGAATCTGAATTCGTATCGACGAAATCTCTAAACAGTCTTGAAAGATGCGTTGTATTATCATCGATGACGATGCCGTGAGTCGTCGCATACTCTTAGAGTATGTCAATCAGACCGACTTTATGGTGTCGGCGGGCGAGTTTGCATCGTCTATAGAGGCGCTCAACTTCTTGAAGCGCGAAAATGGCATCGATCTCGTATTCCTCGATGTTATGCTCCCGAATATGGACGGCTTCGAGTTTCTAGACACGCTCGAGAATCCGCCGCAAGTAATCATGGTATCCGCCTCCGACAGCTATGCCGTTCGCGCCTTCGATTTTGGTGCAACCGACTATCTGTTGAAGCCCATTTCGTACGCTCGTTTCTTTAAGGGGGTTTCAAAGGCTATGAAATGGATGCACCCCACGGGAGCGGAGGGCGAGTTATTCCTCAAGAAGAATGCATCGCTCGTGCGTGTACCCTATAGTTCTATTCTGTGGGTAGAGTCTATGGAGAACTACGTAAAAATCATTACCGACAATGAGAAATTTACGCTCCACTTCACGCTAAAGACAACGGAAGGACACATGCCGCCGAGCATGTTCCGCCGTATTCACCGTTCCTACATTGTGAACATAACACGTATACAGAGCATTGAAGACAGCTCGGTGATCATGTTGCAAGAGGGGAAACCTGTATCCTTACCCATCGGTAAATCTTACAAAGATGCACTGATGAGTGCACTTCGTTTCATTACAGTCAAGTAAATTCGGTTGCCATATATCGCTTCTTAATGAGCGTATTACGTATAGTACTACCCCGACGAATATTCTTCGTCGGGCTTTTTTTCTTCTTTTATTTGGGGCTTCGTGCGCAAGAAGCGCCAAGTTGGCTTACCTCGCCAGAGGCGAACAGATGGGCAGATTCGGTGCTCGCCACCCTCAAGCTTGAGGAGCGCATTGCACAATCTTTTATGCTCGTGGGATATGCTCGTGGCGATAAGCATGAGGACAAGGCCATTCTGACGCTTGTAGAAAAGCAAGGCGTAGGCGGGGTGATGTTCTTGCAAGGTAATCGGGAACGGATGCGCATCCTAACAGAGACATACCAAGCCAAAAGCAAAGTACCCCTTCTCATTGCCCTAGATGCAGAATGGGGTACAGACATGCGGCTGGAAGATGGGCTGGCTTACCCCAAAGCTATGGGGCTGGCTGCTACGGGAATGCCAGCACTCGCCTATCGCATGGGAGAAGAGGTGGCAAATGAATTGCAGGAAATGGGGATACACATAAACTTTGCCCCCGTGGTTGACGTGCAGCGCAATCCTAAAAATCCAGTAATAGGAGTGCGTGCTTTTTCCGACGATGTACAGACCATCTCGCAATTCGGTGTGGCCTACATGGCGGGCATGCAATCGCAAGGACTCCTAGCATGTGCTAAACACTTCCCAGGGCATGGCAATACTTCCACCGATTCGCACCATACCCTACCTATAGTAAAAGCAAAATACGCGCAACTGGACACGTGCGACTTAATACCATTCCGCAACCTAATAGACGAGGGGCTCTCTATGGTAATGGTGGCGCACATAGCACTACCTGGTTTAGGGCTTCCCGACTCAGTACCTGCTAGTTTACGGCACGAGGTTACTACTACCCTACTACGCGATTCGCTCGGTTTTCAGGGACTTATCTGTACCGATGCGCTCAATATGAAAGGAGCTACAGGCAAACTAAAACCCGAGGAGGTCGCGCTACGAGCTTATTTGGCAGGGGCGGATATTCTTCTTTGCCCCGATAATGTGGCGGGGGGCATAAAAGCCATCGCGAACGCTGTAAAGCATAAGAAAATTACAGAGGCAGAGGTAAACCTTCGCGCCAAGCGATTACTTCTAGCTAAGTATAGTGCTGTGAAAGCGCAGCAAGAGCGTATAGCAACCGTAGCACAACGAACAACTAGCGAGGACGCGCGCAGCGAGCAAGAACGAAACGACTTGAGTGCACGAATAGCGCAAGAGGCTGTTACGCTTCTCAGCAACGGCGAGGGCACAATACCTATCGCTCAGCTCGATAAACAGAACATAGGCTACGTGAGTTTCTTGCCCAAGAAAGACGATACGTTTCTTTCGGGACTTCAACGTTACGCGGGCGTATACGACGAGAAACAGGCGCTAACAAAGGGTGTACTCGATGCACAAATAAAAGCAGCGACAAAAGACAAAACGCTGATGATTGTAGCTGTACGTGCTACGGGGTATGCGCCTTCCAAAAATTTTGGTGTAAGCAAGGAGCAGATAGCATTTGCAAAAGCATGTGCCAAGAGTAAACCTACCATCCTCGTTGTTTTTGGCTCGCCCTACGTGCAAGCACGTTTTTTCCCTCTAACCGATTTCGCCGCCGTACTCCAAGCTTACGACGATACACAGTTTTCGCAGGATGCCGTCTCACAAATTATTTTCGGCGCATTGCCTGCCTTGGGGTCGTTCCCTATTTCATTGCCCCCCGATCTTCATCTAGGCGACGGAATACGCACCGAGGGCGGTCTGCGCCTTTCGTACGTTTCACCCACACAACACAGAGCTAATCCGCTATACATTGCCCGAGCCGATTCATTGGCGCAGGCTGGTATCGATAGTGGAGCATTCCCAGGTATACAAATTCTGGCATATCATAAAGGGGAGGTCTTCTATCGGCGGAACTTAGGGCGCACCACCTATTCAAAATTCTCTCCGCCCGTTACCGACACGACGATCTACGACCTTGCTTCTGTCACTAAAATTACCGCTACCACACCTCTAGTCATGAGGCTTGTGGAAAAAAAAAAGTTGCGCTAGATAGTACTATAGCGCATTACCTCCCCGAGCTGAAAGGGACAGAGGTAGGTAAAATCACCATCGCCAAATTGTTGCTCCACCGTGCAGGGCTCAAGGCATGGAAACCCTTTTACATCAATACGCTGGAAGCCCTAAAGCCAGGGCTTAATATTACATCGCGCGGCATTAGCGAAGACTACTCTATCGCCATGGGCGGCAAGGTCTATATGAATAGGCTATGCAGCCCATCGCCCTACTATTATTCCGAGGAGTGTTCAGAGCTTTATCCTGTCCCCGTTGCCCGCGGTCTGTGGGGGCGCGTTGGCATGCAGGATTCCATGTTACACGAGATTACGCACACCCCTCTCGGCAAAAAAAACGTTTACCTCTACAGCGACTGGAGTTTCATCCTTCTTCAACAAATTGTGGAACGCGTAGAGAAGCAACCCATAGATCAGTTGCTCAATGCGTACTATCTGCGCTCGTTGGGAGCTTGGCGCACAGGTTTTACACCTTGGAAATATGGTTTACGCGAAGCATGTGCCCCCTCCGAATTCGATCTGTTCTTTCGCAAATCGGAGGTACGGGGCTATGTACACGATATGGCAGCAGCAATGCTCGGAGGTGTAGCAGGGCATGCGGGGCTTTTTTCTACTGCCGACGACCTTGCAAAGTATGCCGCGATGCTCCTACGCGGCGGGGAGTATGCCAAACTCCGCTATCTGTTGCCCAGTACTGTAACGCTTTTTTCGCAGACTCCAGACGGATTTGGCAATAACTACCGCGGTTATGGTTTCGACAAACCGAATCCGCAAAAACGCAATTCGTCGTACCTATCGGGGTTGGTTTCCATGAAAAGTTACGGGCACATTGGTTTTACGGGAACGATTGTATGGATAGACCCTGCGCAAGATTTCTTTGTGATAATCTTAACCAACCGAACCTACCCCGATTCTAACAATATGCGCATCAACGGTATGCGTTTACGTGCCACCATAATGGAAGCGCTTTACCTAAGCATTAAGCCGTAGGGATAGCCCAAACAAATTGGGGCACTCGGCGTATTGCGCCCTCTCTGCTCTAATTCTCAGCTTTCGTACATTTGCAGTGCTATGCAGAGAGTTGAGGTGGTTTTGTTAGGGAAGACTACGTCCCCCTACGTTGAGGCAGGATTAAAAGACTATGCTGCCCGTTTGGCGCATTATTGCAAGTTCGATTTGCGGGTGCTTCCACCTGTACGCAATGCGGCAAATCTCCCACCCGACGAACTTTCACGGCGGGAAGGCATACAGTTCCTCGAGGCACTTAAGGGCTATGATCGGGTAGTACTTCTCGATGAGCACGGCAAAGAATACACCTCTCGAGCATTCGCCACACTCGTAGACAGTTTCGGAATTCAGGGTGCGTCGCGCATTGCATTTGTCATTGGGGGCGCGTACGGTTTTTCTGATGAAGTGCTCAGCACTTTCCCATTGCAGCTCTCGCTCTCTCAGCTCACCTTTTCGCATCAATTGGTACGCCTCATCTTTCTAGAGCAACTGTATAGGGTATTCACCATACTACGCGGCGAACCTTACCACCATGATTGAGCGATTAAAACATATTCGTCTGTTTGTGGCGAAGATACTAACAGGAGTCCGAACACATCGGAGGCTGTTTTGGCGCATCCTGTGGGGCATTGTAATGCTCCTAGGGCTGTTGCTCTTTCTTCGGGGGCTACAAGCTCGCATACTTACACACCCCGTTGTGGGGAGTGAAGACGACAGCGCCATTGTAGCTCGTTTCCACAATGTTGTGAATGAACGCATTGCAAAAGGGAAAAAGCTCATCAAACAATGTGGCGAATATATGCGCCATGTTACACCATTCGCAGGGCTCGAATACTACGAGGCGGAGATTCTCCCGAGGCTACGTAGCGAGCATCTTGAGGTTCTGCTGGCCAAAAACGACAGTATTATCGCGTGGTCGTACCGCTACGGACCGAGCGATTGGGAGGCACTGAAAAAGAAGGACAAAGGCTATATCTGGCTCTACGGACTGTGGTACTATACCGAAATGTACACTTTGGGAGAGTACCAATGTGCGGTACTAGCCTACATTCGGAGCGACTACCGGGTGCAGAACCGCTACCTAGAAAGTGCGTGGGACTCGTCGCTCTCTTTTCTCTACGGCGAACATGTTCCAACTTTGGCAAAAGAAGCACCCGAACTCTTCACAAACAGCGAACAACTCGAGAGGTATTGGAGCGATAATCGGATATTTTTCGGTTTCCTTATTCTTTTTGCCATTTTCTTTTTCTTGCCCGCGTTCTTCTCCAAGCGCTATCGCTGGCTCTGGTCCTTGCTAGGCACTACTCTAGCACTTTCCCTTTTAGCACTGTGTAAATTCAACGGATGGCTGATCAACGAGATGGGGAATTTTTTCAACCCCGAGCTCTTCGCAGTTTCAACCCTGGTTGCCTCTTTTGGCGACCTCTTTCTCTACGCAATCGGTTGTCTGGGTCTGCTCCTTCAGTTGCGTTTTCTCACTCCTTTGCCCGAACCACGTGCCGCATTCACAGCTCAACACCCCATTTGGAGTGCCGTCTGGTTGCTCATCACGCTCGCCTTGCTACAGGTTGTTAACACTCTTGCACACGTGCTAGTAACCAACTCAACCATTGCGCTCACGCCCTATAGTTTTGCCAACATGTCGGTGTACGCGCTAATGGTATTTATAAGTCTTGCCATTCTCTGCGCCCTACTCACGATGTCTAGCATTATTGCCATTCGTCTGCTACAACCTTTTTCCCTAAAAGTTAAATGTTGCGTTTGGGGCATCGTCTTCTTTCTCAATTTTCTACTCCAATATCTATTTTTCGGCCTACATTCCTTTCTGTGCGTTGGTCTATTCGTCCCGCAAATTTTCGTGGGTATATACTGGGTTCGACGCACGGCAGAACGCCCTCTTTTCACGGGCTTCTACACCATTCTTGCCATTTTGTACGCCGTACCTCTATGCTACATTCTCGATCACACCGACAAGGAAAAAGATCTGAACGTACGTGCGTATATTGCCAATTCGTTGGGCAATGAGCACGATCTCATCCTCGAGTACCTATTCGTGCGCCTCTCGCACGACATGCAACACGATGCAGAACTTCGCGATCTGGTAAACGACGCAGAATTTGACGTTGGGGCGCTAAATAAACATTTCAGACACCATTACTATCGTGCTTACCTCCTCGAGTACGATTTTCAGCTTACACTGTGCTTCCCCGAAACGGAGATTATCATTACCTCCAGTGGGCAGAGAAACAACTGCCAAGATTTCTTCTCGCATATGATACACGACTACGGGACGCAGATTGCGGGTACAAATTTCTATTACCTAGACAACAAAAACGGACGTATTAGTTACCTCGGGATTTTCAATTACGGCTCAGCCTACGGAAGACTTTCTACGCTCTACCTCGAACTAGACTCTAAATTGCCACATTACTATTGGGGTTACCCAGATCTACTTATAGACCGCAAGTACGCACGACCTACGCCACGCTCGACTTTCTCCACGGCACTGTTTCAGAATCAAAGACTCCTCGCACAGTCAGGCGATTACCACTATCCCGTCCGCGTATTGCCCGACTATTTTACGCCCAGCGACTTGAAAACGTTCGACTACAACGGCTATTCGCACTTCGTAAAACTGATAGACGAGAATACCTTTGCCGTAGTTTCCAAACCTCTTCTGAACATCCTCGCACGCGCTGGAGGCGTAGCTTACCTCATTTTGGTCTTTATGCTCGTCTTCAACTTTGTTCTTTATCCGTCGCATATTTTGCCTGTATTCCCCTTTTTCACACATGGCTTAGCGGGGCGTATCCAGCGCATTATTCTCTACACCATTCTTTTCTACATCCCTTTGAGCATTATAGGTATACAATACATACTCCGCTCAAGTCTTCGTTCCGACGATGTCGCGCACCTTCGCGAGCATATTGCCGTGGTGCAGAATGAACTGGAAGCTTGGCTACCGAGGCATCGGACACAATTGCAAGACACGGGCTATATAAACTGGACACTTGCTGCCATGTCTAACCGACTGTACTGCGATATAAACCTATATAGCACGGACGGGTGGTTGCTCGGAAGCTCACGCTCCGCCATATACCAACAGCAACTTTTGGGTACACGCATACACGACATTGCATGGAACAGGTTGAAGCATCAGAGCGCTTCGCAGTATATACAGAGCGAATGTGTGGGCGACATGCACTATACCTCGATCTATGCTCCGCTTTTCTGCGGCGACGAGGTGCTAGGCTACGCCAACGTGCCTTATTTTCGCAATCCGCAGTCGGAACAGACCGAATATATTCACCTCGCCTCGCTCATCTTGAATATCCTGTTGCTATTTACGGCGGTGAAAATCCTCGTGATGTCGCAATTCACGAATCGGATTACACGCTACTTGCACCGCATACGCTATGCCTTGGAGCGCATTTCAATTACGAACCCTGGCATACCCATTGACTATAAAAGCAAGGATGAAATTGGAATGCTGATCGCAACCTACAATAGGATGGTAAGCGATATTCAGGAAAAGGCGGCACGGCTACGCGAAAGTGAGCGCGAATCGGCGTGGAAGGAGATGGCACGGCAGATTGCACACGATATAAAGAACCCACTAACGCCCATGAAACTGGGGGTGCAGCATCTGGTACACCTCAAGAAATCGGGAGCTAAAGATTGGGATGAGCGCTTCTTGAAGTATGCTCAGATGCTTGAAGCACAAATCGATTCGCTCGCCGAAACAGCTGATACTTTTACACGCTATGCCACACTCACACTGGGGAATGCCGAACGGACTCCTCTGTGTAAAGCGATCGAGCAGTCGTTGTGGCTCTTCCGTAGCCATGAAAATATAGACTGGGTAGTTGACCTCAGCGCGGTAGAAAACGTGGAAGTCTTTATAGACCCTACGAACTTGCAACGCGTATTCAACAACCTTTTTTCTAACGCTGTACAGGCCATGCAGCAGACAGCTAAACCTCGTATTGCGGTAAAAGGTATCTTGCAAGGTACAGTGGTACGAGTCTTTGTAGAAGACAACGGCGTGGGAATTGCGCCCGCCCTGCACGATAAGATCTTCAAGGTGAATTTTACGACCAAAAGCACTGGGCTAGGTTTAGGGCTCGCTATTATGGCAAACATCTTGAAATCGGCAGGTGGCGACATCTCTTTTAAGACAAAAGAAGGGCGTGGCACGACATTTATGGTCTCACTCCCCATAATACAGTAAAACCGACGAACGTGTCAAACACCGAAGTGTACTTAGGACTTGGGAGCAATCAAGGCAATCGTGCCAACTATTTAGCCCAAGCTATCCAGCGCCTATCGCAACGTATCGGGCAATGCAAGGAGTGCTCTGCTGTTTACGAAAGCAAACCATGGGGATTTGAATGCAACACCCCATTTCTCAATCAAGTCGTCGTATTGCAAACCCTTTTACCTCCAGAGGGAGTATTACGCGAAATTGGGGTAATAGAACGCGAATTAGGGCGTATACGCTCGGTTACGGAACGTTATACTTCGCGCACCATCGATATAGATATCCTGCTCTTTGGCAACGAGGTAATCAACCGCCCACCCGATTTAGTTGTGCCACACCCGCGTATGGAGCAACGTCGTTTTGTACTTGTACCACTCGTTGAAATAGCCCCGAATGAGCAACACCCCATTTTAGGGAGTTCTTGGACAGAACTCCTCGCGACCTGTAATGATACGGGGTGGGTACGGAAACTGGAGTAAAGGAAACTTAGAAACTACCCGTTGCATCTTTGCTTCTTTCTTCACCCCAGGAGAGCACGGCAATTTTGCCTCTTCAAACTAACTAAGGGAGTAGGCGGTTACCCCTCATACGAGCGCTGTAAGACTGGAGTATGGCTTCTATCTGCCTACACATTTGAGAGCCCAGTGCTTTATACTCTGGATACTCCAACAGATTGCTATTCAAAGCATTATCCTGCAAATAGTTATAGAGACCCACAGGACGAGTACCGTCATGCTGAAGCACATAACCGTTCTCTATGATCTGAAAAAGTCCGTCAAATTCATTGATGGCAAAATGCGGGGCATTGGAATCGAGCATATCATTCCCATAGCTCAGCACAGGGTGCTCGTATCCCAACAATGTAAGAAGCGTGGGCAACAGATCGGCGTGCTGTACCGTGGTGGTTGTGTCTAAACCGCGCAAAGTGCTGCCAGGAGCATAAAGAAGCATGGGGACTGCAAATCGCAGTACAGAGGTTCTGTACTTTTCAAGGAGGTCGCCACTAGAATGGTCTGCAGTCACAACAAAGAGCGTATTGTTAAACCATGGCTCGCGACTCACTCTTTGAAAAAATTTTCCTAGTGCATAATCTGTATAGCCAATGCATTTTACCAGAGGTTCGCCCTCATCTGGAAAACGTCCCACATATTGCGCAGGCATCTGGTATGGACCATGGCTGGAGACCGTAAAAACGGTACCTAGGAACGGTTCTGCCATCTTATTCAACTCATCTGCCGTGCGCAGAAGAAAAGGCTCATCCCATACACCCCAAATACCATCAAAATCGGCATCATTGGCATACTCAGTGCGTCCGAAATAGTGCTGATAGCCTGCTTGCTTGACGAATGCGTCAAAGTTCATTGTGCCGTTAGTACCTCCGTGAAAGAACTGACTGTTGTACCCTCTCGCACCCAGGATTGTGCCCAAACCACCTATATTGTTGAGCGCATAGGCTGAAGTTACGAAATGCTCATTTATTTTAGGTAATGAGGCTAGAAGTGCGGGCATAGCATCAATAGAGATTCGACCGTTAGCAAAGGCTTGCTTGAAGAGTAACCCTTGGCGAGCAAGAGAATCGAAGCAAGGTGTATAGCCTTTGTAACCCTCTAGCTCTGTATTGAGAGACCCCACATATTGCCGAGCAAAACTCTCAACTATGACAATCATCACATTGCGACCACGCAATGCTCCGAACCAAAGAGAATCGCGCCTTGGAGTATGAACCGGATTAAAGACCTGCTCAGCTGCTTCGTCATTAGGGAAAAAACTATAGGTAGCTAGGCGCTGTTTTCCTATCGTACGAATCAGGCAATACGGTGTGTTTAGTACCAACGAACGCTGTTCGATTTTGTCTACGTAGGCATTAGAATGTCCTATGGCGAGCGGACGCAAGAAACGAGAGAAGTTGAAACCTCGGAAGCCCCCTATCACCAAAAAAATGGAGAAGAGAAGTAGCGTTGTCTGAAAAGTATAGTATTTCCATCCGCGCAGACCATCTCCCACCCACTTGGCAATGCGCACTCTGCGATATAAGACAATAAAAAAGAGGGTAAGCACCATTCCGAGCAATGTGACATACCAGTACTGCACAAAGAGATGCAAAAACATTCCCGCCCCCTCATTAGCGAACTCGGAAAAGACATCGATTGTTGTGCGTTTCAGCGTAAAAGGATAGTAAACAGCATCTGCAATACCTGCCAACAGACCGAACAGATTGGGAACATACCAAGCAACGTCTACCCAAAGTTGGTAATTGCGCTTCGTACGAAAACGGAACGGAAGTAGGCTCAGAATAATAAAAAGCAGATTGAGGTAGAGAACCGAAGCTGTATCGAAACGAAAACCACCATACCATGCACGCGCTAATTGAGAGCCAGACATGTCGGCAAAATAAGTGTAATTGAAAAGGTAAAAAAGAAAGCGCGCTACTACAAAGAGCAGATAGGCAAGGAGAATACGATAGATAAATACAGAGAGATGATTTGTAGGGTATGTTTTCAAGAAACTACGTCGCATGTCAATAGAAAGAGGTTACATAAAGCTTCAGAACTGCAGTAAAATTACCGCAAAGGTCAGGATATTTCTACCATTGGTGAGGCAAAAATATTTGGCAGTTCATTATAGCAAACAGAGGAGTTGCTTGAGGCTCTTGCACCAGACAGACGATCTAGACGCAGACGACCATTTAACAGCAAAAAAAAACTTTGGGACATTCTGAACAGCCCCAAAAGGGGGGCACAAATTGCTATATTGACTTACCCCTGTTATGCAGTATTTACAGAAAATAAAAAAAGGACTCTGAAGCAACAGAATCCTAGGAATAGTAAACATAAACGCGCTCCCCATCTAGGACTTGAACCTAGGACCCCCTGATTAACAGTCAGGTGCTCTAACCAACTGAGCTAATGAGGAATATTTTAACAACACTCGCCTCCGTTTCTTTCTCGAAAGCGTTGCAAAGGTAGAGCGTTTTTTTGAAACGAACAAATAGAACGCTCCATGCGCTGTAAATTTTCAGCACTCCTTATTCTCTACTATTCTGTTATACAAATATTTAAGGAAATAAAGTTGCAAGTATTGTATCGTTATTTTCGGGGTTCATTACGTTGAGTAGTCCACGTCCCTATATTGCGTTTCTTCTCGTCAAAGCTTGCTCCAACAAGGATAAGCTCCTTACCAGACACAGCATACTGGGTGGCGTAACCCAAATCTTTTATTTGTTGCAGCGCCTCTTCCGCTGTGCCAGTACTCCAGAGCTTGAACTCAAAGATGTAAACATATTTGGGGGTTACCACGACACAATCCGCCCTGCCCGTGGCACTTTGCACCTCCGTTTGCGTAAACAGACCCATCAGGGCAAATACAAGGTAAACCGCTATCTGGTAGTCGCGCTCACGGAGCTCAATTTTTTCCTTTGAGGCTGTATCGTAGGGAATGCTAGCAAGAATAGATTGCAGGATTGTCATAAAGGCATCTACATCGTCCCCACGAACAGCATCTAAAAAATCCTTAACCGAAATGCCAAGACTCAAGTAGCTAGGTGCATAACCTGCCAACAAGTTTTCAAAGAAGCTATAGCGCACCTCGTTATTCGGAAAACCTAGGCGATAGGAGTCGGTTTCACTATCGTATTCTTTGATAGTCAGATAGCCTGTGTGGTAGAGTATGGGCAGAGGATCTGACACGTCAGCACGATAACTATCGAAACGAGAACTATTGAGACGAACTTTCCCCTCTAGGTTCGGGATAAAATAGTGCACCCGCTGGAGGTAGTTGACCAAAAACGAGGATGTACCAGTTGCGAACCAGTATTTACCCAATGCCCTTGCATCCAAGGCATTCAAGAGACTGAAAGGGTTGTAAACATTCTCGCCGCCCGCTCCAAAAAGATAGCCATCGTATTGGTTTTTCAATGCAACGTAAGCTTCGGCTACAGACAACTTCAGCTTCGATGCAAAAGAGTCTATATACGGAGTAAAAATCTCCTTCAGTTCTTCATCCGTAATTCCACAGATCCCCGAAAAATCCTCACGCAAACTGATGTCTTTCAGATTGTTCAAACCACTAAAGACACTCACCTTGCTAAACTTCGTAATGCCCGTGAGAAAGGCAAAACGGATATGGGCATCTAACGACTTTATAACAGAGTAGAACCCGCGCAACAAGCTACGATAGGTTGCATTGAGTTCCTCATTTTCCAGACTCTCATAGAGTGGCTTATCGTACTCATCTATGAGAACAACTACTTGCTTTCCGTGAATTTCGTGGATCTGTTCTATGAGATAAGCGAATTGCTCTTCGGGCGAATCCGTTATCTTAGACACGCCGTAGGTCTTTTCCCAGCTTCGCAGATTTAACGACAGTCGCTCAAGAAGATCCTCTTTTGTCTTGTACTCTTTTCGTGCAAAATCTAAATACAACACAGGGTACTGTTGCCACGCTTCGCGTTTTTCTTGCTGCGAAAGCACTTCTTCTTCCCTCTCTAGGTACAAACCCCTGAACAGCTCTTTTTGACCGCGAAAATAAGCAGCAAGCGTGGAGAGAAACAAACTCTTACCAAAACGTCGCGGGCGGCTTAGAAAGTACACTTTACCGTTAAGGAGCTGTGCTATGTACTTCGTTTTATCGACATAGAGATAGTCATTATCTCTCAAATCTTGAAAGCTCTGTACACCAATAGGTAGGTTTTTCTCTGCCATTAGGCTGCGGATTACGTAGCACTAAGTTACGAAGATTGAGAGATTGCGTTATTTCAAGACAGAATTCCTCCCTAAAGTACACCCCCCACTTGCCTCCAAAATTTAGCTTAAGGTTCAATCTATCCGACGCCTTAACAATATGCCTCACATCTTCGTTGTTATAGTACTGAGGCAATAATACAACGGTAGTAAATGCAGATTCTAGACGGAAAAAAGACAGCCGAAGCGCTTTCGGCAGAATTGAAGGCAGAGGTAGAGGCGCTTGTGGCCAAAGGAGAACGCCGCCCAAAATTGGTAGCCATTCTCGTAGGAAACAACCCTGCCAGCGAGACTTACGTCCGCAATAAAGAGAAAAAATGTGCTGAACTGGGCTTCATCTCGGAAATACGGCGTTTCGATACAGAGGTAACAGAGGCACGCCTCCTGCAAGAGATCGATAACATCAACGCCGATACTACGATTGACGGATTGATTGTACAACTCCCACTCCCGAAGCACATCGACGAGCAGCGCGTTACACACCACATTTTGCCTAAAAAGGATGTAGATGGTTTCCACCCCGTTAGTCTTGGGCGCATGCTCCTAGGGCTACCGTGCTATTTTCCCGCTACTCCTTACGGTATCATTAAACTGTTGGCTTACTATAAGATACCCACACGAGGCAAACACGTTGTAGTACTCGGGCGCAGCCACATCGTAGGGCTTCCCGTTGCCAACATGTTGCTACAAAAGGGCGAACCTGGCGACTGCACAGTGACCGTCTGCCATAGCAAAACCGAGAACCTTCCCGAGGTACTCCGCTCAGGCGATATCCTCATAGCAGCAGTAGGCAAAGCCGATTTTGTGAAAGCTGATATGGTTAAGGAGGGTGCAATCGTAATAGATGTGGGTATAAACCGCGTAGAGACTGACAAAAATCCGAAAGGATGGGAACTCCGAGGCGATGTAGCCTACAACGAAGTAGCGCCAAAATGTAGCTACATAACCCCCGTGCCAGGCGGTGTAGGTCCTATGACGATTCTTTCGCTCATGATCAACACCATGCGTGCGCGTAAAGGAGAGATCGAAGAATAGGCACACCTATTAGCATAAATATCACCCCCTTGGAAGCGAAAAAGTCTCCCGAGGGGGCTTTTTTTATATCCACAAAGCAAATCGCAATACGCATCTACGGGAGATAGTGAAAGTGCTAACTTTGTGCGTTGTACTTTTTGGAAAAATATACGTCAATGTATAGAACACATCGGTGTGGAGAGTTGCGCATAGCACACGTAGGTCAGCCTACAACCGTTTGCGGTTGGGTGCAGCGCGTGCGTAAAATGGGGGGACTCCTTTTCGTAGATTTGCGCGACAGGTGGGGCATTGTGCAGCTTGTAGTTTCCGATGCAGAGGCTACACTACGCTCGCAAATCGAGGCATTGGGGCGCGAATGGGTAGTAAGTGCCACAGGTATTGTGCGCGAACGCTCTAGCAAGAACCCTGCTCTGTCTACTGGCGACATAGAAATTGAGCTAGAGAAGCTACAAGTCCTTAATCAGAGCGAAGTGCCTCCCTTTACCATCGAGACGGCAACCGACGGAGGCGACGAACTCCGCATGAAGTATCGCTACCTCGATATTCGCCGTGCTCCCGTACGCGATGCGCTACTACTTCGCCACCAGATGGCACAAGCGGTGCGTAGTTACCTCAACCAACGCGACTTTGTAGAAATCGAGACACCGTTCCTTATCAAATCTACCCCCGAGGGAGCACGCGATTTTGTCGTTCCGTCGCGCATGCATGCGGGCGAGTTCTATGCATTGCCACAGAGCCCGCAGACCTTCAAACAGCTTCTGATGGTGGCTGGTATGGAACGCTACTATCAAATCGTTCGCTGTTTCCGCGACGAAGATCTACGTGCCGATCGGCAGCCTGAGTTTACGCAAATAGACTGCGAAATGTCGTTCGTAGAACGCGAAGACATCTTGCAAGAGTTTGAAGGCTTCATGCGACACCTTTTCAAGGAGGTTCTAGGCGTCGAATTTAGTGCACAGTTCCTACGAATGCCCTACAGCGAAGCCATGGCCAAATACGGGAGCGATAAGCCCGATTTGCGCGTAGGCATGGAGATCTGTGAGATAACCGAGTCGGTGCGCGCTACAGGTTTCTCGGTCTTTGACGCCGCCGACTATGTTGGGGGGATCTGTGTAAAAGATGGTGCAAAATATACACGCAAACAACTAGATGCACTGACCGAGTACGTAAAACGGCCTCAGATTGGTGCAACAGGGCTTATCTATGCTCGTATGGCAGAAGATGGCACAATTAAATCTTCGGCAGACAAATTCCTTACGCCCGAGCTCCTACTGCAGCTATCGGGAAAACTCGAAGCCACCAAAGGCGATCTCATGCTTTTCATGGCGGGCAAGAAGGTACAAACACAAGTGGCGCTAGGCGCGCTCCGCCTCGAAGTGGCACGCAATGAAAACTTGCTGAATCCGAAGGTCTTTAAGCCCCTGTGGGTAGTAGATTTTCCACTCTTTGAGTGGGATGAAGAAACGCAACGCTTCTACGCTATGCACCATCCCTTTACCTCTCCGCACCCTGCAGACATAGACCTCTTTGAATCTAACCCAGGTGCTATGCGCGCTAATGCCTACGACATGGTTATCAACGGAACTGAAGTCGGCGGCGGTTCAATTCGTATCTTCGATCGCAATATTCAAGAACGCATGTTCCATGCGCTCGGCTTTACGAAGGAGAGTGCACAGGCTCAATTTGGTTTTCTACTAGACGCCTTCCGTTTTGGCGCACCGCCGCACGGAGGTATTGCCTTCGGTTTCGACCGTTTGTGCTCACTATTCGGCGGTGCCGATTCTATTCGCGACTACATCGCTTTCCCAAAGAACAATGCAGGGCGCGATGTAATGATTGCGAGCCCCTCTACTCTCGATCAGGCGCAACTAGACGAATTGCACCTCGCGATAAAGCAATAGGACAAGGAACGTATCCCATTTTGCTAAGTCATTAGGGTGCGCAAAAAGGAGGGAGCAATAGCCCAGGGTAACGTGCTATGTACGTAACACCTTGGGCTAAATTGTATATGCACAACAGTACGAAACGATAATACTGTATACAGAGCCGGAAATAATCTGAAACGTAACAGGGAAAAGTCCAAAACATTTTCATCCCAGTTGTGTAACTTTGTACTATCGGAATTACCATAACCTCTTTTTATCATGGAATACAGTCAACTCGATAACGCCAAACGCCCCGCAATGACGAGCCTAGCAGGGCTGTGGGGGCTTTACGCAGGGCTTGGTCTCTGCTTTATAGCTGTTTTGCAAAACTTCATCCTCAAGTCTAGTGGCGGTGGAATAGACTTTGCCATAGGGATGCTCAATTTTGCCGTCATGATTATACTCTTCTACTTCGGCATGAAGACATACGGCGATACGACACCCAACCTCCCGTTCTCCTACGGACTCGCCGTAAGATTTGGCATGTACCAAAGTCTGTTTGCGTCTATCATCCTCACAGCTTTTTTCACCCTTATCATCTTCGTTCTTAAACCCAACTACATCCAACTTCTCGAGCAAGCCGCTATCGAACAATACAAGGAGATGGGGCTCAATGAGGACGCAATGGAGAGAGGTATGAAATTCGCAAGATTATTCATGACGCCAGGTTGGCTAATCAGCTCAACGCTTGTGGGAACGTGGTTCTCTGGGCTCATCGCATCGCTAGTAGCCGCAGCTATGGCACGGAAAAAATAATAAAGTCACCATCTTCCTAACATTTTTACATGTCTGAAGAGTACACTGCTTCGGCACAACCCGATGTGAGCATTATCGTGCCACTATACAACGAAGCCGAATCACTCCCCGAACTTGTTGCTTGGATCGACCGTGTAGTGGCCTCGCAACATTGGGATGCCGAGCTCCTGCTCATTGACGACGGCAGTTCCGATGCCTCGTGGAGCATCATCCGTACCCTTACGCCAGCCCACCTTCGTGTTCGCGGCTTTCGTTTTCAGCGCAACTATGGGAAGTCTGCGGCGCTAACAGTAGGATTTCGGCAAGTACGCGGCAAGGTGGTTTTCACTATGGATGCAGATTTGCAGGATTCGCCCGACGAACTCCCCGAACTCTACCAGATGATCACAGTACAGGGCTATGACCTCGTATCGGGATGGAAAAAGAAAAGGCACGACCCTGTGCTCTCTAAGAACATTCCGAGCAAATTTTTCAACGCAACTGCCCGCGCAGTAACACACGTAAAGTTACACGACTTCAATTGTGGTCTGAAAGCCTACCGACTCGCTGTAGTAAAGAGCGTGGAACTGTACGGCGACATGCATCGCTACATCCCCGCACTAGCCTACAACGCTGGGTTTCGGCACATCGGGGAAAAGGTAGTAACCCACTACGAACGGAAATACGGGACAACCAAATTTGGTTACTCCCGTTTCGTCAATGGCGCTCTGGATCTTCTTACCCTCTCCTTCATCTCTCGCTTTGGGAAACGCCCTATGCATCTTTTTGGCATACTCGGCTCACTAACCTTTTTAGCAGGAGGGATAATTGTTATCATCCTCATTGTTAACAAAATACTCGCCATTGCACACCATCTCCCCTATCGGCAAATCGTACTACAGCCGCTTTTTTATATCGCGCTCGTTATGGTACTGCTGGGTGCACAGCTCTTTCTTGCGGGGTTCATTGGCGAACTCATTGTACGCGCTACTCCCAAAACCAATCGTTACGACGTAGCCGAGACTATTGACCGCTCTGCCCATGTATAAGCAATTGTTGCGCCCCCTTGCTTTTCGTATAGACGGCGAGACCGTGCACCATACCATGATGTGGTGGGCATCGCGCCTGCTGCGTTGTCCTATGACACGCGCACTCTTGCACAGCACCTACGGAAGGCGGAAAAAAGAAGTAGAGCGCGACTTAATGGGCTTACACTTCCAAGGGATAGTGGGTTTTGCCGCAGGTTTCGATAAAGGCGGCGAACTCGCTGACCGTTTAGAGACTATGGGGTACAGCTTCATGGAGGTCGGCACGGTAACACCACTCCCCCAGCCAGGTAACCCTAAGAAACGGATTTTCCGCCTCATAAAAGACGAAGCACTCATCAACCGTATGGGTTTCAATAGTGAAGGGCTTGATGTGGTGACAGCGCGCATCAAACGGCGTAAAAAACGGAACATCCCTATTGCAGGAAACCTCGGAAAAAATACAGCAACCCCTAACGAGGCAGCTGTAGCAGACTACACCTTCGGATTACAACAACTCTACCCTTACGTAGATTTTTTCGTGGTAAACGTAAGTTGCCCCAATGTGAAAGATTTGCGTGCACTACAGCGCGAAGACACCTTAGCCCCTATCGTAGAGGCACTTGTAGAGGCACGGCAAAAGCAATCAACTTACAAACCCATACTGCTCAAGTTGGGAGCAGACCCCACAGAAGAGGAACTGACCTATACGGTAAAGGTAGCCTTGGAAAAAGGAATAGATGGTTTTGTAGTAAGTAATACTACAACGCATCGCGAGGGTTTGCAAACAACGGATGAACAACTTGCTGCCATTGGTGCTGGAGGTTTAAGCGGTCGCCCCCTACACAATCGGGCTTTACGTGCAGTGCATTGTGTGCGCTCAGCAGCGGGAAAGGGTGTACCCATTATAGGCGTAGGCGGCATATTTAGCGGGCAGGACGCACTTGCCATGTTGCAAGCAGGCGCATCGCTAGTAGAGGTTTATACGGGCGTAATATACGAAGGTCCCGTACTCGCACGGAAGATTAACAAGTATTTGAAACAACACGAAGACGAGATTCCCCAATGGTAAAGGTAGATTGTAAAGGGTTACCGTGTCCACAACCGCTCATTGCAACACGCAAAGCAATGCGTGAAAACGCGGTAGGAACGGAGATTGAAATCAGCGTAGATAATGAGACTGCACGGGGCAACGTAACACAGATGCTTGCTGATTTTGGCGTGACAATCGCCTTTGAAATGCACAATGGACTTTTTGTAGGGCGTTTTACCAACCCCGAGGTAAAAGAGGAAGCCGCCTCTACACTCCCTGCAATTGAAGAGATGGCGTGCCCTACAACGGGCGTAACGGCGCAACAGCCCACGCTTCTTTGCGCCACCAATGTTCTGGGAGTAGGAGACGATACATTGGGGGCAATACTTATGAAAGGTTTTCTGAGCACACTTGCCGAATGGAGTCCGCGCCCGAAAGAGATTCTTTTCCTCAATGCGGGTGTAAAGTTCTGCACGAAAGAATCTGGGGCACTGGATACACTCAAAGCGCTCGAAGCAAGTGGTGTAGAGTTACTTATCTGCGGAACGTGTGTCGATTTCTATAAGATACGCGAACAGATTGCCGTAGGGACGATAACGAATATGCAACGCATCTCGCAGAGCATCGCCCAAACGTCTAAACTGGTGCGGCTATAAAACCGTCCTGCACGCCGTAACGGGCAAAGCGCAATTCTAACTCATACACTAGGGATTATTCCTCCAACAACGCAAATACGCCCACCTCACTCTCGAGGTATAACGTGTCGTTGTAAAGTAGTAAGGAATAGATATCTAGGTTATTGCCTGCACCACGTGCAGGGAAACGATAGCTCTCCACGTATTGCCCCGTTTTAAGATTGTAAGCGTCTAGCACAAATTCGTTGTCTAACATCTCTACGCGCTGCGAAAAGACAAATAGCTTCCCGTCTTTTACAAAGCTAGCCGCATTCGTATTGAACGTCTTGCCGCGTTCATAGAGTGTTGCATTCTTATAGTGCATAAGCGTAGGCATTGGCACGCTATCGCGCGTCGTAACAGTTTGTATATACTTCCCATCAGCCGAAAATACCCACACATACGGCGTATGAAAACTTGAGTAGGTGATATAGCCTCCGTAGGCAAAGAAAGCACCATCGTAAGCCATTACACGCTCTAAGTAGGTGGCATACGAATCGTGCGGCAGATCTCGAACTGGTACACTAACACCCTCTTCGTCGTGGCGATACGAAAAGCGCAAATGACACTCCTGCTCTTTACCCACTTGCTCCAGTAGGAGTTTTTCATTACGACTCAGACATACGAGATCTATGAGGCTATCAACAAGGTAAAAAGTGCGTACTCCAAACCTATGAAAGCCCGTCTCGATGTAACCATTATTCGCAAAGAAGAAAAAACGATCCCCCTGGCGCGACCGTAACGACGCCCCTTCCAAATAGTCTAGCCCGTAGTCGGAAACACGACCTTGGGCATCAATCTCAGTCCAATGCGCCTGTCCCTTCTCATGTCCACGATTGATGTACAACGCATTGTCTAACGCATATATGGCAGGGTGAGATGTGGCAAAATACTCCTTCAAGATCTCGTCGCCTATTCGGAATTTACTTTGTTTGAATACGCGCTCAATAGGGTAAGCAAGTGCCTCATTGCGCTGATCGGTGAAATAGAAATAGACCCACAATATCGCAAACGCTGCAAGCAGAATTACGACAAAAGGAACAACCTCCTTTACACGAAATTTCATCATTGTTAATACGTGTTGGTTATTTCTTTTTGTGGGAAGAGCGATAGGTTCGGTGATATAAGACATACAGAAGAAGTATAAAAATGAGTACCAAATTTATGAGTAAGTGCCACTGGAATTTAAGACCATTCAGCACTCCGCCACACCCGCATACCTCATAGTGCCCAGTGGTGGCTAGGTAAAGGATGTAGAGAGTAAAAGCAATCATCATGAGCAACGCAAAACGAAGCCCCCATTTTCTGAAAAAGACGAGCAAAAGAATACTGGCTGCTTCCATGGCAACGGCAAAGTAAGCTACAAGATCTACCATCCGAGCTTCAAAAATCCCAGTGCGCGCTAGGTTGAGTTTGAAAGCATCAAACTGTAGCAACTTATTTACAAGCGTATAGGCAAAAAAGCCAATGATGAGCAAGACCCCACATTCGCTTACCGCTCTGTAAACCGTACCCTTGTGCCATACCATCTGCGCTATCGTATACGTTCTAGTTGGTCATCAATTTCCAATTCACGACCAAGGTTGCGCGACCTAAATCGGCGTCCAAACTCATATTCTATGCCTAGAATGAGAGTGGGATAACTTAGCGTCTCGCGGTTCTCTACAAATGAGTTTAGTTCGCGGCGATAAACCTCTTTAATGCCTAAATTGAGCAAGCCATCGGCACTCAGCGCGATCCTCATAGCTTCATCTTTTAGGAAAGAATACGAAAACGAGACACCTAAATCGGCTACTGGATCACGGTAAGAATATAATTGATAGCCGCGCCCCCAGTGCCCCAACCACGTTTCGGCAGTAAAATGACGATTAGGGGAATACTCTATACTAATATTTGCCACCGTATTCCACCCTTTTTGTGCCTTACCGCGTGACAGCGCTTGGTACGTACTATAAAATGCATACTCCGTGTAATTTACACCGCCGTAAGCATTGATAAAGAGTTTACCATCAAAATAATCCCCTTGGTAGGAGATACGCGGCGCTAGGCGCTGCATTGTACCAACGTTGTAATATTTACTCACAAAATTATCATTCTCGTAAACCGATGAAACGTAATCATGTACGTCAAGGTACTCCATGCGGAACGAAAAAGCGTGCCCCGCAAAGCGCTTAGAATAACGCAACGAATAGGAATGGTACGTAGCGGGTAATAGCGCCTGATTGCCTATCGTACCTGTATGATGATCGCTATATCGCACTCGCGGGTCAAGATAGCCTATATTCGGCTTCCGTACGCGCTGCGAATAGGAGAGCGTTATGCGCCCCCAAGTAGCACCGTAGCCTAACGAGGCTGTAGGAAGCACATTCCACAACGAAAGCTGCTGGATGCCATAATCGTAAACATCATAGTCCGCAGCACACCCCACCATTAGTGTGAGGGGAAAGGGAAATTCCAGATAATCTTGGATGAAAAGACGTTGGGTATGACTCTTGGGCGAGATAGTACCTTCTGTAGTACCACCACGGAGAATGTAGCGATACGCATAGTCTACACTATGGGTAAGTTGCCACAATGTAAACAGATCGTTATGCTCGCCACTTAATTCTCCTGCTGCAGTGTAGTCGTTTTGTTTAAGCTGATAGTCGCTACCATACTCTAGAAGGCGCGAAGCCGAATGCACATTGTTGTAAGAACTTTTTAGGTAAAAACTTGAGCTTTTGCTATGAACATAGCGCAAAACAATCGTTGCTGTACCACTTCTGAACTCATCAGAATACCGATTACTGTAATAGTCTTTATCGCGGAGCGAATTCCTGCGTTGCACACTGCTATAGGTTATCAGATTTCCTAGGAATTGCGCCGAAAAGGATTTTGAAAAAAGATACGACAAACGTAGCGTTGCATCACAATCCGTGCTGCTTTGTTTATCTAAGATCTCACTAATACTATCAGCAACTCCAGTGCGTAGAAAACGTTGGTCTATGCGGAGATTATTTTCTGAACGAAGATAGCGTCCCGTAGCATTCGCTTCAAAGCGCGGCGACTGAAAACTCAGTAACGGGGCGATGGTGTAGCCAATCCTATCGTCTTGATTGAGCTCATAACGTCCATTGAGCAAGATGCGCCCATTCAGAAACATATCGTCGGTCTTCTTTCGGTAAATCCGAATCTCGCCACCATCCTTACTCGGGTCAGCAGACATTTCGCGCACCTCAACGCGCTCCACGCTCTGGATATTTAATGCTCGAATTACGGTTTCGGAAACTTCCTTATCGTCAAGGTAGTAGGTAGGTGTACCCGTTTTACCCGCTATTACAACCCCCTCGCCCGATCGCACAAAATCGGGCAAACGCTGTAAAGCTTTGGGGATAGGAGTATCCGTTGCAAACTTTTCCGTGTTTATTTTGTATTCGCGACCTCGAGCCGTCTCTTTGATGTTGGAGACGTAGCCAGCCACGCGCACTTCGTCAATCGAAGTTTGTTTCTCCGTTAGTTGGATGAGGAATTCTTGCGACGGAACGGTAGCACGAAGAACGGAGTCAAAATTACCGTAGGTAATATCTTGGAATTGTATACGAAGCGTTGTACACCCTTGTGGCACCTCGAGCGTGGCGCGCCCCTCGGTATCTGTTGTATAACCGCGCGTTTTGTCGCATGCCGTGAGTTGAAAACCAAGCGAAGACACCCCTACCCCATTGTTTGTAAAATGCACGCGATACTGCGCAATGGAAGGGAGTGTAAACAGAAGAGCTATAAAGAGAATGAACCGTTTTTTCATGACCTTGAAGTTAAAATAAAGGCAGGGCTGTTCCTACCCTGCCATAATCAAAGACTAGTGAACAGCGCGTTCCTGCCACTGACCGTAATTTGTCCCCTAACACCCATTTTTCTCTTTGCTAACTACTCCATAGCGAAACACTAAAAACTTTTTCTGCGAGAACGAAACTCTGAAAAAAAGTTTCGAGAAAAACAAATGCTCTATTCTTCAATCGTTACCCTTTCCCTTAACCGCCCTTTGTGGGTCACGATACTGTCGCCAATTTGTTCGGTGTAGCACGTGCGCTTAGAAGGTTTACAACCGCTTTTGGTTATAATGGTCACCTTCTTTACGGTATCTGCCTCAGACGCGGTACTCCAATCGCAGTTCACAATTATTGCTATAGAACCCCCGAGCAAAAGCGCCAGTAGCGTCGCAATTCGTTTCCTGTTTTTCATGTTTCAAACCTCCTCGAGGTTAAAGATAGTAAGTTTTGCAAAATGCGCACATTCGAAGAATTAAATTCCGCACTCAGGCAATAAAAAGAGTGGGTGCGTCAAAACATAATTTTGCGCACCCACTTTGGTTGTATCCGCGAATTCGTACTACTTGCCACGAATCATTGTCAGGAGCATTTTGAAACGCTCTGTGGCATACAAAGCGTGCGGATGCCCCGCAGGCATTATGATACAATCACCTCGTTTCAAATTGTATGGCTGCCCATCTATGCGAATCTCGGCCTCGCCGTCCAAAATCTGCACAAAAGCATCAAAATTGGCGGTATGTTCTGTTAGTCCCTGTCCCTTATCGAATGAGAAGAGAGTGATATTGCCCACCTCGTTCTTTGTTACTTGCTTGCTAACAACTCCGCCAGGGGTGTAATCTACCGAAGCTTCTAGCGCTATCACGGTAGCCTTTTCGTACGTATCCATGGTATTCTATCTTTAGAATTTTCAAGCCAAAAAGAGTTTCATATCTTCGTCTACAGTAGTAATGGTAGCAATACCGAAATTGTTCACCAGTACTTTGGCAACATTGGGCGACAGAAAAGCTGGCAGCGTAGGTCCTACATGAATATTCTTGACTCCGAGGTATAGCAACGCCAGTAGCACAATTACCGCCTTTTGTTCGTACCATGCAATATTGTAACTCAGGGGTAGTTGATTGATGCTTTCAAGCCCAAAAGCATCTTTCAGCGCCATTGCAATGAGTACCAGCGAATAGCTATCGTTGCACTGCCCCGCATCTAACACGCGCGGAATGCCATTGATATCGCCCAGTTTCAACTTATTGTAACGATACTTAGCACACCCCGAGGTAAGAATTACCGTGTCTTTAGGTAACTTCTCCGCAAACTCGGTGTAGTAATTGCGTGCCCCCATACGACCATCGCATCCACTCATTACAAAGAAGTGGCGTATTGCACCAGATTTAACAGCATCGACTACCTTATCGGCTAATGCAATTACCTGATTGTGCGCAAATCCGCCGACAATCTCGCCAGTTTCCATCTCTTTTGGAGGCGCACAACGCTTAGCATGTTCTATCAGCGCGGAGAAATCTTTGGGCTTACCATCCTCACGGTCTGGGATGTGCTTAAAACCCTCGTACCCCGATGCCCCAGTGGTGTATACTCTATCCATGTAACTCTTGCGCGGCGGTACAATACAGTTCGTCGTGAAGAGCACAACGCCGTTGAAGTTCTCAAAGTCTTCTACCTGATGCCACCACGAACTGCCATAGTTCCCGACAAAATGTTTGTACTTCTTGAAGGCTGGGTAATAGTTGGCAGGCAGCATCTCGCTGTGCGTATATACATCTACGCCCGTACCTTCTGTCTGCTTCAGCAGTTCCTCCATGTCCTTCAGATCGTGCCCACTAATCAGAATACCTGGATTCTTACGCACACCCAGATTTACGTGCGTTATTTCAGGATGCCCGTAAGCGGTCGTATTCGCCTTATCTAGCAATGCCATGGCTTCTACCCCGAACTGCCCCGTCTCGAGCACTAGTGCCGTTAGCTGGTCTGCGTTCAAGGCGTCGTCTGTGGTTGCAACAAGGCAGCGCTGCATAAACGCGTAGATCTTGTCATCTTCAAAACCTAGGTTGAAAGCATGCTCCAGATAAGCCGCCATCCCCTTCAAACCATAGATCGAAAGTTCTCGCAACGAGCGCGCATCAACATCTTCAGTGGTTAATACGCCTACATGAGGAGCTTTAGCGCGCATCTCTTCAGCAGTATTGCCTGTCCATAATGCCGCATCGTGTTCTATTCCTTCCAACGAACCACCCTCTTGAAGCAAACGCTGTTTTGCCATTTCACGCAAAACTTGCGCTTCCCGTATCGCATCAATAAAACGTTGTGCATCAAAGTTTGCATTCGTAATGGTCATAAATAACGCATTCGTAATAAAACGGTTTACCTTCGGTAAAACTATCCCATTCTCACGTAGACGTACCGTATAGAACGAAATCCCTTTACAGAGATATAACAGCAAATCTTGCAAGTTGGCTACATCTGCCGTTTTCCCACAAACACCTTTCACTGTGCAGCCCTGATTTTTGGCTGTCTCTTGGCACTGGTAACAAAACATGTTTTCCATCTTCGGTTGGTATTAGTACATTCCTTCTTCTTAGGTAGCACAAAAGTATTCTGCCCGAACAGCGAAAACAGTAACCATGGTTACAACAACTACAAAAAATGTTATTTATACTCTGTAACAATAAGCCGCATTCAAGTGTTCCTTACATAGACTGCTATTACTAAGGAACATTGACTGAGATGTCGGAATACGACTTAACCCCCTGTCCGCTCTTTGCGAACATGTCGCCAACGGAAATCGAAGAGCTTACGAACCGTTGTGTATCTGCTACCAAGGAGTATGAAAAAGGCGAATACATTGTTAGGCAAGGAACACCTATCAACTTCCTTTACCTACTCGTTGCAGGGCTCGTTCGCACTGCCATGCTCACACAAGACGATAACATTCTCGAAATAGATACAATACAACCCGTCTCGCCACTTGCCCCAGCTTTTATCTTTGCAAACCATAGCATCTTCCCTGTAGACGTCGTAGCAATGGAACACACGGTACTGTTTCTTATCCCAAAGACGACCTTACAACAAGAAATGATGCAGAACGAAAAATTGCTCCAGAACTTCCTGCGTATCAATTCTAACATGATCGTATTTCTTTCCAGAAAAGTACAAATGCTCTCCATTCGGAGCTTACGCATGAAACTCGCCATTTACTTTCTAGAAAATACATCTGAAGAACAAACCTCTTTTCATCTACATCGCACACAAAGCCAACTCGCCGAATACTTTGGTGTACAGCGTCCTTCGCTATCTCGCACGCTAGGCGAAATGATAACCGATGGAGCTATATCACTCGATCGGCAACAGATCACAATACGAAGTAGGCAAAAACTACGGAGTTATTTGTAGAGACAAATACAGACACGGTGAGCTTTTTTACTCAACAAGAATAGGGCGTTTGCCATATCCAAACACCTAAATTCAATATTTCCTAAACATATTAATCGTACTTTGCGTTTATAGGGGAGGTAGTTGATTTATCAATCAGAATGAAACGGGGAGGTCTATTGCTGAAGATGCTGCTTATTTTCGGCATCTGGATGTTGGTGCTTTCAGTAGCATCGTCGCTCACAATTTATAATTCGGCACGTTCTCGCTGGCTCGACGACATTCGGGGCATTAAGAGCGAGACTTATCTAAAAGTGGCTAGCGGCGGCTTAACAACAGTGCTAAGAAGTGCAGGCGAGATAAGCAAGATCCTAAGTGAAGACCCCGTATTCCCACGCTTCTTGGAGAGTGGCATGCGCGACACGATGCTTCGTACTCTGGTTATACAGCGTCTGAATTCTATCAAAAATTTGGGATGCCCCATGGTGAGTTTTATTAGTAACAGCACCTTGGAGTATATGGACGAGAACCTGAAAGTCGATCACGTCATTGAAAAAGACAACCCCGCGGGCAACCATCAGTTCTACTTTGAACACCTAAAACTAGGGCAACGCATTCGTTTCAATTACAATTACGACGAATCGATTCAGCGCTCCCTATTCTTTATCAACATTACCATTGGTTCGTTGAGCAATCCGCTTGGCATGGTCTGTTTCTCCATAGAACCCATGGGTATGGAAAACGTGCTGGCACAAGGTAAGATCTCGCCAAGTACCGAACTTTTTATTGTGGATTCTACGGGGGAAGTCACTTTCGCCACTTCGCACACCTACCTCAATAGTAAAATAGCCAGCATACTGGGTTCTACTGCGCACAGTCTTACTTTACAGAGTACTGGCTATGCCACTAATTGTCTCTGGAACGACAGGCCTGTCGAACTAGCATGGATGCCTATTGAGGGTTATTCATATACTACAATTGCCGTAATGCCCTTGGATGAACTTGTCGCTCCTCTCGCACGTGTACAATGGCAATCGTGGATATTTGGGGTACTCTTCTTCTTGGTGGTCATAATCACCGTCATCATAGTCTTTACACGTCTTACACGTATGATGGCCAGTATGCGCAATTTTGTAGTGCGTTTTGTAGAAGGAGACAATGATGTGACGCTGCCTGCCTTTATTGCAAAGCGACCTGATGAGATAGGCGATTTAGCGCGTGCCTTTTCGCACCTACGCGACCTACAGAAGCGCATACATAATACCGTAAAGCGAATGCACGAGACTGTGCAAACGCTACGAGCTAGTGGTACTCTTTTAACCGAAGGTACCACACGCATTCGCGAAAGCGTCTCGACACAAGCCGCGGCAAGCCATGAACTCAACGAAAACGCCCTAGAGTTCCAAGAGACGATCCACAACACCGTAACCGATGCCTCCGAAATGGCGAAAGAGGCGAGTACCGCAGCCGAAGGCGCTCTGAAGGGGAAAGAACTTATAGAGCGACTGGGGGTAAGCATAGAGGAGGTTTCGCGCGATATCCTACAGGTAAACGATCTGGCACGTCAGACCAATATTCTGGCATTGAATGCTGCCATTGAGGCTGCCCGCGCGGGCGAGGCGGGACGCGGTTTTGCCGTGGTGGCCAATGAGGTTAAGAATTTGGCAGAGAAGAGCCGCGAGGTGGCATTGGCGGTAGAAACGCAAACCACCGAAGCTGTGCACGACATCAAGGTTGTGGGAGAATATTTTGTAACTCTCGAATCTACAGTAAGCAATGTGGCGCAACGTACGGAGCACACACTTGCGATGAGCCAAGAGCAAGAACGCATGGCAGATAGCATGCAAGGTGCCGTACAAACCTTGAAACAAAATTCGGAGGATGAAACCTCTGTCTCCGAGCGTTTTGACGAATTGGCACGCTCGATGGAGGCAGAAATGATACGCTTGTCGGAAAGTGTAGAAACGCTGGTGGGCTCTTGAGAGGAGGTTTCTAGTACGGATCTACGTCTACGGAAACAAATACAGCAGGGTACTGAATTCGGAATTGTGCCACTAGCTCAAACAAAACACTTTTGTTATACTGAAGCTCTTGCGGACGAATCTTGAGAAGGATCTGTTGCAAGAAACGGCGCTCCATGAATGCAATGAGCGGTATCATAGGACCAAAAATTTCACAATGCATTTGTTCACACAAACGTTGTTGAAATATATTGGCAGCATCGGTCACCACCTTTTCGCTAGCATGCGAAAGGGTAAGCATCACTAAACGGATGTAGGGGGGATAGTGTGTAACGCTCCGTTCTGCAATTTCTTTTTCGTAGAAAGCTTTGTAGTCGTTGGACTGTACCCAACGGAACAATTCCAAATCGGGCATACGCGTCTGAATAAGTACACGCCCCTGTGTAGCGCGTCGACCCGCTCGTCCTCCTACCTGTGCAATAAGCTGGAAAGCACGCTCATTGGCTCGGAAATCTGGAAGACGGAGCATTGAATCAGCATCTAGAATTCCGACCAGATGTACCGAATTGAAATCTAACCCCTTTGCCACCATCTGCGTGCCTACGAGTACATCTATTTCACCATGGGCAAAATTGTCCAGAATCGTGTTAGACGCCTCTTTGCGCGAGGTCGTATCTACATCTAGACGTGCAATACGCAACTGTGGGAGCGCTTGTGCCAGTTCCTCTTCTACGCGCTGCGTACCAAGCCCTATCAAACGCGGTTCTGCCGACTTACAGGCAGGACAAACTGTTTGCATCGGTTCTGTATAACCGCAGTAGTGGCAACGTAGTTGCTGTGTTGCCCGATGATACGTCAGACTCACATCGCAATTCGGACACACAGCCACCCAACCACACTTTATGCATTCGATATGAGGAGCATAACCACGACGATTTTGAAAAAGGATCACCTGATTCTTTTGTGCTACCGTAGTTTCTATTGCCTCTAAGAGACGATCGGAGAAATGCCCTACGTACTCCTTTCGATGGTACGCTAAGCGCATATCTACCAACTCAAACTGGGGGGGCTGCGCGTCTCCGTAACGCGTATTGAGTTCCACTAAACCATATTTCCCACGCAATGCATTCGTATAGCTTTCTACAGAAGGCGTAGCCGACCCTAGTACTACTTTCGCTTTGTGGATGTGTGCGAGCATAATAGCCAGATCTCGCGCCTGATAACGTGGCGACGGGTTCTGCTGCTTGTACGAACTTTCGTGTTCCTCGTCCACAATAACAAGTCCCAAATTGGAAAATGGTAAGAAGAGACTCGAGCGAACACCGAGCACTAATTTTATTCGTTGTGGTTCGTCGTGTAATAGCCTATAAAGCTCTGTTCGCAATGCCTCTGAAAGACGACTATGATAGACCGACACTTCTGCACCAAAATGGGCTTGTATGCGCGCAATCATGTACTCCGTAAGCGTTATCTCTGGCAACAAATAGAGCACCTGCTGACCGCGAGCCAATGTCTCTTTAATAAGGCGGATATAGATCTCCGTTTTCCCGCTCCCCGTTACACCGTGCAAAAGGGTCACTTCATGCCTCTCCATGCTACGACAGAGCGCCGAATAGGCTGCTTGTTGGAGGGGCGAAAAAACAAAATCGATCTCTTGCTCAAACGTAGCGAGTGGGATGCGAGACTCTTCGCGCTCCTCCACCTCCAGACAATGTGCTTTTTCAAGCGCATCCAGCACGGCAAGCGGTACATTCGCTTTTGTCTGCACCTCCTTCGCGGTAAGCCATTCGTTCAATGGCAGCTTACGTGTTTGTAGCAAATTCAGCATCGCCAAGATTACGCGCATCTGGGCTTGCTTTCGTTGCAACGTCTCTAGGAGTTGTGTAATGGCTTCTCGGCTCGTTAGGTTCGGTGAAAAATGCACATAGCGCACCCGTCTCGGGTGCGTACGTTCCGTGAGCCTATCTTGTACCTCCACTAAGCCCAGTTCCAAAAGTTCTTTCAGCAAACGGGTGGTACTGCGTCCCCAATCTTGGTTCTCCAATTGGTCTATCGAAGGGTATTTCTTCTCCTGAATAAAGGCTAACATGCGTTGCTGCGGCTCAGTTAGCATCTGAGGCATCTCGGCGTAAGGCTCTACGAGCTGAACAATTGACTTCCGTTCGAGACGCAAGCCCGCCGGGAGCATCGTGTGGAGTACATCGTTCGGGGTGGCTACATAGTAGGTTTCTAGCCAGTGCCATAGCTCCAATTGCTGGGGGAAGAGAAGTGGTACACTGTCCAAAATCTCTATCACGGGTTGTACTCTTGCCAAGGAGGGCGGATCGCTATGTGTACGCAGAATAAGCCCCATGTATTTTTGCTTTTGCACAGGAACTATTACTCTCGCCCCAACCAGCGCATGCGCTTGAAGCGTCGCAGGCACTTCGTACGTATACAGCTGATTGATACGGAGCGGGAGTACAACCTCGGCAAAGAGTTTCATGGGCAATTCGGCGTCCTGTTGAGTTTACGAAAATACTGCCTAGCGTGTTAAATCAGGCAGGTTCGTTCAGTACAAAAGTATTTAAGAGCATAAGGGTTCACTGTCTGTTTCAGGCAGAACAATGAACGGTTTGAATTGTATTGTTTGTAGGCGCTAATTCTCAAATCCGTTTGACGCACAGCGTTGAAAAAGCATTTCGCGCAGCGCCGTCATGTTAGTACCTTGTGCCGCCGAAACAAAAATACAACGCCTATCCTCTTTTGCAAACCACATCTGTTGCAATTCGGCGAGGGTACGAAGCGCATCAGCCTCATCGCTTAGGTCATACGGATCGCGCTCTGGGTTACGGTACAGGTCTATCTTATTGAAGATTACGATTTGCTCTTTATCGCCAGCTCCGATTTCTACGAGAATATTTTGCACGGACGACATCTGTTCGAGGAACGCGGGATGCGATACATCTACGACATGAAGAAGGAGGTCGGCTTCTCGTACCTCATCGAGGGTAGATTTGAACGACTCAACGAGTTGCGTAGGTAGCTTGCGTATAAAACCTACCGTGTCGGATAGCAAGAAGCGTACCCCCGCCGCAGCTATCCGTCGCACTGTTGTATCGAGCGTTGCAAAAAGTTTGTTCTCGGCCAAAAGTTCGCTCCCCGAGAGGTAATTCATGATGGTAGATTTCCCCACATTGGTATATCCCACCAATGAAACACGCATTATGTTGTTACGATTCTTGCGCTGCACACGGAACTGTGCATCGACCTCAGCCAATTCGTGTTTGAGCTTGGCTATACGGCTATGAATCACACGGCGGTCGGTCTCTATTTCCCGTTCACCTGGGCCACGCATACCAATACCGCCACGCTGTCGCTCAAGGTGAGTCCACATACCTGCTAAACGCGGCAGGAGGTATTCGTACTGTGCCAATTCTACTTGCAAACGCGAATGAGCCGTCCTGGCGTGAGCTGCGAAAATATCGAGTATGAGCCCCGTTCTATCCATTACGCGCACCTTGAATTCTGCCTCGAGGTTGCGCTGCTGGGTGGCTTTTAACTCATCGTCAAAAACCACCAAATCAATCTCATTGGTGGCAATATAATCTGCTATTTCGGCTGCTTTACCGCGCCCTATGTAGCTCTTAGGGTTAATCTCGTTAGCATGCTGCACGAAACGTTTTTCCACGACGCCACCAGCGGTTTCAACAAGGAAACAGAGTTCGTCAAGGTAGTCATTCACCTGCGCTATGGGCTGTTCGCCGAGCCGTAAAGCTACCACGACGCATTTTTCGCGAGGCTTGTTCTGTATCTCTATCATAAGGGAACTTAAGGGTTAAAAAAACGTCCCACTCTACAGGAGAGCGGAACGTTCTATCATAAAAATATGGTAAAAAGAGATCTTACTAACTCTGTAGGAAGAATACAACAGGTATCGTATAACCTACACGAGCAGGCTTACCGCGTTGTTTACCAGGCGTCCATTTAGGACTAGATTTAACCACACGCACAGCCTCTTTGTCTAGAATAGGGTCTACACTACGAACAACACGCACGCGCCCCACCGAACCATCGGGTTCTACCACAAAAGCCACCTGTACCTTGCCCTGAATACCAACCTCAGCAGCAGCTTCGGGATAACGGGTGTTCTCTTTAATGTACTGACGGAAAGCATCCAAGCCACCTCCACGGAAACTCGGCATCTCTTCTACAAAATAGAAGACTTCTTCTTCTTCTACTTCCGCTTCTGCGGCAGGCTCAGTATATTCATAGACATCTACCGAAGCTCCTTCGTTCAACTCGGTATTGAAGGGGTCAAAATCTGCGTCAAGGTTCACCTGACGATCTACAAGATTAATCCGCGAGATAATCTTTGGAGCTTCTGGTGGCGCCATTTCGGGCTTCTGCTCCTCCTGTTGTGTCATCGGGATTTCTTCTTGCTCTACTATTAGAACTGGCTGATTGGTAATCTCTGTGTTATATTCGTACTTGCTCTGCCAGTTAATTAGCACTAAACAGACTAGAAGCGCAATATTCAACCCGCCCAAGAAGAATATCGTCTTGTAGTATTGCAAATTGCTCTTTTTTGCCTTCTTAACTTCCATCTTCGCAGTTTACTTTTGTTTCTCCTCGCCGTTTAGAGAAAGCACAAACCTCAGCCTTCCCGAGTCCAAAAATACTTTTTTTTCTTTGTACTACAAAATTACACAATGTACGTGCCACAGCGAACTCATTGCGCGTAACAAGACGAAAAGAGCGCAGTGCCATGGTACGCAAACTGCACTAATAGCATTTTGGAGGAGGAAAGATATAGTCTTTCCTAGACTTGCCTTGGGGCTCATTATCTCGTACTCCTCTCAATACATCGATAGCTCTTCCACACGTGATTTTTGCTGACATAGCGACGCGCTGTGTCGATACGAATATCCTTGCAAATTCCATAGCCAACAAAATGCAACCAGAGTTCCACTTTGTTCGTTTCTGGTAGAGCAGAACTAAAAATAACATTCGCTAATGTTAACGTTTTCCAACCTGCGTATACGCGCAAAGCTTAATCTTGCATTTGGTATTGTACTTGTTTTTGGAGGGATCGGCGCCTTTGTTGTAACAACTCTTTCCAACCGTTCTATGCTGGCAGCGGGCATTGAATCTGATGTGCGCTATGCTGAGACCAATTTTGTTAACGCACGCATGGCTATGCGCGTTTTTAACGCATCGCTATCGGAATCGAATTTCACGCTTGCGCAAAATTGTCTAGATAGCGTAGCTACTGCCGTAGAGAGTGCCAAGAAGTCTTTGCAGAGCATGGGGCTTGATGAGCTTCACGAACGCACTGTTACACTGGGAAAAGACTTTGCCGAATACTCAAGCCACATTCACACCTATCGGAAGATACGCGAAGAACTTCAGAGCCATAACGAAGAGATTGGGAAAAAACTGGAGGAATTTGTAGACGAGGTGGGCGCTTCGGGGCAGTATGCCGCGGTATCTTACATCACAGTAAAATCGGTTCGCAACTTCCAGCGCTACTTTGACCTAATGCAGGTCTCCTATCTACGCGAGGCTGCTGCTATCGCGGAGCGTCCGCTACCTGCTGGTCTGCCTGCATGGATTTATGAAAAAGTGGAGAACTACCGCACGCTGTTAAAAACATTGTTGCCCATAGCAGAAGAAGCTGTTGCCTCGTGGCAAGTACTTGTCGATCTGAGCGAAAAAGTGGCGAACAACGTCCTTTCTATTTCAGAGGGGAGTTATCAGTACAGAGCGCAATTAGAAAGCAAGATGTTGTTCTGGACTATTCTAATTCTTTTGACTCTCATTGCGGCTGCTGTGACAGTCTCTGTGCTTTTAGCACGATACTTGGCGCTAATTATAAAGGGTGCGGTTGAGGAAGTAAATACATGTGCAACGGGCGATTTCCGTCTACGTGCTGATCAACGCTCAATCAACGGTAAAGATGAATTTGCGGCTCTTGCTCGCTCCCTGAAACAGATGACGGGGATGATTCGTCAAACCGTCGGCGCTGTTGTAAGCGGGATGGAAAATGTAGCCTCGGCATCTGGTGCTCTTTCCAACGTATCGCAACAACTCGCCGAGGGGGCAAATTCGCAGGCCGCCAGTGCCGAAGAGATCAGTAGCGCCATGGGAGAGATGGCCGCTGGAATTGATGCCAATACGCACAGTGCCATGGAGACAGAATCTATTGCCAAGAACATGGAACAGCGCATCAATAATGTGGGAGCGGGAGCACAAAAGGTGTCTGAAGCAGTGCGCGATATTGTAAGCAAAATCAATGTAATTAGCGAAATTGCGGTACAGACCAATATCCTTGCCCTCAATGCTGCAGTAGAAGCAGCGCGAGCAGGCGAGCATGGACGCGGCTTCTCGGTAGTTGCCTCTGAGGTAAGAAAACTGGCTGAGCGGAGTAAAGTAGCGGCAGACGAAATACAGAGCCTCTCCCAGGTAGCAGTACGGGTGACCGACGAGGCGAAAGATGAGCTCATTGCGGTAATTCCAGACGTTTCCAGAACTGCGCAGTTAGTACAAGAAATATCGCTTGCCAGCCAAGAACAACGCTCGGGCGTGGAACAAATTAACTCCGCTATTCTCCAGCTCAACGACGTAGTACAACAAAATGCCTCTACGAGCGAGGAGATGACCACGAGTGCCGAACAGCTGGATTCGCAGGCACATGCACTCCGCGAGTTAATGAAACAATTCACGGTATAGGCAAAATTGAACAGATTTCAGTAGAAGATATTAGGGAGATAACGGCGTGCTAAGCACGCCGTTATTTGTAACGCGCTGCACAGAATTTGCATCGAGTAAGCCTCACTCCTGTTCAAAAAAAATATGAATTTGGGCGTCTCCGATAGAAGGATATACATAGTATATAGCGTACTCGAAGAAAGTGTTAATGCACGGGCTAAATTCTTTCCCGTGCGGACAGACGTAACGTAGTACGATATCCTCCCGCTATTTACCACGAAATAGAGTAGCTTTGAGTTATCATCTTGGCGCTCGATTACGAAGCTATGCAATACGATATACAAAAAATAGGCGGGAAGGTATGCCGAATTTATTGCGGAGAACATCCTAAAACTCTCCTTATTCAACCCATAGTGGAACGAGAATACTCGCGATGGGAAGAAGAAGTCGTTTTGCTAACAGAGAACAACAAGGCATTACTAATCGTAGCCTTCGAAGTATCGGATTGGGAAAAGGAATTGATGCCTTGGGCAGATCGTGCAGTATCGAAAAGAGAAGGCGTTGGTGAACATGCTCACGACACACTCACATACATTGAGCAAGAGCTACTCATTACACTACAATCGCGCTTTGGGGTGCTACCCTGCATTTTAGGCGGATACTCGCTGGGGGGATTATTTGCTTTGTGGGCTTCTATGCAAACAAATGCTTTTATGGGCATTGCGGCCGCCTCGCCGTCGGTCTGGATCGAGGGATGGTTAGAATATGTACAAAAGCATCGTACGCTAGCGCAGCAGGTATATATGAGCCTTGGCAACAAGGAAGAGTTTGCAAAGAATAAATCTATAGCCCAAGTAGGCGAGAATCTGCGCGCGTATCACAAAATATTGCTCTCACAACTCGGCGACGAACGCACCATTTTAGAATGGAACGAAGGTAATCACTTTCACAATGTTTCCGAACGCACAGCTCGTGGTTTTATTTGGAATCTGACGCTGTGAGAAATGGAACTGGAAGAACTTCGTGCGTACTGTCTGTCACTCTCTACCAAAGTGGAAGAAAAATTCCCTTTTCAGCAGTTCAAAGCAGCACGCGATGTGCTTGCTTTCTACATCAATGGACATATTTTCTGTTATTTTGATATCAACAATCTGCGCCGCGTTACGATAAAATACCATGCAGAAGAGCTTGCTTCGCTCCTAGAGCAATATGATTATTGCTTAACACCTCCCTATAACGGAAATCGAAAATATTGGCTCGGACTAGATGCTACACGGGCAGAGACGAAGCTTATTAAGCGTCTCATCGCCGATTCTTTTGCAATAGTACAAAAGAGAAAATGATTTTTTGGAATCTCATCCATGGGTGTCACCGAAAAAGCGAAGGATGCGCTCACTGTTTCGTATTCGCCAGAGATGAAGAAAACGGCATAGATACCAACGTTGTACGCAAGACTGCATCTTTTTATTCGCCACTGGAGCGAAACCGTAAGGGGGATTGGAAGATTCCATCAGGGAGCATGCTCATGACCTGTTTTTCCTCCGACTTCTTCATCGAAGAGATGGATGTTTGGCGCAATGAGGCTTGGCAGATGATGCAGATGCGCGAGGATCTGACATTTTACATGATAACCAAACGCCCCGAACGAATTCGCTTCTGTTTACCACCCTACTGGGAAAAGATAAAAGCGCGCATATTTGTAGGTTGTACAATGGAAAATCAGCAGCGCGCAGACGAACGCCTGATGCTCTTTAACGCTACTCCACTTGTGCATAGAGAAATAATTGTAGAACCTATGCTTACGCCTATCAATTTTCATGGCACATTGAGTGGTATAGAAAAAATTACTGTAGGTGGAGAAACTGGACGCGGAGCACGTCCTTGCCGCTACGAATGGATACTAGACCTGCGGCGTCAGTGCCAAGAGGCAGGTGTTGGTTTCTATTTCATGCAGACTGGCGGGAATTTCTACAAGGAGGGGAAAAACTACAGACTCCCACGAAGCATACAATTAGCACAAGCAGCTAAAGCTAATATCAACTTGCCCAGCTACTCGGCAGATTGATTTTCTCGGTGTTAGCCCCTTTAATCGCCACCCCTCATTTGTTGGCGTAGTTTACCGCATATATTCTAACGCTCGTCTGCGCGCAAGCAACCTATAGATCGCCACAAAAAACCTATAGGGGTACGAGGCACAAATCGCCTATCTTTGCAAATAGGAATAAGGGGGCGAGGATGATTTCTTTGGATCATGTAGGAGTACGCTTTCAGGGCGAGGAACTATTCTCCGACATATCGTTGTTGATAGGAGCACGCGATCGTATAGGGCTTGTAGGGCGCAATGGAACAGGGAAGAGTACCCTATTCCGAGTGATTTGCGGCGAACTAGAACCCAGCGAAGGCAATGTGGCACGTGCAGCCGATCTGGCTATTGGGCATTTGGCGCAGCACATTGCCTATACAGATACTCGAAGCATACTGGAAGAAACGCTTTCTGCATTTGGCGAATTGAAAGCGCTGGAAGCAAAAATAGAGCACCTAGAAGCATTGTTGCAAGGGGGACAATTCCAGGATGCCGACGAAGCCACAGAAATGGCAGTGCGTTTGGCGGAACTCACTGAGCGGCATCACCTGATGGGCGGTGCACAACAAGAGGCACAGGCTGAACAAACGCTGCTCGGCTTAGGGTTTGAACGTGAGCAATTTTCACAGCCTACCTCAACGCTAAGTGGCGGTTGGCGTATGCGTGTAGAACTTGCCAAAATACTCTTGGCAGGCGCCGATCTCCTACTCCTTGATGAGCCGACAAACCACCTAGATATTGAGTCTATCCAATGGTTGGAAGACTACCTAAAAGAGTATCGCGGTGCTTTGGTTCTCATTTCGCACGATAGACGTTTTTTAGACACCGTGACGAATAAAACCATAGAAATATCACTCAAACGAGCCTATTCGTTCAATGTACCCTATACGAAATTCAAAGCATTGCGTGCCGAACAGCGCGAGCAACAGCTGGCTGCCTACGAAAACCAGCAGGAGCTGATAGAAAAAACAGAGGATTTCATTGAGCGCTTTCGTTACAAACCGACCAAATCTAACCAAGTGCAAGCACGCATAAAGCAGTTAGAGAAGTTGGAACGCATTGAGGTTGAAGAAGAGGATAATACGCAGATTCACGTCCGTTTCCCCGATGCGCCGCGTTCAGGCGATGTGGTAGTCTCGGCACACGATGTGTCAAAACAGTTTGGCGATCACGTAGTATTCCGCAATGCGAATATCACAATTCGGCGTGGCGAAAAAGTAGCTTTTGTAGGGCGCAACGGAGAGGGTAAAACAACACTGGTGCGTTGCATCAAGGGTGAATTACCCTACGAGTCGGGCGAATTAAAACTGGGGCACAATGTACTGTTGGGGTATTTTGCACAGAACCAAAAGGCGGTATTGAATCCCGAACGTACTGTTTATGATACCATCGATGAGGTAGCTACGGGCGATATTCGCACTAAGATTCGCGACATCCTTGCCGCTTTTCTTTTTCGTGGCGAAGACGTCGATAAGAAGGTGCAAGTGCTCTCGGGAGGCGAACGCAATCGGTTAGCTATGGCAAAACTGATGCTTCGTCCGTACAACCTCCTGATCTTGGATGAGCCCACGAACCATCTGGATATGCAAGCCAAGGATGTACTGAAACAAGCCTTGCTAAAATATAACGGGACGCTGATTCTGGTATCGCACGACCGCGATTTTCTCGACGGGCTCGTGGATAAGGTCTATGAATTCTCACACGGACGTGTACACGAACACCTTGGGGGCATCAATGTGTTTCTCGAACACCGACGTATGCAGGGGCTTGAGGAACTGAATCAGGCGCGTGCCAAGAAAGAAAACGACAAGAAAGCAAAAGGCGGGACGGAAAAGAGCGCGGGTGAGAAGTGGAAACAAAAGAAACAATACGAGAACGAACTAAATAAACGCCGCAAATCCATCGCACGCCTAGAAGAACAAAGCGCCGTATACGAGGCGCAACTCAAAGCCTTGGAAGAGCAAATGGCGCAACTGAACGAAAACTCAGATACTAAAACGCTAGTACAAGAATACGAGAAGATACAAGCTGCGAACGCCGCCCTATTGAAGCAGTGGGAAGAAGAGAGCTACGAACTAGAGATTATCGAGAATGAGGGACTACCAGAATAACCATAACGGCACTCCGCCGCAACGTTTTTATCATCAGAAAAAAATCTCTGCGGAGATTATTTATGGGCTTCACTCAATTATGGAAGCTCTAGATGCTGGGCAAGAACTAGAGCGTATCGTGCTTCGTAAAGGGCTTTCCGCTGAACAACTACCTAACATCACGCGCAGAGCGAAAGAGCGCGGAATCCCCGTACAGTACGTCCCTGCCGAATGGTTCATACGTCTTGGTAGCCGCAACCACCAGGGAGCTATTGCTTTTGTTGCGGTGATTGAGTACCAGAACATCGAATGGATTTTGCCCAAAATCTACGAAAGCGGCGAAGAACCATTAGTGGTTGTTGCGGGAGGTATTACAGACGTGCGTAACCTAGGGGCAATAGTACGTACCGCCGAATGTGCTGGAGCGCATGCGCTCGTAGTACCTAGTACGGGAGGGGCACAAATCAACGCGGATGCTGTAAAAACGAGCGCTGGCGCTTTAGCCCATTTCCCTGTGGCACGGACAAGGAGTCTGAAACAAACTTGCGAGTATTTGAAAGCGTCTGGACTACGACTCATTGCGGCGACCGAACACGGAGAAACCTATTACCAACGCGCCAACCTCGCAGGACCTATAGCACTGATACTAGGCGATGAGGGTACTGGAGTCCCCGAAGAACTTCTAGCGCTTTGCGATGAAAAAGTTCGTATCCCCTTACATGGACAGATTAGTTCGTTGAACGTCTCGGTGGCTGCAGGAATCTTGCTATATGCCATTGAGAGTCAGCGCCACAAACAGTAAAAAAGAAGCAATGCGAGTTGTTGTGGACAGTGCTATCCCGTACATTCGCGGGCTACTAGAGCCTTTTGCGGAGGTTGACTATAGAGAGGGGCGAGCAATAGATACGGAAGTTTGCAGAAAAGCAGATGCGCTTCTAGTGCGTACACGTACTCAGTGCAACGCAGCGCTACTGGAAGGAAGTACAGTGCGTTTCATTGGCACGGCAACTATTGGTACAGATCACATTGATAGTACATACTGTGCAGAGCACGGCATTACCGTTGTCAATGCGCCTGGTTGCAACGCATGGGCTGTAGTGCAATGGGTAGTAAGCATACTGGCGCAAATCAACCAGCATGCCTCATTTGCCCTCACAGAGCGTCCTGTTGGCATTGTGGGCTGCGGTGCAATAGGAGAACGTTTGGCACGCCTCCTAGAGATATTTCACATCCCAGTGTTCCGTTGCGATCCATTTTTGGAAACAGCAGCGCCCTTTCGCTATACATCGTTAGAACGAATTGGACGCGAGTGTTCCATTATCACAATACACACCCCTCTCACACACGACGGAGCACATCCCACTTATCATTTACTAGATGCCGCCTTTTTTCACAGCTTGAAGCAGAAGCCCTACATCTTGCATGCCGCGCGTGGTGGTATCGTAGATGATTACGAGTTGTACGAAGCAGCGCAGTATCGGCGTATAACTGGATATTATCTGGATGTTTACGAGGACGAGCCCGATGTAGCACCAGCCCTGTTGGAAGCGGCTAAATTGGCTACACCGCACATAGCGGGATACAGCATAGAAGGGAAGTTGGCTGCAAGCCGAGCTATCGTAAAGGCAGTGGGGGAATTCTTTGGATGGCAGATAGCAGAGCCTCAACTGGAGGAAAAAGAGGATAAAACCTTCATCGTGGGTCATTCAATAGGCGATCTTGCACGTACGTACGACATTGTACACGACTCACGAACCTTGAAAAGTGCACCACAGCAACTAGAGCAATTACGAACACAGTACGCCTTTCGGCACGATTTTCGTAATTACCACTTCGGGAATCAAGCTTTGGAACGCTTGGTTCAAGACGATTGCTAAACAACATTGAAATAACCTGAAGATCTAACGGATTGTCTCTATTTTGTAGTTTGCACAGCTAAAAATAATTAGCAATGCATTGGAACTAGATAGATACTTGTCTATATAATTGATTGTAAGGTGTTTTGAACACGTAGAGACGCAATGTATTGCATCTGCAAACTCGCAATCAAGGGAGAGGGTAATTTGTACTAATAAGTCTATATCGACCTACGTACATTCTTTTTTTACGGGGAAAAACTTATCTTTGGCAAAAAGATACGCAACAGAAGAACAAACAAGTGAGTATGCAATATCGCGAAGACGTGCCACTCGTCTCACAACTTAATAAATGGTTTGGATTTGAAAAGTTTAAGGGACATCAGGAGGCTATAATCCGCAATTTACTTCAAGGTCGCGACACATTTGTTTTAATGCCGACAGGGGGGGGAAAGTCGCTTTGTTACCAGCTCCCCGCGCTCATCTTACCTGGTACCGCGATCGTTGTATCGCCCCTTATTGCCTTGATGAAGAATCAGGTAGATCGTTTGCGCGCTTCTTGTGCCAATGACAACATCACACACTTCCTAAACTCGTCTCTACTAAAAAAACAAATTACACAAGTAAAAGACGATGTGCTAAGTGGCGTTACGAAACTGCTTTATGTTGCCCCCGAAACACTTACGAAGGAGGAAAACATCCAGTTCCTAAAGCAGGCTACCATCTCTTTTTATGCCATAGACGAAGCACACTGTATTTCGGAGTGGGGGCACGATTTCCGACCGGAATATAGACGAATACGACACTTCATCGAACAGATTGGTCATGCGCCAGTAATCGCACTAACCGCCACCGCGACCCCAAAAGTGCAAGACGACATCCAGAAGAATTTGGGCATGAACGATGCCGTGGTTTTCCGCTCATCGTTCAATCGTCCGAACCTATTCTATGCCGTTCGCCCAAAATTTGATGCCACGAAGGAAATTACCAAATACATAAAAGACAACCCTGGGAAGTCGGGCATCATCTATTGTATCAGCCGAAAACGCGTAGAGCAACTCGCTAGTGTGTTGCAACTCAATGGGATACGCGCACTCCCCTACCACGCAGGGCTAGATACCAAGACGCGTTCGTACAATCAGGATGCCTTCCTACAAGAGGAATGCGATGTAATAGTAGCTACTATTGCCTTCGGTATGGGGATTGACAAGCCCGATGTTCGCTACGTAATTCACTATGACATGCCGAAGAGTCTGGAAGGTTACTATCAGGAAACAGGGCGTGCGGGTCGTGATGGACTTGAGGGACAATGCATTGCTTTCTATTCGGAAAAAGATATTCAACGTCTGAGTCATTTTTTTCTGAGCAAATCTTTGCCCGAACAGGAGATTGGGAAACAGCTTTTACTAGATACGACCTACTACGCACAGGGTGGCGACTGTCGGCGTAAAATGTTACTCCAATACTTTGGCGAGCAGTACAACAAACCCAATTGCGAGCACTGCGACAACTGCTGTACTGAACAACAGCACTTCGATGGAAAGGAAGATCTGTTGCAACTTCTACAACTCCTACAAGAGATCGGCGAGGGTTTCCGGGCCAGCTATTTAGTCAATGTACTACGTGGAATCAAAACACAAGACTCGGAGATCTATGAGCATGGCAAACTATCATTATTTGGTGCGCGTAAGGAGGATAGCGAGTTTTTCTTGGGAAGTATTGTACGGCAGGCCATCCTACACGGGTTCATTAAAAAGGATATCCAGCAATACGGATTGCTCTACCTCACAGAGAAAGGAAAGGATTTTTTAGAGAATCCGTATTCCATCCAATTAGTGCGTGACCACGAGTACAACCAAGAAGATCAGGACGAGGATGCCATTATTCCTACCGAGAGTGCGGGAACTGACACCGTTCTCTTCCAGATGCTAAAGAATCTGACGCACGACGAGGCGAAGAAATACAAGGTACAGCCGTTTGTAATATTTCAGGACGTATCGTTGGAGGAGATGACCATCCATTATCCCATTACCCTCGAGGAGCTTCAGAATATTACGGGGGTGAGTGCTAGTAAAGCGCGTCGGTATGGTCACCCCTTCATAAATCTCATAAAGCAATACGTGGAGGAGAACGAGATTGAGCGTCCTTCCGATTTCGTGATGAAGGTAGCCCCCTCACGTTCGCAGCAAAAGGTTACGCTTATCCACTCCATTGACCGTAAGATGGATTTGGATGAGCTTGCCGAAATGCTCCATCTCGAACGCAATGAACTGCTTACCGAGATAGAGAATCTCGTAATCAATTCAGGGTTGAAACTTAACATTGGGTACTATGTAGATGAGGAGGTGGATCCCGATATCCAACGCGATATTTACGACTACTTCCAAGAGGAGGCCACCTCGCTCAGTTTACAAGAGGCTTGCGAAGCGCTCAAAGATCTGCACCTCGACGAGGATGAAATCCGTCTCGTGCGCATAAAGTATTGTTCGGAAATGGCAAACTAGCACGGCGGTGGCGTTCATGAAAGAGCTTAAACACGAATCTGGCGATTGGGCGTAGGATGAATCGATTTCTCCGCCCGCTAGATAGTGTTGGGCGCTATATGCTCTTTTTACGTGAGGTGTTTCACTACCCAGGGCGATGGCGAGTGTTCCGTCAGCGATTGGTGCGCGATATTTGGGAACTCGTAATGAGCTCTGTGACGCTCGTACTGCTTAGTTCATTCTTCGTAGGAGCTGTTATTGCTCTGGAGGGCGCTATCAATCTCAACTACCCTATTTTACCCAAGTATCTTGTAGGCTTGGGGACTCGCGACGTCCTTTTACTCGAATTTAGTTCTACGCTTACGGCACTGCTTCTTGCAGGCAAAGTAGGAGGAAGTATAGCCTCGGAAATAGGCTCTATGCGCATTACCGAGCAAATAGATGCGCTCAACGTAATGGGCATAAACTCAGCGGCGTACCTCGTACTTCCGAAGTTAGTAGCGGCGCTTACTTTTTTCCCCGTTCTCACGCTTATGAGTATGATTGTAGGCTTGGTCGGAGGAGCAATTACGGGCGAAGTTACGGGGATGGTCTCGCTAATAGATTATACCGAAGGGCTACGCATATTTTTCAAACCATATTACATCAACTACGGCCTGTTCAAGATGGTAGTTTTCGCCTTCATCATCGTTACAATCCCTGCTTTTTGGGGCTACTATGTTGAGGGGGGCGCTTTTGAAGTGGGGCGCGCTAGCACAAAAGGTGTCGTAGTAACCTGTATACAGATTATCGTGCTTAATCTTATCCTCACGCAAATCTTGCTGTTATGATTGAGGCTCGGAATCTGGAGAAAGGCTTTGGAGAAAAAGCCGTTTTACGGTGCATTAACGTGACCTTTGAGCCGGGGAAGGCTAATCTAGTAATTGGTAAGAGCGGCTCGGGGAAAACGGTACTCCTAAAAATCCTAGCGGGGCTTATTGAGCCCGATCTCGGCGAGATTCTCTTTGAGGGCAAAAGCGTCTCAGAGATGAGTAAACGCGAGCGGCAAAATATCCAACAAAAGACGGGTATGCTCTTTCAGGAGGGAGCCCTGTTCGATTCTCTAAGTGTGGGGCAAAATGTTACGTTCCCCCTCCTTCTGCATACCAACATGTCTGAGCGCCAAGCCATGAAACGCGCTCTCGAATGCTTGGAACGTGTGAACCTTGACGGAGTCTATAATCAATACCCTGGCGACCTCAGTGGTGGGATGCGCAAACGCGTAGCCATTGCGCGTGCCATTGCCAACGAGCCCAAATTCCTATTCTGCGACGAACCCAATTCAGGACTCGATCCGCAAACAGGCTTACTGATAGATAACCTGATTCACTCTATTACGCACGATCTCAATATTACGACTATCGTCAATACACACGATATGAACTCAGTTCTGGGGATTGGAGATCACGTCGTATTTCTGAGTGAGGGATATCTGATATGGGAAGGACGCGGCTCAGACATCCTCACTACACATGACGAAGCATTGAACCGCTTCGTTTTCGCTACGCCATTAGCACAAAAGCTCTTAGAGAAGACCTAAATAGCCCCCCCTACTCCCCTACTTAGCATAGTCCTCACTTTAAAGGAAGGTAGGATTTGTGCCACCTGCATCCCTTCTGGCTTTTTCATTCGTCCTTTTTTATCAAAAGCGCACAACTTCTTTTCTACAATGCCTCCGAATTTGTAGAATAAGAAAAAATAACGATCTTTGGAACAAAATCAATTGCATCGGGTGTCGCGATGCTTAATAAGTAGTGTAATGAAGAAGCACAATTTTAATGCTGGGCCTTGTATCTTGCCCGAAGTGGCTGTAAAGAATACAGCAAATGCGGTTTTGGATCTAGATGGTATTGGTCTGTCGTTGATTAGTATCTCGCACCGCTCAAAAGAATTCCAAGCAATTATCGACGAAACAGAAGCACTGTGGCACGAGTTGCTAAACATCCCCGCGGGCTACAAGGTACTCTTCCTTGGCGGCGGTGCTAGTATGCAATTCTGCATGGTGCCTTACAATTTCTTAAACAAGAAAGCTGCGTACGTAGAAACAGGCGTATGGGCTAAGAAAGCAGGCAAGGAAGCAAAACTATTCGGAGAAGTAGTTACCATTGCTTCGTCTGCCGACAAGAACTACACTTACGTACCCAAGGGCTATCAGATCCCCACGGATGCTGACTACCTGCACATTACCACCAACAACACCATCTACGGTACAGAGTTGCGCGAAGACATCAGCAGTCCCATCCCGTTGATTGCCGACATGTCTTCAGATATCATGAGCCGCCCTGTAGATGTTAGCAAGTATGCCCTCATCTATGGTGGTGCACAAAAGAACGTTGGTCCTGCTGGGGTTACTTTCGTAATCATCAAGGAAGAGTTCCTGAACAAAGTACAGCGCCAGATACCTGCTATGTTGCAGTATAAAACGCACGTAGAAAAGGGCTCTATGTACAACACGCCTCCTTGCTTCGCCATCTACACCATGCGCGAAACCTTGAAATGGGTAAAGGCAGAAGGCGGTGTTAAAGAAATGCAACGCCGTGCCGAAGAGCGCGCTAAGCTCATTTACGACGAAATTGATCGTAACAAGATGTTCGTAGGGACAGCTGAAAAGAATTCACGCTCACTGATGAACATCTGCTTCGTGATGAACGAGCAGTACAAGGACAAGGAAGAAGCCTTCCTCGAATTCGCAAAAAGCCAAGGCATGGTGGGCGTTAAGGGACACCGCGATGTGGGTGGCTTCCGCGCTAGTACCTACAATGCTTTGCCATTGGAAAGCGCAAAAGCGTTGGTAGCTTGCATGCAAGAGTTTGAAAAAAAGAATGCGTAACCGCGAATAGGACGCAAAAATGAAGTTGGGTCAGGTAGACGCTCGGAGGGGTGCTCTGCCTGACCTATTTTTTGAAATAAACAAAACGCAAATAGGAGGACACAAATCATGGCAAAAGTATTAGTAGCCACCGACAAGCCTTTCGCAAAAGTGGCAGTTGACGGCATCCGCAAGATTGTAGAAGGTGCAGGGTTTGAACTCGCACTTCTTGAAAAATATACCAGCGAAGCAGAACTACTGGCAGCCGTAGCCGATGTAGACGCGCTCATCGTACGTAGTGATAAAGTAACACCCGCGGTAATCGATGCAGCAAAACAGCTAAAAATCGTAGTACGCGCAGGGGCTGGTTATGACAATATAGACCTCGAGGCTTGCACAAAGCGTGGAATTGTTGCTATGAACACCCCTGGGCAAAACTCTAACGCGGTGGCTGAACTTGCTTTCGGACTCATGCTCTATATGATTCGCAACCGTTGGAACGGTACTTCAGGCTCCGAACTTCGTGGCAAGAAACTCGGTATCCAAGCTTATGGGCACATTGGTCGTCTCATGGCTGAAATTGGCAAAGGCTTCGGGATGGATGTATATAGCTACACTCGTTCAGATGCGAACAAAAAACAGATGGCAGCTGACGGGGTTAAGCTTGTAGGAAGCGTAGAAGAGCTTTACAGCACCTGCAACTTCGTATCTACACACGTACCCGCTAAGGAAGACACTAAGAAGTCGTTGAACTACGAACTGCTCTCGAAGATGCCTAAGGGCGGTATTCTGGTCAATACGGCTCGCAAGGAGATTATTGACGAAGACGGTCTGTTGCGCCTGATGGCAGAACGTGAAGACATTCGTTACATCTCCGACATCGAACCAGATAAGAAAGACGAGTTTCTGAAATTTGGCGACCGCGTGCTCTTTACGGCAAAGAAAATGGGAGCACAGACCGCAGAAGCGAATATCAACGCAGGCTTGGCTGCTGCTGAACAGATTGTACGTTTCTTGAAAAACGGCGATCGCACTTTCCAAGTAAACAAATAAACGTAGGAGCACAGAGATACCATGGTAATGATTAAGCCCTTCAAGGGCATCCGTCCACCGAAAGAGTTGGCCAAAGAGGTAGCTTCACGCCCCTACGACGTGCTCAATTCAGAGGAAGCAAAGGCAGAAGCTGGTGAGAAGTCGTTATTGCATATCATAAAGCCTGAAATAGACTTTACACCCATTGCCGACGAGCACTCGCAAGAAGCCTACGATAAAGCCGTAGAAAACTTCAAGAAGTGGAAAGAACGTGGCTGGTTAAAACAAGACCCCGAAGAGCATTATTACATCTATGCACAAACCATGGATGGACGTACACAGTACGGGCTTGTAGCTTGCTGCCATTTTGAGGATTACCTAAGTGGGAAAATCAAGAAGCACGAGCTTACGCGCACTGAAAAGGAACAAGATCGGATGATCCATGTGCGTAACCAAAATGCCAATCTTGAGCCCGTATTTTTTGCCTATCCTGCCGTTGCAGAGATGGACAAGATTGTAAAAGATATTGTAGAAAGTAAGAAGCCAGAGTACGACTTTGTGGCGGAAGACGGATTTGGGCACACCTTCTGGGTGATAGACAATCCCGAAACGAATAAGCGCATTACCGAAATTTTTGCTAAGATTCCTGCGCTCTATGTTGCAGACGGGCATCACCGCACGGCAGCTGCGGCACTCGTTGGACAAGAGAAAAAGCAGCAGAACCCACACCATACGGGCAAAGAAGAGTACAACTATTTCCTTGCGGTAATCTTCCCCGATGAGCAGCTCAAGATTATAGATTACAACCGCGTGGTGAAAGATCTCAATGGGCTGAGCAGTGCCGAGCTTCTCAAAAAGCTAGAAGAAACTTTTGTAGTTGAAAAGAAAGGCGCAGAGATCTATACGCCAAACAAACTACACAACTTCAGTATGTACCTCGATGGTACATGGTACTCGCTCACGGCAAAGCCTGGTACTTACAATGATTCTGACCCCATTGGCGTGCTCGATGTCACGATTCTTTCTAACCTCGTGCTAGACAAAATCCTTGACATTAAGGATTTGCGTACCTCTAAGCGGATTGACTTTGTAGGAGGTATCCGCGGATTAGGAGAATTGAAACGACGCGTAGATAGCGGCGAAATGAAAGTAGCTTTTGCACTCTACCCCGTTTCAATGAAACAGCTCATTGACATTGCTGATACGGGCAACATCATGCCCCCCAAGACAACATGGTTTGAACCCAAGTTGCGCAGCGGGCTTGTAATTCACAGTCTAGAGTAGAGAGATAAATGAACATAAGGGCGCAGAGTTTATCCTGCGCCCTTTTTTAATAGCCAGAAAATGGAAGTTGATTTTTTCAATCTGAACAACACGGCAATAAACTTGTCAGTACGCGCTATGAAGCTCTGTACCGTGCTAGACAGGATGCCCAGCACCACCAATTTGAGCGATAGAGCCAAGAAACAAATCCTAGATACCATCACCGAGAATATACTTAACCTAGTAGGGTATACCGCGCCCGAATTTGTACCTGACCAAGAGGTCATTACAAAGCTAACACTTGCAGCTACGGCGTGTGCAAAAATCCAAGGTACTCTATTGCTGTATAACAATCTACAGCCAATCCCAGACAACTCACTCCTTACATTGCTTATGGAGATTTCGCAGTTCGGCAACAAACTCCGCAGCGTAGCAGCGCCCGAAGAAAATGTAGAAACGCCCGCAAAAGAATAGGTTATCTTTCTCTATCTTTGCAAGAGAGTTAAGGCCTCATAGTTCAAGGGATAGAACGGAAGTTTCCTAAACTTCAAATTCAGGTTCGAGTCCTGGTGGGGCTACTTAGAGCACGCTGTTTACACAGTGTGCTTTTTTTTTATGGTTGAAAAACACTACCAGAAGATTCCCCATTCGGCTATCGCCTCACCGAAAAACACAAGGAAACGAAATGATTTTATAATGCACCATGCATTACTACAGGAGTTGTAGTAATTTTATAATTGTTACTTTTGCAATTGAGGAGGAGAATTGAGATTGTAATCTCTTCAAAAACACAGAAAAGCACCTCGTACGAGGAGGATACTAAACGGTTTGAAAATGAGACATCAGCACACATTCGTTATAGTAGCATTGGTATTAAGCATTGTAGGCTTTGGGTGCAATCGGAAAAATGCGGAGGAAGAGGCAAAGCGACGCGCAGACTCAATCGCTGCCGTACAAGCACGTGCCGATAGCATTATGCGCATTGCAGACAGTTTACAACAACTGGAGATAGAACGCGAACGTGCACAACAGACCCAAACCGTACAAGAACCACAGTATAACGCGAGCCTAAAATTCCACGTAATAAAGGGGAGTTTTATCTATCAAGACAATGCAGATCGTTTCTTGGAGCTCCAGAGACGTTCTTTTCCCGAGGCAAAACAATTTATGGCACCTAATGGCTTTAAACTCGTCTCCATTGCCGATTTTGGTAGCATGAGCGAGGCTGTAGCCTACATAAATCGTACGGGGAGTAGCGAAGACGGTCTGTGGGTCTTTGAAGAAGGTGGACGATACGACACCAGCTCATGGTTGAACAGCGACCGCCCCGAACGTCCCACGTCGGGCAGTAGCCGTACTTCTTCCTCTAGCTCTGACGACGACGATATTGTGACCTTCTAACCTTATCGCATCCCGAAGGGGCGACGCACCTCGAATGCGCCAACGAATTTTAATAGCACTGCGGCTCTTTCTTTTTTGGATAGGGCTGCAGTTTTTTCTTCGTCTCGCTTTTATACTTTACGAACTCTGGGGCGGGCTTTCTTGCGGCTGGCGCTTGAGCTTGCAAGCACTTTGGCAGGGGCTTGCCATGGATTTCTCGCTCCTGGGCTACGTTTTCCTCTCACTTTTCACGCTGTGGGCTATTCTACTTACTCTTCGGCTACTGAGACGAAAAAGGGCAGGAATATTTAGCGCCGAACGTATAACCATACTAACCGTAAGCACGTTATTTGCAGGTCTGAGTATAGCCATTGCTATAGCAGACCTCGAGATATACCGCAACTGGCACTCGCATATAGACCTCACGCCACTACTCTACATCTCCAACCTCAGCGAATCGCTCGGTTCTATTCCGTGGTATCTTACAGCAGGGCTACTCCTTTTTATCGCAGGACTTATAGCTTGTGCCTATTTCATCCACACTCGTTGGATTTGGAAGTCACACCACTCCCCTATTCGTGCAGCGTGGTACGAACCCGTGCTCGCACTTTTGTTTGCTGTATGTATGCTCATCCCCATTCGTGGTGGCTTCGACGTGGCAACCATGAGTGTGAGCCGCGTTGCATTTAGTTCTAATGCCTTTGCAAACCATATAGCCATCAACGCTACTTGGAATTTTATGCGCGAGCTAACCGAGGTACAGTATTCCTTTACACACTACGAACCATTCCTTTCTGACGCTGAAATGGAGGAGCGCTACAAAAACATTATGCAGGAGAGTGACGTTTATCCGCGCTTACTCCGCTGCAAGCGCCCCAACATTATAATCCTATTGATGGAGAGCCAGTCGGCAAAATTCTCACAACTCCTAGGGCGCGATTCGTGCACACCACACCTAGATTCGGTGGCTCGCACGGGAGTACTTTTCTCGCGGATGTATGCTGCAAGCACACGGAGCGACAAGGGCGTAGTAGCAACGCTGGCGGGGTATCCTGCACAGGGGAAAAAATCCATTATCAAATTTGTACGGAAGCTAGAAAAGCTTTCATTCTTTCCGCGCGTGCTAGACTCGGTTGGCTATAGAAGTACAGCATTTTATTACGGCGGCAATGCCGAATTTGTGAACTTCCGAACGTGCGCCTATCTCGCAGGTTTTGCACGAATCGTAGAACAGCGCGATTTTCCTCGTGAGTTACGAGGCGAAAAGTGGGGCGTGCACGACGAGTATGTTTATCCGCGCTTGTTGGCGGAGTGCGATACAGCGCAAATGCCGTTCTGCAAAATGTATTTTACCCTTTCTAACCACGAACCTTTTGACCTTCCTAATCGCCCCGTAGACGCCTCACTGCCAGAGGAACAACGGATACGACGCACTGCACGCTATGCCGACAGTTGCATGAATCGCTTCCTTGAAGAAGCAAGAGCGCGCCCATGGTGGGATTCTACTCTGGTCGTAATATTAGCTGACCACGGACATCGTTATCCTGGGAATTCGGAAAATGAAGACCCAGTACGTTACCATATCCCCATGGTATGGACAGGCGGTGCACTACGCCAGAATTTTGATACGGTCATTGCCAATGTTACCTCACAGACTGACCTTGCAGCCCTACTCCTCGCACAACTAGGACTACCTCACAGCTCTTTTCCCTTCTCTCGCAATACTCTTGCACAGAAACATACGGGGGCTATGGTGGTCTACAACCATGGTTTCGGTTGGCTAACCGACAGCATGGGGTTTATCTACGATTTCGATGCCAAGCGCATACTCTGGCAGCACCAACCTCTCCCCGACTCACTCCGCCGAACAGGAGAAGCCTTTTTCCAAAAACACCACCAGCACTATATTAGTTTGTAGAACAGCTCCAAGCTCAATTCATCGCATAAGTCTGAGACAAACGACGAAAATTGTAGTTCTGGGCGTGTTGAAAGTGCAAATCTTTCGTTGATTATAGAGTTGAGTTCAACTTATCGCTACTTACTTGATGCGTTACCTGTTGCTGCTTTTTTTGCTGACCTCTATCCATATAACCTACGCAGAGGAACAACCCGCACAACGGGCTAAAACACCGCTACGTCGACCGCGCATTGGGTTAGTACTAAGTGGTGGAGGTGCACGAGGTTTTGCGCATGTGGGCACTATGCGAGTAATGGAGGAAGCAGGATTGCGCCCCGACTACATAGCTGGCACAAGTATGGGGGCTATTCTCGGCGCTCTTTATGCAATGGGCTATACCGCCGACGAAATCAGCACATTGAACCTACAGACCGACTGGGGCGAGCTTCTTTCTAATCAGCAGCCACTACGCACCGTAACTTTTGAGCAAAAGCACAACGTAAACCGCTCGCTTCTTTCGGTTAATTGGGAGGACGGGCATTTCAACCTGCCGCGTGGTTTTATCAATAGTCAGCTGCTCCTTAATCTTTTTCATCGTCTGAGCTGGCAATATGCCACTGTAGACAACTTCAACCAACTCCCCACGCCGTTTGGTTGCATCTCGGTAAACCTTACCTCAGGCAAAATCCGCACTGCACGTAGCGGACACCTACCAACAGAGATCCGCGCCAGTATGGCAATTCCAGGCATCTTTACTCCTGTACTCCTGAGCGATACCGTACTCCTTACAGACGGAGGCGTGGCAGACAACTTCCCCTACGATCTGGTGCGTGCGATGGGGGCAGATATCGTAATCGGAAGCTATGCAGGGCCCGACCTCACTCACCCTTCTGGTATACTCCACGATGCCAAAGATATACTCACGCACGCATCCATGTACGCGGGAATCCAAAAGGCGCGGGAAGATCTCAAGAAGTGCGATTATCTAATAGCACCCGATCTGGCAGGCTATACCTCAATGAACTTCACAGCAGGGCAACGTATCGAGAACCTAGGCTACGAAGCGGCTTCAGCCTTCAAAACACGCTTCCAAAAGCTCGCCGATTCTATCTATCGTTACGAGGCAAAACCACCTATTACACACGCAGACACGACAGCTACGCACTGGATAAAAAAAGTAGAAATCACAAACGGCAAAGAACACAAGAAAGTGGAACTCGCCACAAGCCGTTGGCTATCAACACCATCGCAAGTAAATGCACGGCAGGTGGAAAATGCAATCAATCAGATATACAGCACGCGTTTTTTCAACCAGATATACTACCAACTTGGAAAAGACAGTATACTACGCATTATGCCGCAACCGCGTTCTCCGCTCTCAATAGGTATTGGCGCGCATGTAAACGATGAATGGGGTATCGGCATCATGGGGCGCCTTGAGCTATTAAATCCGTTGTGGCAGTCTTCACGCGCCGAGTTTGCAATCCTTGCCTCATCGCAACCGCAACTTACCGCAAAGCACACGTTCTATTTCGGGGAAAAGCAGAATTTCCTATTCAACGTAGGAGGCAATTTCATCACCTCACGCACACCGCTCTATTTGGCCGCATCGCGCATAGCCTCTATCATGAAGTACGAACTGGAAGCGTACATTTCGCTCGGAAAGCTGATACGCACTTCAGCGCTCCTAGACGGCGGCTTGATGTATCGTTCCACGTTTCTAGTACCCTCACGTGCCTATCTAGAGCTTTTAGGCGGTGCCGATCCCACTCGCATTTCAGCAGGAGAAATACAGAGCTTTCTACGCTACCGCATCAATACCACCGAACGGCAGTTCTACCCCCAGAGTGGCTACACGCTGCATCTACACCTCACGGGCGCATACCGCCATGCAATTTCTTACGACAAGCAACAACCTACCCCCGTACAACAATACGGACTTAATGCCGAATTTGACCGCTCGCCCTTTGTACTTCAGTTCTATGCGAACTACGAACAGAACATCCCTTTTGGGAAATATTACACACTACAACCGCGTTTAGCACTCGGACTTTCTTCTAACCAATGGGGACGTCATTATACCTTTCAAATTGGAGGTGCGAAAGAAACAGTGCGTAATGAAGCACTTGATATCCCTTTTTACGGTCTAGGCTTCCGTCAGATATCAGCATATAACTTTTTACTAGGCTCATTTTCGCTGCAAATCCACCTTCCTTACTCCTTGCATTTAACACCGTCGTTAGGTGCGTTATATACCGCCACAAACCTCGATAGATTAACATCAACGGCCCGCGGTCTCCTCTCCGAAGGAATCTATTCGGGAGAACTTGCTCTGGGACGTGAAACACGCCTAGGAATAGTACAAGGCTCTTTGAGCATGCATTCGGGGAGTCGCGATCTTTGGGCACACTTCTTTATCGGCATCCCATTCTAAGAAGTATTGAAAATGAAAAAGAGGATGCGCATCGCAACACACCCTCTTTAATTTTTCTACCCGAATGGAAAAATTGCTATTTCAACGGCACAAGTCCTTGCTCGAGATCAAAGCGTAAAAGGTAAAGAGCTCTACTTTCATAAGAGCCTAGATCTTGCGAAGCACGAAAATCAAAATAGTTTTGCAACAACGGTACGTTGTAGCGCGAGAGGCAGTAGTGAAAATTCTCGCCGTATTTGTAAAGAGCTCCCAAGAAGTACTTTACCACGTCGTACCCTTGAAATGCAAACTGTGTAGGTTCGCATCGGTATAAGGATCGATAGTTATCGATAAAATCACGTACCTCGCGCGACTGATAATCTACATAGAAGGGCGAGAAAAGAGTCACGCGAAGCGTACCGAGTTGCGATAAATCTAGGTTGCGCATCTTAAACCAGCGCGACATCCCATAGATTTCCACTGTATCAGTCTTTTTGAGTACAGACAGCGCATTAAGCTGCCCCAGCAAATCACTAACAAAAGGCTCACTGTTCGATGGGATATAGACCTTAGTAGCTTGTTCTGCATCAATCAGCTTGCGCAACTGTGGGGTACGTTTTGCCGTAGCTTCACCCTTAGGATAACGCAACACTTCAAGGGTTGGCGGCGGATTAAGCCGTTGTATCTGCGCGCGCAAAAATTCCTCAAGCTTATCTGCCATCTCCAAATCGGCCAAAGACTCCTCTCGCAGCACTATAATACGTGTTGTACCCTGCTTCACCGTTTTCTCTACCAACGTTTTGAGCTGCGTATAAAACGACGGATTGGCTTGAAAGAGGAACGGATTTACGTCAGTCGCTGAGATTTTCCCCGATAGTGGAGAAACTATCGGAATACGCCTTTGCGCCGCGTATTGACTTACCAAAGATAAGTTCTTGGGGAAGACAGGACCAATTATGAGATTGGCGTGCTTCAAGGTATCGCTTTGTACCAGCTTCTGCACTACCGTTGGCGAATGTTGCGTATCAAATACGGTAAGACGGATATTGTAACCCTTCAGCCGATAATCGTTAAGCGCTAACAAAACCCCTTGATAGAAATCAAGATAGCGCGTATTAGCCGCCATGCCACGCGCTGCTGTTCCCGAAATATCGTAAACCTCATCCTCGGAGACCGTAGCTTGCGTCTTCCCGAGTTCAAAAGGTAGTGCCAAAACAAGATTTAGGGTCTTCCATTTTGGAAAGGCCGCCGCAGTATCGCAGGGCATAGGAGGTTGTATGCCTCCCCCTAGCAAATTAGCCAGAGAATCGGGTAACCCCGCAGACGACTGCGGAATTACGAGTTTATCGCCCAACTCAAGCTGCCTTTCTCTCAACCAAGGGTTAGCCTCCAGAATAGCCTCCTGCGTCACCCCATAGCGCTTTGAGATTCCATAAACTCCTTCGCCCTTTTGCACATCGTGTATTACTTGAGCAGCCTCTGGAGCAGTCGACACCGTATTTTCGGGAATACGTAGTATCTCGTTCAGTTGAATAGTGTCCGAAATTAGAGCGTTTGCTTTCCGAATATCGGCAACTGGTACTCCATACAAACGCGATATAGCATAAAGATTTTCGCCTGCTTTTACTTGATGCAGTTTGTACCCCAAGTTTTCTTTTTTTGTTCTCAATCCTTCGGGGATTGGTATACGAAGCACCTGTCCCTCCTTCACTCCGTAATAAATTTGAGGGTTGGCAGCAGCTATCGTCGCCTGCGGCACCCCATATTTCCTACTAATGGCATAGAGCGTCTCCCCTTTGACGACAGGATGCACCCAGAATTCTTCTGCACCCACTGTAATCCGAGGCGCAGTGATAGAATCTGCCACTCCCACAGCATAAAGTGGCGCTACTCCCACAAAAAGAAAAGCTATAAATAGTACCGTTGCACGCAACATCTCTAAACAGACCGTTTCCGTTCAAAGGTATATAAAATCGTAGAGACGCATTTTTGAACGTTTTGCATTCAGCTGTTTCCAACAAACAGAGAACAAAAAGGGCGTCGCACGAGGCAACGCCCTTGAAAAACCGTATACTACCTACCTTTTACCAAATAGACGGGCGCTCATCGGGCGCACGATAGTAGCGGCTCGTAGTAGGTACTTCAAATGCTTGATAGAAAGCATCGATGTTATACACACCGCCATCTACACGATAGATGCCAGGCGCATGTACGTCCTCTACCAAGCGGCGCGCCATCTCTTCAGGACGGGTCAAGTTACGCCATACTTTCGCATAGGCCAAGAAGAAGCGTTGTAGCGGGGTAAATCCGTCAATTTCCTTCTTATCAGCACCTTCGCCTTGTGCTTGCAACACCTTTTGAAAGGCGTGTACCGAGATGGTAAGTCCACCGTAGTCTGCCAAGTTTTCGCCCAATGTTAGGCTACCATTTACGAACTTGCCAGGCAACATCTCAAAGCCATTGAACTGATCTACGAGTAGCTTCGTGTATTCCGTGAAACGCAACGAATCTTCGCTCGTCCACCAGTTTTGTAGGTTACCGTCTTTGTTGTACTGACGCCCTTGGTCGTCAAAACCGTGCGTAATTTCATGCCCTATTACTACACCTATAGCACCATAATTAACAGCATCGTCAGCATTCATATCAAAGAAAGGCGGTTGTAGAATAGCCGCTGGGAAGACTATTTCATTCATCACAGGACTATAGTAAGCATTCACCGTCTGTGGGTACATAAACCATTCTGTACGATCTACTGGTTTACCCAGCTTAGACATGGTGTACATAAACTGGAACACTTGCCCATTGCGGATGTTCTGTACATAGCTGTCGCGCGAGATGCTCAGATCCGTATAGTCGCGCCACTTGTCAGGATAACCAATCTTTACCGTAATAGCATCCAACTTTTCTTGCGCCTTTTGCTTCGTTTCAGCGCTCATCCATGGCAACTCTGCCATACGCTCACGGTACGCAGCACGAAGGTTCTGCACCAATGTAAGCATACGTTCCTTAGCCTCAGGAGGAAAATTCTCGGCAACATAAGCCTTACCTATCACCTCACCCAACACACCTTGCGTAGTGCGCATTACACGACGCCAACGTGGACTCTGTACTTGCTGCCCCGAAAGAGCCTTGCCATAAAAATCGAAGGAAGCATCTGCAAAAGGTTGCGAAAGAGCCGAAGCATAACTCGTTATAAAGTGCACCGCGAGGTAGTCTTTCCAGACATTGATAGGTGTCTCTTTCAGCAATTTATCTATCGCCTGCAAGAACTTCGGATTGTCAACTAACACTTCGTTAGGCATCTCTACGCCTAAATTCTGAAAGAAAAGCTTCCAGTCAATATTTGGTGTGAGCTTCTGTAACTGCTCTTCGGTCAGCTTGTTGTAGGTGAGGTGTGGGTCGCGATACTCAAGACGCGAAAGCGAAGCTTCTGCCATCTTACGTTCAAGCTCGAAAACATCGCTAGCCATAGAAGTTGCATTCGCCTCATCGTTCCCCATGAGCACGAAGAAACGCGTCAGCATCTTTATATAGGCGTCTTGCAAGCCCTTAATGCGCTCGTCATCGCCGAAATAATAGTCGCGATCGGGCATCCCCAAACCGTTCTGCGAGATATTGAGTATGTATGCCGTAGCATCCTTACTGTCTTGATCTACACTCACATAGAACGGATCGCCACCACCTATCGAACGCTCGCGCGCAAATTCGCGAACAAGATCAGTCGATTCGGTAAGGTTCTTAATGATATCAAGATCGGGGTCGAGAGGCGTGAGCCCTGCGGCTTCAATTGCCACCGTATCCATACCCGAAGCATAGAAGTCGCCAATCTTCAACCAATCCTGATTCGTAGTGTCTCCTTTACGCTCCCATGCGCGAAAAAGAATATCCTTAACCTTTTCTTCGGTCTGTTCTTGTAGGATATCAAAAGCGCCATAACGTACTCGGTCTGAAGGGATCTCAGTACGTTTAATCCACCCACCGTTAGCATATTGGTAAAAATCTTCGCCAGGCGCAACGGTAGTATCAAGATCGGCAAGATCTATTGCATTGGGCATCTTCGTCTCCTTACACCCCATTAAAACAAACGGAACAAACAACAACAAAGCTAAACGTTTCATCTCCAAAGAGTTTATATAGAATTTCATTATTCCACTGGTGTAGAATCTGCAACTGATGCGTAATCCTTCTGATAGGTTGCAACATCGATATCGTTAATCAGGAGTACCCGCTCCATGATTTGCGCCTGTGCATAACGTACGAAACGACGTGCACTCTGCTCGTAGCAATTTTTCTCGCACGTACAACGCTCACTATCGAGGATCAGAAGATAGGAAATAGCGATAAAACCACCTATCTCTACAAGACGGCGCGCATGAAAATCGATAAAACTCGGATTATTCGGGCTCTGCACCGCATCAATCGATTTCTTCAGTAGCTCTGCCATCTCACTCAATACGGCGCATTCCTTCTTAAAGTGCTCGCCCTTCACCTGCTCTGCGAAGAAAGCAATGCGCTGTGACAAAGCACCATTCAAAACAGAACGTATTGCAGCGACGACCTGCAACTGCGACGTGCCCTCGTAAATGTTTGTAATACGCGCATCGCGATAAAGGCGTTCTACTGGGAAGTCGCGCATATAACCCGTCCCCCCGTGCACCTGTACGGCATCGTAGGTTACCTGATTGCAGAACTCACTACCAAACAATTTGGCAAGTGGCGTAAACATTTCCACTAGACGCGTGTACTCTTTCAACTCAGCTCGTTCCTCTGGCGTAAGCGTGCGCTCGCGCTGGATGTGCAAAAGCGACTTGTAAATATCTACGTAACGCGTTGTTTCATAGAGTAGCGCACGGGAAGCATCTGTCTTGGCGCGCATGAGCACCAACATCTCGTTTACTGCGGGAATGTCCTTTATCAACTTCCCGAACTGTTCGCGTTCGTTGGCATACTTTTCCGCCTCGCGCGTTGCCGCTTCTGAAACACCTACACTTTGAGCCGCTACGCCAAGTCGCGCACCGTTCATGAGCGACATAACATACTTAATGAGCCCAAGCTTCCGTTCACCAACCAATTCGGCAGGAGCATCCTTAAACACCAGTTCGCAAGTAGGCGAACCAATAATCCCCATTTTATGCTCTATGCGTCGTACACGCACGCAATCCGTCTTCTTGTTGTCATAAAGGAACAGAGAGATACCACGCGCATCAGTCGTCCCCTCTTCAGAACGAGCCATAACTAACGAGATATCGGCATCACCATTGGTAATGAACCGTTTTACTCCGTTCAAAAGCCACGTTCCCTTTTTCTCATCGTAATGCGCCTTAAGCATTACCGCCTGAAGATCCGACCCTGCATCTGGTTCAGTTAATCCCATTGCAAAGGTTTTACCTTGGTTCGCCAGCGGCAAATACTGCTTACGCTGTTCATCCGATGCGAACTCATGGATGGTCTCGGCACAATCTTGCAAACCCCATATATTGGCAAAACCACAATCTGCACGACTCACTAATTCAGCCGCCATTACGTAGGGTACCATGGGGAAGTTCAAACCTCCGAATTCGCGAGGCAACGACATACCATACAACCCCGCTTTTGCCAAGGCTTCGTGGTTCTCCTGTGTGCCTGGATGGTAATGCACGCGCCCATCTACTACGGTAGGACCTTCCGCATCTACACGCTCTGCATTGGGCGCAAGTACATCGGCACATATCTCGCCCACAATACCCAGCACCTGACGATAATTCTCAAGCGCATCGGCATAATCTTGGGGTGCATAAGCAGAATCGCGATCGCTCGTAAAGCCCTTTTCTTTCAGTTCCACGATGCGCTGCATCAGAGGATGATCGAGCTGGAAACTCAAGGATTTATTGTCTTCAAAAAAATTTGCCATCTCCGTTCTTCTAATTTCTAATGCAACGTGCCGCCTACTTCGAGTTCCGTTTGAAGGATTCGATGAAGCGATCTATCACCTCTGCATAATCTCCTACAACCGTATAATCTGCAATTTGGTTGATTGGAGCGTTAGGATCTGTGTTGATTGAGATAACCATAGCCGATTCGCTCATCCCTGCAGTATGTTGTACCTGCCCCGAGATACCACAAGCTATATAAAGCTTCGGGCGCACGGTAACCCCTGTTTGCCCAATCTGACGCTCGTGGTCAGCAAAACCAGCATCTACTGCGGCACGCGACGCGCCTACCTCACCACCAAGAAGATGCGCCAGTTCAAACAACTTGTTGAAACCTTCGCGACTCCCTACACCATAACCGCCAGAAACGATGATTGTAGCCCCCTTGATATTCACAGCTTGTTTTTCCAACTGACGCGATACAATGGCAACGATAAAATCTTCGTCACGCAGCACTGCATTAACATCAATTTTTACCACCTCGCACTTTGTAGGCGTTTTCAGCTCTTCGCGCTTCATCACGCCCTCACGCACCGTAGCCATCTGCGGGCGGCAGTCGGGGTTAACAATGGTTGCAATAATATTGCCACCAAACGCGGGACGAATTTGGAAGAGAAGATTCTCGTAAAGTTTGCCCGCCTTAACATCCTTGTACTCGCCAATTTCCAGACTCGTACAATCAGCGGTCAGACCACTATGAAGGGCAGACGACACACGCGGTCCGAGATCTCGCCCTACAGACGTAGCACCGAAGAGGGCAATCTGTGGTTTTTCGCGCGAGAATAGGTCGCATAGAATGCGTTCATGTGGCAAGGTGAGATAGTACTCCAGACGCTTGTCGTCTGCCACATGCAAACGTGTTGCGCCGTATTTCTCACAAATAGGCAGAACCCAATCCAGATTATGCCCTACAGCCACTGCCTCAACTGCAACACCTAATGTTGAGGCTAGGGTACGCGCTTTGGTTAAGAGTTCCAAGCTCACATCAGCGATTTCGCGTCCCTCGATTTCAAGATATACAAATACGTTATTCACCGCTATACCTCCTATAACTCCTAACACTCTAGCCAATTGTATGATTTGCCATTAACTCGCGCACCAGCTCATCTACAGAGGCGGCACTTGAGTCAAAGCTCTTCGATTCTTTCACTTGGAAGACGACATTTTCTACCGTCTTAACCTTGGTTGGCGAACCTGAAAGTCCTAATTCTTCGGGATTTGCATCAAGCATCGCAGCATTCCACTCTTCAATAAGCGGATGTTTATATCCGTCCTCTGCCACTTTTTCAGAGGGAGCAGCTGCACGTTTCCACTGCATAAGGAGTTTTGCATTTCGCGAACGACACTCAGGAGCAGTTGCATTAACCGTTAGCAACAAAGGCAATGTAGCCTTGAGATCTTCTACCCCGCGTTCAACGCGCCGACGGGCAAAAACCGTCTTCCCCTCGAGTCTTGCAGACTCTACGTAGGTGATCTGCGGCCACCCCAACTTCTGCGCCACTTGGGGACCCACTTGCGCCGTATCGCCATCAATAGCTTGACGCCCAGCGATGACCATGGCAGGATTCAACTTACGTACTACGCAAGCAAGCGCGTATGAGGTTGCCAATGTATCTGACCCAGCAAAGGCGCGGTCGGTAAGTAAGATACCGTCGTCTGCACCACGGTACAAGCCTTCTCGGATAATATCGGCTGCACGAGGCGGCCCCATGGTGAGAAGCGTAACACGTATATCGGGATTGGCATCCTTGAGTTCTAGCGCGAGTTCTAGCGCATTCAAATCTTCGGGATTAAAAATTGCAGGCAACGCTGCACGGTTTACCGTACCATCTGCTTTCATGGCATCTTTGCCGGCAGCACGGGTGTCTGGCACTTGTTTTGCCAAAACTACTATTCGTAATTCCTCCATCTCGAATTATTTTCCTCGTCAAACACAAAAGTAACTATATTCTTGATTGTTGAAGCAGTTGTGAACATACCTATAATAGCTACACGTGTACTTAAACAGGTGATATAGGAAGGTTTGTAATAGACAAAAGGCGCTCCCTAATCCCCGCCTTATAGGAACGAGATTTGAGGATTTACGTTACAACGCAATGCGCTGAAGCTCCTACCATCTTACGCTAAAAGGCAAATTGGGAGGTAGGATCAGAGGAAATGCCTGTTCTACGGGTAATTCGCACGGACGGCGTTTAACAGCGCAAAGCGCGTCTACAAAAGCATTCTAGACACACCTACACACGAAGTGCCCCAAGCCCTGTTTTGCAACACAAAAAATCCCAAGACGTGCAGTACACATCTTGGGACAAAATTTGCCACTTTCCTGCTTAAAGGTAGAGTGTAGCGATCTAATAGGAAGCCCCCTTAGCCTTGCTCTTGAAGTCCTATTCCGCGCCGTTTTTAAGGCTTTCCGTCTCGTTATGCTCAGGAGCTTTAGGATCAGCTCCGTAGCGATTTTCGCCTACCGTACCAGCCTTACACATTAGCACCAAGAGCCAGATAAAACCAACAAACGGTATAAAATTTATAAAGAACCAACCGCCACTTTTGTCTATATCATGCAGTCGACGAACGATTACCGCTAAGCCAGGGAGAAGAACAGCAAGCGCGAAAATAACGAGGAGTACAGAAGTCAAGATAACTCCACCCATACTATCTAAAGCAATGAAAACTCCTAAAAGATTCGTCAAGACGAATATCACCAAGATCTCAAATAGGACAAAGAACCAATACTCTTTACGTCTCGCGCGCCCCGAGAAATCAACATAGTGTCTGAAACACTTTTGCACATACTCTAACATCTCAATCAATATTTATCGCGCAAAAATAATACAATATGCATTTCTCTCAGCAAACCGATCGCCCGTCATTACTCTTATCACAAAAAAATCCCAGAACTCTTCTGAGTTCTGGGATTCTATAGCATCGTTCAATAACTACCACTTATTTGCAGCAATCGCATTTTGTTGGGTCACACGGCTCGGGCACAGCACCAAAACGATTCTCGTTAGGTTCACTTTCTTTTATACAAAGAATGATGAACCAGATTGAGCCGACAAAAGGCACACAGTTGATAAAGATCCACCCTGCTCCTTTTCCTATATCGTGCAAACGACGAGCCGCTACGCTCAAACCTGGCAAAAGGACAGCCAGCACAAACAAGCCAGAGAGAATATAACCTAAAATCGGATGAATTAAACCACCCACGGAATACAAAATCCCAGTAATAATGCAGTTGATGATTGTGAAAACCCAGAACTCGGCACGCCCTGCGCGTCCCTTAAAGTTGATGTAGTTTTCTTTCAACACTTTCAAATACAGAGCTATAAAGCCATTCATTCTCTAACCTCCTATTTTTAGTGATTATCTTCTCAACAAACGTACAAGCTCACCTACCCACAGCACCAGCGAAGTGGCAACGAAAATAATAACCCAGTCTACAGCCTTCAATGGAACTATACTAAAGAGACTGCCGCCAAAAGTTACTATCACGACCTGCCCCAGCAGAATGATTGCACCTACACCCAAGAAGCCTCTGCTCTCTCGCATTGCGACAAATGCGGAACGACCACTCAGAAATGCCTTTGCATTAAACATGTTCCAGAACTGTAACAAAACAAAAATAGTAAAGAATAGCGATAACTCATACGCAGAAAGGTGTCCTTCCTTAAAATTGCAGAAATTACCTATAAAATCGGAAATACTGAACTCGGTTAATGACGTAAGCTCTACGTGCTTGAAATATTGTATCAGACCAAACAGGAGCACTACAAAGAAGAGTCCTACACCGAGGATATTCTTTGCCATAGCCTTCGTAATAATATGCTCAGCTGGATTACGCGGTTTGTCGCGCATCACGCGTTCATTGGGAGGCAAGGAAGCTAGTGCCATCGCAGCAAAAGTATCCATGATGAGGTTGACCCATAGCATCTGCGTAACCGTAAGTGGCGACTCTGTGCCAAGAAACGCCCCCAGTAGCACGATAAGGCAAGCCGCCACGTTTATCGTCATCTGGAAAAGGATGAACCGCTGGATATTCTGATAGAGCGAGCGCCCCCACATTACCGCGCGTGTAATACTTGTAAAGGAGTTGTCTAGAATCGTGATATCGCTAGCCTCCTTCGCCACTGAAGTGCCATCGCCCATAGATAGCCCAACTTGTGCCGCATTAAGAGCAGGGGCATCGTTCGTACCATCGCCTGTAACAGCCACTACTTGCGACTTCTGTTGCAGAAGCTGCACCAATCGTTGCTTATCACTCGGGCGAGCACGCGACATAATCTTTAGGTCTAGGATACGCTCGAGCAACTCGGCGTCGCTCATAGCGGCAAACTCCGTCCCTGTCATTTGATGCGATTCTGGCTCGTATGCTCCCCACAAACCTACCTGACGCCCTATCTCTTTTGCAGTTCCAGGGGTATCGCCCGTCACAATCTTTACATCTATTCCTGCCGCCAAACACTCTTTTACAGCAGCGGGCACGTCGGCACGAATCGGGTCAGAGATGGCAACAATTCCCATTAGGGTCAACTTTGCTCCGTTCAAGCGACCGTCCTTTATATATTCAGTCGTATCGCCCTCCTCTATTACCTGGTATGCCAATCCGAGGGTGCGCATTGCTTTGTTTTGATAGACGAGAAGGTCTGAAAACAACTCCTCTTTAGCCACAGGCAATTCGTGACAGAATTCTAGCAAGTATTCTGGCGCACCTTTCGCATACAAGACACGTTTCCCCAGAACCGCAGACTGCACAATGGTTGCCATATATTTGCGCTCAGTAGAGAATGTAAGCTGTTCAACAAGGGGCGCACCTTCACGCAGCGCAGCATAATCTGCCCCTTTGTCGTGTAGCCAGAGCAAGAGCGCCCCTTCGGTAGGATTCCCCAATGCTTCTATTCTATCGGGATTGGAAAAATCGAGAAACGCAGTAGAATTAACAGCAATACCCTCTTTAATGAGATCTTTAATCTGCTCCTCGTTGAAAAACGTTGTTTCGTAAACCCGCATTTGGTTCTGCGTGAGCGTACCAGTTTTATCGGTACAAATAACGGTGGTAGCGCCCATCGTTTCGCACGCATGCATCTTGCGCACCAGGTTGTTGGTAGAGAGCATGCGCTTCATACTCAAAGCAAGGCTGAAGGTAACGCTCATGGCAAGCCCTTCGGGGACAGCCACCACAATTACCGTTACGGCAATCATAGCAGTCTGTAGCAAGTATGCTCCAAAGAGAATCCAATCAGAAACGACGAGTCCGCCTGCTTCGTGGAAATAGGTAATCAGACGCCCCACGAATATGAGGGCCGCCAGAATATAGGAAGCCTTAGTAATAAGCGCAGAGAGGCGATCGAGCTGCTGATTCAGAGGTGTTTTTACCGAATTGTCAATCTGTGCACCTTCGTACACTTTACCGTATTCGGTCGCATCGCCCACGGATAGCACGCGCATAACGCCATGCCCATCTACCACAGATGTACCTTTAAGTACGTGATTTGTGGGATAGGTGGCTTGCGCATCGAATTCATTGGGGTCAGTACTCTTCTTTACCACGGGCTCACCTGTCAGTGTAGATTCGTTGATTTGGAGCGACACGGCTTCGAGGAGTTCGCCGTCTGCGGGCACTTCTTCGCCAGTGCCAAGCACTACGATATCGCCCACTACCACTTGTCGTTTGGAGACCTCGTGTATACTCCCGTTGCGAATTACCTTGACCGCAGTATCGTCGTTTACTTGGTTGAGGATCTCAAATTTCTTATTAGCACTTACCTCGAAGAAGAAACCCACTGTTGTGGCAAGCAGTACGGCGAGCAAGATGCCCGCTGGTTCTAAAAAGGCACTGACATCACTCTCGCCCACACTGTATTCGTAGAAGGCAACACCTGTGGAAAGTAATAAGGCCACAAGGAGTATAATAATGATAGGGTCTGTAAACTTCGCTAGATATTGTTTCCAGAGAGGTGTTCGTTTCGGAGAGGTAAGCACATTTTCTCCGTATTTAGCGCGGCTAGCAGCCACCTCCTGTTCACTCAGCCCTGTGTAGTGATGTGTTTGTGTCATTCTGTACAATCAATGTCTTTTGCGTTATACGTAGCGCGGCTTTAGTTGTTTGCTAACACACTTTTCTGTCTCTAAATCTGTTGTAGTACCCTACAAAACTAAGCAATTAGAAGGTGAACACGCAATAGCCATACCAATTAGCACACACAATTTTCAGTCCACAAAAAGCTACTGGAATATGCAGGAAATGGGGAAATAAGACTTACATCCACGAGCAACTTAACAATCGCAACAGAAAATCTCTCGGTCACTTAACACCGAAAGAATATATTTTTCGTAGATTTGGCATCGCAATTTCTATTAATAGGACGGAAAGTTGCGTTTATGATTTGAGACCAACGGATAATAGGACATGACATGGCATACATAACAATAAAATATGTAGGTCCGCTAAAGGAAGTTAGCTTAGACATTAGGCGTATCAATGTGTTTATGGGACCACAAGCTACAGGTAAGAGTACGATTGCCAAAATTATCTCTCAAGCATTGTGGGCAGAAAAAAAATTCATCACAATGGGAGAGGAATATGATTTTTACCAAGGCTTGTTGGATTTTCACAATATGGATAAAAACTATTTTAGTAATCCTGATGCTGAAATAGTCTATGAAAGCCCATGGTGTGTAATAAGTATGAAATATGAAACAGGGAAACGCACTCCTAAAACAGTATACAAAAAGAAAAAGAATAGGGAGCTTTATCGCAACGCAAAGATTGAGTATATCCCTGCTGAGCGAAATTTTGTAGCAAGTATTGCGAACATTCGTAAATACACCGAGACTTACGATAGTACGGTTGGCTTTCTACATGACTGGCATGCAGCAAAATCTTCATACCAAAGAAAAAATAGCTTCGAAGTAGATCTACCTGATTTATCATTTTTATATCGCTATAAAGAAAGCGAAGAGCGAGACATTATAAAAGTTGCAGACAATGAGGTAGCGCTTCAGCATGGATCAAGTGGGCAACAATCGTTACTTCCTCTTATGCTAGTCGCAGAGGAGGTTATGGTATCTGTTTATCATACAGAACGCATATTTAGTCCTGCGGAGATTGAACACATCAAAAAGAAAGCACCAGCTCTAGCTTCCATTGTAGATCTACTCTCTGAAATGGGGAGAAAGGCCAGAACGAAGGCTATAGAAAAAAGATTAAATGAGCTATGGAAAGAGCTTGGTTATAAAGCAGACTATGGTCGTACGCATCTTATAGTAGAAGAACCTGAACAGAATCTGTACCCCTCTACCCAAAGAGGTTTGTTAAGGCATCTCGTATCCTACCTATCTCAGGATACGAAACATCAACATACACTTACCATTACAACTCATAGTCCCTATATTTTGTATGCCTTAAATAATTGCATGTTGGCAGGATTGGTTGAGGAAAAGAATAGCGCTGCCATCGCGAAACCTTCAGACACAACAAGAATTAACCCCGCCGAGGTGAGACTTTGGTTGCTTAAAAATGGGAAGATTGAATCTCTACAGCATTCTGACACGAGCTTGTTGGCGCAAGATTTTTTCAACATTGAGTTCCAAAAGAATCATGAAGAGATGTTCCAACTCCTAAAACTACTTCCTAATGAAAACATCACTGGAAAACCTGAAGGTAAGTAGTAATTGGCAACAACATCCTCCTGCCTCCATCTGGTGGATTATAGATTGGGATGGAGCGTATTTTACGGAGCATAACGAACTCATTCCTCCTCGAACAGGAGGATGCCGTGTGTACACACCTGAGACTCTACCTCAAGACAATGGTATATCTCAATATGCAGTCAATATATCTTCTCAAGAACCTCTACAGATCATTTCTTTAGGATTAAAGAACAATGCTTGGAGATCCCAGCAAAGCATCGGGCAATGTGATGCAATATTATTCCCCTCTTCAGACAATACAGGAGATGCGTTATTGTTTGTCGAAACAAAATACAGCGAAAAAGCTAACTCTTGGCAAAGATATAAGGATCATGCACTCAAGCAGATAACAGATACATTATCTCAGTTATCTGATAATGGATGTCCTATTGATAAACGAAATCTCTTTGGTTTAATTAGTTGTCCATTGTCTAATGCTATGGGCGCTACAGCATTTTCACCTAAAGAGCTTATGGATGTATATAATCAATATAAATTGCAAATTCACATGGGTAATGCTGCAATGTTCCAAGATGCTCAAAACATAACATTCTGAGAATATCGCATAATTAGCCTTTACTACAAGGCATCTTTTCAAGCTTAACAAGCCATTTCCCTTTAAAACACTCCTCTAGAACTTCCCAGCGGAAGGTTCTTTCGTATGCATCATTTTACCCCATTTCGGCACAATAGGAGACACACCAAGCTACACATATTGTCATACTCTGGTATTTTCAAACAAAGCATCCGCTTCATATTGTAAGCGATGAATTATAGGTAAGTAATACAGCGCTAGCGCGCACGAGCGCACCTCCCCATCCCAATAATATGAAAAACGCAAAAGGAGCGCTCTGTGCGCTACTAGAAAAGCCTACTCAGCTTCTTTCTATGTGAGAGAATTTCCCTCTCGCACACTAGACCCGTAAAATTTTACGAGTGCATACCTAATCTCGATTAAATAGAACCTCATAGCTCTTTTCTCTGCTTTGAAGAGCTATAGTATGGAGAAACTTTGTTATATCGTGATGCCTAAAAAAATAAGTGGGCATAAGGAAGAGGAATGAGATAAACGCCCTGAGCACCTAATAGCTACTACTGTAAGTTCATTCGCACATGGCACATTGAGGAGAATTACCCCAATTCCGAAGGAACTCTCCTAAAAAGTAAAGTCAATCACCACAATTTCGCTATCCGTTCCTATTCTGAAGGGCGGCCCCCATAAACCAAGTCCAGACGATACGTACAGATGCGTTTTATCGCGCATTTGGTAACCGTAGTCCTGCTTGTACACCAAAGAGGTAACATAATTAAGAGGCCATATCTGCCCTTTGTGCGTGTGTCCGAAAAAAGAGAAGTCGGCACGGTTGGTATCTACCATTTGTTCCACTTCCCAATTGGCGGGTTGGTGATCTAGAACAAAAACAGGCGTTGCAGGGTCTGTCTGTACAAGGAGGTCTGTAATGGACTGGCGCGCAGGATTGCTCCTGTCATCACGCCCTACTATCTGTATTCCATTCGGCAATTTCACAACACTGTCGCGCAACAGTCTAATGTTCGTACTACGAATAAACTGACAAGCCGCCTCGCTCCCACTGATATATTCATGATTACCAAGCACCATGTATACACCTAACGGAGCATTCAGCTTATTGAGTTCCTCTTGCATATTTTCCTCCCACAGCGGTCGCACAGACATATCTATGAGGTCGCCCCCAATAAGAATGAGGTCAGGTTTTTGCTCATTAATGCGCTGAACATATTGCTTGAGTCTCGCTTTGTTGATGCCATAGCCTAAATGCAGATCGCTGACAGCAACAACACGCATGCTATTCTTTTGCTCTGTGCTATGAGCAAGTTCTATTGTTTGATGCTTCACAACGGGATTGCGAAAATGTATGTGCCCTAATGTTAGTACCAAGATCGTCACCCCAAGACTAATCCCCCATACATACGGCACAGGAACACCTATCCACTTTATCAAGGTAACAACGCCCAACGCGAGGAGGAGATAAAGAAAAAAGGCAAGCCATCCCATAGTAAGCCAATAGAGGTAATGAGCAACGTGCAATTGCAGCTTAGCATGGAAAATTCCCAAATTCAAGCAATAAATGCAACGCCGCAGAAGAGATGTTTAGCCTATAAAAATCCCCAGAAGAGAA
>CAJPTC010000008.1 GCA_905373475.1 Bacteroidia bacterium | reverse complement strand
TTCTCTTCTGGGGATTTTTATAGGCTAAACATCTCTTCTGCGGCGTTGCATTTATCACTTGAATTTGGGTCTTAAAAAACACCTGCACGAATTTTATACAAAGAGTATTTTTTGCACTACGAAAAATGGTAACTTCGCATCGTTTTGTTGGGAAAAATACCGTTCGTTATGCTGGATAAAAAGAGGAGCAGTATGCTCCACGGAGTACTACTTATCGCGTTATTCTCGCTCGCAGCCTTTTATGTAGGAGACATGGCATGGGCAAAACACCTTTCTATCAGTCCCATGATCATCGGAATTATATTCGGCATGCTCTACGCCAATAGCCTTCGCAACAACCTCCCCGATACTTGGGTGCCAGGTATTACCTTCTGTGCCAAACGAATCCTACGAATCGGTATCATATTTTACGGTTTTCGACTTACGTTACAAGACGTGACGGCAGTAGGCATGCCCGCCATCATAGTAGATGCTGTCGTGGTTTGTGTCACGATTTTGGGAGGGATTGGTCTAGGTAAACTCCTGAAATTGGACAAAAGCATAGCCTTGCTAACCTCTGTAGGTTCGGGGATTTGCGGTGCAGCTGCTGTACTTGGCACGGAGAGCGCCATAAACACAAAACCCTACAAGACCGCAGTGGCAGTTTCTACCGTGGTAATTTTTGGAACACTATCCATGTTTCTTTACCCAATCCTTTACCGTAACGGAATTCTTGATCTCGCATTTCGAGAAATGGGAATCATGACAGGTTCTACCGTGCACGAAGTAGCGCACGTTGTGGGTGCAGGCAACGCCATGGGTAAGGAGATCTCAGACATAGCCATCATCGTCAAAATGATACGTGTTATGATGCTTGTTCCAGTCCTACTCGTCGTTGGTTGGCACGCCGCCCGTAAACCTTTGGAAGACGATCCAGACGCACAGACTAACAAACGCAAACGGATTGCCATTCCGTGGTTCGCTATTCTTTTCCTAGTAGTTATCGGTTTCAACTCCCTAGATCTCTTGCCCGCCCCAGTTGTGAGTGGCATAAACACGTTAGACACCTTTCTCCTCACCATGGCAATGACCGCTCTGGGCGCAGAAACCAGCATTGACAAATTCAAGAAAGCAGGTTTCAAACCATTCCTGCTTGCCGCCTTGCTCTTCTGTTGGCTCATTGGTGGTGGTTACCTAATCGCAAAATATCTCGTCCCACTACTCCTGTAGAAAACCTCAATCAATTTGATTATCAGTATAAATATCCCTAGGTGGTGCTATACGCGCCTTGCGTCGTACTTTATACCTAGAACCTTGTACTTAAATTTAATTTGCGCCTTGTGCTGCACTTCGTATCTTCATCCTAAATTTGACCTGCGTCTCAGGCGCTATTTCCCCCTCGTACTGCTATAATGTCATGTGTCACCATCTAATCGGCACACGGTTTGTAAACCACTACGAATAACGAGCGCACTTCCTCAAAATATGTATACTTTTGTGTATACGAGGCGGGAGCACGTAGGTGTTGGTTTAGAAGATTGGTTAGCAAGCAGGGTATGAGTGTAATTAAAAGTGTGATTTCCGCTCTCTTCGGTACAAAATCCGAACGAGATCTGAAGGCGCTAGTGCCTATCGTTGCAGCAGTGAATGCCGCAGGAGAGCGTTATAAAGAGGTGTCGGCAGACGAGCTGCGAAGTGCAGTTCAAGAAATACGTAAACGAATACACGAGCATTTCGCCCCACAAGAGGCAGAGATTGCGAAGCTACGTGAACGCTTGGATATAGAAGAACTTTCCTTGGAGCAACGTGAGGAAATCTTCCGGCAAATCGACAAGTTGGAAAAGGAGATACTCGATCTCGTAGAGGAAGTCCTGAATGAGGTGCTACCAGAGGTCTTTGCACTCGTACGCGAAACTGCACGACGTTTCTCGCAGAATACCGAAATCGTCGTTACTGCTAGCGATTTTGATCGCCAGTTGGCAGGAAGTGGTAAGGACTTTTTACGTATCGAAGGCGACAAAGCAATTTACCAGAACCACTGGCGTGCAGGCGGTACGGAAATCACTTGGGACATGGTGCACTACGACGTACAGCTCATCGGCGGGCTTGTGCTGCACCAAGGTAAAATTGCCGAGATGTCTACAGGGGAAGGGAAAACCCTTGTGGCAACACTCCCCGTTTTCTTGAATGCACTCCCAGGACGAGGCGTACACGTCGTAACCGTCAATGATTATTTAGCACGACGCGACTCCGAGTGGATGGGACCTCTCTACGAATTCCACGGCTTGAGTGTAGATTGTATTGATTTACACGAACCAAGCAGCGAAGCCCGTCGGAAGGCTTATCAGGCCGATATAACCTTTGGCACGAACAACGAATTTGGTTTTGACTACTTGCGCGATAACATGGTCTTTGATGCCCAAGGACTCGTACAGCGCAAGCACAACTACGCCATCGTTGACGAGGTGGACTCGGTACTCATTGACGACGCTCGTACCCCGTTAATCATCTCAGGACCTACCCCACAGGGCGACGATCAGATGTTCGAAGAGTTCCGCCCTCAAGTGGAAGAGTTGGTATCGGCACAACAAAAGCTAGTTACAAGTATTCTCGCCGAAGCAAAAAAATTGGCATCAGAAGAAAAGAATGATGAAGCAGGAAAACTCCTCCTGCGCGTCTACAAAGGCTTGCCAAAATACAAACCGTTTATCAAGTTTGAAAGTGAACCAGGCATGAAGAGTTTACGGCAGAAGACCGAAAACTTCTACATGCAGGAGAACAACAAGAATATGCACCTCATCACCGATGAGCTGTATTTCATTATAGACGAAAAACAAAACGCAGTAGAGCTTACCGACAAAGGGATCGATGTTCTATCTAAGGCAGTCGCCGACCCCGATTTCTTTATCTTGCCCGATCTGGCTACCAAAATTGCAGAACTAGAGCAGAGTGGACTAGAAGGCGATGAGAAGGCGCGCGCACACGAAGAGCTGATGCGCCAGTACGCTCTAAAAGCGGAACGTTTACATACAGTACAGCAGCTTTTACGTGCTTACGCCATGTTCGAACGCGACGTTGAGTACGTAATAACCGACAATCAGGTTAAGATCGTCGACGAGCAAACAGGGCGTGTACTCGAAGGACGGCGTTATTCTGATGGATTGCATCAAGCTATCGAAGCTAAGGAGCGAGTGAAAGTAGAGGCAGCTACGCAAACTTTTGCTACGATCACTTTGCAGAACTATTTCCGCATGTACCACAAACTTTCGGGGATGACGGGTACAGCCGAGACTGAAGCGGGCGAGTTGTGGGATATATATAAGTTAGATGTAGTCGTAATTCCGACCAACAAACCCGTACAGCGCGACGACCAGCCAGATATCATTTACAAAACCACGCGCGAAAAATTCGCTGCCGTAATAGAAGAAATTGAAAAACTGGTTGCGCAAGGGCGGCCTGTTCTCGTAGGTACTACCTCCGTCGAGATCTCCGAACAGCTCAGCCGTATGCTCAAGTTCAAGAAGATACCGCACAATGTCCTAAATGCAAAGCAGCATCAGCGAGAGGCCGAAATTGTGGCACAAGCAGGGCAGAAGGGCACGGTTACCATAGCCACCAACATGGCAGGGCGTGGTACCGATATTAAACTCAGCCCTGAAGTACGTGCGGCAGGCGGACTTGCAATCATTGGTACAGAACGTCACGAGTCGCGTCGTGTCGACCGACAGTTACGTGGTCGTTCTGGACGTCAGGGCGACCCAGGTTCGTCGCTCTTCTTTGTCTCCTTGGAAGACAACCTGATGCGTCTCTTTGGCTCGGATCGCTTGGCTAAAATAATGGACTTCTTAGGGCACAAGGAAGGGGAGGCAATCCAGCATTCCCGAATCTCCAAATCGATCGAACGTGCCCAGCAGAAAGTCGAGCAGAACAATTTTGGTATACGTAAGCGCTTATTGGAGTACGACGATGTGATGAATATGCAGCGTGAACGTATCTACACGCGCCGTCGTAACGCACTTTTCGGGGAACGGATCGAAGAAGATATGTACGATATCGTACAAGGCGTGTGCGAGGAGATTGCCAACAACTACGCGGGAGGAGAGGATTATGCCGAATTCTCGATGGCCGTAATGCGAGAGTTTGCTATGGAGAATTCCATCTCCGAAGAACAGTATTATAGCCTAGATTCTGAAAAGCTCTACGACCTGTTACGTACCATGGTGTGGGAACGCTACAAATCGCGTATGGCAACTATGTCGGCACGAGCTTATCCCGTCTTCCAAAGTGTGGTACAAGAGCACGGCGATCGCTACGAAAATGTCGTAGTGCCATTATCAGACGGCAAGCAAGAAATTCATGTAGTAGTCAATCTCAAGCGTGCAGTAGCCTCGCAAGGGCGTGAACTGATTCGTGGAATTTCGCGAACTGTCATACTTCATGAGATAGACCGACACTGGCAGCAGCACTTGCTCGCCATGGATGAGCTGAAGCAAAGCGTGCAGAATGCGTCGTACGAACAAAAAGATCCGCTTATCATCTACAAGTTCGAAGGCTATTCGCTCTTTGAAAAAATGATGCAGGAGTTGAACCGCGATGTCTTGCGTCTCATCCTAAGGGTACACTTACCACAGACTGAAGAAGCGAAAGATCTTTCAGAAGCCCCCGCTCGTCGTCCTAACCAACGAGAACAGAGGAAGTTACATACCTCGCGCGAAGATTTAGGAGGTGCGAATTCTGACGCGGCGCGTCGTGCAGCGCAAGAAGCTGCTGCTGCCATGCAACACAAAGAGGTAAACCATACCCCCGTTCGACGCGAACAAAAGGTAGGGCGCAACGATCCGTGTCCTTGCGGTAGTGGCAAGAAGTACAAGAACTGTTGCGGCGCTAATGCGCAGTAGAATTAGTAGGTAAAGCAAAAGCGTTGCAAGTTGTTGCCGATCTAAAATCTTTAATCTTCCCATTGGTTTCATGGATTTGTTGTTAGAGCTTCGCGCAGATGTAGAAGAAGCCTTACGGGCTCGTTTTGGGGCACAGGTAGATACTGCACTCCTCGTCTTACAGACTACGCGCGAAGAGTTTGAGGGAGACTATACTCTTGTCGTATTCCCGTGGATAAAGTTGGCACGCTCAAAGCCCGAAGTGCTAGCCGAAGAACTCGGACAATGGCTTGTAGAGCATTCCGATAAAGTTCAGAGTTTCAATGTGGTAAAAGGGTTCTTGAACCTCTCCTTGAAGAATACCTACTTGTGCCAAAGCTTGCTTGCTATCCGCGATACAGAGTCATGGGGAAATGCCCCTAAAAATGGGCGCAAGGTAATGGTCGAGTACAGTTCGCCCAATACGAACAAACCATTGCACTTGGGGCACATACGCAACAACCTTCTAGGGTGGTCTGTCTCGCGCATACTGGAGGCAGCAGGAACTGAGGTCGTAATGGCAAATTTGGTGAACGACCGAGGAATTCATATTTGTAAATCCATGGTCGCATGGTTGCGTTATGGGAATGGTGCTACACCAGATTCAACAGGACAAAAAGGAGACCATTTCGTAGGAGACTATTATGTCCGTTACGACAAAGCCTATCGTGACGAGGTAAAAGCTTTAGAAGCAAAAGGCCTCTCCGAAGATGATGCCAAAAAGCAGGCTCCCATACTTCTCGAAGCGCAAGAATTGTTAAGGAAATGGGAAGCTGGCGATCAGGAAACACGTGCCCTCTGGGCTACCATGAATGCATGGGTCTATAAAGGGTTCGATGAAACCTATACCGCGTTAGGCATCCATTTTGACAAAATTTACTACGAATCGGAAACATACCTCTTGGGTAAAAAGATTGTAGAAGACGGGCTTGCGCGCGGTGTTTTAACGCGCCATCCCGATGGCTCTGTTTGGGTAGATTTGCGCGACGAAGGGCTTGATGAGAAGCTTTTACTCCGTTCTGACGGAACCTCTGTCTACATGACACAGGATTTGGGTACGGCTGTCGAGAGGTTCAATGAATACAAGCTCGACGATATGGTCTATGTGGTAGGCAATGAACAAGAATATCATTTCCAAGTACTACGTAAACTTTTAGGTCGTTTGGGGTATGCTTGGAGTGAGCGCATCTTCCATCTTAGCTATGGCATGATTACCTTGCCCGAGGGAAAGATGAAATCTCGCGAAGGAACGGTGGTAGATGCCGACGATTTAATTGCAGAACTTATTGACGAGGCCACAAAGATCGGTCAAGAACAAGGAAAAGCAGCAGAGCTCCCACCAGAAGAAGCCAAAGAGATCTACAGGAAAGTGGCACTTGGTGCACTGAAATATTACATGCTGAAAATCGATCCCGCCAAAGGAATGATGTTCAATCCGCAAGAATCGGTAGACTTCAACGGAAATACAGGTCCATTCCTTCAGTATACTTGTGCACGCGCCTATTCCATTTTGCGTAAGCAAGCTCAGGTGGTTGCTACTTTACCTCAATATAAGATCGAAGGGTGTGAACTCAATCGTTACGAACGTACGCTTATACTTGCGTTGTATGAGTACGGACGTGTGATACAAGAAGCTGCCTCTAGGCTGAGTCCCGCCATAGTTGCCAATTACATCTATGAATTGGCTTGTCGTTTCAACCAGTTTTATCATGAGTGTCCTATCGCACGCGAAGAAAACATTGCTTTGCAGAAATTGCGCCTCATTTTAACTCAGAGTACGGTACGAGTACTCCAAAGCGGACTCTTGTTGCTCGGCATTCAGACGCCTGAACAGATGTAGTCTCCGCAGATAATTGTCTTACGTATTGGTTTGGTTTGAATGAATTACCAAGAAACTATAGCATATCTCGAATCGTCGCTCCCAATGTTCCAACGCACGGGAGCTGCGGCTTACAAGGCGAACCTCGATACAAGCGAGGCATTAGATCAGTACGACGGCTCACCACATCAGTCTTACCTTTGCGTGCATGTAGGAGGGACGAACGGAAAGGGGAGTGTATCGCATGCACTAGCCAGTATTTTACAGTCCGCAGGATATAAAGTAGGGCTCTGTACGTCGCCACATCTTATCGATTTTCGCGAACGCATTCGAGTGAACGGAGAAAAGATCCGAGAGGAATATGTCGTAGATTACGTGGCAAGCCACAAAGAGATCTTCGAGGAAATTAAACCCTCGTTTTTTGAGATGTTTGTGGCTATGGCCTTTAGTTATTTTGCCGATGAAGCAGTAGATGTTGCCGTCATCGAGGTGGGACTCGGCGGTCGGCTTGATTCTACAAACATCATACAGCCTATCTTGAGCATTGTGACGAATGTTAGTCTCGATCATACCGATTTGCTCGGCAATACAATTGAGGCTATTGCTAAAGAGAAAGCAGGGATTGTAAAACTCGGAGTACCAGTAGTTGTGGGCGACGCACGCGGTCCAGTACGTGGCGTATTTACCAACGCAGCCACCAATCAGGAAACTACCCTCACCATAGCAAGCAACACATGGAAGTGTGTAGAACAACGACTTTGCGACGAGGGGAAATTGCAGCACTTCCATTTTGAGCATGCCTACAAGAAGGAGTCCGTTATTTTCGACACAGATCTCCTGGGAGCAGTACAGGTCTGGAATCTCGCTACCGTCCTGAGCGGCGTAGATTTGCTCCGCGCACACGGTTGTGCAATAAGCGACGAAGCGCTAAAAGACGGTTTACTTCACGTCGTGGAACGTACACACCTCTTAGGGCGCTGGCAGTGGTTGAACGAAAATCCGCGTGTTGTATGCGACACGGGACACAATGTGGATGGAATACGCTCAGTGACCGCACAGTTACGGAACACAAAGTACGAGAAATTGCGCATGATAATTGGCCTTACGGGCGATAAGGACATCCGAGGTATACTACTTCAACTTCCTAAGGAAGCACAGTACTATTTTACGCAGGCAGCTGTGCCCAGAGCACTAAAGGTTGAAGATTTGCAACAGCGTGCTGCCGATTTAGAACTTGTTGGCAACGCCTACGCTTCGGTAGCCGAAGCTCTACATGCTGCAATGAAAGATGCCACACCCGAAGATCTCATCTTTGTAGGCGGCAGCACTTACGTAGTAGGCGAAGCTATGCAAGAACTAAAGATCCCAAATTGATTTCATCTCCTCTTTCCTTCTCTCCTGATCTTGATCGATTGATCGTTTGGGCGTGTAGCCTGTAGCGTCTGCTATGAGGTGTTGCAAAACAGAAATTTGAGCGTTCTTCCCGTAGGTGTGGTTAGAATGCTTGGTTGTGTGTAACCGACCCTGAATTTCTCAAGCAACACAGCAATTTGCGTATTATGCTACGTCGCCTGTGATCATAATGTCGCCTCTACTCTATATATGAGTAGGATGGACCTATATGATGTTGAATATCAACTCTGTAGGGGAAAACGTGATTCTCTCATTGAATGCGCTTAGTGCATTGTGTAATTACCCTGTTATATGTATAATCTATAATTGCTTGTCGCCCCTTGTATCCAAAACTCTTAACCTGCGCTATGGGCATAAGCCAAACTGCTACGAAATTCTTTGTCCTCATGTTCGCATCATGAGACCTCTTTAGGGACAAAAAAGTTAGATTCGCTTTTAGAATCGGTATGTTTTACTACCTTTGCTATGAAAACAAAAAATATGGCATTCTGAGAGGAAATATACAACACGTTGTATTATAGATGATTATATGTTTATTTATAATTACAACAAAAAAGAATACCGAAATAGGGCGAAAACTGGTCGTTTTGCGGTAAAAATGAAGGAAATTGGGCAGAAAAAGTGCTTACCTTTGGAATGTGCTACGGAGCTCCCCGATGCCCCGCAGTACATTGATTCGGAGAAAGAACCGCATAAATTATAGAGTAAGATGGCATTGATGACCAGTGAGCAGTACGTTGAGAGCATCCGCAAGATGAAGCTCCGCGTATATTTGTTTGGGAAGTTAGTAGAGAACCCTGTAGATCACCCCATCATTCGTCCCTCCTTGAATTCTGTCGCTATGACCTATACGCTGGCGCAGATGGACGAGTATAAGGATATTATGACCGTTGAGTCTAACCTAACGGGGAAACGTATCAATCGTTTTTGCCACTTGCATCAGAGTCCTGCTGATTTGGTTATGAAGGTGAAGATGCAGCGCCTGATGGGGCAGAAAACGGCAGCTTGCTTCCAGAGATGCGTAGGGATGGATGCGTTCAACGCAATCTTCTCCACCACCTATGAAATGGACAAAAAGCATGGCACAGAATACCACAAGCGTTTCGTTGAGTACCTCAAGATGGTACAAGAGAACGACTGGACGGTAGACGGCGCTATGACTGACCCTAAGGGGGATCGTGGTTTGTCGCCCTCACAGCAGAAAGACCCCGATATGTTCGTGCATATCGTGGAAAAAAGAAAAGACGGTATTGTAGTGCGTGGTGCTAAGGCGCACCAGACGGGTGCTGTAAATTCGCACGAACACCTTATTATGCCTACTATTGCTATGAAGGAAGAAGACAAAGCGTATGCTGTCTCTTTCGCTATTCCTTCAGATGCAGAAGGCGTATTGATGATCTACGGACGTCAGTCTTGTGATACTCGTAAGATGGAAGAGTTCCACACCTTGGATGTAGGAAACTCAATGTTTGGCGGTCACGAAGCCCTCGTGATCTTCGATAACGTATTCATCCCATGGGAACGTGTCTTTATGTGTGAAGAATACGATTTCTCGGGTATGATGGTAGAACGCTTTGCAGGATATCACCGTCAGTCGTATGGGGGGTGCAAAGTCGGCGTGGGCGACGTTTTGATCGGGGCTGCTGCCCTAGCAGCCGATTATAATGGAGCTGCAAAAGCAAGCCACATCAAGGATAAGCTCATTGAGATGATTCACCTTAATGAAACCTTGTATGCTTGCGGTATTGCTTGCTCTAGCGAGGGACAAAAGACGCAGGCTGGGAACTACCAAATAGACCTTCTGCTCGCCAATGTTTGTAAGCAGAATGTTACACGTTTCCCTTACGAAATCGCTCGTCTAGCTGAAGATATTGCAGGGGGGATTATGGTTACAATGCCTTCCGAAGCCGATTTCCGCAGCAAGGAAGTGGGGCACTATGTAGAAAAGTATTTGCGTGGTGTCGATAGCGTACCCACCGAAGACAGAATGCGTGTACTCCGTCTGATCGAGAACATGACTCTCGGTACGGCAGCTGTAGGGTATCGCACTGAGTCTTTGCACGGTGCGGGTTCGCCACAAGCGCAACGTATTATGATTGCTCGCCAAGGAAACTTGGAAGCCAAGAAGGAGCTCGCGAAGAACATCGCGCGTATTCGCAGTGACAAGAAATAAAAAGCTGTTCAGTGAGTTAGATCGAATTATCAGATTTGATCCCGCGGTAAAGAGTTTTATCGAGGCGTGGAGACGTTGTAGTCTCTGCGCCTTCTTTTCTAAATAAGAGGATAAGCGGATAATGAGTGTGAATGTTGATTACCAAAGTCGTTTGACTACCGCCCAAGAGGCGATCAAGTTGATCAAGAGTGGCAACCGCGTTGTTGTTGGACATGCCGCTGGTATACCGAACCTTGTACTCGAGGCACTGGCAGACCATTGCCAAGATTACGAGAATGTAGAAATGGTGCACATGTTTACCCTCGGGGCTATGCGCTATATGAATCCAGGGATGGAAAAACATTTCCGCCACAACGCTCTTTTTGTGGGAGGAAATGCGCGCAAAGCAGTTGAGGAAAAACGTGCAGATTTTACGCCCGTCTTTTTTCATGAAGTACCCCGACTGTTCCGTGAAGGCGTTTTACCCGTAGATGTCGCATTGGTACAGGTATCGCGCCCTAATGCAGAGGGCTATTGCTCCTATGGCGTTTCGTGCGATTATTCGAAACCCGCCGTAGAATGCGCTAAAGTGGTCATTGCAGAGGCTAATGATCAAATGCCTTTCATAGGCGGTGATAACTTGGTGCATGTAAGCAAACTAACGAAAATCGTTGAGGTCTCCTATCCCTTGTTTGAATTGCCTAAAGGGCAGATAGGAGATATTGAAAAGGCTATCGGGGCAAATTGTGCTTCGCTAATCCCCGATGGGGCTACCTTGCAATTAGGCATCGGTTCTATTCCCGATGCGGTTTTGCTATCTTTGAAGCACAAAAAAGATTTGGGAATCCACACCGAGATGTTCTCCGACGGAATTGTGGAATTGGTGGAAGCGGGGGTTATAACAGGCGCTAAGAAAGCCCTACATAAGGGAAAGATGATTGCCACTTTCCTAATGGGTACTCGGCGTCTCTACGACTTCGCAAACAATAATCCGAACGTAGAACTCTATCCGTGCGATTACGTCAACGATCCAACCGTAATTGCTAAGAACTCGGATATGATCTCTATCAACTCTTGCCTTGAAGTCGATCTTATGGGGCAAGTAGTCTCCGAGTCCATAGGTTTACGTCAATATAGTGGAGTTGGTGGGCAGGTGGACTATGTACGCGGTGCGCGAATGGGGCACGGAAAGTCTGTAATGGCAATGCCCGCAACGGCTGCAAAGGGAACAGTTTCTCGTATCGTGCCTTTCCTAGCACAGGGAGCAGCGGTTACAACCTCCCGCAATGACGTAGATTATGTGGTCACTGAATTCGGAGTGGCTGCCCTTTGGGGCAAGAGTTTGCGCGAACGCGCGAAGGCTCTGATTGCAATTGCGCATCCCGATTTCCGTCCCATGTTGGAAGAAGAATTTGCAAAACGCTTCTAGCGTTTGTGTAGGTGTTTAATAAAAAGGTTTAGTCATGCAGTTATTTAAGTTGCGTCCGACTATCAGTCGTTTCTATTCCTTCGGCGATTTTGCTAAGGAGTACGGTTTAGGTGAGCGTGATTTGGTGATCACGAACGAGTTCATTTGGGCTCCTTACATGAAGGATCTGAACCTAAAGTGCCATTTCTTGTTCCAAGAAAAGTATGGCGCAGGCGAACCTTCTGATAAGATGATGAACGCGATGTTGGAAGAAGTTAAGAAAATCCAATACGATCGCGTAATTGCTGTGGGTGGCGGTACTGTTATAGACTGCTCAAAGGTATTTGCTTTGGGTGGCGTAGATGATGTGGTAAAAGCTTTTGAACGTTCCATTCCTATAAAGAAGGACAAAGGGCTCGTTATTGTGCCCACTACCTGTGGAACGGGGAGCGAGGTTACTAATATCTCCATTGCCGAGATTATTAGCAAGAACACCAAAATGGGCTTGGTTGATGACGAGATCTTGGCAGACTCCGCTGTTATCATCCCAGAATTGCTTACGGGGCTACCGTTTAAGTTCTACGTATATAGCTCAATCGATGCGCTGATTCATGCTACCGAATCGTTCGTATCGCCGAAAGCAAATGTGTATACGCAAATCTTCAGCCGTTCGGCTATGTCTACAATTATCGACGTCTTCAAGGGTATTGCACGCGAAGGGGAAGATTATCGTAAGAAGCGTTTCGAAGATATGTTGATTGCTAGCAACATCGCGGGTATTGCATTTGGCAATGCGGGTGTTGGTGCAGTACACGCATTGTCTTATCCTTTGGGTGGAACGTACCATGTGCCTCATGGCGAATCCAATTACCAATTCTTCACTACGATATTTGAAAAATATAAATCGAAGAAGCCGAAGGGAAGTATCGAAGAGGCTGAAGCTCTCCTTGCCAAAGATCTAGGCTGCGACGTTAAGAACGTATACGTTGAGCTTGACAATCTGTTAGGTAAGCTCTGCAAGAAGAATCAACTACACACTTATGGTATGAAAGAAGCTGACATTGACGGCTTTACCGATACTGTAATTCGTACACAACAACGTCTGTTAGCGAACAACTATGTAGAGCTAACACGTGAAGAAATTCGTGAGATTTATCAGAAACTATTTTAAACATTAGAGAAGTGAGTACTATAGCAGAGATGATTGCCAAGGCTCGTGAGGCTCAGGCAATATTTGAACGCGACTTCGATCAGAAGCGTACCGACCAAGTGGTTCGTGCCATCGGTAAAGTGGTATTTGACAACGCCGAAATGTTGGCGCGCGAAGCCGTTGATGAAACCCGCATGGGCGTTTACGAAGACAAAGTGGCTAAGAACAAAGGGAAGTCAAAAGGCGTATGGTACGACCTTAAGGGCAAACAATCTATGGGGATTGTGAGCGTTGACCCTGTGACCGATCTGATCACTATCTTGAAGCCAGTCGGTGTCGTTGCAGCAATTACTCCTACCACGAACCCGATCGTAACCCCTATGTCGAAAACCATGTTCGCACTCAAGGGGAAGAACGCCATAATTGTAGCGCCGCACCCACGTTCTAAGAAGTGCTCGGCACACACGGTGGCGTTGATTAACGAAGCTATTGCAAAATTCGGTGTACCCAAGAACTTGGTACAGTGCATCGAAGAGCCTTCGATCGAGTTAACGCAAGAGCTCATGCGTGCTGTTGACGTAGTGTTGGCAACAGGTGGTATGCCCATGGTTAAATCGGCTTACTCTTCAGGTAAACCATCCTACGGTGTGGGTGCTGGTAACGTACAGGTGATTATCGACCGTGGCGTTGACTACAACAAGGCAGCTGCTACTATTATCCAAGGGCGTATCTTCGATAACGGTATCATCTGCTCGGGCGAACAGAGTTTCATCTACCCGAAGGAAGACCGTGAAAAGATTCTTGATGCCTTCAAGAGCAATGGCGCTTACATCGTACCAGATGCTGACCACGATAAGATGGTAAATGCGCTCTTTGTAGACGGAAAGATCGCGGGCGATGTGGTAGGACAGAGCGTTAAATACATTGCCGATAAGGCAGGTATCAAGGTTCCTGACGGAACGCGCGTACTCGTTGTAGAAGCCCACGGCGTGGCACAAGCTGACCTCATTAGCAAGGAAAAAATGTGCCCCGTATTGGCAGCTTTCCCTTACGACAAGTTCGAAGAAGCTATCGATATTGCACGTACCAATCTCCATTTTGAAGGTAATGGTCACTCGGCAGGCGTACATTCCAACAATGAGGAACACATCCGCATGGTCGGAATGGGGCTTACCGTATCGCGTGTCGTTGTGAATGCGCCCGTATCTACTACGGCTGGCGGCGCAATGGCTAGCGGTTTGGCTTGCACCAACACCTTGGGTTGCGGTACTTGGGGGAATAACACCTTGTCTGAGAACTTAACCTACAAGCACTTGTTGAATACAACACGTGTGGCTCGTCTCTCTCCCAAGGTACACATTCCTACTGACGAAGAATTGTGGGCTGAATAAGCCTCACGAGGCTTTCAAAAGATATAAGAGTCAGAGCTTTATGCTCTGGCTCTTTTTTTGTCCTAGGGTGTTAAGAGTAGATTAACTATAATTTTTCTAGAAGCATATAAAAGGCATTAGAATACTTGTCACCGCAATTCAGTGGTTTGTATGAAAAACAACCGAGTTTGACGGATTTAGCGCTGTAAACCGCTGCTACAATGTAACATTGAGCATGCTTTTTGCGCTACTTTTGTAAAGCGATTTATGACCCTATATACCTACTTGTTAAGTAGAAAGAGTGTACAAATTGTTGTCGTTCAGGATAAACGTCTAGAGGTTTGTAATAGAGCGAAAAAAGTTTTTGTAAGGGAAGGTATTGAACTTGGGTCGCGTCGTAATTTTTTTTGATGCAGAAATAAATAAGTACAGATATGGTGAATAGAAAATCTCATTGGGAATGGGGCTATGGATGCCTTTTCTCTCTTTGGCTTCTGCTAGGAGTAGTATGTTCGGCGAAAGCTGCAAATTACGATGTGAATGCGTTTGTGACGAAGTGGAAACCAACAGGTACACAAATAGTAGTGCCTTTTGAGAGTCAAAATGCGCAGGTTCGTTGTTATGAGGCAAACACCACCCCAGTACCTGCTTTCGGTGCTGCACAGAAATACAGCAATGACCCCAAAAACAATATGTGTTTTAAATTCTCTACTACACCCAATAAAACCTACATCCTCGAGATCAAGGGAGATATTGATAAGTTCTCCATGTCAGCGCCTGGCGGTGAGGTTGCACAGGGCACTGTAAACGCTCTTTTAAGCATAGAGCAGTGGGGAACGGGTAAATGGAGAAATCTCAACAGCGCATTTGCCAATTGCATCAACCTCGAGATATCTAGTACGACCAAAGGAGAACCAGATCTTACACTGTGCGAAGATCTATCTTATATGTTCAAAGGCTGTAGCAGTCTAAAAATAGTAGACCCACAAGGTAAGTGGAAGTTGCAAAATGTCAGGACGCTTTTGGCAATGTTTGAAGACTGCTCACAGTTTAATGACCCAAAAATTGCAAACTGGGACATCAGGAACGTAGAAACTCTCAACCGTACATTTTGTAGAGCAACCTCTTTTAATGTCAAAATCGACAATTGGGAAGTTGGCAAGGTTACAAACATGTCGCAGACATTTCAAGGCTGTCTGAACTTTAAGGGGGAAGGCTTAGAGAAGTGGGCTACGAAGGTAAATCGTGTAACAAACTTCTATTGTACGTTTTACGGATGCAAAACATTAAATTTTGATCCTACCGATTGGAATATTGAGAGTGTTACGCTCATCACTTATATGTTTTATGATTGTTGGCTCCTAGGCGCGTCAAAGAATTTAGACTTTTCTAATTGGGCGGGAAAACTCAAGAAAGTTACCTCTTTGTCTAATCTTTTTACTAATTGTTCCAATATCACGGGGCAAGGAGTAGAGCAGTGGCTATTGGATAAGAATCATAAGATTGTAAGTCTCGAATCTACTTTTTCAGGGTGTAAAAGATTTAAGGCAGATCTAACAGCATGGCATGTAGACAACGTGGAAAACTTCTACGGACTCTTTAATAATTGTATAGAGTATGATGGGAAGGGCATTGCGAAGTGGAAGGTCGGAAATGCTGTCAGTATGGGGGCTATGTTCCGCTACTGTGGAAACATGAAGGAGGATCTCAAAGATTGGGATGTGTCTAAGGTAAAAAACTTCCAAGGAATGTTTGCATATTGCCCCGACTTAAAAACGGACTTTAGCAAATGGGATGTCGGAGCAGGTATCACTTTCCGTGAAATGTTTTACGGCTGTAGCAGTTTTAATGGAGATCTTCAAAATTGGGACGTTTCGCAGTCGACCGACTTCTACGCAATGTTTTTTCAGTGCGCTAGTTTCAATGCAGATCTCTCAAGATGGAGAATGCGTTCCGCGATCAATACCAGTTCCATGTTTTCAGGTTGTAAGGCATTTAATGCCGATATCAGTTCATGGAACGTGGAAAATGTAACCGACGCAAATGCAATGTTCATTGGCTGCGAGAAGTTTAATGCAAACCTATCAAGGTGGCGCTTTAAGAACTTGCAACGTATGGACAATATGTTCAATGGCTGTAAGGTGTTTAATGCCGATCTACGCCGTTGGGATGTATCGCATGTTAAACGAATGGATGGTGTATTCCGTGACGCTGTGATGTTTCTGGGAGAACATATCGGGATCTGGAACGTCGGAGAAGTGGAAAACTTCACGAACGCTTTCAATGGTGCATCGGCTTTTATCGGAGATCTTTCCAAGTGGGATGTACATTCTGCCACATCCTTTGTTTACATGTTCGCCAACTCGAATTGTGCAAATACCGATTTCAGCGACTGGAACATCGAAAGGGTTTCATCACTGCAAGGAATGTTCTACAATGCGAAAGGTAATGTATACGGAGTCACGCACTGGAATACAAAAAATGTTTCCAACTTCGCCAATGTCTTCACAAATGCTAAGGGAATGCAACACCCCATTGGTAATTGGGATTATTCCTCTCTTCCCGAAGGCGGACAAATTGGTATTGATGGGAGTGGATTGTCGGTAGACGCATACAATCGTACGCTAGAAGAATGGGAAGCGAATAAAACGATCAGAAAACCGACGATACAAGCAAATGGGCTTTATTATAGCAATAAGTATATACACGATACGCAACTTAAGACAGCAAAAGCCTTCCAGTTTCTCAACGATAAATATGTAGCAGATAGAAACCTCACCCTCACTGTTTATAACATGCGTCTGAAAGTCGGACAAAAGAAGGAGCTTAAAATACAAGAACAAAAGGGAGTTACTGGTATTCAATTTGCGACTGAACCGATAACACCCAAACGAATTGCCTACGACAACGCTACTTCCATGGTCGAAGGTCTAATTCCTGGCAAGGCGGTTGTAAGAGTTACGAGCAACAGCATGGTAAATCCACCACTCCACAATCTATGCGATGTGGAAGTCTATCTTCCTATTCTTGATTTGAAGTGGGAAAAAACGGAATACGACCTAGCTATTGGCGATGTGCTCGATTTGCGACGGAGAATGAAGATCTCTCCCTACAACGCATCATGGCCTCAAAGAATTACTTTCAAAGTCTCTGATGCCGACAAAGAGTTTGTAGAAATAAAAGACGAGACTTCTGGACGGATAAAAGGACTAAAAGAAGGAACGGTAACTGTCACTGTCGAGACCTTTGATGTAGAGGATGCGAATGAACGAGTTACGAAAACGTTAACCATCAATGTAAAGAGTCTTGACGCAGAAAAAATACAGATCCATCCCAATGAAATCAGACTCGGAGTTGGGACAAAAGTGTATCCCAAGGTCTTTTTTACCCCTAAGAACACAACAGATCAGAAGGTAATTTTTGAATTTGAAGGCGATAATACCATCGCATCGATCGATGCTACAACGGAGCCTGTAATTACGGGTTTAAGAGTCGGAAATTGTAAGCTAGTTGCAAAAAGCTCTAATGGAAAAGAAGCAAAGGTTAATGTAAGAGTTCTTGATGACTATGTCTCTGTCGAAGACGTACGTTATCTCTCTGGGCATAGCTTCCCGTTACTGCTAGGCTCTTCGCGCAATCTTAGTGTATCGGTTACGCCTACAAACGCTTCCAATAAGAAGCTGTACTGGGAAAGTGGCGATGAAGAGATCGCTACAGTCGATCAGGACGGAAGAGTATACGGACTAAAGGAAGGACAAGTTCTTATCAGAGTCTACAGCGTAGAGAATAAACTTGTCTATGACGTATGCAAAGTAGACGTTTATAACAACCCTGTACAAGGAATTGAACTTGTTGGAGAGCCACTTGTGAAAATAGGCTTAGGTGAAAAGTACAAATTACGTTACAAGCTTTTGCCCGAAGGAGTTAGTAATAAAGAAGTTGCTTGCAGCTCTGCCGATCCTACAATCATTAGTGTAGATGCTGAAACGGCGGAAGTGGTAGGCGAACAGATAGGTGGACCTGTAGAGATTACTATTAAAGCAATCGGAGCTGATGTCAATAGCAATGTTGAATTGAAGGTAAAAGTGCAGTGTGTGAGCAAGGTGGCTGCTGAAAAGCTCATACTGGATCCTGTCAATCTCGGACTATTCCCAGGCGAAGAACGTCAGCTTGTTCTAAAATTTCAGCCAGAGGATGCAACAGATCGTGATGTGCTTTGGACTACAACAAGCGAAGATATTGTTGAGGTAGATGAAAACGGTTACTTAAAGGCGAAGGAAGCTGGAACAGCTACTATTAAGGTCGTATTGAAGTCTGCACCACAAATTTCGGCAATATGCAACGTCTCGGTACATCCGCATGTACAGCCTAAGTCTATCGAACTGCGTCCGCAGTCTATTAAAATCGGAGAAGGCGACGAGTATAAACTTGCAGTGTTTGTACAGCCCATCAATGCCACAAAATATACACTGGAGTGGAAGATAGAAGATGCTGACAATGTTCTCTCTTTCAATGAAGAGGAGCAAATTGTAAAAGGTGTGAAGGAAGGCACGGGAAAAGTGTTGGTGAGTTTGAAGGGGAATCCTGATGTTAAGTCGGAGTGTGAAATAACAGTTGTGCCGAAAGTGGCGACAACGAGCTTTGATTTTGAACCGAAAGAATTCGAGATAGAGTTCAATACAGAACTAAATTTGAACGAAAAACTGGTATTTCAACCAGAAGGTGCTACTGATCGTTGGATGGATTGGACATCGGAAGACCCAGATGTTGTCCAAGTACGTGAAGGGTATGTACGCGGACTTGCACCTAATAGCCAAGGAATAGAAATTACGGCGCAATTGCATTCCGATCCTACGAAAAAGGCTACATGCCGTATTAAAGTAAAAGAACCAAGCTCACCGCTAAGCATCGTAATGAATTCACAACTGCTGCGTATTAAGGTGGGAGATGTTCGAAATATTACCGTTATATACACGCCTGCCGATGTAACGGATCGTAAATTGGAATGGCGTAGTTCAAACCCAGATATCCTCTCAGTAGACGAAAACGGGAAAATAGTTGGAGTAGCAAAAGGAACAGTTGCCGTCATGGCTTCTTTGCAATCTAATCCCAAAATAATGGCTGTATGTACAGTCGAAGTCCTAGATGCAAATACAACAGAGCTTGTAACTGCAATTAGTATTGAAGATGTTACACTCACTGCGGGCACAAGGGCAAAACTTAAAGTGACATACATGCCAGCCGATGCCATCGGGCAACAACTCCTATTTGAAGGCTACGATCCTGCTAAGTTTGTAATAGCAAATGGGGAAATAATTGCCTTAAGTTCCACGGGCGATGAACCTGTTGAGGTAACGGCTATGCTGGCAACAGATCCTGCCGTAAAAACTACGTTCAAGGTGACGGTGCGCCCTGTTGTTCCTGCCGCAAGCTTCCGTTTGAATTTGGACAAGCTGCTCATTTATGAACTCAATAATGCTTATCTGCGTGTTATTACAGAACCTGAGGATGCAGATAAAACGGGAGTAATCTGGACTTCGGATAATGAATCAGTATGTACCGTGAGCCAGGGTGTGGTATATGGGGTGAGCGAAGGGGTTGCAAATGTAACAGCTACGCTGAACGGGAAAACCGCTACTTGCGAGGTGACTGTAAGAAAGCAGAATAGCACTCTATCTGTTGATGATGACCATTTTGTCTCCTTGTCGGTTCTCCCCAATCCTTTCAATGAAAAGCTACGTATCGTGCACAGCGGCGAAATTTCCAACGTTAGGTATGAGTTGGTGAATACGATGGGATTTGTGGTACGGAGTGGTCGTATTGAGCAAGAAGACTCTGTGATAGAAACCACGAGCCTTGTACCTGGACTTTATATCTTACGTATTACTACGGAAACAGGACGCACCAAGTCGATAAGAGTGGTGAAGTAGCAAAATCTGTAGTCCTTTTTGTTAAAGAGAGGTGCTCTTGCAGTGCCTCTCTTTTTTTATGCGTCGCGCGTGTTTTTATCTTACTATTTCCCTATGTTCTTCTTTATTTTCGTTATAACTTGTGAGATCGCATCTTAGACTTATGATCGGATAAATGGCTAATATTGTTTAACTTAGAGGTTAATATAACTTTTACTAGTTATAAACTGTAACTTCCGTAGTAATTTGCTTTCTCTAGAGAGGAAATGTTACTTAATATTGTAGTGTGAGAGATGGATAAGAAGGTTAGTGAGCTTGTAGGAATGAGTACGGAAGGGGCACTTCTGATTAGCGAGACTACCATAGCAGAGGAGATGGCGCAGCTCGGAGTCAATGATTTGACGAAAGCTACAATCCGTGAATTGGTCAGACTCGCAAACAATCTTGAAAAAAGAACGGGCGTCGAGTTTATACACATGGAGATGGGCGTCCCTGGTCTTGAGCCGTCGCATATCGGCGCAGAGGCCGAAATAAAGGCTCTTAAGGAAGGGGTGGCAAGAAAGTATCCTCCCGTAGAAGGAATCCCAGAACTTAAGGAGGAAATGGCTCGCTTCGTGAAGAACTTCATTGGAGTGGATGTTGCCCCCGAATGCTGCTTACCTTGCGTGGGATCAATGCAAGGAGGAATGGCAAGTTTTCTTCTCGTAAATCGTCTGAAAAAGGATAGAGATCGTGTCCTTTTCATTGATCCAGGTTTCCCTGTTCAAAAGTCACAGCTAAAGCTCTTGGGTATGGAATATGATACATTTGATGCGTATTCCTATCGTGGCGCAAAACTAGGAGAAAAGATAGAAAGCTACCTCAAGCAGGGACGTACGAGTGCTATTCTTTATTCCAACCCCAATAATCCATCGTGGATTTGTCTTACTGAAGACGAATTGAAGGAGCTGGCTCGCCTATCAGAGCAGTATGATGTCCCGCTGATTGAAGATCTTGCCTACTTTGCGATGGATTTCCGCAAAGATCTTTCACACCCGGGTGTTCCCCCTTATCAAGCGAGCGTAGCGCAGTACACGAATAACTGGATTATGTTGATATCCAGTTCAAAAGCATTCAGTTACGCAGGGCAGCGAATTGGTTGTATTGTCGTAAACAATTCGCTCTTCCAAAGAGAGTTCCCCGACCTGTTACGTTGTTTCCCAAGTAGCAAACTCGGGCGCGCATTGGTTTATGGGGCAATGTATGGCTTGTCTTCTGGGGTAGCTGGTAGTGTACAGCATGGTTTTGCTGCACTGCTGAAAGCGGCTAACGAAGGTAAGTATGATTTTGTAGCGGATGTACGCGAGTATGGGCGTCGTGCGAAAATCATGAAGGAGCTTTTCTTAAAACATGGTTTTGAACTAGTATACGATGCCGATGGCGATTTGCCGCTTGCCGATGGTTTTTATTTTACTGTGCGCTATCCGAAGCTAGATGGCAATGGTTTGCTACACTACTTGCTATGCTTTGGCATAAGTGCCATCTCGCTCGGCAGTACGGGCAGTGAGCACGCCGAAGGTTTACGTGCTTGCGTGTCGCAAATTACGGAGAAGCAGCTGTCTGAATTAGGCGGTCGTTTGGCAAGTTTTGACGAAGCCGTGAGTGCAATTTTGAAAACGAAATAGAGTAACCGGATTTGCATAAAGAATTCGATTACCTGAGATAAGATAAGGAGGTAGAGTAATGGCAAAGATGGTAGGTACGATCGAGGTAGACACAGAGCGCTGCAAGGGGTGTGTCCTTTGTGTAGTAGCGTGTCCTACGAAGGTACTGGAAATGACGCACGAGGTCAACGCGAAGGGGTATCATTACAGTTACATGGCTCGCCCAGACGATTGCGTAGGTTGTGAGAGTTGTGCGCAGGTGTGCCCTGATAGTGTCATCGAGGTTTGGCGCGCAAAAGTATCCTAGCCGCCACGGAGTATAATAGAAGGAAAGGAGTAGTGAGAATGTCGGAATATACGCTCATGAAGGGGAATGAAGTCATCGCCGAAGCAGCCATCCGTTGTGGTTGCGACGGGTACTTCGGATACCCCATAACTCCCCAGTCAGAAGTCCTTGAGACGTTGGAATTGCGTCAACCTTGGAAAGAGACGGGGATGGTTGTTTTACAAGCAGAAAGCGAAGTCGCGGCTATCAATATGGTCTACGGCGGAGCGTCTTGTGGGAAGAGGGTTATGACCTCGTCTTCCAGCCCTGGTATAAGCTTGAAGCAGGAGGGGATAACCTACATCGCTGGTGCAGAGTTACCCTGTCTCATTGTCAACGTGATGCGTGGTGGTCCTGGTTTAGGGACTATTCAACCTTCGCAGAGTGACTATTTTCAAGCTGTAAAAGGCGGCGGACACGGAGACTACCACATGATTGTGTTAGCTCCCGCTTCGGTGCAAGATATGCACGATTTTGTCTTTTTGAGCTTTGAACTAGCTTTCAAGTATCGTACTCCTGTAATGATGCTTTGCGACGGGGTGATCGGACAGATGATGGAAAAGGTAAAACTTGCAGATTATCAGCCTCGCCTCACGAACGAAGAAATTGCAGAGAAATATGGCGATTGGGCTACCACTGGGAAACCCAAGACGCGTAACCGCAATGTTGTTACTTCGTTGGAGCTTGACCCAGGTCGGCAAGAAAAGTTCAATCAGAAGTTGCAAGCCAAGTACCGTACGATTGAAGAAAACGAAGTTCGTTACGAAGAGTTCCAGACCGAGGATGCCGATTATATCTTAGTGGCATACGGCTCTTCTAGTCGTATTTGCCAAAAAACGGTAGACTTGGCTAGAGAAGCAGGGCTCAAGATTGGGCTTATTCGCCCCATCACGCTATTCCCATTCCCCGTGAAAGTTATCCAGAAGCATTTATCGCATGCCAAAGGCTTCATGTCGGTTGAGATGAGTGCTGGGCAGATGGTTGAAGATGTAAAGCTTGCTGTAAATGGTAAAGTGCCAGTAGTACATTTCGGACGTATGGGAGGTATGATCCCCAGCCCAAACGAAGTACTTGAGGCTATGAAAGATTTTATGAAGCAATAGGAGGAGATACTAGACGATGAATGCAGCAGAGATAAAACAGCTCGGACAAAAGGTCTACTCCCGTTCGAAGCTTCTCACCGACAACGTAATGCACTATTGTCCTGGTTGCACCCACGGCGTAGTACACAAGTTGATCGCAGAGGAAATTGAAGCAACTGGGATTCAGGAAGATGTAATAGGGGTAAGCCCTGTAGGTTGTGCGGTTTTGGCGTACAATTATATTGATATAGACTGGCAGGAAGCGGCTCACGGACGTGCACCAGCACTTGCAACCGCTATTTCGCGTTTGCGCCCTGATAAGATGGTTTTCGCATACCAAGGAGACGGCGACTTGGCCTCCATTGGTACAGCCGAGATCATTCATGCCTGCAACCGTGGCGAGAATATGTTGGTCATATTCATCAACAATGCCATTTATGGTATGACAGGGGGGCAGATGGCACCTACGACGTTGCCAGACATGAAGACTGCAACGAGTCCTTTCGGTCGCGATGTAAAGATGGTTGGTTCGCCTCTTATCATTACAGAGCTAATTGCCCAGTTGCCAGGTACGTGCTTTGTGGCTCGCCACTCGGCACATACGCCAGCAGCCATCGCAAAGTTGCGTAAGGCTATTCACAAAGGGTTTGAAAATACTAAAGCGAAGAAGGGTACCTCGTTTATAGAAGTGGTATCGACTTGCAACTCTGGTTGGAAAATGACCCCTGTACAGGCAAATGAGTGGATGGTACAGAACCTCTTCCCCATTTACAAACCAGGTACATTGAAGGACAATTAATCCGTAAGGAGGAGACATAAGAGATGACAGAAGAGATTATTATAGCAGGTTTCGGTGGTCAAGGTGTCCTCTCTATGGGTAAGATATTAGCTTACTCAGGGATTATGCAAGGACAAGAAGTTGCTTGGATGCCGAGTTATGGACCTGAAATGCGAGGTGGTACTGCGAATGTGACGGTTATCTTGAGCGATTCGCGAATCAGTTCTCCCGTGATTCAGGAATTTGACACGGTAATAGTGCTCAATCAGCAGTCGTTAGACAAGTTTGAGTCGCGTGTAAAGCCAGGTGGAACGTTGATTTTCGACCCCAACGGAATTTCAAATCCTCCCAAGCGTAAGGATATTGCTATTTATTCGGTAAAAGCTACAGATGAGGCTACGGCGATGAACAACTCTAAGACTTTCAATATGATTGTTTTGGGTGCGTTCCTGAAGGTGAAGCCTATCGTGGATATGGACAATGTGGTGAAAGGCTTGCAGAAATCCCTGCCTGCACGTCACCATAATCTAATCCCAATGAATGAGCAAGCTATCCGCCGTGGTATGGAGATTCTGGAGAAACTAAGCTAAAAGTTGCTTTTTAGTTTGCAAAGAGCGCCCGTGAGGGCGCTTTTTTTATGCGCAATGGTTTGCTAAAAAGCCACACGAACTACAGCTGCCCGTGCTCGTATTCGATAATAAGCTCGTTGATGAGTTTGTTTTCCTCGGTCTCATTATCGAATTTCGTCTTAAGATCCGAGCTGAAAACAGTAGCAACGCCTTGCCAAAACATCGCTGTTAGACCTCCACGGAATTGTCGGATTATTTCGTACGTAGTACGTCCCGTTTCGCGGTCTATGAGTTTGAACAGAAGACGTCCCTGCGAAAAAGTTAGTTCTTTGAGCTGACTTTCAAATTCTTTGCTCAATTCTCGTTGCACTTTGGCTACATAGCGGCGTCGTGCAAATTCTGAATCGAGTGTAGCGCACACAGAGTCTATTTCGCGGAACTTTGCCCGAGCCACGAGCGCATACGGATAGACTTTCTTGAGGTTACGCACAAGCCGCCAGTAATTCTCATAGTCACGTTTATTCTTGAAAACGCGCTGACGAAAAATTACAACTTCGCGGATGGGGATGTAGGGGATTGAGTCCCCCGAAATTTGATACCCTTTGACGAGGTAACCACCCTCGGTGAGGGGGATCGCCTGCCCCCAAAGTTTGTTATTTCCGAGGCAAAAAACGGAAACCAAAAAAAGGAGTGGCAAGAATTTGTAAAAGACTTTCATGAAGTTTTGCCCTCCCGTCGTTTTTTAGTTGTCTCGGCTGTATGTCACAAAGCTTTGTGTGGAGCTATTAGGTTACTTGTAAGTGATCCAGGCGGGATTCGAACCCACGACCCACAGCTTAGAAGGCTGTTGCTCTATCCAACTGAGCTACTGGACCCCGTCCGCGTTGCCTAAAATAGGCGAGCGAACTGAGCGCAAAGATAGCCATTATCAACAAATGGGAATGCTATCCTCGCTCCTTGAGTGCTTTTTGAAAGAATCTTTTCTATTGCTTCTGCTGTAGAAGGTCGCGGATTTCAGCTAACAATTTCTCTTCGTTAGACGGTTCTGCGGGTGCAGGTTCTTCTACTGGTGCTTCCTTTTCTTTCTTTTTCAAGCTGTTCATCCCCTTAATCATGAGGAAAATACAGAGGGCAATGATCAAGAAATCAAAGATGTTCTGAATGAACATCCCGTACTTAATCTCAGCTGAGCCAATTGTAACGGCAAGCCCTGAAAAGTCTATCCCCCCTGTAAAGATACCAATGATAGGCATAAGCACATCGCCTACCAACGATGTTACAATTTTTCCAAATGCGCCGCCAATGATAACACCGACAGCCATGTCCATTACATTGCCCTTAATGGCAAATTCCTTGAACTCTTTTACGAAAGACATTGTTTTCTACCCTTATTAGTTTAACAAAAGTTTGTTTTCTCGTTTTCTATTACGAAAGAGCCAATGTAATGTTCCTTCCTATGCTAACACGAGTAGGCTCGCTCGCTTCTCTAGCTTTTAAGAGTCGTTTGATTTTTCGTTAACTTTGCGAAACGAAAAGGTGTGGGAAATGTCATTTTTAAGCGATCGTGTAATATATGAAGGTCTCACTTTCGACGACGTGTTGCTAGTGCCAGCATACTCGGAAGTGTTGCCTCGCGAGGTGAACCTCTCGACCCGCTTTGCGCGGGATCTCCATCTTTCACTCCCCCTGTTAAGTGCCGCCATGGATACCGTTACGGAGGCAAAAATGGCGATAGGCATGGCGCGTGCTGGAGGATTGGGAGTAATACACAAAAACATGTCTATTGAAGCGCAAGCGCAACAAGTGCGAGAGGTAAAACGCGCTGAGAATGGCATGATTTACGACCCAGTAACCATTCAACCCGAACAGACAGTGGGCGAGGCGCTCAAGTTGATGCACGACTACCATATAGGCGGTATCCCCGTAGTCAACGACGATCGTATTCTCCAAGGTATTGTTACAAATCGCGACTTGCGTTTCCAAGAAGATCTGCGCAGACCCATATATGAGGTGATGACTCCCATGCCCCTTATAACCACGGGGCTTAATACCGATTTGGCTAAGGCGGCTGAAATTCTTCGTAATGAAAAAATTGAAAAGCTGCCTGTAGTAGATGAGAAGGGGTGCCTCAGAGGGCTACTCACCTACAAAGATATAACCAAGCTAAGCATCAACCCGTTAGCGAGTAAAGATAAGAAGGGACGTCTTTTAGCAGCGGCTGGCGTTGGTGTGACACGCGATACGCTCGACCGTGTGGCGGCTCTTGTTGCTTCCGAGGTCGACGTAATTGTGATTGACACGGCGCACGGGCATTCGAAGTATGTGATCGAGACGCTACGTAAGGTGCGTGCAGCATACCCCAATTTGCTCATTGTTGTGGGGAATATTGCGACTGGTGAGGCTGCAAAAGCTTTAGCCAAAGCGGGTGCTGATACTGTAAAAGTCGGAATCGGTCCAGGTTCTATTTGTACTACGCGCGTAATAGCAGGGGTCGGTGTACCGCAATTAGATGCTATTCACAACGTGGCTACGGCTCTTAAGGGCTCTGATGTAACACTGATCGCTGATGGGGGCATCCGTTATTCGGGCGATATGGTCAAGGCGCTTGCGGCTGGAGCAGATAGCGTGATGATGGGGTCTATGTTTGCGGGAGTTGAAGAGTCGCCTGGCGAAACGATACTTTACAACGGACGTCGCTATAAATCCTATCGAGGCATGGGCTCTTTGGAAGCTATGCAACAAGGATCGAAGGATCGTTACTTCCAAGATGTAGAAGAGGACATCAAGAAACTAGTACCCGAAGGCATTGCGGCACGTGTACCCTACGTTGGTACATTGAGTGAAGTGGTCTATCAGTTAGTAGGCGGTTTACGTGCTGGTATGGGCTATTGTGGTGCTAAGGATCTGGAGGCATTGAAACAGGCGAAGTTTGTTCGTATTAGTAACGCGGGCATATTGGAGAGCCATCCGCACGATGTTACCATCACGAGTGAAGCCCCGAACTATTCGCGACACTCCATCTAACGAATAAAATTTTTACGCCTCTCGCGCGTACTTTATAGAGAACTAGTTGTGCAGAGGGTGTGGCAAAACTCCAAAAGACTTGCAAATCGTTCTGTGAACGAGGTGCTCGCGTTCTTGATGCGTAACCTAGTCCTTTCGTTGGTGTTTTGTCTGGTAGCTACCAGACTTTTCTTTCGCGCAGGGACGGGTACGCCTTCCCCGATTATCGGGTCGGGAATTGATATTCCTACCGTATGTGCAGCGCAGCGGTAGTTTTGCCACACCCTCTGCCGTTATTTGAGTTCTTAGTAGTGGGTGTGAGTGGTATTTCACGGGCGAATCGAAATTATTTTATTCTATGCGTTGGCTTCTCTCTTTGTTGCTTTCCTCTTTTCTTGTAACGTTGGTTCATGCAGCCGAACAGCCTCTCTTGGTGGTGGGCGGCGATAGTATTTCTGCCGACGAATTCCTTTATTTATGGCGCAAACATAACTCGTACAAAGGCGAGTCTAAGCCAGAAACGATGCGCTCTTTTCTAGAGACGTACACCAATTATCGTTTGAAGGTTCTAGATGCCAAGGCGCAGGGGTTACAGAAGCGGAGTTCGTTTTTGAATGAGTATCAGCAGTACCGCGATGTACAGCTAACTCCTTATTTCTTGGATAGTGCTGAGCGCGAACGTCTCTACCATGCTGCCTACGAACGTATGAAATGGGAAGTAGACGCCTCGCATATTCTGCTGAGTGTACCCGCTGACTCCGAGGATAGTGTGGTTTACAACCGAGCACTTGAATTGCGTCAACGTCTCCTTCATGGTGTCTCTTTTGACAGTTTAGCTCGCGCAGTTAGCGATGACCCATCTGCTGCCACCAATGGGGGAAATTTGGGCTTTTTTGGCGCATCTACTATGGTATATCCTTTCGAGCTTGCTGCCTATAATACCCCAGTTGACTCCATATCGCTTCCCGTGCGTACCAGTTTTGGTTATCATCTTATCCGCGTGAACAATAGGCGACCTGATCGGGGTTCGCTAACCGTTGCGCATATTTTCCGCGTAGCACGAGAACCCATTTCACCCGAACGTGACCGCGAAATTCGCGATACTATGCTCCTCATTCGTTCGCGTATACTGGATAGCGGAGAAAGTTTTTTCAACCTTGTTCAAGACTTCAGCCAAGACGCAAACTCTGCCGCTGCAAAGGGATTGTTGCCGCCAGTCACAACGGGGCGTTTCCCCGCTTCCTTTGCTGATGCCGCTTTTGCTCTCAAGCGTGATGGTGATATCTCTGAACCCGTTCGGACGCGCTTCGGGTGGCATTTGATCAAGCGACTCCGAAAAGACAGTGTAGGTAGTTATGAGGAGGCTCGCGAAACAATCCGTCGTAGTTTACAGCGCGTTGGCATTGAGCTAGAAGGGCATGATGCACTGGTAAATACAATGCTAGATCGTGCAAAAGCCAGTTTGGATGAAGAAGCAGTGTCTACATTGGTAGGGAAGAATGACAGTGTACGTCCTGCACCGACATTGCTTGTTCGTCCTTTTGCGCACATAGGAGCCACGGGGCAAGAATTGCCGTTATCGGTATTGTATGATTATGTTGTTGAAAACAAAATCGCTTTTGACAGGGATGCGCTAATGCGTGCTGCTAAGCATCTGTTAGACGATACTGCATTTGCTTATTGCGAGCGTGAGGTACGTGCCGCTAATCCGCAGCTCGATTATCTGTTGCATGAATTTTATGATGGCTTGCTCCTCTTTGATATAAGCGAAACGAAATTGTGGCAGACCAATCCGCCAGAGTCAGTCTACAAGTCTTTGTATAAAAAATATAAGAAGGAATTGGTATTCGCCGAACGCTTGCACGTGGAGGAATACAGCACGACAAGCGATGTAAAAAAATTGTCGGCGCTTCATATAAAGTTGTGTCCATCGCTCAAGAATAAACCCTCCAAGAAAGAGTTGTTGCGCGATTCTATAACACTCCGAGTATCGAACTATGAAGCAGGTACATCGTATTTTTCCGACTATGGCAAAATACACAAGAGCCCCAGTCCTGTAGAGTGGGATGGGGTGTGCAGTATGATTCTAGCGCATGGCAATCGCTCCTTCTTTTTTCGTGTAACGGAGGTGCGCAAGAATGTGCCCAAAAGTTTAGATGAATCGCGCGGCGAATTACAACGTTACTATCAGATAGAAGAGGAGCAGCGTTGGCTTACCGACTTGCGTAAACAGTACAAAATAGTAGTGAACGAGGCGTTGTTAGAGCAGCTGGAAAAAAGCGAGTAGAAATGGCGAGCGCTAGATTTTGGGTAGTACTGTTTTTAGGGTTTTCTCTTTGTTTTTTGACAGGATGTACTGACGATGCAGCTACCGAGCAAAACGTATTGGTACAGGTAGGAGATTGGCGTTTGTACCGAAATGATATTCCCCTTGATGTTTACGAAGGCAAGAGTATAGAAGACAGTACGCGCGAGGTAAAGCTCTATATAGAGAACTGGGTACGTAGTGCGCTTTTGTATAGGTATGCTGAGCAACAGATAGGAAAAGATAATCCCACCGTGGAGCGGCGCGTTGCCGACTATCGTCGCGCGCTCTATACGCAGTCGTTTGAAAGCGACTATGTTCGTAATAATCTGGACACGAGTGTGAACGAGGTGGAAATGAAGGATTTCTATGAAGCCAACCGCGACCTGTTTACGCTGAAGCGAACCATCGTGCGCGTTTTGTTGCTGACCATTCCCGAGAATAGTCAGTACCTCGATGAGGTGAAGCAGAATTACACTTTGAGTAAAGGGGATGAAAGTATGCAGCACCTCTCGAGTCTTTCTATGAAAGCTGGAATACAATTCTTGGTAATGCCCGAAGAGTGGTCGCCACTCACCTCATTGGGGCGATATTTGCCAGCCGATGTTGATATAACCTTCGGCAATCGCCGCGCAAGAACTGCGGAGTTTATAGATAATGGTGTTGTCTATCTCCTTTCGTTCCAAGAATGGAAGGGAGCAGGAGAATTAGCGCCTTACGAATATGTGCGTTCGGAGGTACATAGCATAATCCTTAATCGTCGTGAAGTCAATTTGTTGCGCGGACTTGAAGAGGGGATTGTGAAAGAAGGACAGGCGTCGGGAATTGTAAAATACAAAAACTAACATCTCACAGGTGATGAGGGGCTTAAAGCGAATTGCTTTTTTATTTGTGTTGGGTTTGGGGCTATCTGTTGCGGTCAATGCTCAGTTGCTAGACGGTACAATAGCTAATATAGGTACGCGGCAGCTTCTCTATTCCGATGTGGAAATGGAGTTGGTACGTGCACGCATTCAAAATCCCGAGGTGCAAAAAAATACGGCATGTGGAGTACTGGAAGGGCTTTTGGTACACTATATGCTTCTAGACCAAGCCGATCTGGATAGTATCCCACAGCAGTCTCTTGACAATTCGCAAGAGATTGAACAGCGTCTGGCGCACTACATCCAGCAAGCAGGAAGCGAGGAAGCGCTAGAAAAACAATACGGGCGTACGCTGGCTGAGATCCGACAAGAGATGTCGCAACTGCTCAGCGAGCAGCGACGTTCGGAACAAATGCGAGGGAAGATTATAGAGAAGGTGCTTGTTACTCCGTCTGAAGTGAAAGAGTATTTTGCATCGCAAGTGCCCGATAGCTTGCAGATGCTCCCAGAGCAGTTTGTTTACCGTCAGTTAGTACTCTCGCCTATTGAGGCTACCGAGGCAGAGTTTCAGGTAAAGGAGAAGTTGCTCAATCTTCGTGAACGAATCCTCAAGGGTGAACGTTTTTCGACGCTAGCCGTTGCATATTCCGAAGATAGAGGATCGGCTATTAAAGGCGGAGAAATGGGGTACATGCCGCGTGAGGGATTTGTAAAGTCGTTTGCCGACGCCGCTTTTGCATTAAACGACGGGCAAGTAAGCCCCATTGTGAAGACGGAGTATGGTTATCATCTCATACAGATGATTGGTAAGAAGGGGAAACTTGCCAATGTGCGGCACATTCTAATGCGCCCTTCCTATTCTAGCGATATCTTGTCGCGCACCATCAAACGGTTGGATAGTATTAAAACGCTCATTGCACAAGATTCTATCACGTTCGCAGATGCTTGTCTTATCTATTCGGATGACAAGGATACGCGTCTGAATGGCGGTTTTGCCGTTAATCCGCAGACGGGAGGTACTGCTCTCGATAAGGAAACTATGATGCCTGTAGATTACTACGCTATTAAGGAGTTGAAAGAGGGAGAAATGAGCGCTCCTTTTGAGAGTCGTGACCGTGTGGGAAACGTGGTGATGAAGGTAATTCGTCTAGAACGCATTATTCCGCCACACAGGATGAATCTTAAGGAGGACTATGCGTTGGTGCAGAACTTAGCCAAGCAGGAAAAGGAACGTAAGGAGTTCGATGCTTGGGTGGAGAAGAAGCAGAAAAATATGTATATATGGGTAGACAGTCGTTATGCGGACTGCCCGTTCAAGTATACGTTCTGGAAATCTAAAATGACTCCGAAACAATAAGGGTAGATGGTAGCGCACGTGTTGCGACAGACGTGTCTGGTTGTTTTTCTGGTCGCAAGTATTCTCTCTTGTAGAGCCTCGGTAGATGTTTCTATCAAGCGTGCGCGCTCTATGAAACCTTTGCAGATAGGCGAGCGCACAGTCCATCGGCTTTTAGGTGATGTGTTGTTAGAGCACGACGGTGCTGTTATGCATTGCGACAGTGCCTATCTTTTCCAAGAAAATAACATGTTTCGCGCCTACGGTCGCGTAGTAATCCTCAGTAAGGGACTACGTATCGTGGGCGATTCGCTGTATTATGAGGGGGAGCTCGGTACAGGACGCATCTTTGGGAGGAATGTAGAGCTGCGAGATACTGTGCAGAATTACACCCTCTGGAGCGATGTGTTGGATTATGATACGCAAGAAAATTCGGTGCGTTTCTCGACTTGGGGTCGTATGCGTTCGGAGAAAAATGAACTGGAGAGCCTACGAGGCGAGTATTTGGCAAATCAGAGTCTGACTATCCTCTCGGGCGAAGTCCGTTTTCAGGGTGAGGAGCTTCGGAGTTTTAGCGATACACTAGAGTATAATAGCAATGCTGGTATGCTCTATCTGTGGGGAAATATCCGAATGTATCGCCTTGAGCAAGTTGGGTTGTCCAACAAGGGATGGTATAATCTCAATACAAAGGATTCCGAATTGCGGGGCAATGTAGCTTTTCGTGATAAGGGCGAACATTTTTTTTCGGATCGTCTGTATATAGACAGTGAGAAAAAGACATTGGAGGCTACAGGGCATGTACTTTTGGAGGACTCTGTTCGACAAGATCGAACCTATAGCGAGCATTTGTTCTATTGGTCTGAGCCGCGACGCGTTGTAGCCGACAAAGCGCCTATGTTATACAGAGTGGATAGTGCGAGCTCGCAGCCCGACACGCTGTACATGCGTGCCGAAAGTTTCGACGTGAAAGCTGAGGCTTTGGAGCGTGAAGCACAGGGGAGTGTGAAGCGCGACACGGTCTATCATATTTGGGCACTTGGGCAGGTGCGTAGCTACAGAAACGACTTCCAGATTGCCTGCGATACGCTCTACGTGAACGGGCGCGATAGTCTTTTTACCCTTCAAGGGAAACCTTACCCGTATTTGTGGAATGGTAAGTCGCAGATTTCGGCAGAGCACATAGCAGGATACTTGGGTAAGCAAGGCGTGGATAGTATGCATTTTGAGGATAAGGTCTTCGTAGGTATGCAAGATCGCGGTGAATACTATAACCAGATGACGGGCTTAGTAATGCGTGCCTATCTTTACGACAATAAGCTTCGCATTATTCGGATGGAGGGCGAAGGAGACGTAATCTTTTTTATGCGTGAAGATGAGGATCTTATAGGGGTGAATCGTATTAAAAGCCCGCGTTATAAGATAGAAGTTGTAGACAACGAGGCGTCGGAGGCAGTGTTTTATACGACGACGGAATCTGTGATGCTCCCGCTTGCCGAGACGCAGCAGGAAGACAGGGTGCTCTATGGTTTCAAATGGCGCGACGATTTACGCCCTAAAAGTAAGGAAGAAATTATCCCTTCTTGGTTGCAAGATCTCAATTTCCACACTACCTTGCGTGCACGAATCGATGCTTGTTATGAAAAAGAGGGCGGTGCGGCAAGAAAAATGTCGTGGCGTCATGAAATATGAGTAGCTTGCCAAGATAGAGGCTTGGGTGTTAAAATGTTTTGGGAATGGGGGAAAAAGAACAGATAAGAGAATATAGGGGGTGTGCACATAAGCGGGAAAAGAGAAGTCCTTTTCATCTGCTTGGCACGGGAGTCGTTTATGTGGCATTGTTGTTACTCTTTTTTCTGCCTGTGCGTGTTGTTTTTGCACAAACTGAGGCGCTTTCTTTTTATCTAGACAGCCCCAACTATACGGGCGAGACGCGCTACGTATGGTCTGATGGGCAGCGAGATAAGATTTACGTAAGTTTTCTTGCCCCTGGCACAGCTTTGCATCTGAAAGCGAAACGAGCTGACGGACTGGTTTCCGATTTAACGTTAGCGCACTTTGAAACCGATGGTTGGGCAAAGGAGTTTAAGACTGTAAAAACTGTATCGGCGGCTGAGCATGATTTCGTGATTAACCAGAGTGGCGGCTACCAGCTGCAAAGTAAAGTCGGTGGCGTTACGCTAACGCGTACGCTTTGGGTCTTTTACGATGATATTGCGCTTAGCGAATTACGCTCTATAAGCAAATGCGATGGGTTAACCTTAGCACCTGTTTTTAACTATGATGCGGATGCTATTCGTTATGATAAGTTTCTCTATTATGACCTTACGGTAGAGGATGTTAGCCAAATTCAGGACTTTGGTGCATCCTATTTCAAGACGGTAAATTGGTTCAATCTGCAAGGTGCACCAGTTGAGGTTTATGGTATCGCGCCGCGTCCCATAACGCCACCTCCGTATGAAAAAATAGGCTATAAGGTGGAGATTGAGAGCAGTACTGGAAAGAAGTTTACAGCATCAACCCCCGAATTAGTTCCCGTTGCCGTTAAGGCGAAGATGAAGATTGAAATAAACAAAGATCTAGACGGGCTCACAGAACAATGGCAAGATGGCGGTGAAACGCCAGAGGGCGAGTGTCCGTTCTTTATGCGGATGAAGAATGAATCGGAGAATGCTACGCAATTACACTGGTCTGTTCGTAACGATTTGCGTGCAGTACGTCGCGGTAGGCAGGATACGCTGTTTTATCAGATGACAGGAGCTGGAACTTCTGAGGAGGTTCGCCCCAGTTCGGAGTTGTTTACAGCAGGATTGTACCGCGTGGAGTTGCGTGCAGTCAACGAACAGTCGGGATGTCAGGACACGGTACGTATTAACGTTAAAGTAGATTCGGCGCTTCTAGCAAAGAATGCCATTCCCAACGTCTTTTCTCCGAATGGCGATGGTATCAATGATGTATTCCAGATCATTGAAAAAGCCAAGAACGCGAAGTCCTTGAAGAGCTTCGAGGTGCATATAATGAACAGGAATGGCAGCTTGGTTTACGAATATAAAGGTGATATTCGTAAGTGGGAAGGTTGGAATGGTCGGAAAAATGGAAAGGGGGAACCGTTAGCCGTTGGAACGTATTTCTATATAATTCGTGCTGTGGGATGGGATGGTGTAGAGTTCTCGGGTAAAGAATATAAGGGCGTTCTACAGCTGTATCGTTAAGGCATTATGGAATTGGGCAGTAGGAAACTACTACTGCATTACGGTCGGGTGGTTATGTTGTTGAAAAAGCGTTTTGGTAAAGTACTGGCTTTGGGGCTGTACTTTTTGTTTCTCACCCTCTGGAGTTCCTCTGTCTCGGGAGCAGAGCGGCGTGAGCATGGCAATTTGTTGTTCCGTTGGTTTAAGTCGCAGGAATACAAGGGGAGTGAGCAGAACTGGGCTATTGTACAGGATCAGCGTGGACTTTTATACGTTGGGAACAATGAAGGCGGAGTACTAGAGTACGACGGAGAGAGATGGCGTCGAATTGCTGTGACCGAAAATCGGATTGTTCGTTCGTTGTCTGTGGGCGAGTCGGGGGTGGTTTATGTAGGGCTTGTAGGCGATTTCGGTCGGCTTTTGCCCGATAAAAACGGTAAATTGACCTATCATTCCCTTACCAGTTTGCTTGGTGAGAATATGCCCTCGTTTAGCGATGTCTATAAAACCTATACGATAGGCAATACCGTCTATTTTTGTACTACTTCCTACCTATTTGCCTACAACGAAAGTGAGCGTAAACTTCAAACGTTCCGTTTTCCTACTGTGCATGCCTTCCTTTCCTTTCAGTGGGACGACGAGGTGGCAGTATCCACTTTCTCTGACACAGTTTTTCGCTTTGCAGGACGCGATTTTTCGCCGCTTGTAATGCGCTTTTCCGAGGAAATCCCCGAGCGCCAAATTTATGGGATGATACCGCTGGGCACAGATTCTGTGCTATTAGCTACCAATAAATGTACGTTTTACATACTCTCGCGTAATACAGGGCAAGTAGACGCTTTGCCACAAAACTGGGGCGGCGTAGTAATCCAAAGGTTGCGCGAGGAGGAAGCAGTACCCTATTCGTTGCGACTTTGCCCGAATGGCAATATCGGGGTAGGTTTCATCTTCTCGGAAGACATAGCTTACGTAGAGTTGAACCGTAAAGGTGGTGTCGTTTATACGGCTGGTGTGTCTAGTGGGCTTACCGATCCGTTTGCGATGGATCATCTGCATACAACCGACGGCTCTTTGTGGTTATCGCAAAATAATGGGATAACGAAAATCGAACAGCAGTCTGCTATACGTAAGTTTGATGAAACAAATGGTGTGAGCGGTGCAGTGCTGGATGTACAACGCTTTGACGGTGCATTGTACATAGGTACGATGTCGGGGGTACAACGTCTTGAATACAGGGAAGGGGTATGGCAGTTTGTTTCGCTTGCAGGAGCAAATCAACCCGTTTGGGATCTTCATCCATACTATGATCCTATCTCTGGACGTAGAATACTCCTCGGTTTGGGGATGAACACGCTTTATAGCATAAAGGATAATAGAGTTTCGGTCTTTTCTTATAGCGATCACGACCAACAGTTTGGGGGCTTTGTGCTGTGCGATACGCGAGACGATGCACGTACGCTCTACGTAGGGACACCGTCGGGGGTTGTGCGTTTGTATCAAAAAGATAATGGAACTTGGACACGTACGCAGCTTTTTCAGAATGAGATAAATGATGAAGTGCGTTCGCTTGTTTGCGATTTCGATAACAATCTGTGGATAGGTACTTTAACCAATGGAGTCTATGTTTTAAAGCTACGAGGCGGCGAGGCTTCAGACCTTCGCCATATTGACGAACACTGTGGTTTGCCGACTATGGTGAATAACGAGGTCTTTTTCCTAAACGAGAAGACTTACATAGGTACAGAACATGGGCTTATGGCTTATGATTGGCAGCGTGATACCCTTTTGCGCGTAGATGCCGATAGTAAGCCGCAATACCTCTCGCGTGTAGCAGGGATGCGGAATAGAGTTGTGGCGCAGCGTCTCAATGCAGAGACGCAGGAGTATTACATTGCGATGAGTTTGCTCGATGCCAAAGGCAATCTCTCGGGCGAAGATACCAAGCCGTATGCCCGCTTACCGCATCAGTGGTGCGACAAAATCTATTGGGATGACGACAAGAGTATCTGGTTTACTTACGGTGCGAGTCTCTACAATTTTGACCTCTCGCAGAATCGAGACTACGAACATCCTTTCAGAAGCTTTGTGCGCAAGGTACATGCTATCCGTGCAGATTCGATTCTCTTTGGCGGTACGCACTATACACTGATTGATTCTGTGTACCGTGTATTGACTGAACAGACTGAAGAAAGAGAGTTGCATTTACCCTATCGTGAGAACTCTATTGCATTTGAAGTGGGGACGGATTTCTTTGAGGGAGAGGGGATGCTATATAGCTATCGTCTGCGGAATAGTGGCGACGATTGGACAAAGTGGGAAGCTCAACCCGAGATCCGTTATATGAACATCTCACCAGGGAGTTATGAGTTTCAGGTGCGTGCGAGGAATCTTTACGGAGTAGAATCGAATATTGCCTCGTATCGTTTTACGGTAGATCCGCCGTTTTATCGTACGATTTGGGCGTACATCTTCTATTTCATTCTGCTCTGTCTCTTAGTCTGGGGTATTGTTGTGCTAAATACTCGCCGAGTACTTGCTGAAAAGAAACGCTTGCAGATTCTTGTAAACGAGCGTACTGCTGAGGTCGTGGCGCAAAAGGAGCGTATTGAGGGGCAGAATAAAGAGATTCTGAATAGTATTAACTATGCGAGCAAAATACAACGTGCTGTGCTACCTACGATGGAGACAGTACGAGAGCTCTTCAATGATTCGTTCCTACTGTTCTTCCCGCGCGATGTAGTGAGTGGCGACTTCTACTGGATGCGTGAACTAAATGGGAAGAAAATCTGTGCCATTGCCGATTGTACGGGGCATGGTGTGCCTGGCGGATTTATGAGTATGCTGGGGGCTACCTTCTTGCATCAAGTTGTCGATTCGTTAGACGAGGTACACACCGACGAGGTATTAAATCGGTTGCGTGCGGCTGTGATAGAAAGCTTGAAACAGACAGACCAGATAGGTTCTAACAAGGATGGGATGGATATTGCACTCTACATTTTGGATGAGAAGAACCGAAAGCTTGAGTTCTCGGGTGCAAATAATCCGCTGATTATTATTCGGAAGGGCGAAGTAATACAGTACAAAGCCGACAAGATGCCTATTGCGATATACCTTAAGGGAGAAACTCCGTTCTCGCGCGTTGAGGTAGATCTGGAGCCAGGCGATGTGCTTTATACCTTCTCCGATGGGTATGTAGACCAGTTCGGCGGGCCACAGAATCGGAAGTTCATGATAAAGAATTTCAAGGAGCTGTTAGCAAAAATCGCCGAAAAGGATATGGCAGAACAGTACGATATTCTGAGTAAGACCCTTCTTGAGTGGCAGGGGCAGGGGAGTCGTACAGACGATGTGATTGTCTTCGGTCTGCGGATACATTAAGCGACAGTTAGATAGTGCTATGGGAGCAAGACAAATTTTGCTCCAAGGTATGCGAGAGGGAACGCTTTTAAATAGGGTTTTCTCTCTTTTGAGGGCTGTCGGTAAAAATTCTGGATTGTAATCTCTAGGGGCGTGGTTTGCTGCGCCCAAACTTGTGAAAGTGTTAGGTCAAAAAAGTACAAAATATACGATATACATGACGAAGAAGATTTTGACGTGTTTCGTTGCCCTGTTTCTAACCGTTGTTGCGTATGCACAGCAGCGGAGTGTAACAGGGGTAGTCACGGCGGCAGACGATGGTCAGCCTTTGCCTCAGTTGGCAATACAGATTAAGGGGACGCAACGGGGCGTAGTGACCGATCTCGATGGTAAGTACTCAATAACAGTTCCTAGTGCAGAGACGGTACTCGTTTTTGCCTATACGGGCTATGAGACGCAGGAGATACGTGTAGGCGAACAAACCACGATTAACGTAGTGATGCAAACCGCGAATGAGGAGATAGACCAAGTGGTTGTAGTGGGTTATGGTACGGGGCGCAAAATAAGTTCGACCGTTGGTAAATTAGCCAGTGTAGATCAAAAGAAGTTGCAAGAACGTCCCACGGCAAATGCATTAGATGCTCTGGCGGGGCAAGTGGCAGGACTTTCGGTATTGACGATGGGTGGTGAACCCTCGGCAAGAGCTTCGCTTACGCTGCATGGTGCTGGTTCTTTGAAAGGGAATACGGAGCCGTTGTACGTAGTAGATGGGATTCCTGTTAACAGTATCGCAGGTCTCAATTCCAATGATTTTGAGCGTGTTGACGTGCTTACAGATGCATCGGCTACGTCTATCTATGGTTCGCGTGCTGCCAATGGGGTGGTTTACATTACTACCAAACAAGGGCGCTCGACAGAGGAGAGTGGTAACGTGAATTTGCGTGCTTCATATGGGGTGAGTATGCTGGCTTCCGATAAGTTCTATGAAGATCATCTCTCTACCCCCGAGTATTACAATTTTCAGAAAGAGATTGGGCGTCTGACTGATGCACAGGTGCAATCATTGCGCAATACGTATGGCGACAATACTTTTGAGTGGTGGAAATATGTATACAACCAGTATACACCTACGCATACGGCAGATATATCGTTCCAAGGGATGAGTGGTGCTACCTCATATTATGTATCGGGCGGATATTACTATTCGCAAGGGTTGCGCCAAGGGTCATCTTACAATCGCTATAACGCCCGTATCAATGTTAACACGAAGATGAAGAGTTGGCTTCGGATGGGCGCTAATACGGGCTTGAACTATGCCGAGACGCATACGAACCAAGATGGGCGTACATCGGATGTGGGTTTGGTAAGTTCTATACGCCCCTACCTATCGCCGTATGATGCAAATGGAAACGAGATAGAAGGGCAGAAGATACCAGGCACGAATATGTATAGTCGTAGCTATATAGATAAGATGCGCATTAACTGGTATACGAGCCCGAGTCTGACAGCATCGGGCTATGTATCGATAGAGCCTTTGCAAGGTTTAACGGTTAAAACGCAGGCAGGGGTTGAAGCCAATGCTTATCATTTCTATTCGCGCCTTTTGCCCAGTTTTGCAGGCGATGGAGCGGGGCGAGGCAGTGAAACAGAGCGTGCCTCAACACTTTCTACAATTACGACTACTGCCGAGTATCGTATGACTTGGAGAGAGAAACACCATATAACCCCACTGTTAGGGCACGAATATATTTATGGGTATACGAAGACCCTATTTGTGAGTGGCACTCGGATGTCGGACGACCGTCTCCTCCTTTTGGATAATGCTAAGACTTTCCGCGGCTCGAGTAGTTGGTACGAAAACTGGTACAACTCCTTCTTTGGGCGCTTGGAATACGACTACGATAGCCGTTATTTTGTAGATGCTTCGTTGCGTAACGATGCTTCTTCTCGTTTTGGTCGCGATAACCGCAACGCGATTTTCTGGTCTGTGGGTGGAATGTGGAAGGCTAAGCACGAACGAGTTTTACAGACAGTCCGTTGGCTTGACCGTTTGGATGTGAAATTTAGCATTGGGACTAGTGGTAACTCCTCTTACCCCGACCTAGATTGGAAGGAGAACTATCTGCACCAGTCGTTAGTACAAACTTTTACTCCGTATAAGGGTAATCAGACATTCACGATAGGAACTGCGGGTAACCCAGATCTTACGTGGGAAAAGCAGTTGAAGATGACCGCGGGGGTTGCGTTCGGAATTTTTGACTTTCTGCGCGGCGATATCTCCTTCTACCGTCGTCTGACCAGTAGCATGTATCTTGATAAACCTGTTCCCTATACAACAGGCTTTAGAGAACTCTTCTCGAATGTGGGTACACTCTCCAATACGGGGATTGATATTCGGTTAGACGCAGTTGTTTGGCACGATGCAAAGGGGAATAATATTACGCCCTACATCACTTTCAACTACAACCGTCAACGCATAGAGGAGCTTTTCGGGGGACGCAACTATTGGGTAATTCCAGGTTCGGGGGTTGCTTATGCTAAGGGGCATCCTGTTGAATTCTGTTTCCCGCGTTTTTACCGTGTAAACCCAGATGATGGGAAACCTCAATGGTATCTTCCCGATGAGAATGATTTGAGCGCTACGCAGACGAATCCGAATCAAGTAACCTCCGACTTTAAGAGCAGTTTGGAACAATTGACGGGCAAACCTGTGAATGCGCCTATGAAGGGAGGTTTTGGTTTCAACGCCGATTTGATGGGATTCTACGTTCAGTGCGATTTCAATTTTGAGCTTGGGAAGTGGATGTTTAATAATGACCGTATGTGGCTGACCGACCCTATTGCGCACGAGTTACAGAATCTATCGCGCGAAGTGCTGACCAAAAAATATTGGAAGCAGCCAGGTGATATAGCCGATTTCCCGTCAACGCAATATTCGTGGACGCAGGCGGACGATCGTTTCTTGGAAGATGCCTCGTTCTTACGCTGGAAGAATTTGACAATTGGTTATGTTTTCCCGAAAGAATGGATGGCACGTACACGCTTTTTCTCCTCGGGCAAGCTCTACGTAACAGGGCGTAATTTGTTGACTTTTACGAGTTTTCGTGGTCCAGATCCCGAGCTCCCAATCAATACTTCTTTGGGAGCTAACCCGAGTACACGTCAGTTTGCAGTAGGGGTAGAATTAAAGTTCTAGGAGTAGGAGGAGATAATGATGAAACGCTATATATTGTTCCTTTTGGTGTCTTTGAGTGTGTTTTCGCTATGGTCTTGTACGAAAGATCTCGAGCCACCGCAAGCTATTGTAAAAGAACGTTCGTTAGAAAACAAGCGCGATCTGTTGTCGTGGTACTATGGTTTCTATTCCTATTTCCGCACACTACAGTACGGCAATTTCACGCTATTGCAGGAGTACCAAGCCGATATGCTGAATGCCACAAAAACGTTTGGAAATAGGCACTATACGCATCGTTGGAATGATTTTCATGCTTCCGAAGCCTCAGTGGGAGATGTCTATCTGGCTTACTATGCTACAATTCGGAATGTAAACTTCTTCCTAGATAAAGTAGAGAGCTACAAGCCTAAAACTGCGGGAGAGGCGGATACTGTGACGATTGCCAAAGGGGCAGCACATTTTTTCCGAGCATATTGCTATCACGAGTTGGCGCTGCGTTGGTCTCGTCCCTACAATCCAGATGAACTCTGTGTACCGTGGGTAGGGCAGCTTAATCTCAATGCGCAAACGCCGCGCGCAAGCCAAAAGGAGATTTTTGACCATATTCTAGAGGATCTGGAGGCAGCACGCAGATTCCTTTCTAAGAAGGAAGGTGTAGCAAGTTCTGACGAAGTAACGCGCGATGTGGTAAAAGCGCTGAAGGCACGTGTGGCACTAACCATGAAAGATTATGCTACGGCGCTGGAGGCGGCTAATGATTTGATAAGCCTCGGCAAGTATTCGTTGTTAGCCTCGGCTACGGATGTAGAGCGCTATTGGCACGAAGATCGCCCGATGGATGAGAGTATTATGATGCTCTACGGCGATTATGCGGGGAATGAGCTCACACAGAGCATGTACCCTTTGTTGGCGCGCAAACGTGAGCGTGGTTTGATAATGCAACCCGACTGGCTTCCTTCAAAGTGGGTGATTGATTTGTACGAGGACAGTGACTGGCGCAAAAGTGTTTATTTCACAAATGAGCAGCTTTTGAATGTGGACGATGTGCCCTATGCTACTAAGGCATGGGCGGTGAATAAATTCCCTGGGAATCGGATTTTTGACCAAGACGGGAGATTGAACTATCGTCATCTTCCTAAGCCTTTCCGCATTGCCGAACAGTATATAATTGCCGCTGAGGCTGCCATGGAGTCAGGACAGGAAGCAGTGGCGTTGTCCTACTTGAATGCTTTGCGCGGGAGTCGTGGTCTTACAGCAGTTACTTTAACATCAGATGCTTTGCGCGATGCAATCCGTGCAGAGCGTACACGGGAGTTGGCTTTTGAAGGCTTCCGTTTGTTTGACCTTCGTCGTTGGGAGCTGCCTTGCCGTCGTCACGATCCGCAAGATGAGGAGTTCTTGAGTGTTCTACCCAGTGAGTCGTATATAGCGTTGGATCGCCCAAACAACGATCCGAAATTTATATGGCCCATTCCGCACCACGATATCATCTGCAATCCTGCGCTGAAGCAGAATCCTGGTTGGTAGCCAATAGTTGTGATACTAGTGTACAACTTGTTTTAAGAAGTGCTACTAGCGATAATGTAAATGTAAAGCGCGGACATCGTTTCTACGGTGTCCGCGCTTTTTTAGGACAGTGAGGTATCGAATTTCTCGTACACGAAATAATTGCTAAATTAGCTTCTATAAGATGAGGAACTAATGAGTGTCTTTCTTTTTCTGCTTCAACTGGTTTGCGTTATCCTGCAACCCCAAACACAGCAGCGTGGTATGACGAACGACGAGAAACAAAGGCGAATTAAAGAACTAACGCCTCTGCAAGCATCTGTAACTCAGGAGGGGGCTACAGAGCGTCCCTTTACGGGCATTTACTATCAGCATCGTGCGAAAGGTACATATCATTGCATTGTGTGCGGACAGCTTCTTTTTACCTCCGAGGCTAAATTTGATTCTCCTTGCGGCTGGCCTAGTTTTGATGCGCCTGCCGAACGCGAGCACGTAGTCTTTATACAAGACTACTCGCATGGCATGCACCGCATTGAAGTACGCTGCGCAAACTGCAATGCGCACTTAGGGCATATCTTCCCCGATGGTCCTACTGCCACAGGCAACCGCTATTGTATCAACTCAGCCTCGTTAGACTTCCATGCAGAACAGAAAGAGAAGAAGTAACCGAGGGCTTCTCATTTTCTCTCTACTTATAGCCCTTATATTCAACTCCTCAGTACACGCACAATCACAATACAGAATACACGGTCAGGTACTGGATCGGAAAACCAAAGAAGCCCTTCCGTTCGCAGTAGTAACTTATGGCACTTCGGGGCAAGGGCTACTAACCGACGTTAATGGTTATTACGATATAACCGCCTCACAGCCCATTACCAACCTAGAAGTAACTCACTTGGGTTACCGTAAGCGTTCGTTCAGTGTTTCGTGGAAGGACTCAGTGCAAAAACTAGACCTCCTTCTCCGTAGCGAGAATCGCGCTATTGAACAAGTGATTATCACCCCCACTGTAAACCCTGCTGTGCTCCTGCTTGAACGCTCTCTTGCGCTTAAAGCCCAGCATGATCCTGCCACTCTCCCGCAGTACACCTACCTCAATTATAGCAAGTTACGTGCAAGTATGCGGCTAGACAGCTCTACCCTTCAAGACCCCGATTGGCCTAAGTTCGAGCGTTTTGGCGACCCTTCCGAAAATCGCATTCTCTTTTTCCTCAGCGAGTCGCTTACACGCCACGACCATGCACGTGGCAAGCTCCCCGTTGACGTAGTTCTTTCTACGCATACCAGCGGAACGAAGAATCCGCGCGTCACCTACCTCTCTGCTATGATTCAACCCTCTTCGTTTTACGAAGAAGAAGTCATTCTGCTCGGGGAAAAATACATCAACCCTTATTCAACGGCAGGGCTACGCCGCTACCGCTATCACATACAAGATACGATACTCCTCTCGCAAGGCGATTCGCTTTTTCAGATCAGCTTCTCTCCGCGTCGTCTGGGCGAGAACCTTTTAACGGGATCGCTGGTAATAGGCAGCAAGGAGCTGGCACTTGAAAAGATCGCGGTGAATGGTAATGGGCGCGACGATTTCCCGCTAGGCTATCAGTTGCATCATCGGTATAAAGTAGATCCTACTACGGGACGTTGGTTTCCTGACGAGTACTACGTAGCGCTGCGCGACTCCATGACAGTTCTCCAGATAGAGTCAATCACCGCAGTGCGCGATATCAAGACAACCCGTATTGCGCCCCTTAAGCACTCTCGTCGCATTGCCATCTCCTACGAACCTATCCCTGAGCGCGAACGCGACAGTATTCTTGAGCTCCACAAAATAGAACCGCTCAATGTTGCCGAAACTCGCACATTTGAACTTGTTGATAGTATTGGCGAAAAATATCACTTCGATAAGTATCTTACTTTTATTGAAGTCCTTGCCACAGGGCGCATAAGGATAGGCTATGCGCAGATTGTGTTAAACCAAATTTGGGGTTTCAACCAGTTTGAGGGTTCGCGACTAGGCATTGGTCTTGAGACCTCCGATAAAGTTTCTCAAAGGTTTCGCCTCGGGGGCTACTATGCTTATGGTTTTCGCGACGAAGGGCACAAATATGGTGGCAACCTCTTGTTACGCCTCAACCAAGAGAATGGGTTAGACCTACAGCTCCACTATTCGAACGATTTGCGCCCAGTAGGACATACACAAGACCTGATGTATATAAGTATGCTATCAACAATCCCCTTAAACAATATCTATCGTAGGCGTATGGATCGCGAAGTGCGCTATGGAGCTACACTGACTTTGCACATCCCCGTTCATTTGCAGGTAGCGTGCTCCTACGTAGATAACCACAATAACAGCGCATGGGGATACCCGCAACGCCTTACCGACCCCTACCAGCTTTTACACTCTCGTCTTACCTTTTCTTACGCTCCTAATGAGCAATACACCTATTTCTACAATGGGCTCATTCCGTATCGAACCGCTCCGTACCGTATGCAGTTACAAATTGAACATGGAGTCAATACGGAGGCTTGGCACAAACAATTTGTAAAAGGCGAAGCCTCCATTTATGGTGATTGGTACAGTGCCTCCTACGGTCATTTGCTAGCCACCGCCAGCAGTGGTATTATTTTGGGCACATACCCTTTAGCCTATGGGTACACAAACCGCGGTATAGGGCGGAAAATGGATGATGTGCTTGTGGATGGAACTAGTTTTTCTACCATACCGAGCGATAAGTACTATAACGACCTTTATTGCCATTTCCACGCACTCTATAGCACACTCCCATGGCAAGCCCTCTCGTTAGGGGATCTGCATCTTGGTCTTGCTTCTATGCTCAACGCTGCTTGGGGGAAACAACTGCGCGACTATACGCGCTATGGCTTCGATGCGCCCTCATTTTCCAATGGAATTGTGGAAGCAGGACTTGGATTTACTGCGCTTTTCACAAGCGGAATATTACCCTCCCGATTAACGATTCTTGGCGTTTTCCGTGCTCTCCCCTCTACGCCGTTTAAGTACAAGCAGAACTTTGGTATAGGTTTTTGCATTGCAGCAGGATTCTAGTACGCCGTGGTATAAACACCAACAAAAAGGGATGGACTCAAAGCCCATCCCCCAATGTCTTTCAGAACAGTGATGCCGACTCGCTAGTCAAAATCGCTATCCTCATCATCCTTCTCGTCTGCAAACTGATCGGCTGCCTCGATAGGCTCATTTTCGCTTTCGTACGAATCGTTCTCTTCCTCCTCGTAGTCTCCCGCGGCATCGATTTTTACCTCTACGCGTACTAAGTACGAGACCTCCTCGGTCTCAATGCGTACTACGTAGATAGTCTCCCCATTGGGCTTCGTGACAGGCACTACAGCATCGCGGTAACCGTGAGGGTAGGTCTGCGCAAAGAGCTCGAGGAGCTCGTCAGAGAGTTTGTCGTAACTGGTAAGAATCCGCTTCTTACCTCCTTGTTTTTCTATTGCCATGATGCTCTTTCACTCAGCTTTATGCAGTGCAATTATAGTACAAATTTTGTAGCCCCAAACATCTAACATATCCCATTTCAACACGGATTTGTACCCTAGTTGCGCATCCTGTTGCACTTACACAAATTATAGCCCACTATTCGCCTATAAAATAAGGTAGTTCGTATTTACTCATTGTGCAATATTTAGGGAAATATACTTTTTTAGTCGTATTCTTTATTTAGTTGAGAAGCACAAATAGCGTTTATTCTGTTTTCATTTTACCGTATTTCAGTTTGTAAGGACGTAATATAATATTCATGTAATCACGGTATACAGGTCATTTTGGCTATTCGTTTTGCAGTGCATACTGCACTTTGTATAAGAGAGCGCATATTCTTTGTTTCTATTGCCCCTTACTATCTATTCTAAATTCTCTCTAAATAACTACCGTTTTTCTTATCTTTGTGTAGAAAGTTACGCAAATGGGGACCTCTATAGGAGCAATGCTTAGCATTGCCGTCTTACTTTTCCTTCTCTACCTCTGGATGCGTCGGATGCGCACTCTAGAGAATACAAACCTTTATCGTACGCCCTTTTTGCGGCAACACAAACCCGTCTCGTCGCAAAAGGAGCTTGAAGAGGATTTGCTAAAGTATCTTTACACGCATACAGAAGGTATTTCAGTTGCCGACTATTCCACTTTCTATGCTATTCCTCCTGCCAAGGTAGATGCTGCCCTAAATGCGCTTGCACTGCGCCAGTTTGTAGTTCCTCCCTCGTTTCAACTCACTGTTTCGGGCAACCGTGCAGCCGAGAACTTGTTGCGACGTCACCGCTTATACGAAACGTATCTGTGTGAGCGCACAGGAATTCCGCCTAGCGAATGGCACAGTATTGCAGAAAGAATGGAGCACGTACTAGACGACTCGGCGGCTGAAAATCTGGCTCGTACGCTTGGCTATCCGCAGACAGACCCACATGGTGACCCGATATGGCAGCGAAAGGAGCAAACAGAGAATGTAAGCAAACAAAGGCTTTCGGATGCTACAGAGTTGGGGTGGTATGAGGTGGTGCAACTTGGTGACAAGAATAAAGCGCTCTATGAAATGCTCGATAGGCTTGGCTTCTATCCAGGTGCGAAAATACAACTCACGGGAAGTCTGCCCACAAGTGTTACGGTGCATTTTGATGGCGAGTTGTTTTCGCTCGAACGCGAACTTGCCGAACAAGTGTACATTGGGCAACCGACCACGCCGCCTCCCGCAGGCCTTGTTCGTCTCTCTGCTCTTCCTTTGGGGGTAGAAGCTGTTGTTTTTGGAATTGCGGGTACGTGCCATGGTGCGAACCGACGGCGACTACAGGATTTAGGATTTGTAGAAGGGAGTGCCGTGAGTGTTGACCTCGAGAGCCCTTTGGGCAACCCTACTGCTTACCTTATTCGTGGAACGACTATTGCGCTACGGAGCGACCAAGCGCGTCATATACAAGTTTTGAAGAAATAACTTATCGTAAGCGCATGAATATTTGCAACAGTTTCTGTCAAGGCAAGGCATCCGCACACGTTTATCGTATGGGTACGCGTGTACAGAACTCCGATTATAGTATTGCTTTGGCGGGCAATCCGAATACGGGGAAGAGTACCGTATTCAACGCGCTCACAGGCTTGAAGCAACACACGGGCAATTGGCCTGGTAAAACCGTAGCGCGCGCTGAGGGGGCATTTAAGTACAATGGTGCGAAGTACCACCTGATAGATTTACCAGGCACTTATTCCTTGCTTTCTACCTCGGAGGATGAAGAAATAGCTCGCAATCACGTTCTTTTTGCCCGCCCCGATGTGGTGGTCATTGTGGCGGATGCATCTCGTTTGGAACGCAATTTGAACCTTGTGTTACAGATTCTGCAAATAACCCACAAGGTCGTTCTATGCCTCAACCTGATGGATGAGGCGAACCGGAATAAAATCTTTGTAGACCATCGGGCACTCGCCAAGCGCCTCGGTATTCCCGTAATTCCGACAAGTGCGCGTAGCGGTAAGGGTATTCCCGAATTACTACAAGCCATTGACGAGGTGGCTACGGGTGCGTATGAGCCTAAGCCTCTCGCTACATTTACTTTAGCGCCAGAGGCAGAGCAGGCGCTTGGAAGTGTTACTGCACTCCTTGCTCAGTATTGCCCAGAGCTTCCTAATAAGCACTGGTTAGCGTTGCGTCTTATAGAAGACGATCCGCTGATATGGCACTACCTTTCATCGTCCGAGATAGGAGAATTAGTACCTAATGCTAAGACTTTAGGTGAGGAAGAAATAGCCAAGTTGCGCGCATTAACAGACGAGATACGGGAGCGTACACAAGGTAGTTTTCATGAGACTCTTGCTCGTGCCATTTTTGCGAAAGCACAAGAGATAGCGCAAACCGTAGTGCAGTTCGGATATACGCAGCACCGTGCGCCACTGGATGTAAGGCTTGATCGTATTCTGACGAGTCGTACTTGGGGTTTTCTTGTTATGATACTCCTCTTTGGAGGTGTACTTTGGCTTACCATAATAGGTTCTAACTACCCTTCCTCCTTGCTGAGCTATATTTTAGTAGACACTTTGCACCCTCTTTTACGCGAATTTGCTATTTGGGCTCAATTCCCATGGTGGCTTGGCGGTTTACTCTTTGATGGTGTTTATTTGGCCACGGCATGGGTCGTATCTGTTATGTTGCCCCCCATGGCAATCTTTTTCCCGCTATTCACACTCCTTGAGGATTTTGGCTACTTGCCGCGTGTTGCCTTCAACCTAGACGAACTCTTTCGTCGTGCTGGAGCTCACGGCAAGCAAGCTTTAACCATGGCAATGGGTTTTGGTTGCAATGCTGCGGGTGTGGTGTCGTGCCGTATTATTGACAGTCCGCGCGAACGCCTGATAGCTATTCTTACCAACAATTTTTCTCTTTGCAACGGACGTTGGCCCACGCAGATAATGATTGCTACGCTCTTTATTGGCACTGCCGTCCCGGTGAGGTTAGCGGGTACTGTTAGCATCCTCGCCGTAATTGCGGTTGCTTTTTTGGGCGTAGTATTCACTTTTTTAAGCTCGTGGCTTTTAGGACGTACAGTGCTTCGGGGTGAGGTTTCCACGTTTCATTTGGAACTCCCTCCTTATCGCCCGCCTCGTATCCTGCAGACCGTTTATACCTCGCTTATAGACAGAACGCTGATAGTATTGGGGCGTGCGGTTCTCTTTGCTATGCCAGCTGGTGCTTTAATATGGCTTACTTGCAATATAGAGGTAGGTGGCACGACGGTTGCGGCGCACATTATCGAATTCCTTGATACCCCGGGGTACATCATGGGTTTGAATGGAGTTATTCTCTTGGCGTATATTCTTGCCATACCTGCCAATGAGATTGTAATTCCCACAGTGCTTATGCTTATTGTATTGAGCACGGGCGCGGCTGGAGTTGGTGCAGGGGCTGGGGTAATGTTTGAAGATGGTGAGGCAATGAGTTCGCTATTTGCGGCGAATGGTTGGACGCTCCTTACAGGCGTTAATCTGATGCTCTTTTGCCTTCTTCACAACCCATGTAGCACCACGATTTATACCATTTACAAGGAGACGAAAAGCTTGCGTTGGACGCTCGTGGGGGTATTGCTCCCGCTGCTGTTCGGCGTCGTAATTACAATTCTTGTTGCGAGTATTTGGCGACTGGTGGGGTAGTGGCAGATGCCCTAATGTCTCTCCTCATAACCTCCGTAGAAGTACGATTGCTCAATGCCCTTAAATATTACGTCGCGATCTTCTAGCCTGTCGGTTAAGGCTGGTTGGAGGAGATGGCGGAGTTCGAGATCGTTTATGGGGCTGCGTCCCATGGCTTGGAGATAAAGGTTCTTATCTACCCTACGCCAATCTACCACGTGTGCCAAATTCTTTTTGAGCATAAGATCTAGCCATATACGCATAGACCGTCCGTTGCCCTCTAGGAAGGGATGCGCTATGTTCATTTCCATATACTTGGCAACAATCTCTTCAAAAGAGTGCTCTGGCATATTCTCAATTACGGGCAGAATAACCTCCAAGTACAGACAATTCGCAAAACGAAAGCTCCCTTTTGTAAGGTTTTGTTTACGGATCTGACCTGCAAAATCGTACAAACCTTCGAACAGGTGGTAGTGAATCTGACACAGACCGCGCACAGTACCCACCTCAATAGAGGTGATATCGCCGCTTTCAAAAAGTCGGAATGCCTTTTGTAGACTTTGCGAATCGCGGTAGTGCGTATCGTAATTCATTGTGTTTGATACAAACTTATGGCAACATCTTTCACAAAGGTATCGCTTCTTCTTTGGCACGCCGCTAAAAAACTCTGGTGCATTGTGCTATTAAAAAAGGGACACCACGCATGGTAGTGTCCCTTGTACATATAATACTTTTGAAATCTTCTACAGTTCGTATACCTCTCCACTGCGCAACAGGTCGTCCATACAATGCATTTTAGCATTCTTCTGGATATCGGCAATTTGGTCGCGTACAAGGTCGTCGTAAGTTGGAGACGGTACGTCGCGGATAACACCGAGCGCTACAGGAAGATCGGGGTACTGCATTCCAACGAGCAACATGTGCAAGCCAAACTTAGGCTCGTGCGCATCGTGTACCAAAATGTTATCCTCTGTAAATCCGTCTTTCCCTAGTTCTACTGCGCGGAGGCGGAAACCGTCTAGAACAAGCCCCTTGTCTCGATTCTTACCAAAAATCATGGGCTCTCCGTGCTTCAAGTAAATCACACGGTCAGCACGCGTTAGCTTGTCTGAGATGGTAGCGTGTGCGCCATTGTTGAATATTACGCAGTTCTGCAAAATCTCAACCACCGACGTCCCATCATGCTTTGCCGCAGCCAACATAACTTCTGACGAGAGTGCCATTTCTACATCCAAGGAGCGTGCAAAGAAGTGCCCATGTGCCCCTAGCACCAATTCGCCAGGATGGAAAGGTTGTTCTACCGTTCCGTAGGGTGAAGTCTTTGTAATTGCGCCGAGTTTGGAGGTAGGACTATATTGCCCCTTCGTTAGGCCGTAGATCTCGTTGTTGAAAAGCAGAATATTGATATCGATATTGCGGCGAACAGCGTGGATAAAGTGGTTACCCCCTATTGCCAATGCGTCGCCATCGCCCGTAATTTGCCACACACTCATGGTGGGGTTGGCTACCTTCAAGCCTGTAGAAATGGCAGTAGCGCGCCCGTGAATGGAGTGGAAACCAAAGGTGTCCATGTAGTAAGGGAAGCGGCTCGAACAGCCAATCCCCGATACTACGACAAAGCGTTCTTTCGTGTAGCCGAGCTGTTCAGCCACCTGCGGCATCGCTTTTTGTACAGAAGCCAAAATAGCGTGGTCGCCGCAACCAGGACACCAGCGTACCTCTTGGTCGCTCTTGAAATCGTTTGCTGTGTATTTGCACTCGCTCATTCTTGTTTCCTCCCACACTTCTTACTTCAACTTTGCTTCGATGTGTTCTACCAATTCGTGCACTGTGAAGGGCTGTCCCATCACCTTGTTGTATTGCAGATATTCGAATTCGGGGAGCTCCATACGTAGGTAGTTGGCCATTTGCCCCATGTTCAACTCTGCTACAATCAGTTTCTTAAAGCCCTTAAACAGTTCTGCCAAGTTTACAGGCAATGGATTGATGTAGGAGATGTGACACAACGAAACCTTCTTGCCTTTAGCGCGCAACTGTTCTACAGCACTAGAGGTGTGCCCAAACGTACCGCCCCAGCTGATTAACAGGATATCGCCCGTTCCGTCGCCCAGCAGTGTTTGCTTAGGGATCATGTTCTGCACTGTAGCCACCTTCTTAGCACGTAGCTCTGTCATGAGTTGGTGGTTCTGTGGGTCGTGCGATACTGAGCCTTTCAACGAATCTTTTTCAAGCCCCCCGATGCGGTGCGAAAGCCCTAGCGTACCAGGGAACGCCCATTCGCGTGCATAATTCTCGTTGCGCTTGTAGGGTAAGAAACGTTCTCCGTCGGGATGTGGCTTAGCAATCGGCGGATGAATTTCGGGGTAGTCCTTCATAGAAGGAATGCGCCAAGGCTGCGAGCCGTTGGCAATGAAACCATCGGTAAGCAGAATAACGGGCGTCATACGCTCGAGGGCAATCTTACTTGCCATGAAAGCCATATCGAAGCAATCGCTCGGACTCTTGGCAGCAACCACTACGAGCGGACACTCTCCGTTACGCCCCCAGAGCGCTTGCATGAGGTCAGACTGTTCTGTCTTTGTAGGAAGACCCGTAGAAGGACCGCCACGCTGTACATCTACGATAACTAGTGGCAATTCGGTCATAACTGCCAATCCAAGCGCTTCGCTCTTTAGCGAGAGGCCAGGCCCGGAGGTCGTGGTAATGGCAAAGTTGCCCGCAAAGGCAGCACCGATAGAGGTACAGATACCAGCAATTTCGTCTTCCGCTTGTAGGGTCTTAACGCCCAAATCCTTACGTTTTGCCAGTTCTACCAAAATGTCGGTAGCAGGCGTGATGGGGTATGAACCACAGAATAAGGGGCGACCTGATTTTTCGGCAGCAGCCATAAAGCCCCATGCCGTAGCTGTATTCCCGTTGATGTTGCGGTAAAGCCCATGTTGCTTTACTTCCGCCTTGGGCACTTCGTAGGTGTTGGCTATTGCATGCACATTCGCAGCATAGTTGTAGCCGTCCTTCAACACCTTTTTGTTTGCCTCAATGAGTTCGGGCTTTTTCTTAAACTTTTGTTCGAAGTACTTTTCCGCATGCGCCATTGGGCGGTCGAACATAAAGAAAAGCATCCCAAGCGCAAACATATTCTTGCAACGTGCGATGGATTTAGCATCCATGCCCGAGTCCTTTAAGCTTTCCTGCGTTAGGGCAGTAATTGGGCAATACAACACGTTGTAGTCGCTGAGGTTTAGTTCTGCGATCGGGTCATCTGTCTTAAACCCTGCTTTTTCGAGCCATTTTGGGATAAAGGTATCGGTATCTAAGAGGATCGTCCCTCCTACCTTCATCCACTTTGCGTTGGCTTTGAGTGCCGCAGGGTTCATAGCTACCAACACATCGCAGTAGTCTCCTGGCGTACTAACAGGGCCGCTACCGATGTGTACTTGGAAACCCGAGACTCCACCAATCGATCCCTGCGGTGCTCGAATCTCGGCAGGATAATCGGGGAACGTACTTACGCCGTTACCCAACAAGGCCGACGTATCCGAAAACAGCGTCCCTGTGAGCTGCATGCCGTCGCCCGAGTCGCCAGAGAATCGGATAACGACCTCACTCAAATTCAATGTTCGCTTTGACGAATCCATCTCTTTTATTTTAGTCGCGTTTATTCTTCAAAATGTACGCGTCAAAGGTACGCCTTAAATTTGAATGAACGAAGAAAAAAGCCCTACGCGGGGCATAGGGCAGCTAAAACAGAAACATTCAAATTAAGAGCGAAGTAGCTTAACGGCAATGTACAGTGGGATGATCAGATTTTTCGATCACAGTGCCAATAGCTGTGGTGTACTCGTAGCCCGCGGCTTTGAGATCGTCTATCGCTTGTGACGCATGCGCAGCGTCTACTGCCATGAGAATACCTCCCGAGGTTTGAGGGTCGTACAGCAGGGAGGTTAGCCATCGAGGTAGATGGGATGCTACAGTACAATATTCTCCTACACTAGCACGATTGGAGAAGACCGCTCCAGGTATACAGCCCATTTCAACGAGCGCTGCTACCTGTGGCAATACGGGCAGTGCATGTGCTTGCAGCTCTATGGCTACATGGCTCGCACGTGCCATTTTGTAGGCGTGCCCCATGAGAGAGAACCCTGTAACGTCGGTAGCAGCCTGCACGCCATATTTTCGCATTACGGGCACAGCCTGCGCATTGAGCGTTCGTAACCAACGTGTAGCTTCTTTGTAGGCTTTCGGAGATGCTATATGCAACCGCGATGCTGCCATTACGATGCCTACGCCTAGTGGTTTCGTGAGAAGGAGGGTTTGTCCTACTTCGAGCTTATCGTTGGTAATCAGGTGAGCGGGATCTATTTTCCCAAGTACGGCGAGTCCGTAAACGGGGGCTGAATTGGCAATGGTATGACCGCCGATAATGGGTATACCCGCACGTCGTGCCGCTTGCGTACCTCCTTGTAGCATTTCGCGCAATAGGGGGCGATATGCTTCGTCGGGTGGAAAAAGGGTGATGTTGAGTGCGGCAAGAGCCTCGCCCCCCATAGCATATACATCGCTCAATGCATTGACAGCAGCCACCTCGCCATATAGAGCGGCATCTTCGCAAAAGGGAGGGAAAAAGTCGGTGGTGAGGATAAGTCCAGTTTCTTTCGATAGCAGATATACGCCAGCGTCGTCGCCAGTTTCGAGTCCTACTAGTACCTCGGGCGTAGTGTTCCAATTTAAGTCGCGCAACAGTGTTTCGAGCTGCCGCGCAGGAAGTTTTGCCGAACACCCCCCTTCGCCACACAACGACAATAAGTTCAATGCTTTCAGTTCAGCCATCAATGCTCAATAATCATACTACGCCACACGGAGGAGGCGAATTCTTTTTTGGAAGAAGAATGGGACTATTATTAGGTTAGTTTCCTTTCGACACTACGCAGTGCTCGATCCCTTGCCCTGTGAGTAGTGCGGACATTATGTCGGCATCTTCCTCTTTAGTGGCAATACACATTCCACACTCGGAGGCAATGTGCGAGGGTACGGGTTCTATCTGATAGGTATTGCCCTCGCCGAGGAATAAATTCTCGGCCTCAACTAATTCGCTTAACGAATTGAACAAAAATATTGTAGAGAACATCTAGATGCTCAATTAAACTGACTTGAGAGCACCGCAAGAGCGTGTTCAACGTATTCTAACTCAGCGATGCTATGAAGAGGGGATAGCGAAAATCGTACCGTGCCACTGGGAAATGTGCCAAAGAAGCGATGCGCAAGTGGAGCACATTGCATACCTCCGCGCACCTCAATGTTCCAATCGGAGAAGAGGAGGCGTGTTAGTTCGGAGACTTGTCCATTGCGGGGTACGATACTTAGAACTTCGGTACTTAGGAGCTCAGCGCCACTTTGCCAAACGAGGTAGTAGGCATCCAGATTACTGATGTGTTCGCGAAAGGCGCAAAAATCCTCGTAGGTATGACGATAGGGTAATGGGGATTCTAGAGCACCCAGAAGTCCAGCAATGCCCATCATATTTGGCGTTCCTGCTTCAAAACGATCGGGCATGAAAGGAGGCATTTCATATTCGGCAGAATGACTGCCCGTGCCGCCATATACCAAGGGGCGCAGTGTGTTAGGTTCGCGCAAATAGAGCCCTCCGACGCCAGGAGGACCTGCTACGCTTTTATGTCCGTTGAAGGCAAGAAAATCGATTCCGTCGCGTTCCACGTCTATGGCTACTGCGCCTGCTGACTGCGAAGCGTCTACCAATAGAAGTCCTTCGCCCATGGAGCGTCGTACTTCCGACAAATTCTGTACAATACCGTTGACGTTGGAGGCGTGGTTTATGATTACGAGGTCGTAGTGAGCTCCCCAGTTTGCGGGTAGAGCATCGAGGTTGAGTAGCCCCGAGGGGTGTGCAGGTAGAACGTCTATTTGGAGCGCTAAGCGTTTCTTGAGTTCGTGCAGTGGGCGTGTGACTGCGTGGTGTTCCAGTGGGGAAATGGCTACTCTCCTTTTGGGGTAATCTGCACCAAAGAGAACAACGTTGATGGCAGTCGTAGCGCTGTCTACGAATACCAGTTGTTGTGCCCGTTTGATGCCAAATAGCTCGGCAATTTGTTTCCGCGCTTGTTCTACCACAAGCGTTGCGTCGTGGCATCGTGCGTATGCTCCGCGCCCGTAAGTGCCTCCTTCGTTGAGGTATTGCGTAACGCGTCGCAACACGCCATCCGACTTAGGATAGCTTGTAGCAGCGTTATCGAAATACAAGTTCAAGTCCCCCATCTTCCCTTCGCAATTCTACTGCAAATTACAAAATATATTGCCCCAAAAGGACAAGGTGAGCAAGACGCCTAAGGCACGAATTCAATTAAAAACGGGGGTATTACGAATCATAAAGGAGCACAAAACACATTGAAGATCAGGGTAATGGACTTCGCTACTAAGGTTGTAAAATACTGTCTATGCGGGAAGTATCCAAAATCCTAGTATCGCGATATAGAGACACACTACTCTTTTGTTTGAGGAACGTATTGAAAATCAGCACTGCTTTTTAAGCATGAGTTTTGCTTACTTTTACAGTGGAAAGAGGGAGAGGGGTGGAAAGAAGGTGAAAAGTGTTAGAAGGATGCAGAATGAGTCGAGCTAGCAATGATAATGGGCGCGCTTATGAGTATGCTTGCGTCATCGCTTTGCATGAAGCAATAAAACAACACAGAACAATCCAGATTGTCCAGAACAGTAGTTTAGAAGTTTCAAAATCAGCTTGGGATAAGATGTCCAAGCAACAACAAGAACTTTACCAATTGAGTGCTGCTTCCGTCACTTCTACCATTTTTGCAATGGAACCTAACATTTTGGAAGTTAGTTCTGATACATTGGACATTTATATTCAATCTGATCAAGAAAGGCAGGAAGCTGATGTCCGCGACATCATATTGAGAAGAAACGATATTGTTTGGGAGATTGGTTTAAGCGTAAAACATAACCATTTAGCAATAAAGCATAGCCGTATTGCTCGTTCGTTAGATTTTGGCAAAAAGTGGTACGGAGTACCTTGCTCTTCTATGTATTGGGAAGAGGTTAAGTCTGTTTTTGATTTTCTTGAAAGCGAAAAGAAGCAAGGAACACTATTTAGTGAATTGGAAAACAAAGACTTGCAGATATATTTACCACTATTAAATGCCTTTGTTAAAGAAATAGAGCGACAAGTGAGAGGAAATACGGATATTGCCCAAAGATTTGTTGGATATTTGTTGAGTAGGTATGACTTTTATAAGATTATTAGTCATGATGAACATCGCATTACGACTATACAGTCGTTTAACATGTATGGGACTCTCAATTTACCTAGTAAGAAGGAAAAACCAACAGTGAAGGTACAACGAGTGAATTTACCGCAGAATATGTTGTACATAGGTTTAAAAAGTGGTAGCATGAGTACTGTGTTTCTCTCTTTTGATAATGGTTGGCAATTTTCCTTTCGCATACATAATAATGCAAATAAAATTGTAGAGCCGTCTTTAAAGTTTGATATATGTATAGAGGGTATCCCTGCAGAACTTAATATTAAATACCATTGTAAGTGGTAACTGATGTCGTCTCTGATTAGTTTATTTTCTGGAGCAGGCGGGCTCGATTTGGGGTTTCAGCGTGCGGGTTTTCATACAGAAGTTGCCAATGAATTCGATAGGAAGATTTGCCCAACCTATCGAGCTAATTTTCCGTGTGTGAAGCTCATCGAAGCTGATGTTCGACAATTGCCAGCAAAGTTTTTTCCAGATAATGCGGTAGGGTTAATTGGAGAACCTCACTGTCAGTCGTGGAGTGAGGCGGGCTCTCTCCGTGGTATAGATGATGCGCGGGGGCAACTTTTTTATGACTACATACGGATTCTGCGAGAAAAGAAGCCTCTATTTTTTGTTGCGGAAAACGTTTCGGGTATACTGGCATTTCTTTTCCCAAACCATGAATATTTTGTTGGCTCGTTCTCACCTATTTACATGTCGCGCAATCGCATACGGAGTTGGGATAAACTTGCTTTTACAGTTCAGGCGAGTGGTAGGCAGTGCCAGTTGCATCCGCAAGCTCCCAAAATGGTAAAAGTGGGCGAAAATCGACAAATTTTTGTGGCAGGACAAGAGGCTCTCTACAGGCGGTTAACAGTACGTGAAGTGGCTAGGATTCAAAGCTTTCCTGACAATTTTCAGTTTCTTTATACAGATCTGAATTTGGGCTATAAAATGGTAGGGAATGCTGTACCAGTCAATCTAGTCTATCATTTAGCACTAAGCATTCGAGGCGCTCTCCTTTCGGCAGGTGTCTCAATTTAAGCCATAGGAAACATATAATGACAGCATCTTATTTTGCTCACGAAACAGCTATCATTGACCCCGAATGTGAAATAGGGGGGGGAACGCATATATGGCATTTCTCGCATGTAATGAGTGGGGCTCGAATTGGGGCGAATTGCAACATCGGGCAGAATGTGGTTATTGCTTCGGGGGTTGTATTGGGCAACGGTTGTAAGGTTCAGAACAATGTATCGCTTTACACAGGTGTGTGGTGCGACGATGAGGTTTTTCTAGGTCCCTCCTGCGTATTTACCAATGTATGGAATCCGCGTGCAGCCATCAACCGTAGAAGCGAATACCGTGAAACGCGTCTGGGTAGAGGGGTAACGATTGGCGCTAATGCAACGATAGTTTGTGGACACAACATCGGCGAATATGCTTTTATCGGGGCAGGCGCAGTAGTTACGAAAGAAGTGTATCCTTACGAATTGATAGTAGGTAACCCTGCGCGCCGCATAGGATGGATGAGTCGAGCGGGCGGTCGTCTGCAATTTGATGCAGCGGGTAACGCCGCGTGTCCGCTAGATGGTTCGACGTATAGACTAGAAAACGGAGTGTGTATTTTTGTAGGAAACTAAGGTTTGAAACGATAAAATAGGGATGCAAACAGTCTATGATTCATTGCTTGCCAAACAGGCGAAACTCGCAGTAGTAGGACTTGGGTACGTAGGTTTACCCTTAGCATTAGCCTTTGCGCGTCGTTTTTCGGTAATAGGTTTTGATGTGAACGAGGAACGTTTGGAGAAGATGCGGCGTGCCATAGATCCGAGTGGGGAACTGGCACAAGATGCGTTTGCCAACACAGATATAGTTTTTACCTCTTCGCTAGATATACTGCGCACTGCACGTTTTTTCGTAGTTGCTGTTCCAACGCCCATAGACCTCTCTAATAATCCAGATTTACGAGCTTTGCTAGCTGCTACGCGTAGTGTGGGGCAGTGCTTAAAAGCGGGCGATTATGTTTGCTATGAGTCTACTGTTTATCCTGGATGCACTGAGGAGGATTGTGTGCCGCTTCTGGCTACCTGTTCGGGTTTAAGGGCAGGTGTAGATTTTAAGTACGGCTACAGCCCCGAACGTATTAACCCAGGCGACCACGAGCATACGTTGGAGAATACCAAGAAGATTGTTTCGGGGTGCGATGCAGAAGCTTTGGAACAAATAGCGGCAGTGTACGAAACGGTAGTAAAGGCAGGGGTGCATCGTGCGCCCAGTGTAAAAGTAGCCGAGGCGGGCAAGATTATTGAGAACACGCAGCGCGATGTAAACATAGCGCTCATGAATGAGCTATCCATCATCTTCGGGCGTATGGGCATAAATACTTACGATGTGATAGAGGCGGCCGCCACGAAGTGGAATTTTTTGAATTTTTTGCCTGGTCTTGTTGGTGGTCATTGCATTGGAGTAGATCCTTACTACCTTGTACATAAGGCAAAGGAGTTGAAATATCACCCGCAGATGATAGCTGCTGGGCGTTTTATAAACGATTCGATGGGGGGGTACATCGGTAAGAAGATTGTAAAGCAACTCATTCGTAAAGGCAAGGCTATCTTGGGAGCACGCGCGCTTATTTTTGGTGTAACCTTTAAGGAGAATGTCGCCGATATTCGCAATTCTAAGGTGGTAGATATTGTGAACGAGTTGCGTGACTATGGCGTTGAGGTGGATGTGGTAGACCCGCGTGCGGAGAGTACGGAAGTAGCGCGTGAGTACGGTTTTTCGCTGTTAGCCGAACCTTCCACAGGCTACGACGTGGTAATACTTGCTGTTGCACACCGCGAGTTCCTGCATTGGGATGAGGCATACATTGCCTCTTTGGGTGGTGCGGATCTTCTTTTTGCTGATCTGAAGGGGCTATATCGCGGTAAGATCCAGCATCTGAGCTATTGGAGTCTCTAGTGCGTGTCAAGAGGCGTTTTACTACGTAGCTGAAATCCAACCCAAGGGGGCGTCAAGACGAAAGTCGTGAAATAGGTAACTTTGCGTAACCTATTAGATACGTACACGATGAGCGTCAGAGACATTCTTGGCAAAGTTGGAGACATTTTCCGGCGGATATGGCGAATTCCTTACGTCCGTCATCCCTTTCTAGCACTAGTGCTCATTCTTTTTCTGGTACTCGTTTCATTCTATTCGCTGGGTATTTTAACCCGTCACGGCGACGAATATGCAGTACCCGATCTGTGCGGTCAGTCGCTTACGGAAGCCTATAAGATTGCCGACAAGTATCATCTCAATTTGGTACTACTTGATTCCTCGTACGTTGTAACGAAACGCCCTGGGACAGTGCTCCAACAAGATCCCATTGCAGGAGAGAAGGTAAAGCGTGGGAGGCATGTCTTCCTATCAATCAATGCTTGTAGTCCTATGATGGTGCCGGCGCCTAGCTTAGTGGGTGAAACTTTGCGCCAAGCGCTCATTCTACTTGACCAAAGTGGGCTACAGTGCGGCGAACTCTCCTTCACGCCAGACATAGCCCTGAATAGCGTACTTAAACAATCGTACGAGGGTGACGATCTTTTACCAGGCGATAAACTCCCCAAGGGTGGGCTTGTAGACCTTTTGCTAGGGCAAGGATTTGAGAATAGCTCTCTGACGCAACAGCCCAATGTGATACAGATGACCCTCCAGGAGGCGCGTCGTATGCTTGCTTCTCGTTCGCTAAATGTAGGTCGTATAACGTTTGACGAGACGGTAAAAGATATGGCAGACACCCTCTCTGCCCGCGTTTATACCACGAATCCGCCATTCTTGGGCAATAGAGAGCTCCCTTTAGGTTCGCGTATTAACTTGTGGCTAACGCTGAACTCATCGCGCATTGCAGCACAGGCTATACAGGGGCAAGCCAATAATGCGCTACAAGATTCGTTAGATAGAGAGAACGAGACCCAAGAAATTGATGACGATTTCGAGGTCTTTTAAGTCTGAACACGATGAAATATTCCCTACGGAATACACTTGTAGCCTTAGTCTTGTTGTCCCCTTTGGGGTTGTTAGCGCAGTCTGCGCCGAATATTACACTTCCCTTTTTTGACGATTTCTCGTATCCTGCTTCTGTCCCTTCGTCTTCCTACTGGGAGAAGAAGACAGATGCTGTGGTGACGCGTGCGCGTGCTCATAAAGCACCCACTGTGGGAGTTCTTACGCTAGACGCTGCTGCCGCAAATGGACTCCTACACAAAAATGCTACGACTGCTGCTTTTCAGGCGGACATTGCAGCATCTCTTCCTATAGTCGTGGAAGCTGGTCAAGATTCGCTCTATCTCTCTTTTCAATTCCAACCAGGTGGCGATGCAGAAGCGCCTGCCCGTGGCGATTCGTTGCTTGTAGATTTCTACGACCCCGATTTGGCGCAATGGGTTAATGTGTGGGGGGCTATTTATTTGGCACAGCGAGGGCGAGTAGAGCAGTTTTTTCGGAACACGCCGCGTTGGGTAAAAAGCATAGTACAGAAGCATGAAACGCCGCAACGTCATTTCTTCAAAGCACACATTCCTGTGCGTGACCGACGTTTTGTGAAAACGGGCTTTCGGTTTCGTTTCCGCAATTTAGCTTCTATCATACACGACAATACGGCACCTGGACGCACTGCGAATAGTAGCCAGTGGCACGTAGATTTGGTGTATCTTAACGCACATCGGACGCTAAATGATACCATTGTTCCCGATGTAGCTTGCACAGAGCCGTTGCAGACTGCATTTACTGAATACAGCGCCGTGCCCTATGATTCGTTCTACGAGTATGTGCAAAATCGGAATACAGATCCTGCCGAAACATTGGGCATGCAGTATGAGAATATGGGGCGAAATACGAACAATGTGCGTCGCTTTTTTACCATTGAAGATCTCACGAAAAAAGTAACAGAGCAGTTCTACAATGGCGGCAATGTGAATATAACGCCTTTTAAGTCCGAAAGCTATCAACGAACGGTGAGTTTCCCTTGGAGCGAACTTGCGGGGAGCGAAGTAAATGTGCGCATCCGAGGTATTTTACAAACCGATAAGAACCCCAAGAATGCCCCATTTCGTTGGAACGATACAGTACAAACTTTTTTACGTTGTACCGATGAGTATGCCTATGATAATGGCGAACCCACAAGTGGTTATGGTATAGTAGGTGTGGGTGCAGAGCGTGCAGCGGTTGCAATGCGTTTTCGCCCACTGAAACCCACGGCTATCAAGGCGGTTAGAATTTGGTTTAACCCGATAGGAGACCTCAAGTCTCGCAAGCGTTTTCGGCTGTGTTTCTGGCAGGATGCCAATGGTGTGCCTGGCAATAAGGTTTATGAGCAACTGGTAACGCCACCGCGTGAGGAGAGTGAGGTAGGACGTTTCTACGAAATTGCGTTAACAACTCCCATTACGTTCAAGAATGCTTATTTCGTGGGCTGGGAGCAACTCTCGGCAGACATGATCAATATAGCCTACGATGCTCATACCCCTTTCAAAGCGACTATTTATAGTCGGACGTCGGCACAGTGGCAGAAGTCTAAAGTAGACGGGGCACTGATGTTCCGTCTCGTATGTGGTGGGGAGGGAAAAGACCCCGAATTACCTACGAGCGCTTGTATGCCTGCTATACCCGAGAGTGAGGTATTCCCTAACCCTGCACAAGACCAGATTTATGTGAAGACTGCCGAGGAGGTTGCAAATATTGCGCTGTATTCGGTGCAGGGAGTGTTGGTACGAGAGGGGCTGCCAAGTAATACGTATGTTGGTATTGCAGAGCTGCCACGCGGGATTTATCTTGTACGCATCACCTATCGTAACGGCATACAGGATACCAAGAAACTAATAGTGCGCTAAGCTTTGTATCTCTACTGCGAAGTGGTTGCCGATCCAGGGCAAAGTCCGTTGCGTCTGGATAGGTTTCTTGCAGACCGACTTGAAAATGCCTCACGCTCTTTCATTCGTCAGAAGATAGACGAAGGGCTTGTTTGGGTCAATGGGCGTGCGTGCAAGGCTTCTTACCTTGTAAAGCCCAACGAGGTAGTACAAATCTACCAGCTTCAAGAACCCCGTGCTATTGAGATAGCCCCCGAAGAGATTCCCTTAGATATTGTTTATGAGGATGCAGACATCCTGATCGTAAACAAACCTGCTGGCATGGTAGTACACCCAGGGCATGGTCATTTCAGTGGGACTCTGGTGAATGCTTTGTTGTATTATTTGCGCAATGAGCCTCTTTTTCAGCAAGGTGATTTTCGTCCTGGATTGGCGCATCGGATAGATAAAGATACATCGGGGTTGTTGGTGGTAGGCAAGAACGAATCTGCCATGGCGGGACTAAGTGTTCAGTTCCTTCAACATACGGCACATCGTACGTACTTAGCGCTGGCGTGGGGGCAATTCAAGGAATGCGAGGGTACTGTAGATGCGAACTTGGCGCGCGACCCTTCAGACCGACAACGGATGCGAGTTTTTCTTGACTCCGACGTAGGAAAACATGCGGTAACGCATTGGCGGGTTGTGAAAGATTTTACGCTAGTTACATTGCTTGAGTGTGTACTTGAAACGGGACGTATGCACCAAATTCGGGCACATTTGCAATATATAAAGCATCCGTTGTTCAACGATGCGCGCTACGGAGGCGATAAGGTACTACGCGGTGTGAATACGCCTGAGTATCATGCTTTTATTCGTGAGGCATTTGCCATTTGTCCGCGTCAAGCATTGCATGCACGTGCTATAGACCTCACACATCCCATTACGCACATTCCTTTGCATTTTGAAGCTCCTCTCCCCGCAGATATGCAGCAGCTGTTAACTCTGTGGGAAGAACGCGTTGCAACATTTTTGGGCTAGCAAGGAACGATTTGCCTTCAAACGACAATAGGTAGGTTAAGGCGAATTATACAACCTCTTCGTAAAGGCAAGCCAAATTACGCAACTGCTTTTTCTCTTTTTTTCGCGAGCGACACATAACAGCTGGAGTTGAGTCACGCACTCCCCTCGTTTCCCAAACATTCTGTATAATTGAGAGAGGATCTCTGACGTTATACTTTGGGCAATTAACAAAACGAATGGGTGGCAAGGTGACTACTTGGCTCGGTAAGCGCTGGTTGTTGGCGCTGAGCGGAGGACTTTTGATGTGTTTGGCATGGGAATTTGATCTCTGGCCGTTTCTCTTTGTCGCATGGCTACCATGGTTACATCTTCTCCGCGATTTAGTACACTCTCGCACTCGTTTCTGGAAAACGTACGGCTATACCTATCTTGCCGTTTTCGTTTGGAATGCACTTTCCGTCTGGTGGATACAAGGCGCAACTCTCGGAGGTATGATAGGCGCAGTGGTTGCTATGGCTGCTTGTATGGCACTAGTGCTTACACTTGTTGTACAAGGCTGGCAACGATTTGGCAATGCATGGGGGACTGCTGCGCTACTCGTGGGATGGATTGGCTTCGAATATTTCTTTCATAACTCCGAAATCTCTTGGCCTTGGCTTACGTTGGGCAACGGTCTGGCAAGTGCCTCATGGGCTGTTCAGTGGTACGAATATACGGGCATACTCGGAGGTTCGCTCTGGATTCTACTTTTCAATCTTTTACTCTACCATCTGCTTGTAGGTTGGAAAGAACTTGTTCGTAAAGCCCGCCTAATCCTACTCACTTCTACTGTACTTCTTTTATTTGTACCTTTTGTGCTTTCCTATCTCCTTACGCCCTCGGTAGAGGGGAGAGTAGAGGGGAGAGGGGAGGGCATAGAAGTGGTTATAGTACAACCCAACGTTGACCCTTGGAATGAGAAGTTTAGCGCACTAACAGACGAGCAGCAGGTGGAACGCATGCTCTCGCTTGCAAGCGAGAAAATGACGCCTCAAACGCGGCTTCTCGTTATGCCCGAGACGGCTATTCCCAGCAATATCTGGATACAACAAATCGATGCAACGCCTGCGGTGGAGCTTATCCGCACCTTCTTACACGCCTACCCCCAGTGTCGTGTCTTGGTAGGAACAACTCTTTTGCAATACCAACAAAGTAAGGAACGTCCGTCCAAGACGGCGCGTAGTCTCTCAGATGATGGCGATTGGTACGATGCTTACAATGCCGCTCTTTGGATAGGCGACTCGGTGGGCGATACGCAGTACTACTTCAAATCGAAACTCGTGGTGGGCGTCGAAATGTTACCCTATCCCCAGTTCTTCCGTTTTCTTGACAAACTGAGCATCAATCTGGGGGGAATGGTAGGCAGTCTGGGCACACAAGAGCACCGTACAGTATTCAAAACGCCCGACAATATGGGTGTTGCGCCCATTATATGTTACGAGTCTGTTTTCGGCGATTTTTGTACCGAATACGTGCGCAATGGAGCTAATCTACTAGCTATAATCACGAACGATGGTTGGTGGGGCGATACGCCTGGCTATAAAAATCATTTCAATTATGCGAAGCTTCGTGCTATCGAAACCCGACGTTGGCTCGTACGTTCTGCCAATACTGGCATCTCGGGAGTAATAGACCCCGCGGGCAATGTACACCAACGTTTGGGGTGGTGGTTACAGGGCGTTATTCGTAGTACGGTTTACCCGCAGTCGCAGCAAACGTTCTATGTCCAGTGGGGCGATTATCTTGGGCGCGCCTCTTATTTCTGTATTCTTGGTTTGATCATTGGCGGGTTTGTGGCACGTTTCCGTGCTAGGCACTGAGTAGCGCGTTTTCTTAATTCGTCTTAGCAATGCAAATGGTTGATCTCGTCGGACAGACGAAAAAAATTTATCCCGAGCTTCAAGCTGCTATTGAGCGCGTACTCTTGAAAGGTGATTTTATTAACGGGGAGGAGGTGCGTCTCTTTGCCGAGGAACTCGGACACTACATGGAAGGCATGTCTGTTGTGCCTTGCGCTAATGGGACAGACGCGCTTCAGATCTCGCTCATGGCATTGGGGCTACAAGCAGGCGACGAGGTGGTAGTGCCTGCATTTACATACGTAGCTAGTGCCGAGGTTATTGCTTTGTTGGGCTTGCAACCCGTAATGGTTGATGTTGACGAAAGAACTTTCAATCTGGATTCTTCTGTTCTTGAGGAGGCTTGGAGTCCGCATGTAAAGGCAGTAATCCCAGTGCATCTTTATGGCCGCAGTGCCGATATGCATGGTGTTTTGAATTGGGCAAATGCGCATGGAGTCAGGGTTATAGAAGACAATGCGCAGTCCTTAGGGGCGCTTTACGAAATGGGAGGGAGTACCGTAAAAGTCGGAACTCTTGGCGATGTGAGTTGTACATCCTTTTTTCCTACAAAGAACCTAGGCTGTTTTGGCGATGGTGGTGCTATGATGACACGAAATCGTGAGCTGGCAGAGCGGCTGCGTATGATTGCCAATCACGGGCAGTGCGAGAAATATCGCCACGAGGTGATTGGCTGCAATTCGCGTTTGGATACGTTGCAAGCTGCTATACTGCGTATAAAGTTGAAGCACTTAGACGAATACCTAAGTGCGCGTATAGCAGCAGCCGAATACTATACGGCTCATTTGTCCGATATCGAGGAAATTATAACGCCCGAAACGAAAGGGTGTACATTCCATCAGTATACACTGCGTGTGCTCGATGGGCAACGCGATGCGCTGAGGGAGCATTTACAAGGCGCGGGCGTTCCTTCTATGGTATATTATCCGCTGGCATTGTGCGACCAACCCGCATTCCGCAACTGCGGTCGAACAGTAGGTACACTCGGAGTATCGCGTCGTTTGGTAGGCGAAGCGATCTCACTTCCCATGCACACGGAACTGACTCATGAGCTGCAAGATCGGGTCATAGCGGGCATACGTTCCTTTTTCCGCTCGAAGTAAAGGAGCACTCGGGTAGATATCGGGGCGCAACACTCCTATAGCTTGCGTAGCGGTAAGGGACGCCCTTACCCTGTAGTAAAGTCTCTAAAAAGAGATGCTCACAGTGTGAGCACGTGGCTTTGCGCCAACTTCACTTCTTCGTTTTAACCTCTTCGCGGTGTAATATTACGCCTGCATCCTCCGTCGTGCGCTGATTGGCGCGATAGATAGAACGGTTCTATTCATAATAAAAAGTCTATTTTTGTGCATTGAAGTGCCAGAAGTGTACGCCAAGGACGGTACATAGAAGGCAGAAACATTAAAACGATAAATGCTATGAGTGGCATTCAGGCGGAGAAAATTAAAGGTTTGATCGAGAAGCGCGAAGAAGCTCGGAAAGCTGGTGGAGATAAGAAAGTAGCTTCGCAGCATGAGAAAGGCAAACTGACGGCTCGGGAACGTATCAAATTGTTGTTGGATCCGAATAGTTTTGAAGAGTTTGATATGTTCGTGACCCACCGTTGCCAAGACTTCGAGATGGAAAAAAGTCACCTTTTAGGCGATGGCGTAGTAACGGGGCATGGTACAATTCATGGTCGTGTGGTTTACGTCTTTTCGCAGGATTTTACCATCTACGGTGGCTCTCTATCCCTTACATGCGCAGAGAAGATCTGCAAGGTGATGGATATGGCCATGAAGAACGGCGCGCCCGTGGTGGGTATACTGGATAGCGGCGGTGCTCGTATTCAGGAAGGCGTGAACAGTTTGGCGGGATACTCCGAGATCTTTGAGCGAAACATCAAGGCATCGGGTGTTATACCCCAGATTAGTATGATCATGGGGCCATCGGCGGGAGGAGCAGTTTATTCTCCAGCACTTACCGACTTTATCTTGATGAATAGTGGCACGGGCAACATGTTCGTGACAGGACCTAAAGTGGTAAAGACGGTAACAGGCGAGGTAATAAGCGCTGAGGCTTTGGGCGGTGCTGCAATGCACGCAAGTAAGTCTGGCGTAGCTTCGTTCATCTCGGAGAGTGAAGAAGAAGCGTTTGAGATGATACGCGAACTCTTCCAGTACATTCCGCAAAACAATCTCGAAGAGCCGCAACGGGTTCTTTGCGAGGACAGCATTGATCGTCTAGAAGATTCTCTTAATGAGATTATCCCCGAGGAGAGCAACAAACCCTACGATGTTATGGAGGTGATCAATGCGATCGTCGATAATAGGAAGTTCTTTGAGGTTCACAAGAACTTTGCGAAGAACATCGTTGTTGGTTTTGCCCATATGAACGGGATGTCGGTTGGTATAGTAGCCAATCAGCCGAAATACATGGCAGGCGTGCTCGATATCAACGCTTCGCGCAAGGCGGCTCGTTTTGTACGGTTCTGCGATGCCTTCAATATTCCCTTGGTAACTTTGGTAGATGTACCAGGTTTCTTACCAGGCTCAGGGCAAGAAACAGGAGGAATTATTCTCCACGGCGCAAAACTCCTCTTTGCTTACGGAGAGGCGACTGTGCCTAAGATTACGGTAATCTTGCGTAAGGCGTACGGGGGCGCTTATATCGTGATGAGCTCGAAGGGGCTAGAATCCGATATCAACTACGTATGGCCATCTGCCGAAATTGCGGTGATGGGACCACAGGGGGCAATCGAAATTCTTTATGGCAAGGAGTTGGCAGCGTTTGGCGACGACGTAGAGAAGAAGGCGGCATTCATTGCAGAAAAGGAAATTGAGTACAAGGAAAAATTTGCCAATCCGTACGTTGCAGCAAGTATGGGCTATGTTGACGATGTGATAGAGCCGCGCAACACGCGTTTCCGCATCATTCGTGCCCTGCAGATGTTGCAGCTCAAGAAGGATGCTATGCCTCCAAAGAAACATTCCAACCTGCCGTTGTAAGCCATGTTAGATATACTATTATTGCAGTCTACGACTGCAGTTGCGGCTCAGGCTGCGGGGAATGATTTTGCTGAGCACGACCCTACGGGGCTCGGCATGACGCTCGTTGCCATGGCAGTAGTGCTATCGGCTCTGTTACTCATCTTCTTGGTGTTTAAGTATATCGGCAAGGGGGTAGATCGTTACCTGTCTAAGGGGGGTAGTACGACCAAGACGCACGGTCAGACCTCCGCGTGGGATAAGAAGGTTGTAGATCAGGCGGGTGTTATTGCGGCTATCTCCTTGGCTTTGCACGAAAGCAATAATATGCGCCATGACGAAGAAATCGTACAACTTACGATTCAGGAGTTCTCGCGTCGCTATTCGCCGTGGAATTCTAAGAGTTATGCTGTTTTGCACAACCGTTTTCGTAGATAAATAACAGGGGCATCTTTTTCGCGGCAGTGTTTTTGCTGCGCAGGGGGTGTTGAAGTTTAGAACCTAGAATTTTGAATCATGAAGAAGTATAATTACGTAATAAATGGGGTTTCATACGAGGTAACGATAAGCGAAGAGTCTGATTCGTCTGCCAAGGTTGAGGTTAATGGGGAACTGTACATGGTTGAAAAGAGTAACGCCGCGGGGACTGCGCCTGTAGCTGCACGTCCGCGTCCTGTTACGCCACAGCCAGCTGTTCAACCCAGTGCACCAGCTGCACAGCCACAACCCGCTCGTACAGCTGCTCCCGCTGCGGGGGCAGGTATCAATTCGCCGTTGCCAGGTGTTATCATGAAAGTACTTGTAAAACAAGGCGATGCGGTGAAGAAGGGGCAGACCTTGATTATTCTCGAGGCTATGAAAATGGAGAATAACGTCGATGCCGACCGCGACGGACATGTAGTATCGATCAATTGTAGCGAGGGTGGCTCGGTGATGGAGGGAGATCTTCTCGTAGTGATAGGAGATTAACGCCATGGTATCGCTATTACTAGACGCTTCGCAGGGGTTCTTCTCCTATATGGGGGAGCACCTTGCGACTTTTGCCTCGTTCACGGGCATTATGGGCTTGACTTACAAGCACATACTCATGATCCTGATTGGCTGTGTCTTCATCTTTTTAGGGGTATTCAAAGAGTATGAGCCGTTGTTGCTTATCCCGATCGGATTTGGGATTATCATCGGCAATATCCCATTCAAGGAGGGTTACCAGATTGGGATATATGAGAGTGGTTCTGTGCTGAGTTATCTCTACTACGGTGTTGTAAAGGGGTTCTATCCGCCACTGATCTTTCTTGGTATAGGCGCGATGACCGATTTTTCAAACCTTATTGCCAACCCGAAATTGGTTTTGATAGGTGCAGCGGCGCAATTTGGTATTTTCGGGGCTTATATGGTGGCTATTGCTACAGGGGTCTTTACATTCCAAGAGGCAGGCGCTATAGGGATAATTGGTGGAGCAGATGGTCCTACGGCAATCTTCCTCTCTTCGCAGCTCGCACCGCAGTTGATGGGGGCTATTGCCATCTCAGCCTATTCGTATATGGCGTTAGTGCCAGTGATTCAACCCCCAGTAATGCGCCTTTTCACAACCAAGAAAGAACGACTGATTCGCATGCGCACGCCCCGTAAGGTGAGCAAGACAGAAAAGGTGCTTTTCCCTATAATTGGTGTGTTGCTAACCTTGTTGTTAGTGCCTTCTGGTTTGCCTTTGCTCGGGATGCTATTCTTTGGTAACATTTTGAAGGAGAGTGGGGTAACTAAGCGTTTAGCAGATACGGCGAAAGGTCCGCTCATTGACATTGTTACAATGCTGTTGGGGCTTACCGTGGGAGCTTCTACGCAGGCGGTACGCATTGTTGACGGTGTTGACAAGGGCTTCCTAACTTGGAGTTCTGTCCTTGTCTTTGCTATTGGTGCTTTCTCGTTCTTCTTGGCAACGGCTTCGGGCGTATGCTTTGTGAAGTTTATGAACTTGTTCCTGAAGAAGGAGAACAAGATCAACCCACTTATTGGCAATGCGGGAGTTTCGGCTGTGCCTGATAGTGCGCGTATTTCGCAAACATTAGGTTTGCAGTACGACAAAACGAACCACTTGTTGATGCACGCCATGGCGCCTAATGTGGCGGGCGTGATCGGTAGTGCCGTTGCGGCAGGGGTACTATTGAGCTTCTTAAAGTAGTGTTTGAAATGAGCAAATACGAGGTGCGAATAAAATCGTTGCCTCGTATTTTTTTACCTAAAAATTACTAGACATCATGGCATGTAAAAAAAGTGAGAAGGAGAAGTTTAACGGCTTTTCCACGCGAGCAATTCACAGCGGTCATCTCCACAACGAGTTTGGTGCACTCGCGAGCCCTATTTATCAGACCTCGACTTTTGAGTTTGATTCGGCTGAGCAGGGAGGACGTCGGTTTGCGCTAGAGGAAGACGGTTATATCTATACGCGTTTGGGCAACCCGAACAGTACAGAGATTGAAGTCCGTTTGGCAGATCTCGAAGGTGCAGAAGCGGCGATGTCTACCGCATCGGGTATAGGTGCTGTTACGGCGGCGCTTTGGGTTAGTGTTTCGGCGGGCGATCACATCGTGGCAGCGAAGACGCTTTACGGCTGTACTTTCGCGTTTTTGAAGCACGGGTTGTCGCGTTTTGGTGTAGAAGTAACCTTTGTCGATACGCGCGATATTGATGCCGTACAGAAGGCGCTTCGCCCCAATACGAAGGTGGTTTACCTCGAAACCCCTGCAAACCCCAACATGTACTTGGCAGACATCGAAGCCATTGCAAAGATGGTACACAAGCACAACCCTGCTTGCCAAGTGTATGTAGATAACACCTATTGTTCTCCGTATCTCCAGCGCCCAATAGAACTTGGTGCAGACGTTGTAATCCATTCTGCTACGAAGTATTTGAATGGGCACGGCGATGTAATCGCGGGCTTTGTAGTGGGCAAGAAAGAGTTTATTGATCAGGTGCGTTTGGTAGGGGTAAAGGATATGACGGGCGCATGCTTAGGTCCTTTTGAAGCCTACCTAATTGGGCGAGGGATGAAAACACTTGCTATCCGTTTGGAGCGTCACTGTGCCAATGCGCAGAAAGTGGCTGAGTTCTTGGAAGCGCACCCCGATGTAAAGACGGTTTACTACCCAGGTTTGAAAAGCTTTCCGCAGTACGAATTGGCCAAGAAGCAAATGAAACTCCCTGGGGCGATGATTGCTTTTGAAATTAAAGGCGACCTTGAGGTAGGGAAAAAGCTTATCAATTCGGTGCAGTTGGCGAAAGTGGCTGTAAGTTTGGGAGATGCCGAAACACTTATTCAGCATCCTGCAAGCATGACACACTCGCCCTACACGCCCGAAGAACGTGCCGAGAGCGATATAACCGATGGGCTCATTCGTCTTTCGGTGGGTCTGGAAGATGCAGATGATATCATTGCAGATTTGAAACAAGCGCTTGAGGCGGCTCATAAGCCGTCGAAAAAGACAAGCACATTCTAAGAGAGTAAGCACAGGCGTCGTCAAGGCGCACAAAGTAAAGGCGTGGGTTAGCTCCTACGCCTTTTTTATTGAACAAGAGGGGAGGCTGCATTGTTCTAAACGGAGTTGCTATTTTTGCGCTGTTCTTTTCGGCGTGGCGTTTGTAGCTAGCCCGTGTGGTATAAATTGAAATAGAAATAAGGCATAATGGGGTTTGGAGGTAGTACAAAGTTGTGGGCACGGTTAGCGTTGCTGCTGGTTGCCATTATATGGGGGAGTACACTTGTGGTATCTAAGAGTACCACGGGAACAATACACCCCAATCTACTCATCGCATTGCGTTTTCTCATCGCATTTGCAGTACTGGGGATCATCTTTTTTAAGCGTTTGAAACAGATCAACCCTTCGTACATCGTTAGTGGTTTGGTGATAGGTTTTTGTTTGTTTCTGGCGCATTCTGCGCAGACGTTTGGGGTTACAGAAGCTCAAGGAGCACCTGGGCGGAGTGGCTTCTTGTCAGCCGCCTATTGTGTGATTGTTCCCTTTTTGGCGTGGGCAGTAAACCGTGTAAAACCCGATCTATACAACATCATTGCTGCTCTGCTATGCATTACAGGGATCGGGCTTATTTCATTTGGCGAGAGTTCGTCTTCTCTTGAAGCGCAGTACGCGGGTTTTACTGCACCAGATGCATTGGCGCTTCTCAGCGGGATTTTCTTCGCGGCTCATATTGTTACGATAGAGCGTTTTAGTCACGAGAAAGACCCGATCTTAATTACTATCCTACAATTCTTTTTTGCGGGCATTTTTGCCGTTGCGACGGTTTTTATACAAGATCCAGAAGTTATACAGAAGGCGCAATGGGGGCAGGAGCTTTGGCTTGCCATAGGCTACCTTGCCATTGTAGCTACGGCGCTCGCACTGTTATTGCAGAACTTGGGGCAAAAGTTTACCGATGCCAGCAGTGCTGCTATTATTTTAGCAACAGAGTCGCTCTTCTGCGTACTCTTTGGAGTGGTTTTCACTAACGAGAAAATAACCACAATGCTTGCCATAGGCTTTGTGCTCATCTTTGCAGCCATACTAGTCTCTGAAACGAAGCTAAAGTTTTTGCGTAGGCGAGCTAAGAGCATACCTCCGATGCAACCTTTGTAGGATTGCATCTACTAAGGATATTACGTCTAGCGGCGTGCTTTTGCACGCCGCTTTTTTTTTGCGCAGGAGCTTGCCTTGTTTAATAATCTTTTAGAGTGCGAAAGTCCAAAGTGCTACTTCCCGAAAGGGGTAGACTCCCTACTAAAAGATTAAAACTACCTTTGCGCTGTGGTGTATTTCGTTCTCTTCGGAGGTGTTTAGTGTGCGTATATCATTGGCGTATTAAATCGCTTACGAAATTGAAAACCTTTTTATTCCGACTTTTTATAGTCCTCTTCCTCCTGAGTTTTGTCTTGTTGGGGGCAACGTGCGGCACAGCGCACCGTGCACAGAGTACAGCTTATTCTGCGGAGGTGGAACAAAAGTCCCAGACGCAAGAGAATGCAGCTGTTCGTTCCGACAGTGTAAAGCTTGTTGCTACGGGTGAGGAAAACAAAGAGTTGCCTTCCGTTGCAACGCAAAGCGAGACAATAGATTTACGACAGGATTTATCGAAACTCAAGTATCTCGAAGAACCCATTGCTACCGATACCACACTAGAGGTTTTCTACAACTTAGGCTTTACGTTCGCTTTTTCGCCACGCTACAAACAATCTGTCTGGGTAGCCTACCAGTTTTTGCCATCTGAATTGCAGAAAGTGACCAAGCGTGAAGGAGCATTCAAGCAAGATCCCCGCGTGTCCGAAACCGCGAATAACGGCGATTATAAACGCACTGGGTACGACAAGGGACATTTGGCACCTGCTGCCGATATGGCTTGGAGTTCGCAGGCTATGAAAGAATCGTTTTACTTCACCAATATTTCGCCCCAATTAGCGGCGTTTAATCGCCGTAAGTGGAAAGATCTTGAAGAGCAGGTGCGTCGGTGGGTTGAACAGAATGATACGCTCTATGTGACCACAGGACCGCTTTTCTTGGAGGATATGCGTACCATTGGACATAATCTAATCCCCGTTCCTTCCCATTTTTACAAGGCGCTTCTTACACGAAATGCGGGGCATTGGAAGGCTGTAGGTTTCTTGCTTCGCAATGAAGAGTCTCCAAAGCCCTTAGATTCTTTTCGTTGCACGATAGATAGTCTGGAGCGTGTGAGTGGTTTAGATTTTTTCCCGCTCCTTGCCGATTCTATCGAGGTGAAAATCGAGCGTGAATACGATAAAAGTTTTTGGCATGCAAAGTAAAATTCGCTTGGTCGTTCCCGAACCCACGCCTGAAAGAAGCGTGACGGTAGAATTACTTTTACTCCTCTCGCTCATCATAGGTGGGGCTATACTTGTTGGGGTTACATCGTATATCGTCGGACTGTTCTATCCAGCGTATGCATCCAATACATGGATGTTGCGCATCACACAACTCTATTCGACCTTTTGCTTAATCGGCTTGCCTGTTCTTGTTTGGCGACACATTCATAGAGAACCCTATTCACTCTATTTTGCATCGCACCTCCTAAGAGTTCGCGACTTTTTCGCAGCTCTTTGCTTTGCGTTCGTTATTCAGCCCATTGTATGGGTATTGGTCTATCTCAACGGTCTTTTTCCCCTTCCTGAATGGGCTCTAGACTTTGAACGGAGTGCTGAGGAGCTGATTAAGCAAATGCTTTGTACCGAACAATGGTCTGTTTTGTTTGCCAATATTATCGTAATAGCTATTGCACCCGCTGTGTGCGAAGAGATGCTATTTCGGGGGCTACTACAGTCCCTATTCATTAAGCGCGGCATGAATGGGCATCTTGCTATTTGGGTCGTGGCAATTATATTCGGGATTGTGCATTTTCAGTTTGCAGGGATCATAGCTCGAGTATTTCTCGGAGCTGTACTGGGCTATCTTTTCTATTACAGCAAGACCCTGTGGCTTCCTATTTTTGTGCATGCGTTCAACAATGCAGGGGCGGTACTGCTCTATTTTATCGTTTATAACCAGACAGGGGAGACTAGCATAGCCGACCCCGATTTTAATGTCTACATCGTCTCTTTAGCGCTGCTTTGCAGTTTTTCGCTGGTCTATATGGCGCGGAAACTGTATGGCGCACGTAGATAGCGTATTTCCCAGATTTCCTTGTCGTTTTTGTCGGAGAGCGTAGTTAGAGCAGGGCAGGTTTAATGCCTTGCGCTATTCCCTTTTTGTTGTAACTTAGCGCTAACCAAATACGAGGGATTAGAGATGAGACTACTGCTGATTAGCAATTCGACTAATGCTGGCGAGGAATATCTTGCTTACGCAATGCCCGAGATCGGGAATTTCTTGAAAGGGGTGAAACGAGTGGCATTTATACCCTACGCGGGCGTGCGTTTTTCGTACGATGCCTATCTGGACAAGGTTGCTAAAAGATTTGCTGAAGCGGGTATTGCAGTAGATTCGGTGCATAAAGTAGATGCGCCGAAACAGCTTTTGCAGGATGCAGAGGCTATTGTAATCGGTGGTGGCAATACATGGCGCTTGTTACAGCAGATGCAAGAAAAAGACCTGTTGGGTGTGATACGCGAAAAGGTAATAGCAGGAACTCCATACGTAGGGTGGAGTGCGGGTTCTAACGTAAGTTGCCCTACAATCAGCACCACGAATGATATGCCAGCAGTAGTGCCCCACGGATTTGAGGCGTTACACTTGGTAGATTTCCAAATCAATCCTCATTACTTGGATGCGAACCCCGCAGGGCATGCAGGCGAGACGCGCGAAGAGCGAATTATAGAATACATAGAGCTGAACCGCGATATGACGGTCGTAGGACTGCGTGAAGGTACGATGCTCCGTATCGAGGGCGAGAAGACGGATCTTATAGGTAAGAAGCCCGCTCGAATCTTTCACTATGGGAAAGAGACCTACGAAATTTACCCTGGAAAATTTGAGTTACGGAAGTAAGTAACTAGGTAGGTTACTTCTCTCGTAGGAGGAATGTGATTTGCCTAAGTATGCTTTGCTTATCTATTTGATGAGCATCGCGCGCTTTTGGCAGTATCGCATATCAGATGTCTGCGGAGAGGAATTTTGTCTTTTAGGTATTTACTACTTAAAAGCCTCCTTTTGTAGTGTTTTTCCCTTCCTTAATTTTCATGGAGAATCGTTTTATTGGTTGGTGTCGGCTTGCAACACGGCGACACGCTCTAGTGGTGAGTTTCATTGTTGGTATCCTCTGTGGGCTTGCTGCAGTGTTGCTGAAACATACCGTGCACTGGACGCACGAGTTTGTCTTATCTCTGACAGACAATCCGTATGGTAGTATTCTTTACTTGGTGCTACCTGGGGTAGGTATACTTCTTACCTATTGGTTAGTGCGCTATGTGGTGCGCGATAACATTAGCCACGGCGTAACGCGTATTCTGTATGCCATTTCGCGCCACCGCGGGCGTATACGTCTCCACAACACGTGGAGTTCTATTCTTACGAGTAGCGTTACTATTGGGTTCGGAGGTTCGGTAGGGGCAGAGTCGCCAGTGGTCTTAACAGGAGCGGCGATAGGTTCTAACGTAGCACGCTTACTAAAGCTAGATAGCAAGACCATGAACCTCATGGTCGGGTGCGGTGCTGCAGCAGGGGTTGCTGCTATTTTCAAAGCCCCCTTGGCGGGCATGGTCTTTACGCTTGAGGTCTTGATGCTAGACCTCACGCTGAGTTCCATAGTACCTTTGCTAGTGAGTGCGGTCTCGGCAACGCTTGTTTCCTCCTTTCTTTTGGGCGACGCAACGCTTTTCCATTTTGTCTATAATGTTCCGTTTGACCTTCCCAAAACCCCCTATTACCTTCTGCTCGGGCTCTTTACAGGACTCGTATCGGTCTATTTTACCCGAATGGCGGTACGTATGGAGAGTTGGTTCGGTCGTTTCAAACAGCACCCGTATCAAAAGGTAGCCATCGGGGCTGTACTCTTGGGTGTTATGATATTTTTCTTCCCCCCACTTTATGGTGAAGGCTATGAGTCGGTACAATCGTTATTTGAGGGAAACGTTACAACTCTTCTTCACAGCTCGCCGCTCGAAGCTTTTGCTAACAACCGTTGGATAATTCTTCTCTTTTTGGTTGGTTTGTTATTGCTTAAGGTCTTCGCTATGGCAGCAACCAACGGAGGTGGCGGGGTAGGGGGCTCTTTTGCTCCCACTCTTTTTGTAGGCGCAGTCTCTGGCTTCTTTTTGTGTACTTGTCTCAATCAAGGGTTGAATGCGGGTGTGGGCGAAGCAAATTTTGTACTCGTAGGCATGTCTGGCGCTATGGCAGGAGTTATGCATGCGCCTTTGTTGGGGATATTCCTCATAGCGGAACTCACGGGCGGGTACGTACTCCTTATGCCGCTTATGATTACTGCCACAGTGGCGTATATCACCAGCTCGTATTTTGATAAGCACTCTATTTACACGCGGCAGCTGGCTCTGCAGGGCGATCTGATCACGCATCATAAAGACAAGGCGGTGCTTACCATGCTTTCGCTGCGCAATGTAATAGAAACCGATCTCATTCCCGTGCATCCCGAGCAAACACTCGGAGAGTTGGTAAAGACGGTAGCCAAATCGCATCGGAATATATTTCCCGTAACCGATGAGACAGGACATCTACTAGGAATTTTATTGCTCGATGATATACGCCCCGTTATGTTCGATTCGGAAAAGTACGACGACCATTACGTGCGCGATTTTATGACGCTACCTCCTGCCGTCGTGGATCTCGATGAAAATATGAGTAGCGTGATGGACAAGTTCGAGATCTCTGGCGCTTGGAATCTGCCTATAGTGCACAACGAGGTCTACATTGGTTTTGTCTCGAAGGCTACTATTTTTTCCGCCTACCGCGATCTTCTTGTCCAGTTCTCTAACGAATAGGTGCGAGCGCCTATTTTAAGGGGAGGTCTTGCTTGTTGTTTGTAGGGCTTGTCTGAGGAAGAGCGTTCCGTTCAGATACACGTTTAAACAAAAACAACATTCGTGGAAGAAATTGTTGCTTTTATGTAACTTTTTTGATACTGTCCCAAAAAAAGTGTGTAAGCTTCAAAATTGAGAACTTTGAAAAAACAAAAAA
>CAJPTC010000007.1 GCA_905373475.1 Bacteroidia bacterium | reverse complement strand
GTGTGCTACGACGGGCTACATACGTAATTCCTAGATGTCCGAGTTTATGGGTCTCACCAAGGAGTCCTATCACGATCTCACGCAGCGAATCGTGACCTTTTAGGACAGCGAAAAGTAGTGTAACTAGATGTGTATAAGCATCGAACTCCTTTGTATAGCGATCGTAATTCCCCTCAGCAGCTATTTGTTCGATCTTATCACGGCTAAGTAAACTGAGGAGGTGTGAAAAAATCGGTTGTCCGTTAAAATAGATACTTTTACTCATTGCGTGCATTGAGTTTTTGGTAATACAAAAATGCACAATTAGGGGCGAATCTCTGTACGAGATCCACCCCGTTTTTTTTCGTTTTTGCGAAAAGGATTTACTCAACCACTAATTACGAATTACAACTTAGAACGTAATGCCAATAGTAAATTTTGCACCTTGGTAGTTTGGTCTTTCTTTGGCAGGAAGTTGATAGGCATTGTAGCCTACTTCAAAGTATAGAGGTGGGGCAACAACGTACCGAAGTGCTACACCTAACTCTCCATACATTGAACCCTTTTCGTGCGATTCAAAAGGGGACATATAGCCTAAGCCTATTGTACCGATTACAGAGAATTTATCATCGAAGACTTTCCGTTGCCCTACATAAAGTCCACTGTACCAATGTTCTGGTTTTACATTCTCTGCCCCAAATTTTACTCCCACTAACGACGTATTGATGTTGATATCAAAATGTAAATCCATGAAATATGCTTTAGGGGTAAAAGTGGTAAGATCACTTACGCCCACATTAAATCTTTGTGCTGATACAAAGCCTAATGGCAAGAGTATTACCAACACAAGAAGAACAACCCTATCTCTCGAGTGATGCATCATCGCAAACCTACTCCTTTCCTGATAAAGTTAACACCCTGCATTTAAATTTAGAATACAGGTTCATACTCTTCATAATCCGCTATTTCCATTACACAAAGTGCAGTAGCACTGCCGAGAAAACTTCCTCGCATAGCTCCTAATGCTGTACCTACGCCAGGACACGAACTACCAATAAGACCTCCGATGATACCACCAACGGCATCGCAGCCAGCAACTACCAACCACTGTTTCCATGATTTCCCAAAAAGATGGAAGTCGCATTCGCCTAATTTCGTATTCCAAAATTGTGCAGAGTGGCGATAAATTGAAGTCACCGAAAGGATGAGTTCTTTATCCTCGGCTTTCAATCTCGGAGACTCTTGGACTCTATCCTCAACTGTTTTGACGTAGAACGTGAATTCTCCTAAATCTGCGAAATTCCCCTCTCTTGTTTCTTTGAAAAAGCGAGAAACGCATTCTCGGGTTAGTTTATCCTCAATTGAGCCCATAACACTTGGGAAATCTAGACGATAATTATTCAATGTTATCTCTTTCTGGAGACGCTTAAGCAGCTCTGGAGAGATCTCATCATCATCCCTAAAGTACTCTATATAAGTCTGTTCATTAAAATTCTCACTACTTATTCCATGAGGATATTTCTGCAGTATTTCGGCCAGCTTAATGTTATGCTGTACGCCGACATTATCAAAAGGGTTCTGAATATTCTCTGCTCCTACACTTGTTGCATCAGACGCAAGTCGCACTTCTTGCATTGTAGGCACAAGCTCGCTGATCTCAGATGTAATCAAATCCTTTTGCAAAGAAGTCTGAACTTTTTCCTGCTTACATGAAAAAAGAGCAGCTGCTATCAGCGCTAATGAAAAAATAAAATAATGCTTCATTGTAGTAACAATTAATGGTTTAATGTAAAAACGGTAGGCTTCTTGAAATGTTACATACGACTTATTTTTGATGACGAATGTTTTTTTTATGAACAATAAAATTCACATGAGTTTCTTGAATACGAAGCCAGAAATACTTTTTTCCTGTTTCTGGTAGTTTAAAGCCAAGCTTATCCGGTAGTGTCTATAAAAATGTGTAAAAGCCCTCCGTTCATTCCTCAAGCGTTGGGCTCTCCTTAGCCCTAAGGCTTGAGGAATGAACGGAGAGATCATTGTTCCAATCTTTAAAGACAGAGACAGGATAAGAATACGTAGTCTTGTTCACCTGCATAGCTACTGAGCCGAGTAAAAATAATACAGAGGAAGCATTCGGCATCGCGCCACGCATAGACAGTGTGCGTTTGTAGCAACGATTCAGGCGCTCAATCCAGTTCGTAGTATACAACATACGACGATACTTTGGTGAATAGTCTAAAAATGTAAAATACAAGGCGTTACGTGACTTCTTATAGCGCTCAAAAGTTGGTACTCTCTTACTCCATCGTTCTACAAAGTTAAGAAAGGCGGCATATTGTGAAGCACTATTTACGTCTTTGGATTCTAGGTCTATTGACAGCACTTCGCGGAATTCGTCATATAATTCGAGAAGTGCTTTTCGCGGTACTAATGCACTCATCTCACGCAACAAATGAGCTACGCAAAATTGGTGTCGGGAAGCAGGGAAAGCGCTCGTTACAGCATTCTCGATACCAGCGAGGGCATCTGATACAATCAGATCAATATGTTCAACACCACGTTCTTGTAATGCTTTCAACTCTCCTTGCCGGTTAACAGCTCCCTCAGTCGGATGATTTACGATGGCTAGTCCCTCGCGAGTACCATCGGGTAAAACGCCTAATATGGAGTAGTAGGCTTCTTGTGTAACGCGATGTTCGCGACGCGTCGGAACAAAGGTCGCGTCAATATACACGACAAAATAATGAGACGCTAAGTCGCGCCTCAACCACGTGTATACATCTGTTTGGGTGGCTTGTACTAAGTAACTAACTCAACTTTCGCAGGTCTCTAAGAGATTAGAAATCAGAGAAAAAGGCAGCACGATAATTTGGTAAAGTCATTGGATATCAGTAACTTTACATGTCCAAAAATAAAAAACCATGCTGCCGCACAAAGGTAATCTTAATCTCACTGAAATTGCAACTTTCTGTATCAATAAAGAAAGTCTATTAAGATGTCTCTGCGAACTCATCTCCAAACTTCACTTGTCTACTAAAAATACGAGTCTGGTCGACTACGTCAATAAAATCTATAAGAGCAGCGATATCATAAAGGCTCTACTACTCTTCGTTCCCTTTGGAATAAGAACTGCCGATCAGTATTGCAAAGCAGATTTGTATCACTATTTCCGCTGTGGTAAAGATGTCTTTTATCGCCTACTCAACTCCCCGAAGATCGATTGGCGTAAACTCCTGTATAGCTTAACTAACCAGCTCATACGAAAGCTAGCACGGGAAAGTGAGCCAACAAGCAAGGTGCCTCGTTGCCTGATTATTGACGACACGGTTTTACCCAAAACGGGGATGAAAATCGAGAAAATAGGCTATGTATACTCGCATACCAAATTGCGCTTCCTCTTGGGCTTTAAAGCGATTGTCGCGGGTCTCTACGATGGGAAAAGTTTTCTAGCCTTGGATGCCGCCCTAGTGGGCGAAAAAGGACAAGGAAAGAATCGGAAATTTGGACTCACGCTACGCCAGTTAAGAGAACGTTTTTTCAAGAAAAGGGAAAAGACAACTCTAGGGTATGAGCGGGCGTATGAGTACACACAAAAGAAGACGCACCTCGCACAGCAGTTTGTGCAAAGAGTTCGCGCTCATCGTATCGCGTTTGACTATGTATTGGTCGACAGCTGGTATCTAACCAAAGCAATGCTCTTAGTAGTACTCAAGCGTAAAGGGCAACACTTGCTAGGTATGCTCAAGATAAATAGCAAAACGCTCTATACCTTCAACGGGAAAGAATATACAGCACAGGGTCTGGTAAGACTGCTTAAGCAACGGAAACAGGTAAAGCGATCTCGACAATACAAGCATCGTTATATCGAAGCTACGGTAACATTTAGCGGCAAGGAAGTAAAACTCTTCTTTTCTAAGAATTCGCATCGTGGAAAATGGTGCGCTATGCCAACAAGCAATACCAAGCTAGATTTTGATACTGCGTTCCAAATATACGCCATGCGCTGGACAGTAGAGGTCTTCTTCAAAGAGGCCAAACAACATCTTCGCATGGGCAAATGCGAAGCTCGCGATTTTGATGCACAAATAGCCCACTTAACCTTGTGTATGCTAACCTATAACTTGCTTTCGATACTTAAACGCTTTGAGTCGTACGAGACTCTAGGAGGTATTTTCCGAGGTTTGCGAACCGAATCTGCCCAGCTCACTCTTTACGAACGAATCTGCCTGTTTATCAAAGATTTCAGCGAGACGCTTTACCAATATTTTAATATCCCGCTTGAGCAATTTTGGGAACTCTTTTCTGCTGAATATCAGATATTTCGAGATATGTTAAATCTTCTAAATCCGCCTCCACTCTGTGTCCAACAAACTTGCGAAAGTTGAGTCTGTAATGTGTAACATCGGAGTGAATCTGTTTTTGTGTCGCAACGTCTTTACCTGCATAGTCTTGCCCTCTATCGAGGCGATATTCTTTCCTCTTTAAATTTATCAAAGACTAGTGGCAGTTTGTCACAAGTTGTATGAACGAATGCAACAGTTCGCCAGATACGGCGGTATATATACTGTTGGTAATCTGTATGAAATTCGGGCATAATGCGACTCTATAAACGTTTGTTTTTGTTACTGGTATTGTTAGGTATCCTTGGTATCTCTATTATTGCAGAAGCAGCTCCCATTAGTGTGCAACATGCCGCCCAATTAGCAGCCACGCACCTTCAACAGATACGCCGAATACGCAGTAGTGCGCAAGAAGTACGACTACTCTATACTAGTTCTGGACGCCCAATTCGTGGTAAGCAAAATACATCCGATTACTACGTATTTGGTGCTGCGCGCGGCACTGGTTGGGTAGTTGTGGCGGGCGACGACGTAGTATCGCCTATTCTAGCCTATTCGAAGGATAATGTTTTTCCGCAAGTGATTAGCCCCGAGTTCCAAACAGTACTAGATAGCTATGCGCAGCTTGTACAAAAAACACGCGAGAATGCAGCAAATATTTACACCGCACCTGTTCTCGCCCCTGACGATGTAGTGGAACCGCTACTTGCAAAGATTCGTTGGAGTCAGTTTGCGCCCTATAACTGGTATAGTCCTATGCGATGGTCGCCCAAGGATAATGTCGAAAAGCATGCTCCTACGGGTTGTGTTGCCACAGCTGTTGCACAAGTCATGCGCTATTATGCATGGCCGCCTAAGGGTCATGGAAAAGTAAAACACCTTGACAAAGAGATAGATTTCGCCACAGAAGCGCCCTACAATTGGAAGGCAATGATCGGAGACTATACAGCACAAGCGTATACACAAGAGCAAGGTAATGCTGTAGCACGGCTCATGCGCGATGTAGGGTATGCGTCTAGAATGAAGTTTCAAGTAGATGAGAGTAGCACTACGCCTCACTATGCCTTTGAAGCCTTACGTCGCAATTTCTATTATGCGAAAACACTGCGCCACTATATAACAGATGAACACAGCACCGTCGAATGGCAACGACTGCTTATAGATGAGCTGAAAGCGGGGCGTCCTGTACCTATGGGAGGCATGACAATTGTCAATACTGCACACGAATTTGTATGCGATGGTTACGACGGTCAAGGCTATTTCCACCTAAATTGGGGCTGGGGAGGTCAGTCCGATGGTTACTTCTTGCTTCAATCTGTAGGCACTGGTGATGGCGGTAGCAATGGTATGCTGTACAATTTTGCGGGGAGTATGATTATCGGGATGCAGCCCTTGGTAAATGCGCCTGAGGCTAAAGAATTGAAAGAGGTATACTGCGACCGCAATCTAAAGATAGAATTGGGGCGTTTCCCAAAATCCAAACAATTGCTCTGCATAGTGGAAGGGATGTATAACAGAGCCTTTTCGCCCATTGTGGGTAATTATGCCGTAGTGCTCATGCAGCATGATGGGCAACAGGTGTTACAAGCTCACACGAGTACACCACCTATCTTGATGAAGAGCAATAAACGAATTTTTGGAGAGCAAACGGTAGCGCTGAACCTAAAAGATTTACCAGTGGGGAAGTACACCCTACATGCTGCGATTTATGAGACTGCAACAAAAGATTATATCGTAGCGAACAGACGATGGAACGAGAAGCGAATTTTTGCCGTAGAGGTTACGGAAGACGCGCTTATCGTATCGGAGGAGGAAATGAAACCGAAGCTTACAATTTCGGTTACCCCTTCAGAGGTTCGCCCTGGGCGGATAGCGACTTTTCGCCTCACCGTAAAAAATTCGGGCACACAAACCTATTATTGTCCCTTGGCAGCTATGCTCACCTCGAGTGAACAAACGCCTGAAATAACCAGTGCGCTAGCACTCCCCTTTTTGTCTTATATGCGCATAGATCCTAGCACAACCGAAGAGCGTATTTTTACAGTCCAAATGCCGCAAAGCTCTGTTCAGTACATTCATTTCTTTTACGATGCACAGAACTTAAACCTAGGCACAAAACGGCTTCCATGGCACGGGAATCAAACCGTTTCTGTACCCACCGCGCATCATAGTTCCCAAAAGATTGTACTCTCTAACAACATTACTTCCCAATACACGGTAAAACGCCTTGCTGCTAACTTCCGCTTGAAGAAAGGCGAGCATTTTAAGATGAAATATTCGGTTAGTGTAGCTACTGGCAATCCTGATGTCCCGCTTAATTTAATGGTAGTATTCCAACAAGAAAAGGGAGGTAGCGTGAGTGTGGTAGATGATTTTACATTACGCCCTGCGGTTATTATATCAGGCGAGACGAAAGAGTTTGTGTTGGATAAAAAAATAGATTTGCCCGCAGGTGTCTATCAGCTTCTCGTTTACAATAATGGTTTGGAACTCATTAGCGAGCTCGGGGGAAATATCGAAGTGCTACCTAATAACGGCAGTACGCCACCAGACAATACTATAGGCGTTCCCTCATACCCCCCACTGCCTACGCAAACAATGGCAACCATACACGCATCTCAAATTGTAAAAGAAGGTGCTGGAGAGTGTTTTATCTATGAAATAGATACTAAGGAGCGTGCCTTGGCAGCTGGCGAACAAGTAGAATTTGGAACACTAATTGGGGTAGCCCCCAAAGCAGCCTCTGGTTACAAAATAGGGAGAGTTGAAGCAGAAGGGGCAGACTACCTTTGCGAGGCAAGCTACGGAGATGGGGCTTTCGTCTTTGAGGGGAAAATATATCAAGTGACAGGAAAAGATGTACGCATAAAGGTGTCGTTTCTACAAGACGGGACTGAACCTCAATTTATGGTACACCTCCCGACGGGGCTAGTGGGTGGCACGTGTGATGTTAGCATAGAGGGCGGCACGAAATTACTTAGCGACACGGAAGTGCAAGAGGGAACACTACTAAATATCATTGCAACCCCCACAAAGCTCTATAAGCTGGCAAAACTCGACGTACAGGGGGCTGAGCAACAGGTCGATGGCAAGTACAAGGTGGTAAGCGAAGTGTTTATCACCGTTAGATTTGAGAAAGAGGAAACACCAGAGCCTAAACCTGAACCTCAACCTCAAAAATTTATGGTACACCTCCCAACGGGGCTAGTAGGGGGTACTTGTGATGTAAGTATAGAGGGCGGCACGAAATTACTCAGCGACACAGAAGTGCAAGAGGGAACACTACTAAATATCATTGCAACCCCCACAAAGCTCTATAAGCTAGCAAAACTCGACGTACAGGGTGCTGAGCAACAAGCCGATGGCAAGTACAAGGTGGTAAGCGAAGTGTTTATCACCGTTAGATTCGAGAAAGAGGAAACACCAGAGCCTCCAACACCGAATGCTATAGAAAACGTACTATTGGCAGGCATTTCCATTGCTCCCAATCCTTTCTCTTCGCTACTTAAAATAAAGAATGACGAAGCAATCAATGCCCGTTACGAACTTGTAAATACGAACGGGATGGTTATGCGCAAAGGCTCTTTACAAGGTACAGCAACTGTACTCAATACAGAAGAGCTAAAAGCGGGCGTTTATCTACTGCGCATTTTTTCAGATAAAACCAGCAAAACACTTCGTGTAGTGAAAGAATAGTACCACGCTCTCTCCCTTAACAAGGGAGAACTTTTTCTGTGAAAACCTTAAGACTATAAAACGGTGACACAATACAAAAAAGGGTACTGCCCGAAGGCAATACCCTTTGTCTCTTTTCGCGAGGAGTGTGTTTACTCTTTCACTACGCGTATGGTCTTAGAAGCACCATTGGCACTGGTTATACGGAGAAGGTATAGTCCAGAAGCAAGGTCGGCTGTTTCAATAACAACTTCATGACTCTCTAGCTTACCACTACGTACAACAACTCCCGTAGCATTGGTGAGGCGATAGATACCTTGTATCTGTTCCTCATTTATAATTCTCAGCTTGTCTGCGAATGGATTAGGTCTCGCAGAGATACTGAATACTTCAGAGGAGTCTACGTGCGTTGCTTTTTGCTTAAACTGTGCGCTAATTGTTACCGCATTCTGCACTGTGTAACGGACTTTGTTGTCTGCAACCGTCCCTGTCAAATTATCGTCACCAGCCTTTAGCGATTCTAACTCGTACCCCTCATTGGGCATTACTTGAAGTTCAAGCTCAGTACCTTTTTCTACCTCGTAGCCCGAAGTCAGTTCGCGTCCTTGCAATAGAACACTTAGTTTACCATTCCTTGGCTGTGCAAAAGTGATAGCATAGAGTGGAATATACTCATTCGGTAAACGCTTAAGTAGTACCGAGATAGTTACATCCTCTGCACCCACTACAAATTTACCTTTACTAGACTGATAGTGCGGAGCACCTATCGTATATTGGTATTCGCCAGTAGCCAATTCCAATTGCAAGCGTCCATCATTTTGCAGATCGAAAGTCTTGATACCAAGTGTTAGTTGTGCATCGCGGAGCGTACCCTTATCGCAAGTCACCACGAAATGTACTGTCTTTGTGCTTCGAGTAAAGACCGCAGTGCGTTCATAATCTGCCTGTACATCATTATCTTGTAGCTCTGCTACAGCAACGCCGTTATGCAACCAGTATGCAAACTGCCATCCTTCATTCGCAACAGCCTTCACGGGAGCAGCATTACCTCCTTTATTCAGCAATTGATACGAGAGAGGTAGTCCCGCCTCGCCAACGATAGTTCCCCCTTCCGCTGGGCTAGCCGTGTAAGCTACACGCACGTTTTCCGCCTTTGCAAAAAGAGCCGTATAAGTAGCATCGGCAAATACTGAGCCTACGGCACGGAATTTGGGCGATGTACTGCCGCCCTTCCAACCAATGAAACGATAGTCGGCTTTTGCCTGAGCTTCAACAAGTTTAGCCGCTTCGCCGTGTTCCACTGTTTGCGATTCAACCACAACATCGTCAATAATAAACTCGCCTGCCCCAGCGGGTTCGCTTACATAGCTAAGAGTGTATTGCTGCGTTTTTTTCTCGAAAATGTTCACGTTATCTATGCATAGATACCAGCCACCAATCGGTTGATACACAAACCGGAACTGCACAAACTCTTTTCCAGCAAAGAGCGTAGCGTCAAGGGTCGCATCAAATGTAGCACGTCCCTCGCCACTGTTCGGAATATTCGTGGTCCAAGGTTGCCAGTTCTGCCCGTCTGTAGTATACTCTACGACAAAACGACTTGCTTGGAAACCCCAACGTAACGAATAATCAAAATGCATCTGTAAGTCAGCTGCCAAGCCCGTAGTACGGTAGCGAGGCGTATACAGGTAGGTTGTATAATTTCTACCATTGATTGCCAGATTGCGATTGTCGCAGAAGAGGAAGCCATTGTCGAGTACAAAAGCCTTGTCACTCAACCCATTTGCCACATACATGGGGTTTGTAGTAGCACCTTCACTCAACGAATACCAGCCTTTGGGGAAAGTGCCGTCATCGAATTTCTGAACAGTGGGTAGCGTTGCGTAGCTAGTAAAGTATGCAGTATGTTCTGCATCTCTCTTGACATTCTTATCCTCTCGCTCTGCCGATACATTTCCGTCACTCCAGCGTTCAAAGAGGCTTTCATCGTCTGCGGGTGCTACAGCAATGGGGCTTGCATTCTCGTTGTATGCTACCACCTGTTCCTGTTCGCCTTGTAACCATTTTCCCGATCCGACAATAGCATAGTGTATGGTAAATAATTTGGCTTTACACTGAGCGGTAACCTCCAGCGATTGTGCGACTTGGGTATCGCGACGCGGATTGTCCTTACGTCCGTCAGACCACTGAACAAATTCGTAACCTTCGGCAGGCACTACTAGCACGTCTGTCCCACTCATAGAGACTGCGACCTTCTGAAGCGTATTTCCACTGAGTGTACTATGCTCATCTGGCTTGTAGGTCAGCGTGAGCGTCTCTTTGGGGAATGTAATCTCAACCTTGTTGTTGCCACTCGCCGTGGGAGTATGTGAGCCATCAATACGGACGCTCCCTTTAGATGCCACATACCCTATAGCCTTGCCTATAGGCAGCGGGAAACGCACTTCGCCATTGGTGTTAGTCCGCCCTTCGAGCTTAGCAACTGTAATAAGTACGTCTGCCAAAGGACCGTCGTTGTCTTTCACTACAAACGTAACCTCAACTTGCTTGTCATTTACTACCTCAAATGTTTTCTCTTCTGGGGTAATAATGTAACGCTCTGTCTCGTATGCACCTGTGGCTTGCAACTTGTATTGTCCAGCGGGGAGCAGATCGTCCATAGCGAAAGTTACTCCTGCTGCATTAGAGAGTTTGTAAGCCCCCTTTGCACTTTCGTCTTTTAGCCATGCGCGATCAGCTTCGCTCACAAGCCCTGTGTAAGAGAATTTCCAATCAATGGGCGCACCATAAGAGACGGTCGCTTCCAGTTTTGGCACCACGGTAATCGGCTTCTTTGCTACTACAATAGTCTTCTCTATGGGCTGAGCTAATGTATACTGTTCATTACCGTTTTGTATACAACGGATTACAGCACTGCCAGGTAAACCAATACGGAGCTGGTTGTCCACTACACTTGCAACTGTAGGCATTAACGCTTCGTAACGTACAGGGAGGTTGGAAGAAGCAGTCGCTGACAGAGTGACCGCTGCTGCCCCGTAGGTATAGGAGGTTACTACGTTGTCCCATGTAATCGTTTGTTCGCGTAGTAGACTGACTTCGTAACGCTTCGTTTCCTTGTTCTTTGCCTCTACTATCAGAACACGCGGACGTGTGAAATCCACCTCAGTCACATTGTTAACCAGTATATTCGCGGGTTTTACCTCGTCGACATAAACCTGTGCTTCGGGCGAAGCTTCAAAAGAGAGTTTTACCTTATTGAGCGCAGTAGGTTCGCCAAATTCTGCACGCTTCAGTACAATTGGGCAAACTGTAGGTATGGGCTGCACCACATCAAGGTCAGCGGTCATCCCTGCATTGTTCGCTTTCTTGAGACCTAATGAAAGCAAATCGCGCGCATCAGATTCGTCTGCCTCAAACTCAAAAACTAATGTTTGGTTGTAGGACTTCCCAAACAATGTAAGAGTAGCATTGATGGTAACATCTGTTGTGAAATCAAAGAGTTGGTTTTCGGTAACTGTCTTCCCTTTGTACTTGAATTCTGTTCCCTGCCAGTTAGGGAGTAGCGAGCCCTTGATAGCATTCTTATGTGCAGCGACTTCTTTCTTAAACTTCACCTTCCACTTGTTACCTACCAACTGCTTGCTCACCATTCCGTCAAAGCTGATCTGGCTGAGTAGTTCACCGTGTTTTTTCCAGATCCCATTCTCCGTTTTACTTACAAGAGTAGCGTCGGTAACTTCTATTCCAGCCGCAGTACCCTTGCAAATACTAGCCCAGTTTCCTGTGCCTTCGTCGAAGCTGTATTCGGCAATGCAATTCGCGGGGAGGTCTTCGCCACTCTTTACATAGTGCTTATTTATGTACTCAAGGATCTTTGCATCTTCTGCTTTACCACGCATGCAACGGAACTCGTCAATCTCACCATTGAAATACTTACCCAACTCCAATGCGCGGAAATTAGGGATGTCTAAACCGTACGTGTTTATTTTTTGCGGTTTTCCATCAATCCAAATTCTTACATCGGTATCGCCCGACGAATCTTCGGTTGGCATTTTGGTGATGGCCACTTCTACAGCTAGATGATGCCATTGCCCGAATGTAACAGCATTGCCGTCAGTCCAACGGAAAGCATAGTCACCACAGACAACGCCAATTGAGTTGTTGGGGAAACCATATTCCGAATTACGCGCTAGCTGTATTGCAAATTTCTTCCCTTGTAGCAAGGTCGCAGGTTGCGACTGGTCAGCTTTGAAAAGCATCTCGAAACGATAGATGTCACCTTGACGGAACTCCTTGAGTTGAGATGCAACGTGAGGGAGAACAACACTCTGTTTGTCGCTTTCGCTAACAAGGCTTTGGAACGACATACAGTACTGCTCATCGTCCACTTTATGTTTTGTACAATAGACAATATGAGTCGTGGTATTATTCGTCGTATTTACTGCCTCAGGCTTCTCTGCAATGGTTGCCTTGATTATGTGCCGCCCAGGTGTGGAAAGATTGGCTGTTATTCCCTGAAGCTCTATCTCTCCGTTGTCTTTTGCCTCGATAGCAGGATCCACTTTTATAGTTTCACTAGCTTCAGGTGCTCCATCTACACTCACAGTTACCGTAATCTCCTTATCATATGTATGCAATGAACGGTTCTTGAGTTGTAAAGAGATTGGTTGATTAGAGGCTAAGTTCTCTCCCGAATCTCCCGCATCTATAGCAAGCAGTTCGAGATCGTCTGTTGTCGGATTTTTCGCTTTTACTGCAAATGTGAAATCGCGCAGATCGCCGTAGGCAAAGCCATTGGGGAAGTTCGCACCATCCTTCAATGCATCTGGAGGACATATTGCCATCCGTACACGATACTCGCCTTCTTGAAGAGTACTTGGTAACGGTATACTAAGCACAGGTTCAGATTCGCCAGCCTCGAAATTGGCACTGGTCTTCTCAGTCTCCTCAAATTCGGAATTCTGATTCCAGTCCACCCATGCTCCGATGGCGTACGGAACATCGTCTTCTCCAAATTCCAATGAGTACTGCACCTTCACCTTTTGGTCGTCAATATAAACGGGAATGGTGGGGAACGTTTCGTACTGGACGTGTATCCACGGATCATTGGGAGAGAATAGAGAGTCGTTCACTATCATCTCGAAGATATAGGGATTAGAAACCCCTATCAGTCCTGGGATGGGGTACTTTTCGTAAGCAAGAAGCGTCTTACGGCTATTGTCTTGTCCGTAAGTATCGCAATTGGCTTGTATTACCGCTTGACAGTCAGTAATGAAGCGCTGTTTGATTTTTACAGGAGGAAGCGAAAGCTCCGTAATTCCAGGTTTTACCTCGCTAATGAGCGTATCGCTGATGTAGGAGGCAAGATATGGGCTGAAGAGCGACACATTTACATCCTTTTGCGGCGTAGGATAGTTGTTCCGAATAGTAACTTGTACTGGTACACGTTCGTCCGCTTTTGTCCCACGCAAAGAGGCTTTGGCACTGAGTAGTGTCAACGGATTAGCCATCGGAACAAGATCGATCTCTGCACGCCATCCAGCTGCCCGTCCCTCCTCTTTTGTACGGAAGAAAAAGACAAGTCCACCATCGTCAGAGTCTGAGACGTATTCCAAATTCTCAGCATGGTCTTGCAAGATGTCGCGAGGCGGCGTTTCGCCCATCTCGAGGGTTGCAGGTGCTTTGGATGTGTAGATTACAAGATATGTGCTGTCTCCCACCAAGTCTACACTATGAAAGCGGACACGCAGACGCATAGATGGGTCTTTGGGAATAAATTGCAAGGTGGCACGCTGCGAAGTTAAGTAATCGCTATAGGCACCCCCGTTGTCTGTGTATAGAATAGGCTTGTCAACCTCGATCGTACGCCGAGGATCCATAGCTTCGCCACCGTAGTAGGTAGAGCTCGGGTGGGTTTGCACCTTCCCCAAATTGTTGATGGCAAACGTGAAAGTATTGTTCTTTGTGTTCTTTTCGTCAGCCATTGCAACCTCTGCTCGTATCGTGTAGCGCGCTCCGTATGGATCTGTCGTGCTAAGATCGATCGGTACGTTAATCACCTGATCTGTTTTTGGCAATAAGTTCTTTACCTCTTTGCTTGTCACCCACTTATCATTGAGATAGACGCGTAGTTCCACTTTATCCGCAGGGCGTGACGAGACGTTCTTTACAGCAAAGGGGAAGAATGTTACGCCCATATTGATGCTATCACTTACCTTACGCGCAAGCGCGACACTTACGTCGGGGTTTTGATCCAATGCTTCTATCCAGATACCATTGAGGGTTAGGAAATCACGAGGTTTCATGCCACAGTGCTGAATGACGAGCTTGTGAGTAGTTCCGCCCTGAAGGAGGTAGTAATAGTCCTCGAGACCATTCTGCGTAGTTTCTACAACCTCTTTACCATAAGAATTGGGTAACGGTTTCCCATTGTCTAAAACACGGAAACGCGATGTGGTAAGTTCCGAAACTGTGTTGCGTGCCAAACCACCACGGATGTGTAGTTGCACTTGCTGGTCGGCTGCAAACGATGTCAAATCGATATTACACAAAGTCAGATCGCTAATAAAGTCGCCGTTTTTTCCCTTATCAAACCATGCACTCTCGTCGAATGTTCCTACTCCTACTACGCCATAATAGAGGACATTAGAACCCGGTGTTTGCTGGTAGGATACATTGCGATAGAAGATAGAAGTGTGTTTTCCCCCCGTTATCTTGAAATAATCGGAGCCTTCCTGTCTAAATGTCTCGGCGAATGGCAAGTCTGTAGGTTGCAATTTAAGCGGCATGGGTACAGTCGCCGTAATGGCCTCCGAACGTACTCCCCACTGGTTATCGCCAAAACGTATAGCAACGCAGAAACTGGGTTGCTCGCCAGCGTGGAAATTTGCCTCAGGAATTACAAATTCAGTCTCCGCCGTATGACCAATAGAGTGCCACGTCCCTTTGCTTCGGTCTGCCAAGAGTATCTCGTACTCTGCACTTGCCGCTTTAGCTTTATCCCAAGTGAGTTTCCAGCCCGCTAGACCGCAATCGCCAGTCGTCAACTCAAGGTTCTCGATTTTCTCAGAGATAGTAAACTGACCAGTACTTACAGCCGTACGCCCCATTTTGTCAATGATGCGCATTTTTGCTTGGTTCGTATTGGGCGCACCTTCGGGAATTCGATAGCTCATTTGCAGATACTGACCCGCTACTTTGCCCAAGTAGTTATAATTCTTCCCGCCGTCATACGATATTTCCACTACGTAAGGCGCTTCTACCGCTTCTAGAATGCCTACGGTGGTCTCACCTACAGCATAAACCTCACCAGCAGCAGGAGCTACTATACGAGCCTCTGGTTTCCCGTCAGCCCACCATACGATAGCAAACGCTTGTTTACCATCGGTAATACGTGTCCCTTTTACGGTAACGCTTATGTTCGTTGCGCCTGCTAACTCAGTACTAGTGAGTGTTACCTGTTCTACATTGTTCAAACGATCGTTCGCACGTTCAGCGGGTAGTTCAACTTTCCCTTTTTCTGGTTTAAGTACCCATGGCTGATATTCTTTGCCTGCAACTGCTACACGGAGGTCAAGATCGTTTATCAGAACAGATTGTCCCCACTGATAATCACGCTCAGATGCTGGGTCGTTCCATACCAGCATAACACGAGCCTCTTGCGTCCCTGCGGGAAGAGTAATTTCTTTTGTAAAGCTCTTGCCCGTTTCTACTTCGCCAAACGCAAAAAACTCTTTTTCTAGTGCAATAACTGCCTTTTCGGCGTTCATAACACCGTACCCATACTTAAAGTCAGGTCCTTCTGTTCCTGCATCGTCAGCGGTGTTTGCTAAAAGCGCGCGTACGAGGTCACTACGCATTTCCTCGCCGTGGTAAAGCTGTGCATAGCGTTCTTGTAGTAGTAAGGCGTGCCCCGTCACTGTAGGACAAGCCATAGAGGTACCATCTAGGAACGCGTATTTACTCTTCGGTTGCGTACTATAAACTTGTACTCCTTTTGCACAAAGCAATGGGAATAAACGCCCATCATCAGTAGGTCCCCAGCTGCTAAAAGAGGCGATAAACCCGTAGTCGTCTACCGCACCCACGGTGATGATATTTTTTGCCTTTCGTGAGGTTGTTCCGTACCCTTCCACGCCCCAAAGCTCTCTTGTCTCTTCTGTACAACGGAATTGGTCGTTCCCCGCAGCATAGACATGCGTAAGAGTCGGATACTTATTAGCAAGCGCATCAATCTGATACTCCGAATTGAAATAAACGAGTTCTTTCAATTGGTCACACAAGCCGCCGATGGCAAGTCCGTAAGAATTCTGCGTCGCGTGAATACCAAAGCGTTCGCGCGCCAGAGCCATCTCTTCGCGCTCACTCAATCCGTTCGACGAGACATTGAAATTGTACGTCCATGCTTCTGCTTTGGGCGCCATGCCTCGTGCCTTTGCATTTAGCAAACCTGCTCCGAGTACTGTGCCCGCCACGTGTGTACCATGTTCTTCATTTCCGTCAGCACTCTCGTATTCTTGTACATGAACGCGATTAGCAAAATCGGGGTGATAGATCACATTACCATCCCATATACCCACTTTTCGACCTGCGCCCGAGAGTCCACGACCTCCCATTGAGGTGGGTTGACGTAGTATTTGCGCACGTCCTAATTTAGCGCCACCGTCATTGAAGAGGGTGGAAGGACGATCTATAGGGTTTATTGCCAGTACCCAAGGTAATGCAGCAATAGCGTTGATTTGAGAGCGGGAAGCGGTAACCTCCACTTGGTCAAAAAGGGTAGAAAGATGAATGGCAGTTGCGCCTAGTTCTTGCAATGCTGCCACAATCGTTGTGCGTGGCGCATTGGGTGCAAAGCGAACGACCACTTTTACATTCCCCCCTGTTGTTGCCCATGTAGGAAGCTCTGCACCAGAGAGAGCGGTATGGAGTTTCCACTCAGGACGCATGGCAACCATAGAGGTTAGCAAATGCAAGCGACGTACTTGTGAAACCACGCGCGCATCGCCCGAGAGAGCTGCGTAGTATGCATTTCCTCCGACGTACGACCCAAGTTCGAGTCCCGCAGCACGCAGTTTCGCGATTGCTTCTGCATTCGGAATTTGCTTGAATTGTACCAGTACGTTTTTTAGCCCTTTCAGAGCTGCCACGTCGGCATCGCGTCCGCGTACATTGCCCTCCATGTTCTGTGGAGGCACAAAGCGATGACCACCTAACTGTACCTCGTCCTGAGCCCAAAGACACAAGGGGAGGGTTAGCAGTAGCCATAGCCACACATTAAACCTAATAAAAGTCATGCAATCAGTATTTATTAGTTGATAAACATAGAAAACTGATCGCAATTTATGAAAAAGGTAAATAATTTAACGGGAGGTTTTGGTTAAGACATGATATATATATAAAAAGCACGGACGCGGAATTTCCACGCCCGTGCTGTAATAACAACCTAGTATAGACTACTTTACCAAACGGATAGCCTTCTGAGCACCGTTGTTTTCTAATAACAACAGGTACAAACCAGCTGGCAAATCTTCTACGGCGAGACGCAATTCGCTTGCACCATTAGGCAATACAGAGCGAACCACTACACCTTGTGCATTTACCAAAGCTACCTTTGCAACCTCTGCTAAGTTCGTTACCACAATCTCCGAAGCAAACGGATTCGGGTATACTACCACTGCATCAAGAACAGCGTCAGCAACAGCAGCGCCTTCTTTCATGGAGACAACTAGGGTAGCCTCAGCATCTGGCATTGTCGCAACGTAAACCTTGTCCTTATTGAGGGTAAGAGCAGTTCCTGCGAATTCTACTTTTTCGATTTCCTTCCCCTCTGGGGCGGTTACGGCAATGGTTAGCACTGCACCAGCGCCTACTTTTGTTTCTGCAGTTACTTCCATTGCGCCTTGCATAATCTTTACAGTAGCGCCATTGGCAGTGGTCTTAATCAGGTTACCCTGTGAAAAAGTCACGGCAACGGAGATAGCTTCTGTACCCATCGCTGCGGGAAAACCAAAGCCCACGTAGTAATACTCAATCTTGCCATCCTTACCCTTCATGGCATTCACTTTCCCTCCCCATGATGAGATTGGCATTTCTTGTCCTTGAGCTTTGAGCTTAGCTTCTATTTTCCCTAATACATAGCCAGCCTCGGGTTTCATTACCAAGAGGTACAGTACGCCATGCTCGAGGGTCGTTAATGCTTCTTCTTCGTAGCCTTCCAGCTTCTTATCTGCATTCAGTTTCGGCTTATGGATCGAGACTGTACCATGCTCAGCGGCTGCAATCGTTGCCGTATAGGTGGTTGCAGGAGGCGTAACGCCACCCTTTATGTTTACAACCAGAGTTGCTTCGCCTTCCGACATCTTCGTCTTGTAGGACTTATCGGCTTCTGCGGTTAGAGCTGTACCGTTGAAGGTTACACTCTCTAGTTCGTGTCCTTTAGGAGGTTCTACGGTAATTACCAGATCGGTATCCTTCTTCACTAAGGTCGTGGGGGTTACTTCAGTTTCACCAGCCTTTATAGTCACCTTAGCGCCGTTATCGGTTACCTTAATGAGGTTTCCGTCTTCGGGTTTACTGAACACTACCTTACCTTCGATGGCTGTTGTACCCATTGCTGCGGGAAACTTGAAGGCAACATAGTAGTACTCTACGTTTTCGCCCGTCTTTTTTTCTTTTATTACTTGCGGTCTTGTACTTTCAGTACCATGTGCAGTAACCTTAAATTCGCAGGTTGTAGCACGGAAACCTGCGTTCGGTTTCATAACAAACACATAATCGGCATCAGGATTCAGGGATGTAAGCTTATCGCCTTCATAGCCTGTGAATTCTGTGCCATTCATGGTTGCTTTATAGAAACCAGCGTCTCCATTTTCCAGAGTTGCTACACTCGCCGTAAAAGGCGCAGGAGTCGGCGCTTGCGCATTGGCAGACAGCGCCAATGCGAGCAAAGAACCTAGAAACAATGTTGTACCCAACAATATTTTCCTCATCTTATTATTACAGTTTAAACTTGTTCCACATAATCATTGAGAGTCGCAAAACTAGTGTATTTCACGCTTGCACAACACATTTGGTCATCCCATTTCTGGAAAATCACCACTTCTTATGAGGAGCTTTCAACCAACGATGAGGCATCTATGCAGCCTAGGAAGCGAGCATACAAAAAGAGGCTACCCGATTAGGCAGCCTCCCAACAAAAAGTTCCACAATGAAAAGAACCTACTTCTGGAGCATTGCATTCAGCATCCAGATCGCTTTCTCTTGTTCCCGAATTATGGCGGTTAGCAAATCATTCGTGGCCGCATCGCCAGCATCTAATCTTTCGAGGATAGCACGCTCTTCTTGAACCAAAAGACCATACGTCTCTAACACATTCTTTGCCATACCGAATTCGTCAACGCACTTCGGACACTGCTCCTTCACTTTAGCCACTTTCAGATAGGTTGAAAAGTGAGGATCTGGCTGCCCGCCGAGTTGTAATATACGCTCAGCAATATCATCAATGTGCGTTGCATACGAATTGTATGCTTCTTCAAAATAAGCGTGCAACTGATAGAACAAATGCCCCTTGACATTCCAATGGAAACCACGAAGGTTGGTGTAGAACACTTGCATGTCTGCCAGTAGTTGGCTTAAAGCCTCGATGGTCTTAGCGCTGCGAGCTGCATCGAGTTTTGTATAATCTAAAACACTCATCGGTTAAAAATTTAAGTACACTAGAGTAACGTTTGGGCGTTGCTATTTGTTCTCTACAGAGCTTAATATCCATAGAAAACACATCGCAACATGGCATTCAATGGTGCGGAGCTTGCAATAGCGCGCGGATTACTCGTCTTCCCATGTAACAGCGGGCGCATCCTTTTTCTTTTTAGTGGGCTGCTGTTTAGGCTTCGCCTTTACCGAGTCGGCTTTCTTTATGGTATCGTTCTCCTCCCACTCAATTGTATAGCGCTTGGTCGGAACTGTGGGCGTTTGCTCTGCATTCCGGGCTGAGTCGCGATTCTCCCAATTAAACTCTTCATTGAATAAAGCCTTTAGCTCTTCCTTTTCGCGTTGTACACGTTGCTGATAACGTTCGGCAAGTGCACGCCGATCAAAAGAGACACGCACATCGGTGGAATCGCCTTCAATGAGGAGGTACAACGAACCACCCATATTTCCCCCCTCCTCATATACTTCATTGTCCAGATCGCGACTCTTCCCGCGCCAACGATTAAAGAGCAAATCAGAGAGCGAGAGCTGCAAACGATACTGGAAACGAGAATCGAAATGCTGCTCGCCTTGTAACTTAAGGGAAAGCGCAGAGGACTGAACATTCATCTGCGGCACTACGATCTTTTGCTCCATTACCGAAATCTCGTTTTCTAGCGTAGAAAAGCGGATGTGACGTAATTCATCGAGTTTGATAAAAGTTGAGAGTTTCTCTAACCCTTTTATCTCTCTGAGTTCGCCGTTATGTACTACCACCTTTGTGTGCATCTGTAGATCGGGTAGCGATGGTTTCCCTCCCTCAAAGGGGAGGTGCAAGGAGATTGTCCCCGAGAGAAAACCTGAAATATTTTCGTGTCCGAAATTCTTTAGTCCAAAGTCGTCATAACGAAGGAACAATTCTTGTAAATTAAGCCGCTCCGTGTATAGTTCGGCGCGCAAGAGGGGGGGAGAAACGGCAGATTCTTGAAATAGGAGCTCGCCATGGACGCGCCCACCCAGAAGCTTTGCTTTTTGCAAATCAAACTGCATTCTGTTTTGTGTCACAAAAAAACGAGCCTGAACCGAATCTATCAGCGCGCCGCGATAGAGACTCTTGTAGAGTTCGAGGTCGCCTTTTATCGTACCCACCAGTTCCCATGGATCTCTGCGTTGCACTAGTGTATCATTGGTTGCTTGTGCCTCCGAGTCGGGATTCCAGACTGGGATGCCGCTTATCGGTATATCGCAATGTGCGAGCCGCGCATTTACAGTCCACTGCGGTGCAAGGCCTTTGCGGAATAGCGAGAGGAAGTGTTGTACATTTAGCCCTAATTCAAAGTCGGTTCCGTTCCATTTTCCGCGCAATGCTCCTTTTACCAAATCTTCGTCAGCAAGAGTGGCTGCTCCGCGAAGGTCGGTGAACGTCTGATGCGGATTGGCTTTGAAGGTATTCACATCAAAATCTACATCCAATCTCAACTTCGGGTTACGCAACATTTCAAACGAAAAAGAATCCAGATTTTGTAAAGAAGCTACTAATTCGCCACTGCCGCGTATGCTCTTATAATCCTGTATGTAGGGGGTTAGGAATGGGAGTAAGACTTCGTTATCCAGCAGTGTAAAATCCAATTTTGTGTAGACCGACGGGTGTTCCAGATTGTTGATACGGAATTGTGCCGACAGAGTGGAATTCTTTCGTTGTATCTCGCATTTTGCGATTTCAAACATTGTAGAGCGTCGCGAAGCGTCTCTACCGTTTGAAAAACTCCCTTGGAAGACCTTGAGGGTATAATTCTGGTTGGCGATTTGTAACGCTAGTTTTTCGCCGTATATCTTCATATTCAGGCGTAGTTTTCCCCCATAGCTCGCGTCGCCCTCCATGCTGAGGTCGGCGTTGAGTGCTCCCTTCAAATCAATGTTGGGGGGAAGCTGCCATTTGTACTGCGATGCAAATGCGAGCAACGTGCGCAAATCGAGGTGCGACCCCGAGACGTTAAGGCGGGTATCGTTCTTTTTCAGATGCCAATAGCCTGAAATGGCGAACCGATTGCGATCTAGTTCGATGGAGGTTCGTTCTGTTTCAAGGCAACCTGCTTCTATTTTGAACCGACTCTTGAGTTCGAAATGCTGTTTTTGTGCAAAAATAAAATCGCCTTGGCGCACATACTCAACTAAACCGTCGGACTCCACATCAAAACTAGAGTTGCCCTCGGCAAAACGGAACTTGGCGTCGAGGGTCGGAACAACGAGTTTGCCTGTGAAAAGTGCATGTGCGTCGTCAAACTGTACCACCATTTGCGACAGCGAGAGCGACTGCACTTCAAGGGCGAACGAAGTTTTGCCATCAGCCTCGTTGTTTTCTTTCTTTTTCAACAGATCGTAGTTCTGCAAGCCCGTTTTATCGTGTTTTAGGCTTAAGTACCCTTGTACAATGCGGAAGGATTTAACACGCACCCTATTATTCAGAAGATCGAAGGGATTGAGTGCGAGGAATACGCTTTTTGCAACCAGCAACGTATCGCGCTTACCGAATACATTCTCGTGTGCCGACGGTATCACGACATCGCGAAGGTGAAGACTGGCGTGTGGGAAATTGGCAAAGAAAGTAAACTCAATGCCCGAGGTTGTAATTGGTACATTGAGTTCTTCGTTGAGCATTTCTATGCTCTGTTGCACGGCAAATTCGCCCCATTTCTTTTCAAAGAGGAGCAACAATGCCGTTACCAAACAGCAGAGCAAAACAACTACAATAACGAGATTGCGAAAATAGCGCAACCCTTTACGTAAGGGGGACGAAAGAACCATAAGGATAGACGGTCATTACAGATACTAGACGAGCGAATCGGTTGCTCTGCTCGGAGAGGAAAGAAGAGCTAATTCCTTAGTTTTCAACTTACAGAAGCCGTTCTTTTGCTACGAAAAAGCACTATCTTTGTTTCAGTCAAAGCATAACGATGGAGCAACGCGCCTATTATTCTATCCGCGAAGTTACCGAGATGATCTGTAACGATCGCGTTCTCGTACTTACGGCGCTCGACGAGACCTTGTCTCAGCTACCCACGGGGAATTGGATCGGGGGGATAGCGAATCAGAATGAAGTAACCTACAACGAGGAGGGAGAACCGCTCCTCATACAGGTTAATGACCTCTCGCGGTGGGTACGCAGTGTACACATCAACTCGTATCAGTCTTTCAACTTTGAGAGCATTGAAAAGGATGCTTTCACAAATGGTTTCTCAATTATCACCATTCCAGCTTTTAGCTCGGTGCATCTGAGCTTTGCGATCTATTCGGCAACGACCCCCAATTGGCAGCACCCAGTAATTGGTTGGATTGCTGGCAGTGAGTGCGGTACGCCCAAAATGCGCGAATCTGTGGTGGTGGACGGCGGAACAGGCGAATTCTATGTAGAACGCGTAGTGGTAATGCATTGTGCTCTGTATGACAACTATAAAGCGTGGTATGATATTATAAACCCTTTCGAGCCAGACCTCAGTAAGCCACGCTTCAAGTTCCCCAATGCAAGTTTCAATATCTCGGAATGCTCAGTGCTTGAGAATAGTGCAGTGGAGGAGGGAGTGAAAAACGATATCCTAAATAATACGACAGAACTTCGTACCGTCTTTAAGCCCTACGCAGATGCGCACGATATTGCAATAGATGCCGAGACAACCCTTATAACGCAGCTCCACGGCGAGTATACAACGGTTTCAATTCTAATGAATGTAACAGGTAAAAGCCTGATACTTGCTACACCCGTAATTCCCGGGCTTTCCTACTACATCGGGAAACGCTACCTGAACGAAGAAGACCTCTTCACAGTTAATGCAGACTCTGTTATCTTTTCTGTCAATTGCTTTTATGTACCGAAACCATCGCCACGCTCTATCGCTTCGTACGGTGAAGTGGCTCGCTTTATTTACAATCATGTAGCCGTACGCCTGCATGTATCTCATTCTCTCGATACCATTTTTGGTAGCAAGCCTCAAACAGCAACCTGACACATTCTATAGTACAAAAAAACAGACTACACGCTACGGTAGTGGACAATTAGCCACGGTATTGCGGATATATTATAACGACACGTCCTTCTCTATAACTCGTTTCAACATGCGCATCTATATTAGCATACGGAACAAAATTGTCCTTTTTGTCCTTTTGCTAGCCCTTGTTATCTATGTTATTTCTATCGGCTATATCGTCAATAGCACTTCGCGAACCCTGAAAGACGAAGCCTACTCTAAAGTAAAGCTCAGTGCCGAGAAGTCGGCTTTTGAAGTGCGGAGTCGCTTTGAAGAATATATGGGCATTGCTACCTCGCTAGCCGAAGCATTTGGTTCATTCACAACTCTAGACTCTACAGAATGGCAACCCCTCTTTCTAGAGATGTTGCAAAACTCCTACAAGAATCACCGCGAGATTACTGCCTTTTGGGATAGCTACGAGTATTCGCAATTCCGCCCCAATTACCCCAAAGAGTATGGACGACTAGCGCGCTATTTGTACTACGATGATAACAAGATTCTGCGCAGTGTAACCACCGAATTGTCATTAAATGGTGACCCCGCCCCTTATGCCGAGTTTAGGCGCATAAATGCTCCCGACCTCTGGGATCCGTACCTCGATACCACCAGCGAAAACTCGCAGAACCGAAGGATGATGACCACGGTGGCAGCTCCCATTCGCAAAAATTCTCGCTTTGCAGGCTTGGTGGGGTTAGATGTAACCCTGAACTGGATTCAGGATTTTATTCGGGAAATAAAGCCTTTTGAGGGGAGTATCTCTTTTCTCCTTTCGGGCAAGGCGCGTATTGCTTCGCATCCGCTAGACTCTATGCTCAATAAGAGCGTGGAACAGCTCTTTGGTAATGTAGCATATAACGAAAATCTGGAAGATAAAGTCCGAAAGGGGATAACGTCCTCTTTCATCTATCAAGATCCGCGTACGGAACAGGATTATTACGTATACATCACCCCCATTTCTGTCACAAATACACATTCTAACTGGGCCATGGGGATCTATGTACCGCTAAGTGTAATAACGCACAGTGCAGACAATAGCTTGAAGATATCGATTCTTGTTGGTTTTATTGCCATGATTATCACAGGGCTAGCGCTTCTTAAAATATCATCGCTTATCACTCGTCCCATTCTACAGATGACGCAGATGCTCAATACCTTGGCACATGGCGATATAGAGTCTGACAAAGTCTTCAAGATCCATTCTGCCGATGAAATGGAGTGGATGAGTGTGGCAATGAATAAGCTCCTGAACGGCTTGCGTCACATGAACCGACTGGCGCAGAGCATAGGTAATGGCGATTTGTCGCAGGATATCACTCTACTGGGCGAGAATGACACGCTGGGTAAGTCGTTAGTCGCTGTCCGCAATAGTCTGCGAGCTGCAAAAGCTGAAGAAGAAAAACGCGAGATTGAGAACAAGAACCGCGCTTGGGTTAACCACGGGCTGGCAACCTTTAGCGAACTCCTTCGCCAAAATTCCAATCATTTGGATTCGTTGTGCGAGAACTTCCTTTTTCAAATTGCGCATTTCGTTGATGCGCAGATGGGGGCACTATACCTACGCGACGACGATCGCCACCAGCGTCGGCAAGAAGAGGAGTACAATATGAAGGTCTCTTTTGCATGGGGCGAGAAACGTTACCTTACCGCAAAATTCAGAATGGGCGAGGGGCTCATCGGTTCTTGTGCGATGGAAAAAAAGCACATCCTTCTGACTGAGATTCCCGAGAGCTATTCCGCCATTATGGCAGGCGTAGGGCAAGCGCGACCGAACTGCATACTGATTGTTCCTCTTTTGCATGAGGGAGAAGCCATTGCCGTGCTCGAGCTCGCATCGTTCAAAATCTTCCCGCCGCACGTTATTGAGTTTCTCAACAATTTGTCGGTATACGTAGCCGCTAGCCTCTTTACTGTGCAGGTGGGTATGAATACCAAACAGCTTCTGGCGCAAGCGCAAGAACAGTCGGAAGAACTGAAGGCACAAGACGAAGAACTCCGACAGAACCTCGAAGAGATAAAAGCTACGCAGGAGGAAGCCGACCGAAAGAAAGAGGAGAACGAGAGTTTGTTTACAGCGCTGTCTGCCGCATTATTCTATGTGGAATATGACCTCGATGGCTATGCAACGGATGCGAGTCAGAGCTATCTGGATAGGCTACAGGTGACGCGCGAGGAGGTACTGCATTCCCATTTTTCGGAGGGTTGCCAAATAGTAGGATGGAATAGGGCAAAGTACAACGACTTTTGGCGCGATGTGCGTTCGGGAAAAAGCAAACGAATTTCCATGCAACAGAATATCAATGGTACGGAGTTACAGCTTTTAGAATTCTATCTCCCGCTCAAGAACCATACAGGCAAAGTATACAAAATCATAAAACTTTCATTTGAAGTCTAACCAGAGGAAGTCTTTGCAAGAGAGTGTGTGAGAAAATTCTCTTATTCCGTAGCGTTGCAGTACGCACTAATTTTTATTCCAAACTTATAAACACAACAAGAAATACTGTGGGAATCTATCTACATAAAATCGGTTGGCCCTATTCGCGAAATAGAGATAGAGGAGCTTAAACCGCTGACGTTATTTGTTGGAAAAAACGCGAGTGGGAAAAGCACCATTCTCAAGGTAGTGGTATTGATGCGCTACCTGTATAAGATGGTGAATATCCGTTCCTATCTTAAAAATGCGAAAATCCCAAAGTCGCCTTTTCGTTTTCGTCTCGATAAATTGTTGCAAGACGGAATGGAAGAACTCGTTACCAAGGATAGTATAATTCGCTATAAGGTAACCGTTGACGGTGCAGAGTATAGCATTGAAGATACTGTCCCAAAAAAGTGTGTAAGCTTCAAAATTCAGAACTTTGAAAAAGTTAAAACTAAAAACAAAAGAATAATGAAGCTTACACAGGATCAAATTTCGGAATTTATAGCCGAAATGGCGAGATCTCCGAAAGTCCCAATTCGTCGCTCGTAAATCAGAATCTCGCGGCATTTAATAGACCCACTTTGCTCAATGCAAATATCTCGCAACGGGATGTTCTTCTCCAAGGGTTTGTATTTCAACAACGGATTTATCCTGAGCCGTTTACTTTACCCGAAGCGGAAGTACTACATATTGCCTTGGAGTAGCTGATGCGCTCTATACTATAATGACAAACCGTCTTACCGCTTTGTCCTTGGCGAACTACTTTGCCCTACCGCTCGCTACTGCGAGCGGCTTCAAAGAAGCGCATATTTTTACCAGCTCGTTGCCCCTCGCGAATGTAGGTGGAACTGATATTTAACAATGGTGCGTCAAGCATTTGAATGTTGCCACGACAGGTGATAGATTTGGGGATTTCTCGCACTTCACCCCGCGGATAAACCAAAATAGGGAAACGTGCTAAGAGTTCTTCGCCTCTGTGCCAAGAGGGAAACGAGAGCAACGAATCGCCCCCTACGAGGAGGTAGAACTGGTTGTTGGGGTACGCAGCTTCCAGATATTCGAGCGTAACGATGGTATAGGAGGGACGGGGGAGGTGGTTTTCTACATCGCACAAAGCCAAACGCTCATCGGCGTAATAGGCTAGGCTCTGTTGCAGTTCTGCTAAACGCGTATCAAATGAACGAATCTGTGAAGCATCTTTATGCGGATTATGCGGCGAGAGTACAAACCACAGAGCATCCATTTCGCCCATATTCAAAACGTGCCCCGCAATGGCAATATGCCCGATATGCAGCGGATCAAACGTACCAAAGAAAAGAGCGACTCGCATGATGAGAGAGGGTTATGCAAACGGAGGGCGTGCCAAGAAATTGGCAACAATCGTAGAGAGTTCCTTTTTTGCCTTCTCAAGGTCGTCGTTTATAACTACGTAATCAAAATTCTCCTTTTGCGCCATTTCCAAATCGTACCTTTCGAGTCGTTTCGCTAGCGATTCTTCAGTCTCAGTAGCACGAGCCATAAGACGTTCTCGCAAAGCTTCTCGTGATGGGGGAGCTATAAAAATGGTCAATGCCAAATCGCCCAACGCACGTTTGAGGTTTAATGCCCCCTTTACATCTACATCAAACAGCACGACTTCCTTCCGCGCCCATAAACGCTGAACCTCACTACGCAAAGTACCGTAAAAATTGCCTTCGTAGACTTCTTCCCATTCAAGGAAATCGCCACGCTCTATGCGCCGTCTAAACTCGGCTGCACTGAGGAAATAGTAGGACTCTCCGTCTTTTTCTCCCGTACGTGGCGCACGACTACAAGCCGACACCGAAAAACGAAGATTCGGGTAGAGCGAGCGTAAATAGTTTATAAGGGTCGTTTTGCCAGACCCCGAGGGCGCAGAAAAGACCAACGCTTGTCCGAGCGTTGTACTGACCGTATCGACCATCGTTTACAGAATATTCAATACTTGTTCCTTGATTTTCTCAAGCGCATCCTTCATTTCTACTACAAGATGCTGCATCTCTTTGTCGCAAGATTTTGAGCCTAGCGTGTTAATCTCTCGTCCCATTTCTTGCGCAATGAAACTCAGTTTTCTACCCTGAGAAACACTTGCCTTGAGCGTCTGTTCAAAGTAGGCGCAATGTTGTTCCAGACGCTTAAGCTCCTCATTGACGTCAAGTCGCTGAATATGATAGAAGATCTCTTGTGCGAGACGACTATCGTCTATCTCTATATTCTCGCGCGCCTTTAATCTTGCCAACTCCTCGTCGAAACGGGCTCGGAAGAACTCAGGGCGCAAATCCTTGATCTTATCAATCTGAGTCGCCTTGGCTCTAATGGTTTCAATTTGTTGCAAGAAATCTCTTGCCGTCGCCTCAGCCTCTTTTTCTCGGAACGTGTTCACTTCGGCAATAGCGCCTAATACAGCCCCCTTAAGGAGCTCAAGTTCCGCTTCCGAAACGGGTAGTTCTTCCTGATGCCATATTCCCTCTGTTTGCATCGCAACTTGAAAAACAGCATCGTCAGAACATTGTAAGTGCGAAACTTGGCAAGCCTCACGTAGCGTTGAGACTAAGTGCGCAAATTGTGTCTTGTTCAAACCACTCAATACGGGTTCGTACCCTTCTTGCCACGTTAGCGTTACTTGCATCTCAACTTTGCCGCGTTCCAAACCCTCGGCGAGCAAATTGCGTAACACGCCTTCATACATCCGATAGCGTGTCGGCACTCGTAGTGCACCCAGATCCAGAATCTTACTATTGACCGACTTGAGCTCGACAGTAAGCATCAAGCGCTCATCGGCGCAAGCAAACTTACCAAAACCCGTCATTGAACGAAGCATACCCAATCCCCTATTTGGAAGTCTTGCAACGACGTATGCGGCTGCCACAAGACTCGCGGTTAATTTTTTTTTACGACAAAAAAAGCGGACAACGGATGCTCCGTTATCCGCTTACAAAGTTCCTATAAATCTATAGTCTTTCCAACTGTACCGTGAAATGGCGCATTATGGGTGCTTCCCATGTAATCTTTACGCCGCGTGTTATTGTTTCACGCCGGTCGTATACATTCTTAAGGGCAGCAGCCACCACATCCATATGGTTGTTGGTGTAGGTGCGACGCGGGATAGCCAGACGCAACAAATCTAGTCCTCCGAACCTGTTTTCTTTGGTCTTGGGGTCACGGTCGGCAAGAATGTAGCCGATTTCACAGCCACGAATGCCTGCCTCGAGGTACAGTTCTATCGTTAACGTTTGTGCAGGGAACTCTTCCTTGGGGACGTGTGTTAGGATGCGTGGAGCATCAACGAAGATAGCGTGCCCTCCAGCGGGACGCTGATAGGGTATTCCGTATTCATCGAGCTTCTTTCCTAGGTATTCCACCTGACGGATACGTGTATCCAGATTGTCAAACTCCGTATTCTCGTCCAGACCAACTGCCAAAGCCTCCATATCGCGACCGTTCATGCCGCCATACGTTATATAGCCCTCATTTACAATACAAAATACCTTGCTTGCCTCAAACCAATCCTCATGCTTTGTAGCAAAGAAGCCTCCCATGTTAACTATGGCATCCTTCTTCGCACTCATCGTCATACCGTCTACGTGTGAGAACATCTCCAGACAGATCTCTTTGATGCTCTTTTTGTTGTAGCCCTTTTCGCGCATCTTAATGAAGTAGGCGTTCTCTGCAAAACGCGCAGAGTCTATCACAACCCGAATTCCGTAGGAGTGCGATAAGCGAGCCACTTCGCGGATGTTTTCCATGCTTACAGGTTGCCCACCCGCCGTGTTGTTTGTGCAGGTTACGATAACAAACGGAATCCGATCCTTATATTCTTTCAGAGCCTTTTCCAACTTCTTGAGGTCAACATTCCCCTTGAATGGGATCTCGAGCTGCGTGTCCTTTGCTTCGTCAATTGTGCAGTCTAGTGCGATAGCACCACGCGATTCTATGTGACCTTTGGTGGTATCAAAATGCGAATTGCCAGGTACAACAGCGTCTTTCTTTACGGTAGCCGAGAAGAATACATTCTCTGCAGCACGTCCTTGATGCGTAGGCAAAACCAAGGAGAAGCCTGTAATGCGAGTTACCGTTTCCTTAAATTTGAAAAACGAGCGAGAGCCTGCGTAGCTCTCATCGCCCATCATGAGCGCAGACCATTGCCGATCGCTCATAGCGCCTGTGCCCGAATCGGTTAACAGATCGATAAATACTTCCTCTGCTTCCAGTTGGAATACGTTGTAGTGTGCCTTCTTGAGCCATTTTTCACGCTCTGCCCGCGTGCTTTTCTTTATTGGCTCAACCATCTTAATACGGTACGACTCAGAAAATGGTAATTCCATGATAATGAACCTCCTAAGTTATTTATACATCCCCCTCATACCCTGTCCGCACATCTTCGAAGTTAGTATTTTATTCCGTATTCGTGGCGCAAAGAGGAACAAAATGCGTGGTTATATTGAGTCTTTCCCCGTTACTTTAGGTATACTTCGGTAATGCCACTGTCGCCGCAAGTGGGAGAGGTGTTCGTAAAGCTATCTACAAAAGAAGCATGACGCAGATAGTCGTGCAACAGATTGCGCAGTATGCCAGTCCCCTTACCATGGAGTATGCTTACAAACGGGATGTTGAACATCTGTGCATCATCTAGGAAATGCCTTACTAAATCCATGGCTTCATCGCCTCGCATGCCGCGGATATCGAGATTGGGCGAAAAGTTTAGCCGTCGTTGTCGCATCGAACTCTGTGGCGTGATACTTCGCGTCATCCGCCCTTGTGGGCTTGTTGTTGCTTGTTGCGCTCCTTTCCCAGTCCCTACGAGTTGCACATCCGAAAGGTTGAGCGTGGTCATAACTTGTCCCACTGCCACTACAATTTTTTTTCCTTTCACATTAACAACTTGTCCCGTAGTTGTGCCATTCATTACGCGCACAGTAGCACCCACTGTTATTTCGGGTGTTTGTGCTACTTCCTTTTTCACCTCTTTTGCCTCTGTTTTTGCCTCCGATTCTACAAACGATTGGTAGAATTTCAATTCGTCGCGTACACGCTTTGTCGTTTCCTTGTCGGCATTGCTCTCTTTTATCAAGCGTACCGTCTCCTCGATCGTCCTATTACAATCGCGTAGCATTTCTTGCGCTTGACGTCGTGCCTCTGCCAATATCTTCTGTCTTCGTTCGGCAATAGAGGCTTGTTCGGAGGCTAATTTTTCGCGTAACGCGGCGCTCTCTGCCCGAAGCTCCTCTACCTCTTGTGTCTTTATATCTAAAGCACGGCGCTCGGCGACTGCCAGACGTAATTGTTCTTCGAGACTGATATACTCCTTCCCTGCAAGTACTTCTGCCTCCCGAATCACCGAGTCGGCTAGACCCATTTTGTGCGCAATTTCAAAGGCATAACTACTACCAGGAGCGCCCATGTCAAGCACATAGAGCGGCGAAAGAGTATCTAGATTGTAGCGCATAGAGGCATTCTGCATTCCTTCTGTTCGCGTTGCCAAATTTTTTATACAAGCATAGTGCGTAGTGACTATGCCGTATGCGCCCTGTTGGTATAGCGCGTTGAGAGTAGCCTCTGCAATAGCTCCGCCAGCTGTTGGTTCTGTGCCAGAACCCATCTCATCGACCAAAAAAAGCGTTTTGGGATTCGCATGCTCTGTAAAGAACCTCATAGATTTGAGATGCGAACTATACGTAGATAAATCATTCTCTATAGATTGCGCATCGCCGATATCTAGTAGGAGGTTTTCAAAGAGGCACATCTCGCTGTTTTCTTTGACCAGCGGTAGAAAGCCACATTGCAACATATAGACGGCTAGTGCTACCGTCTGCAATGCCACAGATTTACCTCCAGCATTAGGACCAGAAATCACCACGACGCGTTGTGTAGGGGTTAATGAAAGAGTAAGCGGAACGGGAGCTGTGCCTACACGTTGCATGCGTTTTAGAAGTACGGGGTGCTGTGCCTCGCGCAAAACCAATTGGCGCTCGTGCGAAAGTATCGGGCAACTCCCCCCAACTTGTAAGGCATAAAGCGTCTTGGCACGTAGGACGTCTGTTGATAGAAGGAGTTCGCAACAAGAAGCGAGAGGCGTGAGATACGGACGACAGCGATCGGTCAATTCTAACAGAATGCGCGCTATTTCGGCTTGTTCTCGTTGCTCGAGTTCTGTGATTTCGTTCTCTAGTTCGAGGACTTCAAATGGGGTAACAAAGAGTGTTTGTCCTGTTGAAGAAGCTCCTAACTGTAAGGAGGGTATTTTCCGTTTATGTTGCGCTGCAATAGGGAGTACCAAGCGCCCATCGCGAACCATAACTTGTGCATTGGCGTCGGAATATCCATCGCGTTGACAACGGGCTAATAGCTCCTCCATCTTCCGCGAAACACGGTTCGCCTTTGCATTTAACTGGCTCCGGATCTGTTGTAATTCGGGCGAGGCATTATCTTTCAGATGCCCTGTTCGGTCGAGTACTGCATCTATTTCACGGCGCACCTCATCGGGCACTTCGCCCTTAGTAACAAGCCTGTGCAGATTCTGTACTTCCTGCCCTTCGCCAAATATTGACTGGAGGAATAGAACGGAATGGAGTGCAGTTCGTAGCGTCGCAAAATCTTCTTCGCGGAGACTACGCTCAGGTTGTGCTAAAATGAGGAGGAGTTCGGTGAGGTCTACGAAATACTCTTCACTCAGCGCATGGAAAAGTAGATATTCTTTCAGTTCACGTAGCAAGTGTAGGTTCTGTTCGATCGCATCAAGGGCGGTTGAAAAAGAGGCTGCCGCTATGCGTTGTTTAGCTGTATTCGTTACGGCCAATTCTTGTACCTCGGCGCGTACTTGAGCAAAACCAGTACGTACTTCAAAATCTTGCGGATAAGTAATCAAAATAGAATAGGAATTAAGTAGGGGCGCAAATTAAGCGCAAATTTTAGATTTGGTGTGTCATATAACGTTACCGCTAAGAGGCGCGAAAAAGGCACTACGAGTTCCGTAGTGCGCATGTCTTACTTACTTCGGATAAACGATGTTGCACCAATTTCCCAGTGCAGTGTGTAATCTGGAGGTCATAACGTAACGGATGCAAATCTCGTTTGGTAACGTAAATTGCAATGCGTTGTCCCTAGGGCGAACTAGGGTGAGAAAAATCTATTTATTCTCTAGCTTTCGAGGGGCTACACGAAAACCTACCATCAGTTCGTGCGTACCGTACTTGCCAATGACTTCTGGACCTGCCACTGTATAGCTAAAGGCGTAACCAAATGTGAGCCGATTGTAGCGAACACCCCCAGAGACTGTAATGTCTGAAAGCGTGCGGTAACCTACTGCGCCCCAGAACCTGTGTTCGGATTCAACCTTGAAGTTAATATCTGCCGTCCATTGTGTGCGCCCATTGAGCGTAAGCATGGCAGAAGGCTCGAATATTACACCACGGCGCAGTTCTATCTTGTACCCACTCAGAAAGTAGAGTTGAGTTAATTGGCGATAAACGTTCTTCTCGTTGTATGTGCCGAATTGCAATGAATTCTGTAGCAAGGAGGTGACGGAGAGCCCCCCCCAATAGCGTCCATTGGAGACGGCGAAACCGATATTAAAATCGGGAGCATAGCCCTTGATGGGCTTACCTGCCGTAATAAGTGGGTCGTCAACACGAATATCAAAAAGGTCTGTGGGTAATACATTCACCTTGTACTGCATGAACGACATCCCGAGTCCTGCGGCTAACATCCAGTCTCCTGCGAGGATTTGGTACGAATAGGAAGCTTGTATCCCAGTACGACGTACGCGCCCGTTTACGTCGTTTATTAACGTCCCCGCTACGCCCATACTCGCGTTTCTGAAAATCTCATTCGTAGTACGCGCAGATGAGCCGCGTCGCACGCTTTTGGTCTCAAGAGGCGTGCCTAAAACAGGATTGTCTAGGAGGTTCATCTGGAAGTTCAAAGAATAGGTACGCGGACGATCCTTGTAGCCTATCCATTGCTCGCGGGCTAATAGTACAAACTCTGTAATGCCATCCGTACCCGAAAAGGCGGGGTTCACGTAGTAGGGGTTCTGTAGATACTGATTATATACAATTTGCTGCTGCGCGTAACTTTCCCCCATAAAGGCGAAAAGGATACAAACGAGGCAAAGAAGGAGACTGTGCAAAGAAATAGCGCCTTTTGTTTTTTTCATCTCACCTTCCCCCTCCTTCTAACGTACTATGGTAACAGAGCCTCGTGCGAGCTTCTGTTCGTTGCCCTCAATGTAAACGATCTCGTAATGATACGAATCGACGGGCAGAATACGTCCCCGCATATCTACCCCATCCCATGGCTCATAGCCGTCATTTTTATACCATACGAGCGAGCCCCAACGGTCGTAAACACGGACTTCGGTAACCTCGGGAATCGTCGAAGGGTGACGCGCGGTAGGATCTACCCCTAGTTCCCACGTATCGTTTATTCCGTCGCCATTGGGCGTGAAAGCAGCTGGTATGCGCAACAGTGTTTCGGCAAGCGCCGTCACCTGAATAGAATCGGTAGAAGAACACCCCGCCTCATTGGTAACTTTTAGGCGTATGAACTGACTACCATCGTAGCCATGCAGAGTAATGCTCGAGGTGTTGGAGGTAACGTATGCCCACCATGCGGCGGTGGTATTATCGGTAGACCACTCGTATTTGGTAAACGAAGGGTTATAAACGTCTATTTGATGTTCGTCGTCGTCGCGGATAGCAATATCTGGTCCGAGGTCGAAACTTGGCGGCGGAATCAGAACCGCCTTTACGCCAGCGTATGCACAAGAATAGTCTGGCAAGTAATATCTTACTCTTTGGGTTACCGTATCGGTAACAGTAAGATCGGGCGAGGAAAGCGGAGAACTTGAGGGGTGAATGTAGAGGCGCGTAGCGTCTTGGAAGGTGGGAAGTTTAGAAAAATCAATCTTGAAAGGCGGTTCGTTTTCACAGAATTCTACGAATTCCTTTCGCACAAGCATATCGCTTGTATTGACTACAATGTCGGTTTTATAGGGCATACTGAGCCCACAGGCGGTCTGTTGCACCACTTCGATAGTATAGATACCCCCAACGTTCGCATTGTCCTTGTCTTTCCAAGTAATAGCGATACTATCGCCGCGCGGATTGAGAAGTGCAATATCGCTAAGCGCCACATCTACACGTGTGCCATTGGATAGGAAGGTATAGGCAGTCCAGATGAAGGTTGCCGTCCCGTTTTCTCCCTTTACTCCATATTTCTGCTTATCGCCATAGCATACACTGGGTAGCTGTTCTTGTGGCGCACCCCATTCTGGTTCTTGAAAAGCTCGGGGCTTACGCAGATCCTTCCGTGTTCCTGCTTGCGCCTGCGGCAAGAGGAAGAATAGAATGAAGAGCAAGAATGCGAGTTCTCGGGGCTTCACGATCTGCGACATGGACAATTTACTACACTTCGTTTTCTGCGAAAAATGAGGGGCGCACGGCTGCCCGACGGGTTTCGTCAGGCAGCCACACGTCCGCTTCTGTTCTTACACTAGTAGTTGTAAGGAATATGATAGATAGGACCAGTCTTCGGCTTGTCGGTTAAGCGTACCATTGCGAACAATTCGTCATTGGTCTTATCGTATGGGTAGCTTGTAATATTAGCCGTTGTAAAGCCCGCTGTAAGCGGATTGTCTGAACGATGAGATATAGAAGATGCCACGCCGTCGCGACCTTCAGAACCTCCGAGGTAGAAGATCACATCCACATAGTCTTCATTTTGTACAGGATCAGGAGCTGTGATTGCTGGAATAGTAACAGTAAAATCAGAGCCCGTTGCTCCGTCTACAAATGCTTTATTTGCTGAGTTATGATCAATAGATGCCGTGCTCGCTCCATCAATAGTATATGTACCATCGTTTTTATGGCGATATATAACACAGTTGACGGTAAATGAATACTTACGTAATACATCTGCAACGGGAAGATTATCTTCTGTTGACTGCAAGGTCAGTTTAACAGATTTCCCATTTACTTTTGAGATATCGCAGGTGGAGTACATGAAACCCTTCATACTCTGCGCAGCAGGAATCACATTAGTCCCAGTAGTTGCAGCTGCAGTAATTGTTCCAACAGTAACCAGTTCTGCACTAAGGACTTTTAATTTAGGCTTCCCTGTACCAATAATCTGGATTTTGGACATAGCTCCATCTCCACAATCTGGGCTTACCTCAACTACTTCAACATTGGCAGTCCCTGGGGTATTGACCGTAATGTCGGCTTTGTTATCTGCTTGAGAACCCGCAGGGAGAGTCAAAAAGGTTGTTCCGTTCTCTGTCCATTTCCATGTCGCATGTAAATCACTTGGAGTAAATACCAAGACATTACGAGGTATACTCAAGGCTGGGTGTGAAATCTTGCTTGGAGCTACATAATATGGCAGTGTCTTCCCCTCTGTTTGATACGAGATGTTGGCAGGTGTAGTCTTATCTGCCCGTTTGTAACCGTTTGTAGCATCATCGGAATAATCCGCATGCCCGTCCGCAGGCTGTGCGAATGCAGCAGACATGCCTAGTCCGCTGACAAACAGCCCAAGGAGTAATATTCTTCCTACTCTCATTTCTCAAAACCTTTCCTTATTTCCTATTAACGTTTATTCTCTCTCAAATCATACACAGAAGAATCAGGGGAGCAGTAACAGAACGTTTAGTTCTGTCCTCTACTCAAATCTGCTTTCAGATACGCTTGGCGGCGTATATTCTGTTTCATGGTTAACTCAAAAGGCTGGTATTGGATCTGCACACGCGCCAGCCGCACAGGCGCACTCAGCTGTGCATTCAACCGCTCTCGGTTTCGTTCCATCAGGAAGAATAATTCAGCCTCGCTTAGGCGCTTTCTCGTACTGGCTTCTTGTGTAGGTTGCACAAGTATTACCAATTCTCCGTCGCGCTCTACGACTAATGAGTCTTGCACATGCGGCATTGTATTCATCAGGCTTTCCAATTCCTCAGGCGAGACAAGTGCGCCACTTTCCAGACGCAACGCATTTTCCCTCCGTCCCTTAACGTAAAGGTAATTGTTCTTATCCATGTAGCCAAGATCGCCTGTATTAAACCAGCCCTGATCGTCAAAACTAGATCGAGTTTCAACGGCATCTTTGAAATAACCGAGCATCAAATTAACGCCCCGAATAAAAACAGTACCTACTCCCGTAAAGTCGGTATCGCGAATTGCAACCTCCATCCCCTCGATGGGGCGTCCTACAGTCCGCGTTTTACTGGCGGATACGGGGCGATAGGTTACCAAAGCGGCACTCTCGGTAAGTCCATACCCTAGCGAGTAACGGAAATCTATGAAGTGCAAAAAATCTTCTATCACAGGGTTGAGGAGCGTGCCGCCAAGCACCACAGTCATGAAATTATTGCCAAATAAGCGATCCAGCTGTTTTCGTAGCCGTGCGCGAAGGAACGAACCTAACAATGGCAATGAGAGCAGGAAATGGGGGAGTGGGCGTTGCCACCGCGTAGAAACAACCGACTTGAAAATGCGCTCGAAAATACCTGGCACAATCTGGATTAGGCGGGGACGATAGTGTATAAAGGCTTCGCTCATTGCAGAGACAGACGGGGAGCTTGATAACATATAGGTATGTGCACCACTCAGGAAACCATATAAGAGTTCAAAGACCTGACCATAGATATGTGAGAAGGGTAAAGAGGCTACTAATGGATCGCCAACAGCGAGGAGTACTTCCTTACGCGCGCAATGCATGTTGTGTACAAAACTCCGCATGGCAAGTAGAACACCTTTGGGTGTTCCCGTAGTTCCCGATGAATAGGAGAGCGTAATGGGCGTCTCGGGGCTGTGCTGGAAATACTTCTCCATCCGCGAAAATAGCCATGCCTTTTCGCGTTTTGGAGCTGCCGCCTGAATATGTTCCCACTCGTGTAAAAGCGGATTTTGGGTATTAAAAATCTGCCAATTTTGTAAACAGATTATAGCCTCAAGATTGGCAAGGTAAAACTCATTGAGTTCTTCCCAGATCTGTTCACTCACAAAAAGGAGTTTTGCCTCAGCGTGTTCTAGAATCCGATAAAGTCCCCGATCCTTTACATCCTCGGGTAGCGGAACTATAATTGCTCCGTAAGTGATGGTGGCGATATAAACAGCCGCCCAGTGTGCGCTATTGTACCCCAGTAGAGCTACTCTGTCGCCAGCTTGTAGCCCTGCGCGACGGAAAAGTTGGTGCAGTTGATCTACCTTATACGCCAAATCCTCATAGTGGACATCTGTCCCGTCGGCCTCAGTAAAAGCGACTCGTTCCCAGCATTGCGAAAATGCGATACGAAACAGATCGCTGATCCCCGTAGCACTCGACCAGTCCAGCTCGCGCATTTAGCTAGCCTATTTCTAGCATCCTATCGATCGAAACACGCGCACGAGCTGCCAATGACGGAGCTACGCGTACCTCGTTTTTCTCATCGCGAAGGCACTCTACAACACTTTGTAGCGTAGCGTGCTTCATGTGTTCGCATTGTGCCGTTGGAGCAACCAGAATAAGTTCTTTTTCGGGAGCTACCTGACGCATTTTGTGCAGTACTCCCTCCTCAGTCACCACTAATATCTGTCGTTCCGCACAGCGCGCTGCTTCGTTTATCATGCCAGTTGTGGAACTTATAAATACTCGTGGGTCATTCCGAATTTCATCTTCCGACGCCCCTGCACTTTCGGGGTGTACCAAGACGCGTGCCTCGGGATATTTACGCATTTGCGCCGTAATCACCGCAGTAGTGAATTCATTGTGTACGTGGCAAGCGCCGTCCCACAGTTCCATAGGGATTCCTGTTTGTAGCCGTATGTAGCGTCCTAGATTTCGATCGGGAGCAAACATTAACCGATGATCGGGTGCATAACGTTTTACCACTTGCAATGCATTGGAGGAGGTGCAGCAACAATCGGTATAGGCCTTTACGTCTGCTGTCGTATTCACATACGAGATTACAAAATAGCCAGGATGCGCTTCGCGCCAAGCCGCAAGCTGTTCTCCCGTAATGCCATTGGCGAGCGAACACATCGCCTCTAGGGAGGGTAGGAGTACTCTCTTGTCCTGCGCCAAAATAGAAGCCGTCTCTGCCATAAAATGTACGCCACAGAATACAATAATATCCGCCTCCGATTTTGCCGCCTCGCGAGATAGACCTAAGGAGTCGCCTACATAATCGCAGACATCCTGTACCTCTGGGTTGGCATAGTAATGCCCAAGAAGTATAGCGCGCTTCCTGTGCCGTAATTCGGTTAACTCTTCAAGCAAATATTTTGAGTCTTGAGCTGGTGCTTTCGTACTACTCATTACACGATGTTCGAGAAAATTTACACATTATGAACCTCTAGCTTCATGCTAATATCCAGCGCTTGTACGCTATGCGTTATAGCACCAGTGCTTACAAAATCTACGCCAGTTTCGGCAATCGCTCTTACACGCTCGCGTGTTACATTGCCAGACGCCTCTGTAAGAGCGCGCCCATCTATAAGTTTCACTGCTTCGCGCATCGCCTCAAGGGGCATATTGTCTAGCATAATGATATCGGCTTTTGCCTCAAGCGCTTCTTGTACTTCCTTCAGGCAGGAGGTCTCTACCTCAATGCGTAAATAGGCGGGCATGCTTTTTCGCACCAGTGCCACCGCTTGCCGAATGCCCCCTGCAGCAGCAATGTGATTGTCTTTAATCATTGCCAGATCGTAAAGCCCCATGCGATGATTTGTACCTCCTCCGTCTCGCACAGCCTGTTTGTCTAGCAACCGATGACCTGGTGCAGTTTTTCGTGTATCGAGCAACCGCGTTGGGAGGTTGCCAATAGCATCAACAAAAGCACGCGTGCTTGTTGCAATACCCGACATCCGCTGTGCGAAATTTAACGCGGTACGCTCGCCCATAAGTAATGCCTTGAAATTTCCCTGAAAAGAGACGATCTCTTGTCCCACCGTAACGCTTTGTCCCTCAGCAATACGTACCTGCATTTCAATGGCAGGATCTAGGGTTTGAAATACACGTAGGGCGACTCCCAATCCTGAGACAATGCCCGTTGCTTTCGCGTACCATCGTGCAGTTGCCATCTGTGAGGAGGCAATCAATGCTTCTGTTGCCACGTCGCCACTACCCAGATCCTCTTGCAGTGCGAGAGCTATTAGCTGCTCTACTTGCCATACGTAATCCATTGCTCTTCTCCTAACCTCTCTTCTTTTGCAAAAGTAGGCAATGTAAAGGAGTCTGGGCTTTAGAAGCAGCTTTAAGGACTTTGGAACTACTAAGTATCGGTCTACTTAGTTTTTTCCCTGATGGGGCAGTTTGTAGAAACTGAAGTTCAAAATGCCCAGGGGCGCGCTGACTGCGTGGTACGAACCCAAGACACCATTTACCTCTTTGAGTTCAAGCTTTGGAGTACAGGTACTCCCGCCGATGCCTTGGCGCAAATAAAAGAGAAAGGCTATGCAGTACCTTACCTCTCTTCTGGGAAGCGTATAATTATAATTGGTGCGAGTTTCGATGAGGAAAAGCGCAACATTGGAGCGTGGGAAACGGAGGAAATTTTCGCAACAGTAGAAAAAGACTAACGGAGTTCTATTTTTTACAATAGCGCAGCAACATCAAGTCTACTCGTAGGTGTCCTACTGTTTGTGCTCTATTTAAGAGTTTACAGCCCTCAACAGTATCTCTCAATTGGAAATAGACTTGCGCCGTCTGTCGCAGCAGTGTGGTATCCTGTGGTCGTCTAGTCAAAGCATCCTTGTAGTCTTCCAGCGCCTGACGATAGTCGCCTTGGGCAGTGAGCATCTCGGCGCGTAATCGTTGCAAGCCGACTTTGGTGTTGTCTGAAGCGAGGGGGAAAAGTCGTGCCAGCATATTCAAGCTTTGGCTATACATTTTAGCTGCCGAAGCCGCTAAAGCTGCACAACGGAGCATTGCCGTATCCTGCGGGTAATATTCCAAGTAACGTTGTGCCGTAGTATAGGCTACAGCATGTCGCCCTATTTCATATTGTGTCCAAGCGAGCGGCGGGAGAAATGCGGGATTATACTTATCGTGTTTCTGTAAATCGATTAACAGCGCTTCCGCTTGTCGTTTATAACCCAATGCGAGCATAAGTCGTGCGCGAAGAATAACATAACGTAACTCGCGCGGGCGCTGGTTTGTGGCAATTTCGGCGGCAAGTAGAGCACTTTTCAGATCATGTATTCCTTCGAGAGCCTGCGCTCGTAAAAAGGCATACTCGTGCCGTTTGGCAAGGCGAGCGTATTGCGCATCCAACTCTTCAAGAAGGAGATGCCAATCTCCCTTATATGCTAAATATTCGAGGTGGTTTAGTGTTTGTTGTTCGGGCGCATACCATTGCTGCGTCCAGAGAGAATCCCAGCTTTTTCGATTTTGGCAAGGCTGTAAAAGCGTATCGCGCATTAGCTCCTGTTCCGAAAGCTTGTAGCGTGCAGCAAGATACTGTCCTAAGTATGCTATCCCTTCTGCATAGTTACCCGTATAGCAACCTACCTCAGCTTTTAGCAACGAATACGCGGGTAATTTTTTCATCTCATGTGCGGCAAGGCGATGTTGTACTGAATCGAATTCCCCTAACGCCAGATAGCTTAGTACCGAACCGCGCAGGTATTCTATTTCGTTTCGTTTTGCCAGAAGCGAATCGAAGACCTGTGCAGCAGAAGTATGCCACCCACGAGCTTGCCAAGAAAGGGCGCGATGGTAACGTTCGGGGTAGAATGGGAGCTGTGCGAAACTCTTGCAAACAGAGTGGAGGCAGAAGAAAATGGCGATTAAGAAGCCGTAATGTAGTGCTCTAGAATTCATATTCGATAACGCTTCCGTAAGGAGGTAAATGCATAAAAATATCGTCTTTAAACGTCTTGCCATGCAGCATTTGTGCACAAAGGTGAATGCCACCGTGCGCAAACAGACAGATTCGTTGATAACCCTTTGCTTTTTGCTCACTGATGAACTGCATCAGTCGTGCTTTCATATCTATGAAAGATTCTCCATTCGGAGTTGGTTGCTCGATCTGGTGTTTGAACCAATTTTCCACTTCGGGAGAATGGAGTTCGTATACGAAGACCCATTCCCAGTCTCCAAAATTTAGTTCTTTCAATCGTTCATCGCGCATGGCATCGCCGTATCCACAGAAAGTTGCTAGGCGGACGCAACGTGTTAAAGGGCTTGTAAAGACGGCATCGAACGATAGGGGAGCAATCTTTTCTTTTACACGTGTAGCTTCTTCTACAAAGGAATTCTCGCGTACTGGCACGTCGGTCTGACCGTAGAATATGTCGTAGGGTACATCTACCGATGTGTGGCGTACAATGTATACTTTCATAGCGTCTAGCAGTTAGCGCGAAATGCCGTTGGTGTGTATTTGTAGAAGGTGTAAAGCACTGTTGATGATACCGTATGCCTCTAGTGCACCGACTCCCTCGGAGGCAGAAAGTCCAAGGCGAAGCACAGGAGCGATGTTGAGGCGTGCGGCAAGAATTTCCATGCCTTCTAGCAACTCAATATGGGTGAGGATACAGTAGTCGGTTACACTGGGAGCAATGGTATAGGCTGCGTAGAGGGCAGCGAGGATCGGGAACGAATCGATGAGTATTGTCATCCGCAGTTCTGCAGCCTGCAATAGGGCAGCGACGGCTACAACAAGTTCAAAACCTCCGTAATGTTGCATCAGTTCGGGCAGTGTACGGATGTTTTCTTGCACACTCTCTATGTGTTGTTTAAGATGCGCCAATGATAGGTCAGCATTCCCCCAACGCTCCAATCTCTCGACTGATAGCGATTTCTCCAGCGGGATTCCCACTAGGTGTTCTACCCAAATAGCGGCAGGAATACGTGTACCGTGCGCTAAAAGACCAATAGAGAGCACATTACAGCCCTGCGATGCTATATTGGTAACCAACTGACGCCCACTGTCGATGCAGCGCGAAAGCTGTTCGGGCGTCATAGCATCGCCATAGTAAAAATGCTGCGTACCTTGTCCGAGGCTTACGTTTACGATGCCAAGTGCAGGCGATGGCGTAACGGCAAGCCCCGTATTAGCAATGCGTAATGCAAAACCGTGCTGACGGCATAGGTAGTTTACAAAATGTTGACCACGCGCTACTTCGGTAGCCCACTTAATGGATGCAAAGGTAGAATTTTGGTGTCCTGGCGAAAGGAAAAAGCCGTGATCAGAGGCCAGTATCAGATGGTGAGGAACGCAAAATTTCGGAGTTGTTGTACCTTGAATCTCTGCTATTTGAGTTGCCAGATCCGTGAGTTGGTAGAGACGTATGCGTTCGTCGCAATCAAAAAGCTCACTTGTTGTTGTGCCGATGCTCTGTCCCTTTGTCCGCGGTTCTACGTGAAAAGAGAATAATTGTCGTGTCTCGTGTCTGTCCATAGCCTATATTCTACAAAACGCCGTAGTCCCTAGATGAGGAGTACAAGCGATTTGGTACACAAAGATACGCCGTGGAAAGTTTCTGGTTACTCAAAGATGAGCGAGAACATCACAATTTGCGAAGTCAAACTCTTGATAGCAGAATGGTAGTACTCTTTCCCTTCAGCCGTCTCAGGTGCAAGTGTATTGAGGAAACCACCCGACCATTTTAACTCGGGAGCCATCTTGAAGTAATAAAAGTAGAACTCTATCCCAAAGCCAATTTCGTAGGCGAGGTCAAATTTCTGAAGACGCAAGTATTGCTTGTTCTCCAGTTTTAACTTCTTGAATGCGGCCATATCGGCCTTAACATTTACTCCAGCACAAACGTAAGGGCGTACATTGGAGTGACGAGGCACAGAATAGCAGAAAAGAATAGGCATTTCAATATACGAGGACTCAATGGGCATCTTAATGTCCTCCCATTCGCGGTCGCCGTTCTTCCCGATATTGTAGAAAGTAAGGTCGCGCTGTCCGAAACAGATGCCTGGTAAAATCCGGACATGCATGTCGTTGTTAATACGAAAACGCATCAAGGCATTGACGTTAAACCCTGGGTGAAGCCTATTCACTGTTCCAAAAAAACGCGTAGAGTCGGCATAGAGTACAGGCTTCGATAGTGCGCCGCTGTTTAGGAGGCGGAAATCCATCACATTGAGTCCAATTCCGATCCCGAAGCGAATAAAGCGTTCCTCATTACGTGGTCGGTTCAATACCGTCTTGCTGGCTTGTGCATAAGCAGTACCTCTGTTTACTAACAGAAACAGAAGTGCCATCAATGGAATAATTAGGTATGCTCTGTGGTTCACGACGCTAAGAATTAAATCTTACTGAAAACGCGGCGCGTATATTCTTTATTGCTTTTGCCTACCTGCAGTTTGTTGCGAGAAGGTGGTAGAAGTCTCCGCCTTCTCATTTGTGTTTTTTAGAAGTGAGTCAGTGTATCGTTTTATGTTATTTGCTCGTGCTATTCGGCACTGGTTTTCTTGTTACGCCTTTCTCTTGCCTCTTCTCTTTTTCGTACCTTAGTGCTATACAACAGACACGAAAATGACAGAGCGAAAACAACCTATTGGTATACAGAGCTCCCATAATCTGCGCGAGAACGATTTTATCTATATCGATAAAACCCAATATATAGCGCAGCTACTCAATGGTAAAGTGTATTTTCTCAGCCGACCGCGTCGTTTCGGTAAGAGTTTGTTTCTTCCACGCTTGCCTCCTATTTTCGTGATCCAAAAGAGCTCTTTAGGGGGGGGTATACCTCGAGAAGACCGAAGAGGAACTGGCGCGACAAGAAAAGCGCGAAGCATGGCAACAATACCCTGTACTCTATCTGGATTTAAATGTGAAGAATTACACATCTGTAGAGTCTCTATTACAGATTCTTGATAGGTAATTGCTTGTTGCGAAAGTTTCTCCTCTCGCAACACTTGAATTGTATACACTTTGTTCTAGTGTTAAATGTCCCATCTTCTACTTTTTTGGACGGAAGCCGAAGGTATAAACATTTAACCACCCCAGAGAGAAGGGAGGCGTTTTCCTCTCTTCGCTTCTGGGGATTTTTTATAGGCTAAACATCTTTTCTGCGGCGTTGCATTTTTCACTTGAATTTGGGTATTGTAATTTTTCGCGATTGGAAGAATGCCTGTTTGCGTCATAAACAACGCGAAATGGCAAGTGAGAGCCTTTCGCTTTTGTCATGACGCAAACAGTAGCTTACACACTTTTTCAGACGCTACCCACTACTTGCTTTTACCAACACCTGCCCTTTGCTCTTTGGTAGTTTATTTTTGTTCCTCAACGAAAAAAGAAAGGGAGTCCCTGCTTAGGACTCCCTTTCTTTTCTACCTAGAGTAGAAAACTACTCATAGCTTCCTACAAATAGAGCATTGTCTATTCCCAAATCTTCTCTGTAAAGGATATAAAGGAAAGGACGATCTGTTACAAAAGAATGCGCCGCATTAGCAGAAAGCTCTACTTCAGGTAAAGCCCCTTCTGGCAAACCATTCTCCTCACTAACACTCCCCTCTGCTGTAATCTCAAACATACATTCCTGCATTATCGGAGCTAAATCTATCGCAGCGGGCTCTGTAAACATCTTCGGATAACTTGCAGGGGTTGTAAAGAGATGTCGCAGGTTAGCAAATACTCCAGTAATATTCGCTCCCTCATCTTCCAGCTCTGACTCTGGTACACTCAAATAGACATTTTCCGTCGTCTGGAATTTCACTAAATGAACATCTATACTTGAAACCTTCTGCAACCCTGCCTCAAGCTCTTTCAACCTATCATGTGAGTACGCTTCCCATGGACGTTCAGCTTGAATCGGATTGCGTGGCAGTACTATCATCAAACGATAGGCTGCATCCTCGTACGGAAGGGCAAGAACCTGTTCGTTCTCATTTTCAGCATACCATCCCTCACAACTGGAATTGCTCACAAAGGTTTCCACACGCTGCGTACCCTCTGCATACGGATTATCCATATCGGGACGCTGATGGAAAACCCCTTCTTCGTATTTATTAAGAGGGTGCTTCCAACCAGCAATAAACTTTGCTGCATTCGTAAAAAGAACCTCACTTTCAACAAATGGTTGATAGCCTTCACGAGAGAAATAGTCGGGTAACTCGCCTTGAGTCATTTCATCAATCCAGCCGTTGATGCTAGACATGGCATCTTCCGCATCCTCCCATGGCAAACTATGGAACATATAACCGCACGAATTGATCGTGTCTCCATACCATGAGCTGAATTCTCTAGAAATATCCGCCCAGACATCAGCGAGACGCAAGAAATAGGCAGAAGAGATCGATTTCTTTATTTGCGCCTGTGCATCAAAAGACATCTGATATTGCTCAAGCAGCTGCTTTATCTCACCTTCAGCCCCAATACGCATTAAATCGAACAAATCGTAAAATGCGACAGGCGACACAACACTCGAAGGCGCACAAGCCGAATTAACAACATCGAGTCCCAGCTCTAACGGCGAGACAAGTTGCTTCTCTTGCCCCAAAGTCTCCTGCAAAGAAGTTGCACTTCTCTGGCACCCTGTGTAAATAAAGATGAAAAGGAGAAGTATTGCACCGACAACAGCACCCGCCGCAATCTCTATTCTCATATAAGAATCCTTTAATTATCCCCATCTAATAGGGATAGTACTCCGACCCCCATGCCTGCTTTCCCATCCTTAAATGAGAAGAAGAGGTGATACGCGCCTGTTTTTGTACAGATGTAATCAAAGGACGGGAAATCTTGCCCCGTAGCTGGATTATTTGTTGTAGCCATCAATCGGTTACTATCAAACAATTCCAACTTCATCGTACCCTCAAAGTCCTTCGAGCTCGCTATTGAAAAACGATAACGATTCCCCTTCTTCAAGACTATCGGATAGCGTTGAATAGGTGGCGGATCCGCCGCATCCAGACGAATCTTAAAATCGCGCAGATAAGTTGCCTCAGAACCAGCCAAGGCGCCACAAATATCCAAAAGTTCATCTTCTGACTGACCGAAAGCCAGCCCTGGAGCAAATATCAAAGAGAGCAGCACAACCGCCGCTAACAATACTCGTTTCATAATCTTTTACCCCTTAGGTGTTATCAATTCAGTACGTATCGAGATTATCTCGTTCATAAGCTGTTGCATCAATTCGGGCGAATAATCAACAATTTGCTTATCCTTTTGCTCTACCACCAATTTACCATCTACTATTCTAGTTTCAGGCGTTCCCTGTTCATACGTAATCCGGACTTCGTCGTACAACTCTCGTAAAGACTCTAGGCGGTCTGCCAAGCCTTTGATATCCTGATCCCGTTCGTATACGCGTAAAATGGGTATTAAGGTTGCCAAAACCACTTTCTGATCTGCCACACTCTCCTCCATTTTCCGGTTCTTTGTAATCTGAGCAACGCGCGTAGACAGATACATCCCCTCAATCCACACACCTGTTACAATGACGACACTCAAAGAAGCACGATTGGTAGTACGGAGATACCGATCAATCTTGTTGTAACTCTGCTGCGAGATATAAATCAGAGAGTCAAGATTCTCATTGTTGGAAGCAAGGCGTTTTAACGTAGCAAAATCAAAGAACTGCCCCACTTGAATTCCATCGGCAAGCGACTTTACAGAAGAAATATAGTTCAGAACACTCGAGGTTTTCTCGTACATATTGAGATACCCCAAATCTGTTCCATACAGTCCAAGTCCCAACGCCTTTTCAAAATTCGTATTGAGATGATCTGCTACGTCGGTAGAGATTAGGAAGTCCTTATTGAACGGTACTTTCAGGCGTTTGATAAGCGCAGCTGTCTCAACAGGAGAAGATATATTTTCAACCATTTTCTCGGTGACCCCCTCAGACAACTCAACCTCTTGCTTGTCTTTAAGCGAATCTGGTATATTGAAATCCTGAGATACATCTGGACCAGTCCGCGAGCACTGACATCCTCCTAATAGAAGACCTGCCAATGCAAAAGCATAAATTATCGTTTTTTCTACTCTCATAGTCCTCTTTATTCTAACCACAAACGATGTTCCAAACGAATGGTAACACGCCACTCTTATCGTTGTTTTTTGAAGCCTCTACGCAAAATTGCAAAAAGATTTCCAATCCGTCTCAGCAACTCCAAATGCAGAGACAAATAAAGGAAAGCACTCATTACCCACAGAATCGTAAGATCGAACCAGTAGGTATCGAAATAATGCCCCATAAAGTGTTTACGGGGCGCTAAAAAATGCGCTCCAATATCAAAATAGGAATTAGGGATGGGGTCACGGTAAATAGGGTCATACTGCTGTACGAGTTGATCCTTGAACTGTAAGATTTTATTCTTTTCAAACACTTTCTGTGCCAAGTCTGCAACACTTTCATTATGGTATGCAGCACGCTTCGCTTCATACAACTGAGGTTCTGTTGCCATGAGATGTGAAACAATTGCATCCCGTTGTTTATTCTTTTCGCCGAATATTTTCGCGTACTTCTCTTGCAACTGTTCTAGGTAACCAACCGTTTCATAGAGCGCTTCTTCAGAGACACTGTCGTAATTCAGAGCCGAGAGATAGTCATACGGAATTTCCACAGCTTCTACATCATGCTCACGCTGGAGGCTGCGATGCAGAACAGCCAATGCGTCTCGCATCTTTTCTGCGACTTTAGCACTATCGCGCAGCCCCCAATTATCAATACAATACTCTAGGCGCTTTTGTAATTCTGGGAGCAGATAGACCGTCTTATAGTTTGCATTACGCTCCACTTTTTCCATATCATAGAAGTGGCGCTGGAACTCGTTGTCCTTAAACTGGAGCACAACGAGAGCCTCGTACCCCCATTTAGTAGGCATAAATTCGGCAATTATGGGAACACGATCGAAGCTACCAACGGCACGATTTAACTTTTCAAATGAAAACATTGCCCCCGAGAGTACCATCATAGGGATCATCAAGAGCGGGATGACTATGTATATGGTAACAGCGCTATTAAACGTAGCTGAGATATTCAATCCTATCAGGTTGGCACAAACGGCGGTTGAAAACAAAATCAGCCAATACTCCATGTTCAACCCCCGGAGCGCTAATATGCTATTGGCGATCAGTACAAAAGACAAAGTTTGTATGGCAGAGAGAACCAGTAGAATGAATATTTTACTGAAAAGATAAGAGGTACGGCTCAGGTTTAAGTACTGCTCCCGTTTTAATATCTTCCGATCCTTGAATATTTCTTCAGCACTAACAGTCAGTCCGATAAATAGAGCGACGATTAGTGACATGAAAATATATATAGGTATGTTCTCATTCTCTCTGAAAACATATACAGAAGAGTTCGGATCGGGAATATATCGTATTACATACGCCAATATAAAAGCTAACACTGGCGTCTCTAACAAATTCAATACGATATATTGCGTATTGCTAATCTTAGAGCGAAAGTCACGCGCAGTGTAGATCAGGAACTGCCTAAATCGAGAAGGAATATTCAAGGACTTAGGCGGAGGCACAGACTCCTCATTTACATGTACAGGCGGTTTTGCTTCCTTAAAGATCTCTTCCCAGCGCTGCGGAGGCACCTTTCTTTTAGGCGTATAACGACCAAACTCGTCTACAACATGAGACTCTATGATATTGAAAATCAATTCGGGATTCACATTCCCACAAGTCGGACACTCTCCAACATCACTATTAACCTGTGCATCAGCCTTTTTGAAATACATTACGGCTTCGACAGGATTGCCCCAATAGACTAAATAGCCTCCAGTATCGAGAATCAGCATATCATCGAACATCTTATAGATTTCCGATGATGGCTGGTGTATTACAACAAAGATAAGTTTCCCCTTGAGCGTCAACTCTCGGAGCAAATCCATTACATTCTCCGAATCGCGCGACGACAATCCCGAGGTGGGTTCGTCTACAAATAGAATAGATGGTTCTCTTATCAACTCAAGCGCAATATTGAGACGCTTTCGTTGTCCACCAGAGATCATCTTGTTCAGAGGCGATCCAACCTTAAGATCTTTACGCTCCAATAGCCCGAGACTGGCAAGCGTACGATCTACTAATTCACAAAGCTCTTTCTCACTTTTATCGCGGAAACAGAGTTTTGCGCTGTAATACAAATTCTGAAAAACCGTCAGCTCCTCAATCAATAGGTCGTCTTGTGGGATAACTCCAATTGTTCCTTCAAGATGTTCCTTGTCTTTATACAGGTCTAGACCATTGATTCTTACTTCGCCTTCCGAAGGTGTTGAAGCTCCAGATAGAACATTTAAGAGCGTCGTTTTCCCTGCTCCGCTCGCTCCCATGATGCCCACTAATCGACCGTGTTCTTCAGAGAAGGAAATATTTCTCAGCCCTAAAGCACCATTTGGGAAACGGTAGGAGATATTATCGACAACGTACGAAATAGGGGTCAAACTCAAATCGACCATAAAATGCGAGACCACATCTGTGTAATAGATGGGCTTCCCCTTCGGCAATTTTATACTACTCCCATTGGCAAAGAGGTAAATCCGCCGATTATGTATTGACAAACCATTGAGGTAAAGATCTTCATGTCCTGTATAGCGCAGAAAATAAAGATCTTCCGATTTTATGCGTAGGATTGCCAAAGGCAGATCTAGAGAATCTACACGAATTTCCTTGCAGTGCGCCGCATCGTCGTGCTCGTGTTCACAAAGTTCGTTCGCGTGTATAATCAGTATAGTTGGGCGCGTTAATGTCAGTAAATCCTTACTCAGAACGAAGGTCTCGATATCCGCAAACTCCTCAGGCTCTACCTTAAATACCTCTGAAACGGTATTGATAATAGCCATACGTTGTTCACTGAATTTCCCTTCTGCACTGACCAATTCAAAAAGACGTACTAGAACAACGACTTTTTGTTTCTGCGTTAGTGTTTTATTGATCTTCTTGCAGATCCCTAGGATACGGACAGAATCTTTTACAGAGGTAAGTTTACTCCCACTTCCCCCTTTATCGTCGCTGACATATCCGTCAAACAAGGCTAAATATTCGGCAACAGCCTCTGCGTTGATTTGCTGCTTTAAGAACGCTTCAACATATTCGCGCTCACTTTCTCCAAGCCCTTCGTCCTGCTTCGCAATAATGGCGAAGAGTTGCATCAAGGCCTTTAAAATTTCTTCACTCATAAAACACTAACCAAATATCAACGCACTCTTTATCCAGCTCTTTCTCTTCTAGCTATGCGCACAAATAACCTGCATTATGTATTCTATACGACGTCGTATGGCACTTGTTCAAAGGGGACGTCAACAATTTCAGCATACTCTTCCCCTGCCTCTTTCATATCTTCGTCGTCTTCAGGATAACACCATTTAATCAAGACGTCCTTCCCGTCACTATGAATCTCTTCCAGCTTCACCAAGATATCGAGTAGAAGCTTCGAACTTGCCGTATTAAAATACACAAGCTTGAAGGTAAATACCGTCTTAGGGTTAGGATTTGCAGCATAGTCTTTGAGCCATGCTAAAACTGGGGCATAAAACGCCGTTACATCTTCTGGCAGCGAGCGACCAGATATCTCAAATAGTCCCTTGTCAGCCTCTAGAATCACCGTAGGAGTATCGTCTGTCCCCTGTATTTTGATAACCTCCATCTTCCTTTCTCTCTCCTTTTTATTTCGTTTATAACTAACGCTTCAACTTTACCTCTAGGAGGTAGAATTGGCGTTCCTCATTTATTACCTCAAACCTATAATCGATATCTTGCGCCTTGCGCGCCATATCGATTAATCCCAAACCAGCACCTCCTTTTTCAGAAATCTCGTTCCCACGCAAGCTGGCTCTGTGCATAGCCTTGAGTTCATCATCGTTCGCATTTTTTAGCGTGTCAAGACGCGCGCGCATGTCAGGAACACGACTGCTTAAGACAATGTTACCAACCAAGACATAATAACATACTGGCGTACGTATTAACATAACGACACCACGACCACTAAACATCGTCATCCGCTCCCCTTCAATAGGGTCAGCATGTTTCATGATATTTTGTAGTCCCTCTACTAGCGTATGGAACAGCTGTTTCTGGAGCTTAGCATCTTCTCCAGACTTTACGATTTCAAGCTCTATTAGCCCCGTTAATGACAAAATTAACGACTGCGACACCTCGCCCTCGTAAGCAAGCATCACCTCGCCGCCTCCTAAACGTTGGTACTCACGTTCTACATATTGCAAATAGCTGCACAGTTTCGCCTCCGCCATCTCTACTCTTACTTTCGATACTCGCCTGAACTAAAACTCTATACCAATCAACAAGACGTCATCCATCTGTCGCCAGTCGCCTCGATGGCGTAAGAAATCTTCCTCTATAAATTGAGCTAAACGTGGCATCGAGAGTTTCCGATTCTCAAGCAAGACTTCGCGTATATGTTGTGGACTATATTTCTTCATGCCATTCTCGCCGCCCTGCTGATCAGGGAGTCCGTCTGAGAAGAAAAAGATTCTGTCGCCAGTATGCAGATCAATGCTATAGTTTGTAAACTCACCTTCTGGTTTCCGCGGATTCGGAATACCGCCAATAGCACGCCTATCCCCCTTTAGTTCCTCCAGTTCGGCATCTCGAACTAGATACAAGGGACGGTGTGCTCCTGCAAACTCCAAATGCATACGCTTCAAGTCTATCTTACACAGTGCGATGTCCATCCCATCGCGCGCATCCGCCTCTGCGCGTTCCTGACGTAATGTTTTCCTAACCCCAGCATGCAACAAATCCAGCACTTTACCCGCACTATAAGACGCATCGTGATCCACTACGTTGTTTAACGTAAAGAAGCCGATAAAGGATAGCAGCGCCCCTGGCACACCATGCCCTGTACAATCAACCGCGGCTATGTAAAGGTAGTCATCTTTTACAAAAAACCAGGGGAAGTCTCCGCTGACCACATCACGCGGAGCATAGTACATAAAGGACTTTGGGAGATATTGCTGAATCAGTTTCGTATCGGGCAGTATAGACGATTGTATGCGCTTTGCATAGTTGATACTCTCTTGGATTTTATGGTTCTTCTCTTGGATTACATTTTCAATTCGTTTGGCCTCGGTCACATCATGCCCTACTAATAGGATCGTCTCAAGTACTCCGTCTTCAAATTCTGGAATTGCTAACAACTTTAGAATCAACTGCTCTCCCTCTCGCTCTATCGAGACTTCGTGTTCCCACTTTGTTTGACTTTGTATGACCTCGTGCAATGCATCTTGAATACTCGCTCTTAGAACTTCAGGCATTGCGACCTCCTGTAGATTCTTATCGACAACCTCACTAACGGTGACTCCAAAGAAGCGAGAGACAATGGGGTTAGCATAAAAGAACTGTCCTTCCGTATTCAGACGGACGATCATATCTACGGAATTCTCCGAGAGCGACTGCATCTTACTCTTCATTCGCTCCTCTTTCTCGGCGCGCACACGTTCGGTTATGTCTCGCGAATTGAGTATGATGCCGCGTATAGCTGGGTCTTCCAATAAATTCCGACCAGTAACCTCCATCGAAACCTTCACGCCATCTTTTTTCATGAAGATGTATTGATAAGTGACGGGGACGTGAGGGTTCTCTATCAGACTTTCGAATGTTTTATGCAAAATTCGGACACCTTCCTGTGTCAGACGCTCACGATCCTTTCCGTCTATCATCTCTTGCGGCGTATAGCCCAAGATTTTCGTGACAGAGGGACTGATGTAGGTTATTTTCTGAGTTCTATCATATATCGTAATTACTTCGCTCGCATTTTCTAAGAGAGAATGAAGTCGTTTTTGTGCATTCTCGGCTTCTGTAATTTTGGCTTCTAGCTGGACATTTGAACGCTCTAGCTCTTCGTGCGTTTTCTGCATCTCCTCAGCATTCTGTCGCAAAAGTTCCTCGTTCGTCCGTAACTCGCGAGTCATTTGTTGCGCTTCATGCAACAAAGCCTCTGTCTTTTGACTTATACGCAAGTTGAAAATGACGCGCGCTACGGTCTCACCGACCTCTTCTAGAAAGTGTATGTCGCGCTCGTTAAAATCTTCACTCAGCGATGCAAATTCAATAACCCCTTGTAGACGTTCATCGGTGATTAGAGGTACAAGAAGAATACTCTTCGGACGCGCATCACCTAAAATTCCCGATGTGATTGTAAAATAATCATCAGGGATTTCCGTGCGATGGATAATTCCACGCTCGTAGGCACATTGTCCAACGAGACCTTCACCCAATGCAAACTCCAGATGATTTAGTTTTTCGCGGTTATATGCGTAGGTAGCAAGACCGTAAAGCCTCTGTTTCTCTTCGTCATACAGGAAAAGTCCTCCTTGTACCACATTTATGTAAGCAACCAACTTTTTCAAGACTTCATAGCCTAACTCTTGCAAATTGGTATACATACGAAGGACGTAAGCCACTTCATCTTTCCCGCGCGTAACCCACGAATGCTCATTTTCCTTTTGAGTATTCGCCAACAGGTTGTCGCGCATTCGGAGTAAGGATCGTCCCAAACGGTCGTTCTCAAGATCTTGTATCGCAAGAGTGGCATTGTATTTCCCATCGCCGATAGCCATGGCAAAATCAGCCTTTTCTTCAATGCTCTGGCTCTGTGCCTCATTCTCTTTCTCCAATTCGATAATAAGAGTTGTATTACGCGACTGAAGGAATAGGTAACCAAAACCTATAAATACGGGAAAAAAATCTGTAAGGAATAAAATAGGCTGACGAAGATGCAAGGAGAAGAGCGAAGCCATTGTAAATTCTCCATTGAGAGCATCTGCCGCTAGAATCCAGCTGAGTATTACAAGGAAGAAACTCAGACAAAAAAGCAGAAGCGCTACCCCAATCTCTCGGCTACGTAAACGCCAATGCCAGAATTTTAATTCTGACCATATCGTAACATGTTTCATTTACGCCTTCTTTTCTATTTCAACAGATATGCGTTCTGTAAAGCGGGCTAGCAACTCGCGCTCCTTTTCGTCTAAAGGCTTTACAAAAGCCAACTCAAAAACACCATTGCACTTTTTCTCCCGTTCTGCGAAAGGGACTATATATACGCTACAAGGCATACAGCTTCCCGTTCCCGAAGCAACCACAATGCTTTCGCTTTCAACATGATCGATGTACAGCGGTTTCCCCTCTTTTACAACTTGCCCTAAAAGAGTTTCGCCACTCACAAACTGGAGATCCGATTCATTGCTATAGTAAGCATAGTGAGCAACCTTCCGAAAGACATCGTCTTCTTGACGCATAAAGAGCAAACCTTGCATAAGTTGCCACTCCTTGCCAACAATTTGGAAATATGAATCGACATAAGTCTGGAATTCACTTCCTTGAACTTCAGAGACGAGGTCTTCTAGCAATTGATCTGCATTCCGCGTATCCACGTTCTCTTGTTCTTTTTCAGCATATAAGGCTCTTAATTCTTTTTCCAATTCTTCGCGTTTTGTCATCAGAGCCTGAATCATCTTCTCGCTCTGCACGCGTCGGTTTATCTCCGTCCAAATGACTTGAATTTGGTAAATCAGCAAGACATTCAATCCTAAAGCCAATGCTATTATGAATCCGTAACTTACAGTCAAGCCATTACTGGGGCTGTAGGCAAGCAGGGCTATCCCGCCGCTAAATAGGAAAGAGAGTCCAATCAATAGATATTGCCGAATGCTACGCAAACGGTTCACTTCGCTCTTACTCATTAGTTACAACCTCAAATCTTCCAAATATTTTATTATTCCCTCTGTTGTTAGAATGGCATCGACAGTCGTAAGTTGCAAGGAGGCTTCAGTCATTGTACGGACTTCGCACTCTCTCGGATCTTGCACAATTGCAGTACCACCCATTTTTTTCAGACGTTGCAAGCCCAAAGCGCCATCTCTATTTGCCCCTGAGAGAATTATACCTAATGCATGTTCGCGGTACACGCGAGCCACGGAAAAAAAAGTCAGATCTATTGAGGGGCGCGAATGATTTACGACCTCCTCTGTAGAGAGAGAAAAACGATTTCCGAGTTCAACATATAGGTGGTAATTTGAAGGCGCTAAATATGCAATTCCAGAACGTATGGTCTCTTTATCGTTTGGTTCTATTACGGGAATCGAAGAACGGAGAGACAGGGCTTCATCGAAGCCCGAACGGACGTGTTTCAAGCGGTGTAGACACAAAATGACAGGCAAAGCAAAAGAGGTTGGGAGCGACTGTAATATTCGCACCACAACCTGAAAACTACCCGCAGAGCCGCCTATAACGACTGCCTTATAACGTCCTGTCACTATATTCTTTTTCTATATATACTTTCCTCGCGGTTGAGTACTGTAAATGTACTACCATTCTGATAACTATCCAAGCATTCTTTTGCCCCTAGAACAAGTATTCCGCCACCACGGAGTCGGTCAAACAGATTCTGCATATTTCTGATACCTAGCTGCGGATTAAAATAAAGGAATTGATTGCGACAAAGAATAAGATGGTACTTCGGGTCTGCTGGTAAGTTAAAAACGGGAGCAAGCCGCAAGAAATGCACATCGGCAAGCAATTCTCTACGAAACTGTACCGTATCGGCTACACTTGAAATATACTGCTCGTACGGGACAGAAGCTTCAAAGCGCGCAAAATTTGCCTTATCTACCTCTTGTCTCCGAGATGGTAGCTTACAATTACGGATTTGCGTCAGCGTATCTTCGCTTAAATAAACAGAGGTGAGCTCTACATCTGCACGTAGCTTCAGCTCTTCTAGAACAATTAGCAAAGAATACAATTCCTCTCCAGTGTCGTATGCAGCTTGTAAGATTTTTAGCTTCTCATTTTTAGAGTTCAAGCTTGGGAGGACGTCTTCACGGAGATGTAGCCAAAAAGAGGGATCTCGCAAAAGTTCTGTAGTAGGGGGAGTTATTTCGGCAAGAAGGCGCTTGTAGAATAGCAGATCGCCGCCTTGTAGCATCTGGCAGAACACCTCTGTTTGCCTAACGCCCAAGCGATTCATGGCTATTGCCACACGCCTGCTCAAAACGCCTAAATTGAAATCAGAGAAATCGTCACCATGTCCAACTCGGATCGCAGCAATAATAGCTCGTATCTCCTTGATGCTCAAATCTTGGACATTGGGTGTAAACATCTCTACCTATACTCCTCTGGTTTCGTTGGTTGTTTTTCGCCATTAGGGAAGAGATTCGCAATATCTTGTGCTAACATGTAAACCCGACTCCCTCCGTCACGTGCAAGTGAGGTGAATGCGGCGTAAAGCAGTGCAGGCTTTTCTGTCCTGAATCTCAACACAAAGGTTTGCGAAACTCCTGCAAGAATATTCTTCCAACTGGAGGTCAAGGTCTCTGCGTGCTGTTCAGTAACGCTATTTTCCACCTCAACAAGATCTAGAATTCGTAATTCTGTTTGTTCTGCAAATCCGAGTTGATGCAAGAACTCTTTTAATTTTTGATTGCTTTGTAAGAGCAGTCCCTCCTCCGAGAATTCGGCATAGAAAGTAGCTTGCTCTAGTACGTAGGAAAGTACCTCATATTCCTGCGTTCTGCGAGTCATTTCTTCTTGCGTTGCTTGCATCTCTTCTAGATTCTGGCGCATTTCCTCTTCCTGCGAACGCATCGCTTCACGCTGTTCCTGCGACTGTTTGAGCAACTCTGCTGTGCGCTGATTGGTCTGTACTTGCTGCAAAGTTTGCGCAATACTTACCGAGAGTAGTTGTGCGAAAGCAACCATATAGGGAGCAAAACCTTTTAAGGAAGCCAGTTCCAGAACTCCTAATAGAGCGTCATCTGTTTTCAACGGTACCAGTAATAGTTCTTTAGGAGGGACATTGCCTATTCCCGAGGTGATTTCACAATACTCAGGAGGTAAAACGTCTATGTGTACCAATTCCCGCTCAATAGCACACGTTCCAACCAACCCTTCACCCAACTTAAGATCCTGCTTGAGAAACTTCTTTCTATTGTAAGCAAATGCCGAGACCAAATGCAACACAGTCCCTGTTTTGCGTTCCTCTGCCATGTACAATGCGCCTTGCATAGCCTCCAAATAGTTTACTATACGTTTTAAGATGACGTCTGCCAAGAGAGCGATATCGTTACTATTTTCACGAAGCAACTTTGCAAATTCAGCCAACCCTTCATTACTCCAACTCCGGATTCGTTCCTCTTCCTTTATATGTCCTGCCTCAATTTCTTGCTTCTGTAGAGCAGATCTTAACTCAAGAAGCGAATTCCCCAATTCATCTCTTACTCCCATAGGAGTATATTCTTGGGTAAGATCGTTAATAGCCAAATGTTTTACGAAAGCAGTAGTATTTGAGAGTCCATCTATAAGACGTTTGAGAGCATCTACAATCTGCGTTACCTCTTTTTGTCCTCGAAATGCAACCTGCTCTGGCAAGATTCCTTCTGCAAGAGCCGACAAGTCCGAGCGCAAAGACTTGAGGAATCGAGTTTCGCGATGCGTATAATAGCTCAGCATTAGCCACACCAGAAGACTACCAAAAATAAATAATGCCCAGCTGTATATACGAATTCCGTTCAAAGTCGCATCAAACACAGCATCGGAGACTTCAATAGCAAGAAAACAATCTAGTTCGCGAACGTAGGTAAATATTATCTCACGTTCTTGTGTCTGCCCACCGTCGAAATTGATCCGTAGACTCCCTCGTCGGCTAGGAGCCGAAGCCATCTGATCCATGACCTCGCGCGAAAGGCGATCTCCGTCGCGGAAGAAATGGAAATCAATCTTGCCTGTCATCTGTACAACAAACGGATACCCCGTATCGCCGTACATAGGATCTCGGAATAGAGAACGTAAACGTGCATGTTCTACGGTGTCCAAATTCTTCAAGTCAAGATCCAGCATTTCGAGCGTTTGAGAAAATTTCTCTGCAAAACTCTCTAGGGTTCTACTCAGCTGCTCATGCGATTCGGAATAGACCATGCGCTCGAAGATGAAGAGACATATTCCGAGGAATACGATGAGACTCCCCATGGTCAGGAGACGGACTCGCACCCTAACCCACAAACTACGTAGTGCCTCAACTACGCGTAAAAACACTTCCTTCATCAGCTTCAATCTTTACGCACATACACCTGCGACAACCTCTCAAATTTGTTAGCCCATGAGCCAATAATAGATTCATGAGCACCGAGCACCAAAATGCCTCCTGGGTATAAATTACGATAAAACATCTCAAAGAGGCGATTCTGTAGCGAAGCGTTAAAGTAAATCAAGACATTTCGACAAAAAATGACATCATATCGGACAAAGAAGGGGTTAACTCCTTTAACGAGATCATTCCATCTAAAGGTTGGTTTCTGTCTTAACGAGGGATGAATCGTTATAAGGTCTCTTGCTTCGTCTATATTGAAATATTTTGAATAGGGTATCGAGAGTTTTTCTTCATAATTCAGAGGGTTCGTATTGATTACCAGATCGAAATTATCTAGGTAAGAGAGATTAAAGCGATAACGATACTCACCTTTTTGAGCGGCTTGTATAATCTTTGCATTGATGTCGCTCGCATAGACACGGGCTTTCTCGTATAGTCCGAGTTCATTGAGCAACATCAAGTTTGAATAGACCTCCTGCCCCATAGAACAGCCAGCATGCCAAACATTGAGATATGTTTGCGCCTTGAATTTGGGATAAATGCGCGAACGCAAAAGAAGCCAGACGGAAGGATCGCGGAACAGTTCGCTAGTATTAACCGTAATCGCCTCGACCAGCTGCTCGCCGTAACTGGGATCTTTGGCAAGTTGAGCAAGCAGTTCGTCTATTGTAATTCTCTGATCGTCAAGGACTTTGTAGAGTCTTCGGCGCAGTGAGCGATCGGAATAATCGCTCAAGTCGTAGGAAGTATACGCCCTGAGTGCCGTTATGAACCGGAATAAGTCATCCGAATTTTCCACTTCCTCTTCCGCTTATAACACGAACCTAGTAGCAGACTAGGTCTTCAACAAAGTTAAGAAATTGACAGTTGGTTTCTACCAAATTTGCATGCTGTATAGGCGTGCATAAATTCCGCCCTGAGCAAGAAGTTCCTCATGCTTTCCTTGCTCTACAATATAGCCATCGTCGAGCACACAAATCAGATCTGCGCGCTTAATTGTAGAGAGTCTGTGCGCAATCACAATAGAAGTTCTGTTCTCCATGAGATGTTCAAGCGCCTCCTGCACAAGGCGTTCTGAAGCGGTATCCAAAGAAGAAGTAGCCTCATCGAGTATCATAATTGGCGGGTTCTTCAATATCGCACGTGCTATACTTAATCGTTGACGTTGTCCTCCTGAGAGACGCGATCCACGATCTCCTATTTTCGTTTCGTAGCCTGCCTCAGTCTCCATTATAAACTCGTGCGCATTGGCAATCTTCGCAGCACGTATTACCTCTTCCATCGTTGCAGACTCTACCCCAAACGTTATGTTGTTGTAAACCGTATCGTTAAATAGAATCGGTTCTTGATTAACATTTCCCATCAAAGCACGCAGATCCTCGACTTTGTATTCTCGAATATCGTGCCCATCAATATATATAGCCCCGCCTGATACATCATAGAAGCGAGGCAAGAGATCAACAAAAGTGGTTTTTCCCGCCCCCGATTGTCCGACAAGAGCAACCGTCATTCCGCGCTGAATAGAGAGCGAGACCCCGTGCAGGATTTCTCTCTGATCGTACGTAAAATGAACATCTCGATACTCTATAGAAGTATTAAATGCAGGAGCTGGCAACGGATTTTCGGGCGACTTTATCGGATTCTCTGCGTCAAGAATCGTATCAATACGTTCTGCAGAAGCAAAACCCTTTAGTAGGCTAAAATAGGACGAAGAAAATGACTTTGCAGGATTTAATATCATATAAAACAATCCCATGTAACCGATAAGCGATTCAGGGCTAATCGCGTGTTCTGGAGAGAAGACCAAACTGCCGCCATACCATAGTACGCAACCCATAACCACTGTTCCTAAAAATTCGCTCAAAGGGCTAGCAAGATCTTGGCGACGATTGATGTGCAAAGCCATGCGCGTATATTCACCATTCTCTTTTACAAAGCGCTCATAACTCTTCTTTTCTGCATTAAACGCTTTTACGATACGCAGACCGCCCAAGGTCTCTTCAATGAGGGAGAAAATGCCCCCCAGCATTTGCTGAGTACGCGAGGAGCTTTGTTTCAAATTCTTACCGATTCGTCCTATGATTAACCCAGACAATGGCAATAAGACTAGCACGAATAATGTGAGCTTTACGCTCACAAGGAGTAAGCCAACAAAATGAACGATTATAACAACGGGCTCTTTGAAGAACATACTCATGGAACGCATAATAGAGTATTCAATTTCCCCTACATCGTTTGCCATCTTACTCATTATGTCTCCCTTTCGTTCTTCTGTATAGTAGCCGAGCGGGAGATGCAATATTTTATAGAATAACTGATTGCGCAAATTGCGAACAATACCAAGTCGGATTGGGGCAAGATGCCACGACGCCAAATAGGTAAATAGGTTCTTCAACAGCGCGTTAATTGCGACGAAAAATATGACTACAAAGAGAGCAATCTCTTTCCCGTAGAGTCTGATTACTTCGCTAATATAGAAATAAAGCGTATTGGATACCGACTCTAGATTGAGATGAAACTCAGGTTTTACCTCAACTAACGGCATAGTGCCGAACAAGACCCCAAGGAACGGGATCAATAGAGAGAGCGAGAAAAGCGAGAAGAAAGCTCCAAATACATTAAAGAGAATATTCGCCAAGGCGCGCCACTTGAACGGTAACAAGTAACGCAGCAAACGCTTCAAATCTTTCATTTCTCGTCGGTAGACTTCAAGATATGCGGTAGAATTCCTGTATAAGTAAACGGAGTGAGCTTTCTAAGCTCTTCCTTTACCGAAGCTTTTACATTTAAATTGGCGATGAAATTTTCTACCGCTTCGCGATTGGGGCGGATATCGCGTCGAGAAAGGTCTTTCAACAATTCGTAGGCACTAGCGACCCCTTCACGGCGCAATATTACTTGAATACCTTCAGCCACAACCTCCCAATGTGTTTCGAGGTCGTGCTCCAATACTTCTTGATGTAGAGATACTCGGCTCAATCCCTTTTTTATTGAAAGTAGGGCAATGAGAGTGTGTCCGAGTGGTACTCCTATATTGCGGATTACCGTACTGTCTGTAAGATCGCGTTGCAAACGACTAACAGGTAATTTCATAGCGAGATGCTCAAAAAGCGCGTTGGCAATGCCTAAATTGCCCTCTGCATTCTCAAAATCTATGGGATTCACCTTATGTGGCATAGCTGAAGAGCCCACTTCATTTGCAACGATCGTCTGGCGGAAATAGTCCATCGAAATATAAGACCACATATCTCGGCAGAAATCGATCAGTATGGTATTGATGCGGCGAAGGGCATCAAAAATTGCGGCTAAATTGTCGTAATTATCAATCTGAGTGGTGACCTCGCTCCGTGTAAGCCCTAGCTTCTCATTAACGAATTTATTTGCAAAATTCTCCCAATCAATAGAAGGGTAGGCTGCATGATGCGCATTAAAATTACCCGTAGCACCTCCAAATTTTGCAGGCGCAGGAATACTTCTGAGCTGTTCGAGCTGCACACGTAAACGGGAGGTATAGACCCCGATTTCCTTTCCAAGGATTGTGGGCGAAGCAGGCTGCCCATGAGTACGTGCCAGCATGGGAATCGTACTCCACGCATTTACGAGCGCATCCAGCCGTTGTAGCACCTCCAGTAACTCAGGGTAGTAAACGGCATGTATTGCATCTTTTAGCATGCTAGGGAATGCCGTATTGTTGATATCCTGACTCGTCAGTCCGAAGTGTACAAATTCAGCAAAGGCCTGTAGCCCCAGCTCAGCAAACTTGTCGCGAATGTAATATTCAACCGATTTCACATCATGATTCGTTTGCTTCTCAACACCCTTAATCAGAAGCGCTTGCGTATCATCAAAATCTAGATAAAGCGTGCGTAACTCATCAAACTTCTCTTTGGGAAAAGAAGCCAATTCGGGTAATCGCAACTCGCATAAAGCAATGAAATACTCAATTTCAACGATCAGACGATAGCGAATAAGGGCAAACTCTGAAAAGTATTTTCGCAATCCCTCTGTCTTTGCCTCATAGCGCCCGTCTAGTGGCGATAACGCATGCAACGCCTCTGTATTCATGTATCCTATATTCTTTTAGATCGGTAAAACTTATGCGTAGGAAACCTTATAGGGTTCGTTTCACTTCCGTCTCGCGGTAAGCTTCTATCAAATCGCCGACCTTAATATCATTGTAATTCTTAACGCTAATACCACACTCTTGTCCGACAGAAACCTCCTTAGCTTCATCCTTGAAGTGTTTAAGAGTGAGTAGTTCGCTAGTGTATACTACAATACCATCTCGGATGATGCGTACCTTCGAGCCACGCAGAATCTTCCCCTCACGTACCATACACCCAGCGATTGTCCCGACTTTGGAGATATGGAACGTTTCTCGAACCTCGGCAGTCCCCAAAATTTCTTCCTTAACTTCTGGTGCTAGCATACCTTCCATCGCCTGGCGGATTTCCTCTATAGCATCGTAAATTATGGAGTATAGGTGAATATCTATATTCTTTTCCACTGCAAGTCTTTTCGCCTCGACGCTCGGGCGTACTTGGAATCCGACAATAACGGCATTGGAAGACTCTGCCAACGATATATCGGTCTCCGTGATTTGTCCGACTCCCTTGAAAATGATTTGCACCTGAATCTCTTCCGTGGATAGCTTCAATAGAGCATCGGACAGCGCTTCTACAGAACCGTCGACATCTGCCTTGAGGATTATGTTCAACTCCTTGAAATTGCCTATCGCAATACGACGCCCGATCTCATCCAATGAAATAGGTTTACGTGAACTCATTTCTTGCATACGTCGGATCTTTCCGATCTTGGTAGCCATTTCCCGCGCTTCTTTATCGGTTTCTACTACCAATAAATTGTCGCCTGCTTGCGGTGTACCATTCAGACCAATTACCATTGCGGGCATAGAAGGACCAACAGCATCTACCCCCTTCTTGTTGGTATCGCCTGGAATGTGTAGAGAACGAACTCTACCATAAAACTGCCCTGCCACAATACGATCGCCCTTATGCAACGTCCCGTTTCGTACTATCACATTAACACAACTACCAAGCCCTTTTTCTTTGGACGACTCTAGAACGACGGCATCAGCACGCCGTGTGGGATTTGCTTTGAGCTCCATTAAGCCAGCTTCCAACAAAACCTTTTCGAGGAGCTTATCAATATTGATGCCCTGTCTTGCCGAAATTTCTTGACTCTGGTACTTACCCCCATATTCCTCCACGAGGTAGTTCATATTCGCAAGCTCGTCTAGAACACGTTTGGGGTTCGCATCGGGCATATCAATCTTATTGATGGCAAAGACCATGTGAACACCATTGCTTGCAGCATGGTTCATGGCTTCCACCGTTTGGGGCTGAACCCCCTCAACTGCCGAGATCACAATAATGGCCACATCGGCAATTTTAGCACCGCGCGAACGCATAGCCGTAAAGGCTTCGTGACCAGGAGTATCTACAAGCACCATCTGCTCGCCCGAAGCGAGTGTTACTATATCTGCTGTAATGCTCTGAGTGATATCGCCCGCTTCTTTTTTTACACGATTGGTAATTTTATTGCAAAGCGAAGTTTTCCCGTGGTCAACATGACCAAAGACCGAGAAAATAGGGATACGTGGTCTCAAGTCCTCTGGTCGGTCTTCCTCATTGCTTAACTCATCTTCAAGTGTAGGACCTACAAACTCTACTTTGTAGCCAAACTCATCGGCAACCAACACAAGCGCTTCACCATCCAAACGCTGATTGATAGAAACCATGAGGTCTAACCCCAAACAAGCATCAATGACTTCGTTTACGGGTACATCCATCATACCAGCAAGCTCATTTACAGAAACGAACTCACTTACTTGCAATGTCTTACGAGCTTCTTCATTGCGCAAATTCTCTTCTTCACGACGTGCTTCTAGTAAACTCCGCTTCTCTTTTCTATAATTCACGCTCTTAGACAGCGGACTTTGCGCTGCGAGACGCGCACGCGTTTCCTTCAAACGTTCATTTACCACGTCTTGTGTAATCTCCTGACGTGGTATAGGTTGCTGCTTCTTATTGTTCTTCTTTTTACGACGGTCTTGCTCGTGCTGCGGAGCATTGTTGTTATTTCTTTGCTGTTGCCCTTGCTGACGCTGTTGGAATTGCTGCTGCCCCACATTCTGTGGCTGCGCATCCTCACTACTCCCGACTTTCTTCCGTCTTCGACGTTTCTGAATTGCGCCTCCAGGAGTAGCACTTGCTTCTGGCTTACGACGAGTCTTGTCTGCTAACGAATCGAGATCTATTTTTCCAACTACGGTCGTACCCGCCAACTTTGTAACATTTGTACGATAGACCTCCGATTCAGCTTGTGTTCTCTTTTCTTCCTGTGCTTCTTCTGCGAAAACTGGCGTCTCGTTACTTTCATTCACAGTTTTAGGCGTCTCTTCTGGCATCTTTTTTACATCAGCCTTTGCCTCAAACTGTTTATGTTTGCCATGCTTTGTGGTCTGTTCAGTAATTTCAATCTTACCAACCACCTTCGGCTGAGGCCTATTCGATGTAGACTCTGCACTCTCTACTCCCGATTCGAGTCGCGTTTCGGCATTTTGTGCCTGATGCTGAGCCTCTTGCTTATCTTGTGCTTTAGGTGCTTCATTCTTACGCTCCACCTTTGCACTCTTGGGAGGCTTCACAGTTTCCTCTTTAGTATCTGCAGTTGTAGAGATCGTAGAGGAGCTTTGGAGTTCTGTGCTCTCTACTTTACTTTCTGAGGTGGGCTTACTCTTTGCCTCTACAGTTTTTTGTTCTTCCTCTTTGCTTGCCTCGATAACCTCAGGCGTCTTCTCTGCCTTTGGTTTCTCTTTCTTCTTTTCGGACAAAGTGCCAGCAGAATCGGCTTTTAATTCAGTAGGCTGCTCGGGAACTGAATCCTTTTTCTGTGTTTTACTATCTGGTTCAGAGCTAACCTTGTCCTGCGGATGCGCCTGAGATTCTTTCTCATCTAGGAGAATCTTCCCCTTAACCTTCAGATCGAGCTTGGGTTTCTCTAAATCGGCAACTTCGACGGCTTCAGTGGCAGGCTTTTTATCTCCCTCCATCTTATGAGATGCAACATCGCCTTGATTCGCAGGCGCTGAGTCAGGGAGCTTTGATGTCCTTGTTGTACTCTTTTTCGCCGCACTGCCTGCTTGTTTTTTTTCAGGCGTACCATATTCTTGCAAAATCAACTCGTAGGCCTCGGGGTCAATTTTGACATTAGAATCCTCTTCCACTTGGATGCCATGCTTCCCTAGGAAAGCAACCAACGTAGAAAGACCCAGATTGAAATCGCGCATCACTGCGCTAAGCCGTAGACTTTTCTTTTTCTCTGTCATACAACGCTAAATAAAGCTCTTACCAAAAAATACAACACGACAACTTACGTTGACTATTCGAACTCTCTTTGAAGGATTTGCAATACTTCATTGATAGTTTCTTCCTCCAGATCCGTCCGTTGCACGAGGAACTCGGGCGACATCTTTAGAACGCTTCGTGCCGTATCACAGCCGACACTTTTCAGGACATCAATTATCCAAGGTTCAATTTCGTCAGCAAACTCTTCGAGGTTATAATCGTCTTCTTGTTCGGGATCAGCATCGCGGAAGACATCTATTTTATACCCCGTCAATTCGCTCGCTAAGCGAATGTTGTAACCATTCTTCCCGATAGCAAGAGAAACCTCCTCAGGCTGTAGGTATACCTCTGCCGTACGTGTTTCCTCGTTGATCTCCAAAGTCGTCAGTTTTGCGGGACTCAAAGCACGCGTCACATAGAGCGACGCATTGGTGGTGTAACTGATCACATCGATATTCTCGTTGCGCAACTCCTTAACAATCCCATGTATACGCGAGCCACGCATACCAACACATGCACCTACGGGATCTACTCGGTCGTCGTAGGATTCTACCGCTACCTTTGCGCGCTCCCCTGGGATGCGAACCACTTTCTTGATGGTTATCAGTCCATCAAAGATCTCGGGGACTTCTAACTCCATAAGGCATTCCAAGAAACGTGGCGATGTGCGAGAGACAAAGACTAATGGCGCACTTCTTCCTATTTCAACACGATCTACTACTGCGCGTATCGTATCGCCTTTACGGTAGAAATCTGAAGGGATCTGCTCGGTTTTGGGGAGTATAAGCTCGTTATCCTCCTCGTCTCGTAGCACGATTTCACGCTTGCGAATCTGGTATACTTCTGCCGAAACAAGTAGTCCGACGCGTTTTCGATAACGCTCGTAGAGGTTACTACGCTCCATTTCGGAGATTCGCGACGCCAAGTTTTGGCGTATTGCGAGTATGTTTCGCCGGGCAAATTGCTCGAATTTTATCTCTTCAGTATATTCTTCGCCTATCTCATAATCATCAGCAGCAAGGCGTGCTTTAGAGAGGGCGATCTGGCGATTCTCATCAGTGACCTCGTTGTCTGCAACGACCTCTAGGATACGGTAGATCTCGAAGTCGCCCTTATCGACATTGATGATGATATCGTAGTTCTCGTCAGAACCATAGTTTTTGACCAGCACGGCACGGAAGACATCCTCAAGGATGGTCTTCATCGTCTCACGGTCTATATTCTTTTGATCTTTAAACTCGGCAAACGACTGGATTAAATCCAAGCTCTTCATGTGACTCTATCTTTTTCCCAACTTTATTGTAACATCCTGTGTTCCTGAGAATAGGAACTCTTTTGAACGGCGGACTAAAACGGGGCGTTTCTTTCCTTCTTGTCGTTCTTTATGCTCGAATTCTAGGGTAAATCCCTCTGGCGATACCGCAACAATTTGACCTTCCCACTTCTCATTCCCCGCTTTCACTATTACGGTTTCTCCAATATTTTTCTGGAACTGACGGATGTGGCGCAACGGTGAGGTCAATCCAGGAGAAGATACCATAAGAGCAACGTCATATCCTTCCGCGTCGAGCTTCTCGGAGATGTAAGCCGAAAGAGCGCCACACTGATCAGAAGAAATATTTGAGTCGCAATCTGCTTCGAGCACCAAAGTTTCCCCACCGTCTTCGAGTCGCATATCTACGACAAAAAGATCGGGAAGTCCCTGATACTCCGTAAGCCAAGTAGCCACCTTAGATAAATCCACACGCATTCTACAAAAAAAGGGGCTGACGCCCCACCTTCTCTTCCTCGGCGGCAAAGATAATACAAAATTCTGCAGCGAACGAGTATAATGTATGCTTTGCCACAAAAGGACAAAGACCTACCACGTACAGTTAACACATTTACAGGCTAAAAAAAAGAGGAGAAGCACAAACTGTACCTCTCCTCTCTTGGTGACTCCGCCAGGATTCAAACCTGGAACCTCTTGATCCGTAGTCAAGTGCACTATTCAGTTATGCTACGGAGCCCCTCAACTTTTAACGACACAAAGTTAATACTTTTCTTGGAATAAACAGCTTTTCGCCGTTTATTTAGCTTCAGTAGCTATGTTGCGCGTCATCTTTTCACGGATATTAGCACGCTTACCCGTGAGCTTGCGGAAGTAGTAAATACGCGCACGGCGCACCTTCCCAACCTTGTTCACTTCAATCTTTTCGATAAAGGGTGAATTCATGGGGAAAATACGTTCTACACCGATGTTGCTAGAGATCTTGCGTACGGTAAAACGCTTATTCATACCGATACCACGGATCTGAATTACAACTCCCTTATATTGCTGGATACGTTCCTTGTTTCCTTCTTTAATCTTGTACGACACGGTGATTGTGTCCCCACTCTTGAACTTTGGGAACGTAGGCACATTCTGTGCACACGCCTGCTCGGCGATCTTAATTAACTGCTCCATCTCTCGTTACACTTGCTCGTTGCGCACACAGCGCCTTCCACTCAATTAGACTGCAAAGGTAAATAGTTTTATACAATTACGCAATTGTGCAAACAATGCAATCCGATTTAGCTTAGAGTACGCTTGGGGTAATGATATGCAATTCCAGAGCGACATCCTTAGAAATAAACATCTTGTATTGCACCCATATTCAACTCGGATGCACAACTTTTAATTTAACTTATTCCAACGATGTTGTTCTATTCCTTTTCGTTATTGTACAACACAAAGATATATCAAGTCACGCCATTACAATACTGTTAATCAGAGACTAATAAATTGACAATCGAACAGTATTTGGCTAGCGTCTCATCCACTTAGCAATATCCTTCCAACCAAACTTCCTACCATACTGAAGGATTCCGTGACGATAGATACGCGCCGCAAGCCACGTAACGAAGACAAACGTTACCAAAAGAATAGCTCCCGACAACAGAATCTCCCACGTATCTACACCGTATGCTACTCGCGCAGGCATGATAATGGGCGAAGTCAGCGGTATCATTGAGAACCAGAACCCTAAGGTACTGTCTGGCGAGCGCCCAATATTCATCAGCACAAAGAAACCTATAAGTAACGGGATAGTGACGGGTAGGAGGAGCTGCTGCGCATCCGAGGCTTCTTCTACAGCAGAACCAATAGCCGCATACATGGCAGAATAGAGAAAATACCCACCGAAAAAGAAAAAGAGGAATACCACTATCAATTGAGAGAAATTGATACTTTGTAAGGGCTTCAAGATCTCTTGCAAAGAGCCATTGGCATCGAACTTTGCCAAAAGTCCTGCACCTGTTCCCGTTGCATCCAGAGAGCTCATAGACGAAGCCATTTGAGTCACCTCGCCAGCTCCCATGTTTAACAAACTGCCCGCTACAGAGACAAGCACAAGAGTAACAACAATCCACAAAACGATTTGTATAAGGAATACCGAAGCAACTCCGAGAATCTTCCCCATCATCAGGTCAAAAGAGCGAACACTCGAGACAAGGACTTCTACAATACGATTGTTCTTCTCCTCGATTACCCCACTCATGACCATGCCCCCCGAAGCAGCAATTAAACCATAAATGAGTCCTCCCAAAATATAACTTATCGCAAGCGCCATCCCAGAGTTTGTTTCCGCCTCTTCGCCTTTCTCATTGAAAACCACTGCACGCATGTCAATATCGACATCTGCCTTTCTGAGAATTTCTTCAAGCCCCTCGATCTGGTAACTGGCAATTCGGTCATTGCGCACAATTTTCTTCAAGTCTCTTTGTACGTGTTCGGAAGCATCCATAGCAAGAGTACGAAGGCTGTATACAGTAACATCCTTAGTATCTGTCATGATATCCTTACCTATCACGAGCAACCCTGCATAGTTTTTCTCTTGCAAGTAGGTTTGAATATCGGCAATGCTATCGGGCTCTAGCACGTAAGTGAGGTTTGTGGAGGAGTGTAGCGAATCGCTTACAGAATGCGAGTTGTCCACTACGCCTATGGTGTAGTGTTTGCCGCTATCCCATAAAATGAGTAGTGAGGGGAGTACCATCATTCCCGCAAAAAGAAGAGGAACAAGAAAAGTTGATACCAAAAAGCTCTTCTTACGCACGCGGATTGAGATCTCGCGATTGATTATCAGTAATATATTACGCATCTATTTTATTCCTTAGCCACGGGCTGCTATTTGTTTGCGGTATTGGATTCCGCCGACGTTTCTTTCACAACTCGAATAAAGATATCATTCATGGTAGCAATCTCGCGCGAGAAATGCCCCACTTCTAGGTGCTTCAAAATCTCATGAAGAAGCGTATTGCTCGTCACCTCTTTTTCATCACTCTGGAGAATTGCCCAACGGAGCGACTCTGTGGGTTCTAGTTCGTCTATATGCCATTTTGTACCCAGCGCGTCTCTTAACCCCACCAGTTCTCCACGATACCCCAACTTAAAACGAGAGTCCGAAAAACGCTCTCGCACCTCGGCTACAGCCCCAGTAAGCACATTAGCCCCCTTATTGAAAAGCGTTATTGAATCGCATATACGTTCCACAGAATCCATATTGTGCGTGGAAAAGAGAACAGTCGCCCCCTTTCTACGTAGCTCAAGAATCTCATTCTTTAGCAGTTCAGCATTGATGGGGTCGAAACCACTAAACGGCTCGTCAAATATGAGCAGACGTGGTTCGTGTAACACTGTTACGATGAACTGCACCTTTTGCGCCATCCCTTTTGAAAGTTCCTCAACCTTCTTGTTCCACCAGCTAGCGATCTCGAACTTATCAAACCAATATTTGAGCGCTTTCATGGCATCTCGCTTCGATAATCCTTTCAACTGGCAGAGGTAGAGGGCTTGATCGCCTACCTTCATCTTTTTATATAAGCCACGCTCTTCAGGGAGATAGCCTATTTTGCGGACATCTTCTCTCTTTAATGGCAGCCCATCTAGGAGGATTTGTCCCGAATCGGGGGCTGTAATTTGATTGATACAACGAATGAGCGTTGTCTTACCCGCTCCATTCGGTCCGAGAAGCCCATAGATACTACCCTCAGGAACTTCAAAAGTTACTCCGCGCAAGGCTTGGAAAGAACCAAAACTCTTGCGCACTTCTTCTATTGCTAACAGACTCATAAATAAAATCCTACTTCTTCTTATCACCAATGGCGACACAGGACGACAAACTACGGTAAAAACTTATTGAATCGTTCCTATCAATTCTATCATACGTGTCGGCTCTACAGGATCGTTGACTATAAGGTAGATCTGTCTGTTCTGCTCTCCCATATAACCTTGTGTGTTAAACGTTAAAGAGAGCTTAGCACTTTGCCCCGCAGGGATTGTCTCTTTATCCAAAGTGTGGGTTATACACGTGCAATTGGTAATAACTCGACGAACCTGCAGGGGCATCTTCCCTACATTCTTGAGCTCGTATTCCTTTGTTACGGTTTCGCCCGATTTGCACGCCTCGAAGGTTTGTTGCGGTGCGGGAATTTCGAGATGCGCCGCCTGTTCACGCTCTTTTGCCGATAAATGCGAGAAATCTTCAACGCGCGTGAGGTGCAGATAGAGCGTTCCCAATGCTTCGCCGCTCGCGAACTTCAATTCTACACTTTGTGCCCCCCACTCTGTCATCTTCTTCGTCTTCATCTCGAGGTTGAACTTTGCCGTCTCGCCAGATTTTAGTTTCAACTTTGTCTTTCCAGAGAAGAACTTGGGCATATCTCTTATCTCTACCACCTTCGTCTCTTCTGCAAAATTGTGTACTGGTACTTCTATGTGCTGCACCGTATTGCTAGATACTTCGCCTAGTATTTGGTAGAACGAACGGAAACCTATTTCGCCCAAACGTTGAGCATAGAGTTCCTTCTCCGTCGCATTGCGTGGGATAACATAACCGCGAATGGTAAGTACCACAGAGTTGGGTTCTGCATTGCTGCGTACAGTAAGCGTCTTTGAAAAACTATAAGGGCGTCCCATAGGTTCAAAAACAGCGGTTATCTGCCCCTTCTTACCAGGCAAAACGGGCTCTTTTGTCCACTCAGAGGCTGTACAACCACAAGAGGTCGTTACACCATAAATGATTATAGGCGCAGTCCCCTTATTGGTAAATTCAAATGTATGACGCAACGCGCCTCCATCCTCCTGAGCATCCCCAAACTGATGCTCCACAGACTTAAAAGATATTAACCCGCCCTGCGCAAAAAGCAACGTGGTAATACCACACAATAAGAACAATAAACCTAACTTTTTCATAACGACCCTCCGTAGCGATGTTTGATCTGTGCACAAAATTAGCGTTTATAGATTTAGTGTGTGGTCGAGGAGACAAAGTGCCGTTGGCGCTACATTAGAATGATGACGTAATTTCATTTGGTCAGTATAAAAAAAAAAGATCTATCTTAGGGCAATAACTAAAAAATAGGAGGTTCAATAATGACCAGACGTAAGATTTTTATCGGACTTGCAGTTTTTTTAGGGGCTGCGTTGGCAGTGATCGTGAAGATTGCTCAAGTAAAAGCCGATGGCGCTGTAGTAACTATGACAAATATGGAAACTAATCGCGTAAAATGTGCTGCAGGAAAAGATGTTTGCCGCGTAGGAAAAGAGACGGAAGTATCAATTGATGATAACGGAAATTATAAGAAGATTATAAGGGAAGTCACAGAGTATGGGCATTCTTTAGGCGACTACTAGACTTTAAGCTCAAACAAATGAAAGGGGCTGGCTCTTGCCAGTCCCTTTTGTAAACCCAGAGAGATGCGAGTTCTATTTTTTTTGTTTTTACTTTTTCCCCTCTCACTCAGTGCACAGGTTAAAATCACATTAACAGACGGAGAGTTACCTTTTTCTGATCTTTTAATCGAAGTTGTGCAATGTGGCAGAACAGATTGGAAACGAACTGATGCTAACGGCGTTCTACAAATAGCTCCTACTTCTGTTTGCGATAGCCTGCGCCTCCATTTCGAAGATATCACCTACGGGCATCTAGATTCTGTTTTCTTACTCTCTAAATCTAGCGACTCGATCATACTCACGCTCTCAACTATACAACAAGCCATTGAGGAGGTACGGATTAGTGGCTTTCGGTCTAGCGTGAAAAGTAGCGCACGCGGGCGTTCCTATCTGATAGACAGTTCACATTTTCAACCTAATACAAAAGTAATTAGTGCACTACAACGCCTTCCAGGTATTGTCCCGCAAGGATTTGGCTCTCTCTCTCTTTTTGGCGCACAAAGTGCTCCAGTATACTACGTTGATGACATCGCAGCAAGTACTACGTTCGTCGAAAATTTAGATATACACGATATCGAGCGTGTAGAAGTACGCAACGTTTCTCTCTCCGTAGAAGGAGACGGGGGAGAGATATACATCTATCGGAAAAAGAGGAACTTCAGCATTCTACGCGGCGAAGTAGGAAGCGCTGCCGATTATACTTGGGGCAACGATCGGCTCGGGTGGCTAGGTTACGGGAATCTTTATTACCAGAACCGAGCATCTGATCTCTTCCTTAGCTTGGGAAGAGATGCAATGAAAGAATTACAGAACGAATACAAACGTTTTTCCTCTCACAATTACAACACAGAAAGACGTGAAACTGTAAAACAAGAGAATATAAAAAATACGGCAGCACTTCGTTGGAATTACCTACTAAATAAGTACATCACCATTCAAATGAATGGGAATTGTATGCTTCGTAATATTGAACGAGAAACAGAGCTACAGCCTCTTCATGAGAAACAGAATAGAAAATTCCAAACAGATGATCTAGAGCTCCGCGCAACGATTAAGACAAAACTATCTGACGAGATCAATCTTTACACTAGTGGGTATTACAATGCGTACAATTCGTCACTACGCTACAAAAGTCCTGCGATTTACCATCATCTAAAACAGAGCACGCAAACAGCTCTTGGCGAATTCCGAAGCGAATTTGGAGCTTATTCATTGGGGGCAAGTAAACATACGTTGACTGCGTTGTATCGTTTTTCGTATGATTTCAATACCTCCGAAAAAAAATATTATTCGAGTACCTATATCTCGCGCTTCGGTCTTTCCGATTTTATAGAATTAAACTCCGTCTTTTCGCTTTATCTTGGCTGTAGATATGATAGCGATCTAAACCTTTTCGCACACCAAAACAGGAACAGGAAACATTATTTTTTTCCTACAGTGACCCTGTCGTATAATAGCAGCTGGGGAAACACCTCTTTGAAATTCAAACGAAACGTAATGCGCCCCGATATCACGCGCCTAGATAGTTCTACTCGTTGGTGGGCATCCGAGCGACAAGTTAGAGGGAATCCTGATCTACTGCCCGTGACTGCCAATCAGTATACGCTTCGGCAAAGCAAGACTTTTGGTAACCACTCGTTAGACCTCTCGGTTAATTACATTAGCTCTCGCAACATAACATCCTCCATTTATATGCCAAACAATAAGACTAGCTATTATACTAATGTAGCAGCCGCCGATTTTACTTCACTAATTATCTATTATTCCGCGAATCTTTTTGACTACTCACTCTACGTGGGGATCTTCGGTTCGCTACTCTATAGCAACTACTGGCTCTACCCGCATTATCGCACTACCAGTAGACTCATCGCAAAAGATACTTGGTCTGTTGATTTCGCGCCTTCGATACAATACACACATCTCAATTTTTCTACAGAGATCTATTTTTCTTATGGGAGTGCACATACTAGCATCTCAAATCAAGACACCGAACCTCTCCGAATAACTGTTATGCTAAAATATGGTTTCTACAACGACCGCCTCCAGCTACGACTGTCGTCTCTCAATCTAGTTGCACCTTGGAGTTCAAAACAGGAGGAATTGCAGCTTACCGATTATTCTTTTTCACAAGAGACAACCAAACCATTTGCACTACGCCTTTCACTTTCCTATCAGTTCGGTAAATATTTCAAGTCTCGTAATGAAAAGACAATCACTCCCGACGACTATTTGGAGCATCTGGAATAAGGACTCTATACAGCGATGAGACAACAGCTAAAACGATTGTTGCGATCTTCGCTCTCCTTCCTCTTCCTACTTTTCGTTTTTTTCTTTTTGCTCTGGGTATATTTCTATTTTACACAGGGTGACGGAAGAGCAGAACGAAAATACGTATTCAAGCGCAACTACACATTCTGTCCTTGGAAATTAGGTGAAGAAGTTTTTGCAGACCTATTTACAACTACGCGCCCCACTATTCATACCACTAATGCATATGCAATTCTTGATTTGGGAGTAAAACAGGACTCTATGTATTATCTGCTCATTGATAGTACGGGAGAACGTGAGAAGATCGCGATCCCTTTCGTACTGAATGAATCTCCGTATAATTTTAGTTCGTACTCCCTAGAATGGGTTACACAAAACCATTATACGCATTTTAATATCTGTACTAAACAACGAACAGACTCTCTCTTTACAGATAGTCTGATCGCCATACACGCGTTACCCGATAGTAGCATATTGTACTTTGCACAAATAGACAAAAAAAATAAAACAGAACTCGCCTTTATGCGAAACGCCAAAGGGCGTACAGACACCATACACAGCTTACCCAACGATGATTATTCATCGCATATCGAGCACTTCCTAGCATATTACGGTTACTTCTTGCAGTATGGCAATTTTATAACATACACAGCAAGACACCTCCCCTACGTCTGGGTATTTGACTCAAAGGGTAAATTTCTAACAACCATCATTACCCAGGATCATGTACCTGCGCCCGGAGTTGTACGTTCTGGGAACTCATTTGTTCTCGAACGTGGAAGTTCCTTCAATTCGAACATTGCTTCATTCGTATTAGAAAAACAACTCATCGTTTTTTCTAAACGCCTAAGTACGGAGGAAGAGGATTTAGTAGCAGATGTATATAACCTAGTAGATGGAAAGTACGTCGGAAGTTATCGGATCGACGATGATAATTTCTCAAATTCTGATCTTTGGTCTCTTCTCGTATTCAAGCAGCAGCTATTATTGGAATTTGAAACTGGGCTTTATCCTCTTGAGTTTAAGTAAAGCCACTTCTCTCGGTACGTTAATAAGTATAAACAAGAAAGGACATCCCATATGGGATGTCCTCCATGTCCACAAAAAATAATATACCAAACCGAGGTCGCACATTGCATTAGCTACCTTCATGAAGCCTGCAATGTTAGCACCTTTAACGAGGTTGATATAACCGTCTTTTTCCTTACCGTATTGAACAGCTGCATTGAAAATATCTTGCATGATAGTTTCAAGACGAGCGATCTCTTCATTGCCAGCACAGCTATGCTTAAAATAGCACCCGATAATTCACCATCGGGAAGAAGCCTTGCTGGTAGCGATAGCCCACGCGTTCAAGCTTCGCATCCCAATACTTGGCAAAGACATTATGCTGGTTGGTAAGGTTTTGCAAGTCTAGCGCCCACTCCTGAGAAAAGCGTTGGGCATTGTGACGAAAAGCGAGACGCAAATTCACCTTAAAGTACGGAGCAGCCTTCTCTGAGTAGGGAGCGTGCCAATCCTCGACCAGCTCGCGTACGCGGCGTGAAGCCGCCTCATCCACTGGGTTCATCCACTTCCCGCCAGCATATACCACCCGCGCATCCGCAAGTAGCGAAAACTTCGGACTAAAGGTAAACTCATATCCCCCGAGGAGATTGAAAGCATACTCTCCGTTAAATTTCGCATTGCGCCACTGACCATCCGTTGTCCGTACTTGCGACTGAAAGAGCGAGGAGGTAAAGAGGAAATAATAACCGCGGGAGAGGAACTTCTCTAAGGTTAGCTCCAATCCATAATTTCGCCCATTGCCAGAATTTTCCAAATCGCGCGGCACAGTGATATTGTACGAATCCCCCGCGTCCAGAAGTGAAAAACCAGGGATGTGTGCCCGCGAGACGGGGATCTGATAGAGCCACTGATAGTAGAGCTCTGTCTTAAGTCGCAGGTCTTGCGAAAGTCGTAGGTCATAAGCCAATACGCCATGCAGGGCACGCGAAAGACCGAGGTGGCGCATCGAGGCATCTGCCACAGTACGCGGTTTTAGAAAATAATAGAGGGGAGACTGCGTCTGACTGTGTAGCCCGCCCGATAATGTAAATGACTGACGAGCAGTAGCTTTCCACTGCCACGCTAGCCGCGGTTCGAGCGCCCAAGTGTTATTAAGGTGCAACCAAAGTCCGTGCAACCCTGTAACAAGAGTGAGTCGAGAGGTAGGACGGTAACGCCACGCCAGATGTGCCTGCGAAAGGAGATACTCTCCCTCCGAACCGACTCGCCGCAAATATGCGCCCGAGGACTGAAGCACCGAATCTTGCAAGGCGAGCTTTATCCACTGACACGACGCGCCCACCTCCCAGAAGTGTTGTGCCGAAAGGCGTTGTTGGTAATCTAATGCGAGCGCAGGGGCGTACTTCCGCAGTCGCATAGCGTACCACTGCACACGCGAGTCTGGTCCCGTAATAGAATCGATGTCTGTCGCAGCCTGATTGGTAGTTGCTGCCAACTTCAGCGCAAGACGCGCATCCGAGGAAAAGCGATGCGTAAGCTTTGCCCCTAAGACCCCAGAGGCTGTGGAAAAATCCAAGTCGGAATTTTCAGGCTGACCAGCTTGGGGGGTATCACCCTCGTGCCACTGAAAAAAGATACTATTGAGTCCCCCGAGTCCGAAGAGCTCGGCATGCCAACGAGTACTCAGCGGCACCTGGATCTTAAAGGTAAGATCTTGATAGTAAGGGATTGCTCCGTTCGTCCCGAGGTTTATCTTTAGCCCTAGGCGACTCAACAAGGCGGGAAAGGAGTAACGATACCCCACAAGAAACGAGCCCGCATGCCTTCGAGAGAACGGACCTTCCGCGCCAAGCTCAAAACCTCCCCACCCGATCTGCCCAACAAACTCGTACCGCTCAGGGTTACCATTACGCAACTGTAGGTCAAATGCTCCTGCCAGCGCATTGCCATACCCCGCTGGAAAAGCTCCAGTTAGAAAGTCCGACTGCGCAAGATAATTCGCACTAATCATCGAAATAGGACCACCCGTAAGCCCGTCGGTCGAAAAGTGGTTTGGACTAGGTATATCCACCCCCTCCAGCCGCCAGAGAAGTCCAGTAGGGGAATTACCACGGATGACGATATCGTTCCGTTCGTCCGAGACGCTCATTACACCCGCATAATTCGCTACCATGCGGGCAGGATCACCCAGACTCCCAGCATAACGTTCGGTCTCAGCCAAGGTAAATGCACGCGCCGAAGCAAGTGCAAACTCATTGTCTGCGACGTCCTTACGTTTCGTATAGGCGATGGTAACACCCTCGAGTTCGGTCACAGACTCCTCAAGGGGGATAGTTAAATAGAGTTCCTTGCCCGAAGTAAGGAGGAGGGCGTATGCCTCCCACGCGTTATAGCCCAGATGGGCAACCTGCACTGAATGCCGCCCTACGGGAATGGCAGCAAGGAGAAATTTCCCTTGGGCATCTGAGGTAGCAACGCGTGGCGGCGTGAGCGTAGTTACCTGCACTACAGCACCAGCAATCGGTTCATGTGTTTGCACATCGCGCACCACGCCACGGATGTTTTGCGTAAACAGGATTGGTTGGCTCAATGACACCACTGGCAAGCAAAATAACAGTGTGAATACAAAGCAATATCGGCACAACATTTCTCTTACTTAAACTACGAAACCGAGGCAAAAATAGAACAAACCATAGAGAAAAGCGGCGGAGGGCATTTGTGTACCTTTGTGAGAAATGAAGAGAATAGCATGTATCGCATACCCTTGTTGCCGTTAGCAGCCGACATATAGACAAAACCCATTTTGCGTCTCGCAGCACGGGCTCACCAAGCCGTAGGAGAAGTGAACGGGCTTGCCGAAAGAATCCCTAAGGAAGCAATCCTGATCAATACCCTTGTTCTACAAGAGGCAAAAGACAGCTCCGCTATAGAAAATATCGTAACCACCCACGACGAGCTGTACATCGCAGAACTGGATCTCGCCAATGCCGCCCTAACTGCGGAAACAAAGGAGGTGATGCGCTATGCTGATGCGCTCAAATATAGTTTCGAGGAGGTGCGAAAACGCGAAGTCTTGAACAATCGCCTCATCCAAGAGATACAAGAAAAACTGATAGGCAATGCCGCTGGCTTCCGAGCTGTGCCTAGTACAACTCTAAAAAAATCAGTCTGGAGATGTCGTCTACACGCCCCCTCAAACCCACGAGGAGGTGGAGGCGCTAATGAGCAACCTTGAGAAATATATACACGAAGACGACGGGGTTATAAAGCTCGCTGTCGTGCACCACCAATTCGAGAGTATCCATCCGTTCTATGACGGAAACGGGCGGACGGGACGAATCCTTAACGTACTCTTGCTCGTGCTGTACAAGGATCTAAATCTACCCATCCTCTACCTAAGCCGCTACATCACACAGCACAAAGGGGAATATTATCGTCTCCTACAAAGCGTTCGCGATCATGGTGAGTGGGAAACGTGGATTCTGTTCATGCTTCGTTGTATCGAGAGCACCGCGCGGGAAACAGAAGGGCAGATCCGGAAGATTATAGATCTTATGCAAAGATATAAAGAGAGAATGCGCGAAATATTGAAAAGAGGATATAGCCACGAACTCCTAAACAACCTGTTCAGTTACCCCTATACTAAAATAGAATATGTAATGGCGGCAACGGGCACCTCACGCCCGACAGCAGGGGGTTATCTCAATACATTAGCCGAGGCACAGCTTCTACAAAAAGTTCGAAAGGGACGTTCAAACTACTATCTAAATGTTCCCCTCATACAACTCCTCACCCATTCACACGAACTTCTAGACGACAAAGAAGAAATCGCACACGTCGTGACTGTACTAGAAAAACACGAGCATGACATGTAAAGAAAATGGCAAAATCTTTACACGTTGACTCTGACATGTAAAGAAAATGGCGATTCTTTTACACGTCGCCACTAACGTGTAAAGAAAAATGCATTCTTTTTTCACAAAACAGGACGCCCCCGACGACACTACCCCATTTCATTTACTCTAGCCGTCGTTGGCCAGCTTGTGGGGCTATCCTCCTTATAAAAAATGGGCGTCCGAGGCACAAGCCCCGAACGCCCTAACATTCTCTAACAAGTAGAAAAGAGGCTTAGTATACCAAACCGAGGTCGCACATTGCATTGGCTACCTTCATGAAGCCTGCAATGTTAGCACCTTTAACGAGGTTGATATAACCGTCTTTTTCCTTACCGTATTGAACAGCTGCATTGAAAATATCTTGCATGATAGTTTCAAGACGAGCGATCACCTCATCGCCAGACCAGCTTAACTTCAATGCATTCTGCGACATTTCCAAACCAGAAGTTGCAACACCACCAGCATTTACAGCCTTACCAGGACCAAATGGTATACGAGCATTGATAAATGCGTGGATAGCATCTGCTTGGCAACCCATGTTAGAAACTTCTGCCACGTACTTCACGCCGTTTGCAATAAGAGCCTTTGCATCGTCAGCGCTCAACTCATTCTGTGTTGCGCAAGGCATTGCAATGTCTACCTTAACTTCCCAAGGCTTCTTGCCCGCAATGAACTTAGAACCTGGGAACTTCTTTTCGTAGGGAGCTACTACATTCTGGTTCGATGCACGGAGTTCGAGCATATAGTTAACCTTCTCTTGAGTCATTCCTGCCTCATCCAAGATGTAACCATCAGGTCCCGAAATACATACAACCTTAGCACCTAGTTGAACTAGTTTTTCGCAAGCACCCCAAGCTACGTTACCAAAGCCCGAAACAGCTACACGCTTCCCTTTAATCGTATCGTTGTGTGCAGCAAGCATGTGGTTCAAGAAGAAGACTGCACCGTAGCCTGTAGCTTCAGGACGCATCTTCGAACCACCCCAGTTCATGCCTTTTCCTGTAAACACTCCCGTGTGGCACTGTGCAAGCTTCTTGTACATACCGTACATGTAGCCAATCTCGCGACCACCAACACCCATATCGCCAGCGGGTACGTCGGTTTCAGCACCAATGTGACGCCACAATTCCATCACAAACTTTTCGCAGAAGCGGCGAACTTCAGCATCCGAACGTCCCGTTGGATCGAAGTCACTACCACCCTTACCACCACCCATAGGCAGTGTTGTTAGAGCATTTTTGAAGGTCTGCTCAAAACCAAGGAACTTCATCGTATCCAACGTTACGTTGGCTTGGAAACGAATCCCGCCCTTGTATGGTCCTATAGCTCCGTTGAACTGCACACGGTAGCCAATGTTTACATGAATTTCGCCCTTATCGTCTTCCCACGGCACCTTGAACATAAATACGCGATCAGGCTCGATGATACGCTCCATGATGCGGTTCTTTTCGAACTTCGGATTTTCGTTGTACACGTCTTTTACCGATTCCAAAACCTCGGTTACCGCTTGTAAGAACTGAGGTTCACCTGGGTGCTTTTTCTGCAGATCCGCCAAAATCTTTTGTACGTCCATGCTCTTTTACCTTTTTTGTTTGTCAAGGAAACCGCTCCCCTGACTCATTTATTTGCTACAAAGTTCAAAAATTAAAACCAAATAGGCAAACAAGCCCAATGCTACAGTGTATCGCCGAATTTAGAAGCCATCCGACAGTCTTTTCCGAAAAGAAGCGCCACCTTTCGTCGTAATTTCCAATACGAGTTCGTTTTTGCGCAGCTGCCCGAAGTTCAGAGTAAAACCTTGTGTTAGCCATTTCAAATCATGCTCCGTCAATTCCGAGACATATCCTCCTGCTAACTTCCCCCTTTTTTCATATTCATAACCAGAACTTATGTATTCAGAATAATCCTGATAACTCAACTGCACTTTTGCAGAGACATCTACTCTACCCTCGCCTTCGCCCTGCCATATTTTAATCCCTTGCACATTATAAGGCTTTCTGTTTGGAGGTCCCATTACTAGGATACGTTTACTCCCCATTTCGCCGTGTTCTGCCGCCAACTCCCGAAAGTCGGGGTTACTCATTCCCTCAATCGCTTGGTCATAGTGAAGGATAACCGTGCTATAAGCAGTGTCCTGCCCATGTTCAAAACGCATTTTGGTTGGTACAAAATACTTCTCAAAAAAGAAATAGGTATAGTGGGAACAGCAATCTTCTTTCATGCAACCCACAAAAAATAACAGCATAAAAGCCCAAAATAATGATAATACAAACCTAACTATACGCATGACTCTTCAATGTTTAATGATACACCTCTGCAAGCTGTTCAATATCATACTGGTAGTAGAACTTTTTGCTTCCATGTAACCCAGAATCTCTGATTATAGGGTTATTTGAATCAAAAACATCTGCGAGGAAATAACCATTACCGTTACCCCTTCCCCATCCCCAATTGCAATGAAGAAGTTGCTGCGCCACTTCTCTTCTATACACCACCTCGCCTGTCTGAATATTATATTTCTCTAAATATCGTATTCTAATCCAGTAACCGTCGCAAAGCCACACGTGCCCTCCACGATAGAACGGTATATTGAGTATTACCGGTGTCCGGTAAACCTTTTTCATAAGAGCAAAAAAACGGGGCGGATCTC
>CAJPTC010000006.1 GCA_905373475.1 Bacteroidia bacterium | reverse complement strand
TCGCTTTTGTCATGACGCAAACAGTAGCTTACACACTTTTTCAGACACTACCCGTAGACGTACGTGGGCGAACCAATATCTCAAGCAATACAGCAGTCTGCATATTATGCCACACTGCTTTCTATTTTTTGTTGTGCTATGCGCAATGCTTAACTTTTTACTCCTAACGATTTTTGAGCATATCGCTTTATTTCTTCTCTTCTTACTCTCTCCCCAAACTTTCTTGTTGCAGCGCTGTTGAGTGCCCACTTTGCACTACCTTTGCGGGAGGTTTGGAAAATAAGTAGGAGCAAGCGATGGTAACTATCGTTCTTTTGGCGCTCATGATTGGAGGAGGCGCAATTGGGTATTTCTTCCGTGAAAGAAAAAAGCTCATAACGGGCGCTGGGCGTTTTATTACCTACGTTGTTTATGTCTTGCTGCTAGTTATGGGGCTCTCTGTCGGTATTAACGACGAGCTGTTTCGCGACCTCCCGCGCGTTGGTTTACAAAGTTTGGTGATCACGATTTTTGCCTTAGCGGGTAGCATATTCTTTGCTTGGCTATTCGGTAAATTCTTGGTGCGACCAGTTCCAAAAGTTAAAGATGTGCCCGATGCCGAGAATCCTATAGCCAGTGAAACGAACAATAGTTCTTCTGCGCTATGGAAAGTCTTGGAGAGTCTCTCATTTTTTGGGATTTTCCTAGTAGGTGTTCTGCTCGGGCAGTTTATCCCCTCATTGAAAGAATTGCTACTGAAGTATGGCTTCATTGATCAGGTAATTGTTGCAATTCTCTTTGTCCTGATGCTCTGCGTGGGATTGAGTATAGGAGGTAACGATGAAACGTTCAAGGCGTTGCGCGGAATGGGCATTAAGACGCTTCTTTTGCCGCTTTTTACGGTCGTGGGTACTGCCATAGGAGTACTGTTTGCACTGCCTTTTTTCGACGATTTGTTGCTGAAAGACGTGCAAGTGGTGGGGGCTGGCTACGCCTATTATAGCCTTTCTAGTGTGATTATAAAGGCAGAGTACAGTGAAACGATAGCTGCTATTGCAATAGTCTCCAATATCATTCGTGAACTCTCTACCATCATGCTCGCCCCTTTGTATGTGCGTTTAGGAGGTGCTTATGCCCCGATCTGTTGTGCAGGGGCTACCAGTGGCGATACCGTGTTACCTTTTATTCTTAAAGCAACCTCGCCGCAATACGCCGTAGTTTCTGTATATCACGGACTAGTACTTACCTTTTTTGTACCCTTTGCCGTACCGTTAGCCCTGTTGTTGTAGTCAGAAAAAGAGTTATATTGCATTGTCTAAAACCGTAGAGCGCGGTTTATAGCTTGCAGATAATGTATTTTGATGGTCTCTTGTTAGGGTTAGGGGCGTTCGTCATGGTGGGGTTGTGTCACCCACTGGTCATCAAGGTTGAGTATCATTTAGGGCGGCGTGTTTGGTGGCTTTTCCTCCTATTAGGTTTAGTTTGCCTTATTCCCTCACTCTTTGTCGAGGGGCTTCTTTCCATGTTTTTAGGCGTACTTGGCGCTTGTTTCCTATGGACTGCTCTCGAGCTGAACTGGCAGCATGAGCGAGTCGCAAAAGGACGAGCGAAACGCAATCCTAAGCGGAGCGACGCGTATTACGGTCTCTCGGTAAACAAGAAATAGGAATAACAATGGATTTGAACGGAGAGGGGCTGATTCTAGGTCTGTCAACAATTGCCATAATTGCCTTCTCGCGCTGGGCATGCATAAAAGGGGAATATTATTTCACGAAGCGTTTTTGGGTCGCTTTTCTTGTTATCGGGCTCATTTGTATTGTTTCATCGCTTTGTATTAGCGAACGGTTGTATGCGGCAATTGTCAGTATAACAGGTTTTTGCTTCCTCTGGGGGATTGGTGAAATTATCCAACAGGAGAAACGAGTAGCCCAAGGTTGGTTTCCAGCCAATCCACGTCGGGCACGAAAAATGTTAGCTGTAGAGGTAGAAGAGACAAAATAGGGAGATTCAGATAGAAACAATGGCAACAAACGCGAATCTGTCGGCTACAAACCATGAGGAATTCCGACTGCTGATATTAGCAGCTATGCCGAAAGAGTATGGTCTGATAATGCCTTGGTTGGAACAACCTCATGCTTTGGCATCGTTCACTACTACTGCATACGTTGGCAATATTGGGGCGGCTGAATGTCTTATTGTTATGACGGGCATCGGTAAAGTGAATGCCGCTGTACGAGCCTATCAGGCGCAGTTGCAATTTCAGCCAGACTTGATACTCAATATTGGTGTTTGCGGTGCTCTTAGGACGGATTTGTCAATTGCTACCCCTGTACTGAGTAGCGCTTTTACCTATCACGACGTTTGGTGTGGCGAAGGAAATCAGTTTGGGCAGGTGCAAGGATGCCCGCCTATATACGAGGTTGAGCCTAAGATCTTAAGTACTTTTGCGCGCGTAGCCCCCAGTTTGCAACAAGGGTTGTTTTGTTGTGGCGATTTCTTTATGCCAAGTCAGCTTTATATAGCCCAATTGTTGAAACATTTCCCAGAGGCGATGACGGTTGATATGGAGTCTACAGCAATTGCACAAGTGGCTTATATGACGCGTACGCCTTGTGCCTCGCTACGAATTATAAGCGATACGCCGATAACGCATTTCGATCATGCCAAACAGTATTCCGAGTTCTGGGATGCTCCCGAAGGCGCCTTCATGCATTTACACGACGTCTTGAAAGATTTTCTCGCCCACTATGCAAATCACGAGCAACAATGAATAAGATACCAAGTTTTACGATAGATCATACGCGTCTTTTGCGGGGGATATACGTATCACGCCTCGATAAGCTTGGCGATGAATATATTACCACTTTTGATATTCGTATGAAAGCCCCCAATCGTGAACCTGCTATGGATCAGGCGGCGCTTCATACTTTGGAGCATTTGGTCGCTACCTATTTACGCAACCATCCAGAATGGGGAAAACGCATTGTGTATTGGGGACCTATGGGTTGTCAGACTGGTAATTATCTGCTTGTGGCAGGTAAGTATGAGCCTAAGGACATTCTGGATCTGATGCGCGATGCTTTCCAGTTTGTTGTGGATTTTGAAGGGAGTGTACCTGGTGCTACTGCATCGGATTGTGGAAACTATAAACTGCACAATTTAGCCTTGGCGCGTGCCGAAGCTCAAATTTATATTGCCGAAGTCTTAGATCGGATGACGGACGAGAATATGGTATATCCAGCGTAATGAAATACCTATTGGTGTTACTTTGTCTGCTGGTCGTATCGTTAGAAATGATGGCGCAAGGCAAAAAGACGGAATTGTTACGCGCGTAGCTCAAATAGAGGTCTATCCGCAATATTTGGAGGAATATCTTCGGGCTGCATACGAAGTGGCAGAGACCTCAATGCGCAATGAGAAAGGGGTGCTTTTTCTCTATCCTATGCAGGTGGAACGTGAGAAAAATAAGATCTTGATTCTCGAAGGTTACCGAGATCAAGCGGCATATCAAGCACATATCCAAACCCCACATTTTCTAAAGTATAAGTCGGAGACTCTGCTGATGGTAAAATCGTTGGAGTTGATTGATACGCATCCGTTGCTCCCCGAACTGTTTCGGGCGGAGTCGAAAAAATTGCCTGCGGTAGAGAGTGGATCTGGAGTGAAAAAAGTAATAACCATTGAAGAGCATTTTATCCTTCCTGCGATTCGCGCCAAGGTTATGAAATACCTGACAGAGCAAAATAGGGATGTGCCTCCTGTGAGCGAAGCGCAGCGGGAACTGATGAAGATTGTTCTCTCCACGAACGATGATATAGACGAGGTTGGAGAGCGACGATTTCGTTTTATGGATGAAGCGGGCGTAGATATGCAAGTTTTGTCATACGATGCAGGTAGCCCTCAAAATATTACAGACACTGCATTAGCTATTGCTTGATGCCGTGAGGCAAACGAAGAACTGGCACGTTTGATAGCGCTACACCCCACACGATTCTCGGGTTTTGCTTTATTGCCCGTGACTGCGCCTCATGCTGCCGCAGAAGAGTTGGAACGTGCTGTTACCGTTTTAGGGTTTAGGGGAGCTATGCTCTCTGGTACGTGTAATGGGCGATTTTTTGATGAGCATGAGTTCCGACCCATATTTGCGAAGGCTGCGGAACTGAATGTGCCCATCTATCTTCATCCTGCTACGATAAGTTCTAGTGTGGCTAGTTATTATTACAAGAGCAATCAGTGGTCGCCTGTAGCGGCTGAGATGTTTGCTACTGCTGGCTTTGGGTGGCATGCAGACCTAGGAGTTGGTGTACTGCGTTTAATACTCTCTGGCTTATTCGACGAGTTGCCCGAATTGCAAATCATAGTTGGACATTGGGGCGAGCTTGTACCTTTCTATTTGAACCGTTTGGGCGATCAGCAGAGTAAAACGCTTCAACTTCGCTACAAGATCTCCGACTATTTCAAACGCAATGTCTATCTCACCCCAAGTGGTTTCTTCTCCAATGAGCAGTTGGGGTATATCGTTAAAACCTTGGGAGCAGATCGCATTATCTATTCCGCAGATTATCCATTTCTTCTAGACCGCGGCACGCGTAAATTTTTAGAAAGAGCGCCTCTCTCCGAGGAGGAAAAGGCGAAGATTGGGTATCTGAATGCCGAGTGCTTGCTGCGTTTATCGAATTGAAAAATCCTCGTACCAGAGTGGAGTAGTACCGCTTTAGACTATAAGTCTCCTCTTTGTTTTGCGATGCTACGAGCGGAGAATATGTGGCTGTTTTCGTACTTTTGCATGTAGCCTTTGAAAAGGCGTGAGGTTCGATTTGGTTACGGAGTTATGAGATGGCGGAGGCTTCCTATCTAGATGCATTAAACCCCGAACAGCGAGAGGCTGTACTTACTTTGCAAGGACCAGTACTAATTGTGGCAGGAGCTGGTTCTGGGAAAACGCGAGTACTGACCTATCGGATTGCTCATTTCTTACAGCAAGGCGTTGCTCCCTATTCTATTTTAGCGCTCACTTTTACCAATAAAGCGGCGCGAGAAATGAAAGAGCGTATCCAAAAAGTAGTGGGGGGCGATGTAGCGGAACGCCTCTACATGGGGACATTCCACTCAATATTTATGCGCATACTTCGCGAGGAGGCTGCGACATTGGGCTACAGCTCCAATTTCACAATATACGATACGGGCACATCTGTTGCTTTGATAAACCGGATTATTAAGAAGAAGCAACTGGATAAGGAAGTCTATAAGGCGCGCGACATCTTTTCCATTATTTCTCGCTATAAAAACGATCTCGTTTTACCTGCCGATTATCTAGCGGATCGGAAATTGCAGGAACGAGATGTGCGTTCGAATCATGGGCGTTTGGGCGAGATCTATGAGGAGTATTGTCAGGAGATGGCGCAGAATAATGCCATGGATTTTGACGATCTGTTAGTTAATACCTTTCGTCTGTTTAACGAGCATCGCGACATTCTGGAGCGCTACCAAAATATTTTCAAGTATATAATGGTAGACGAGTTCCAAGATACCAACGACGTGCAAAATAGAATATTGAATTTGTTAGCACAGCGACACCATAACCTTTGTGTGGTTGGCGATGATGCGCAAAGTATCTATGCTTTTCGCGGTGCGCGAGTGCAGAATATATTGCAGTTTACCACGCTCTATCCAGAGGCGAAGACGATAAAGTTGATAACGAATTATCGTTCTACATCGGCTATCGTCAATGCTGCTAACTTGCTGATAAGCTATAACCCAAATCAAATCCATAAAGAGTGTAGGGCGGCACAAGAAGCGGGGAAGGATATAAAAGTCCTAGTTCCAGAAACGGATAGCGAGGAGGCGTTGCTGGTTGCCAAAGAGATTTCCGAAATCTCCATGCGAAGTTTTGTGCCCTACAACCATTTCGCCGTCTTGTACCGTACATCGGCACAATCGCGTAGTCTGGAGGTCGCTTTGCGTCGTTATAATATCCCTTGTCGAATTTATGGTGGTACCTCGTTCTATACGCGCAAGGAGATTATGGATCTGATGGCCTATTTCAATTTTGTCATCAATCCGAGCGATAATGATATGCTTATGCGTATCATAAATCTGCCTACGCGTGGCATTGGAGATAAGGCACAAAATACTCTATTCACCGAAGCATTACGGCATCGTACTTCAATTTGGAATTATATAGAGAGCTTGCCAAGGAAGGATAGCGATTTGCAAAAGGGGGCGCAAACAGCGCTGTGTTTGTTTCGTGAAATGTTGCAACCCTTTATTGTGGAGGTAAGTACGGCCAAAGCGACTGATTTTGCGAAGAAGCTCTACCATACGAGCGGTTTACAAGGTCTCTACGAGGCAGATGGGTCGGCTGAGGGCGAAGCTAGAATACAGAATCTACGCGAACTATTCATAGCCATTGCCGACTACGAGGAGGAATATAAGAAAGCAAAACCTCTTGAGACTGTAACATTAGGTATGTTCATGGAGGAAGCGGCTTTGCTTACAGATGCAGACCAAAAGGATAAGGAGAATGCTAATAGCGTAACACTCACCACGATTCATTCGGCAAAAGGGCTAGAGTTTGAGCATGTTTATGTGGTGGGATTGGAAGATGGACTCTTTCCGTCGCAGCGTTCACTTGCAGAAGATGATGGAGAAGAGGAGGAACGCCGACTTTGTTATGTTGCGGTAACAAGAGCTGCAAAAACTTTGACGGTGTCGAGTTGTAGATCGCGTAGAACCTATTCTGCAATTCCTTCTATGGCAAAGCCGAGTCGTTTTTTGTTAGAGTTATTAGGCAAAGAGAAATACATAGCACTTTTCAGGCGAGGTAGTTACGCGGATAGTGGGAGAGAAGCATCGTTTTCGGAAGAATCGCTTGTCCGTTTTAGGCGTCCTCCATCGCAGGGGGGGCAAAGCTCTGTAAATCAATTAGAACCGCAACGTGAGAGAAGGAAGGTTGCCACGGGAAACCTCGCTTCAAACCTCCGTCGCTCTCTTTCTCCAACAAAGGGCAGTACTACGCAATCTGCTCCTGTCACGCCATTTACAGACTTTGCTGTGGGCGATTCCATATCGCATGCATCGTTGGGCGAAGGGACGATACGCTCGCTTCAGGGTGCGGGGTATGATATGCGTGCGTTGATAGAATTCGCCGATGGGAGTGTTCGGACGCTCACCCTGAAATACGCGAAACTTAAGAAGCTGAATTAGTGTTTTGAAGGACAACAGAATGTGTACTTTGCATGAGATTGTGCGAAGGCACGCTAAGTGATAGATCGTTTGAATAGATAGAATTAAATGCGATGAAGATCAGAATCTTTAGCCTCTCAGTAGTTTTTTTATTGATGTCTTCGTGGTTCGCTTTTAGCGCCCCGATAGACGTACGTCGTGCCCAACAAATAGCATCGGAGCAACTGGAAGGTCTCCAATCTTCTTTGCGAGGCAGCAACTCAGAGTTGCGTTTAGTGTATACCAGTGCTGGTGTTCCTACTCGCGGCAATGCTGTAGCACAGCAAGATTTCTATGTATTTGCTCGTGGCGAGTCGGGCTATGTTGTTGTGGCAGGAGACGATAATGTGCCAGAAGTTCTGGGTTACTCTCACGAGAGTCCGTTTGTTACGGAGAATATGCCTATCCAGTTACGTACATGGCTTGAGCAGTGTGCGCAATGGGTAAGCAAAGCACGGAAAAGCGGGAAACAGTATACAGCCTCCTATTTGGAAACACAGACAACGCCAATTGCTCCGCTCTTGGGCGGCATGGTTTGGGAACAGACGGGGGCGTTTAATGCGCAAACTCCCAAAGTAGGAGAAGAGAATGCGCCTGTAGGATGTGTAGCTACCGCATTAGCACAAATTATGCGCTACCATTGTTGGCCGCGAAAAGGCCGTGGAGCTATCAAATACTCAAAAGGTAGTGCTACGTATTATCGGAAATTCGATGCCGAGTACGATTGGGAAAATATGCCGAATGACGTTTCCAGGAGTTCGAGTCCTCTTGCGAGGAAGGCTGTTGCTACGCTCAGCGCAGATGTTGGCTATGCAAGTAAAATGAATTATGGGAAGGAGGCAAGTGGTACTTCTTCCGAAGATGCCATGGTGGCCATGCGCAAGTTTATGCGCTATGCCAATACGCTCCGTCTGCGGAACAAAGATTTCTATGACTACGAAGAGTGGACAAAAATCTGTCTTGACGAGTTGAAAGCAAAACGCCCTATCTATTATTCGGGTGCTGCTGTCGGTGTCGGGCATGCTTTTGTCTGTGATGGCTACGATGGGGCAGGACGCTTCCATTTCAACTGGGGTTGGGGCGGTTTGAGTAATGGTTATTTCGTACTGACAAATTTGGAACCATCGGCACAAAGCACTGGTGGAGGTGGTGAAGGCGGTTATGTTTTAGGCTGCCAAATCATAACGGGCTTACAGCCCCTAGATGCCACCGAGCCTGCGTTTGAGTTAGTATGTGAAAAAGTAACATTACCCACCAAGGAGCAAGAAAAAACGACACCAATCGCTGTCGCTATGACTGGTCTTTGGAACTATAGCTACGGTGCAATAGTCGCGTCTCCTGCTTTACAAATTCTAGATTCTGAGGGGAAAGTAGTATTAGAATCGCATGCTAATCAAACAGAGTCTATTCAGTTTCGTTATGGCTACAGGGATCTGCAATTGAATGCCAACGTCAGTTCTTTGGGAAATGGGACGTATACGGTGCGTCCTGCGTTCTACGTTCCATCAAAAAATCTCTATTATCCTGCGCAGGTAGGAGTATTAAACGCTCCTGCTGCATTCCGAGTAGATGGTGGCAAAGTAGTCTTCGTAGAAACCTCTACTGCTGCAAACTTGGCTTTGGTTAGTAGTTCTACGACGATGAATTCAAAAATGAAAAATCTATTCGAGTTCACGATCCAGAATAACGGATCATTGCCCTATCGTTCTATGGTTGCGGGTATTTATTCGGAAGCAGCGGATAAACTGACTACGCGTCCGACAAAGAATTCTGATTTACTTTTCAATCGTTCTATTTCGCTTCAGCCTGGTGAAAAGCAGACGTTTAATTTATTGTTAGATGGTCCTACCAATGCCACAGAACGTTTCCTGCACATTCTGTACGATGTCAATGGGGGCAGTGAGGATCAGTTCCCTGTATTAGCAGATAAAACAACCTACCCAGGGGATAGTAAATTCATAACAGCAACGTTGACGGTAGAACCCGCATACAGCTTTGCTAAATTTACAGGAACTAAAGCCCCCTATACACCTCCCTACGAGCTAAGTTTTGTGCGTAAGTTCACAACTTACGAATCGGGGACTGTTATGACGATTACCCTGAAACTAAAAGCTCCAGCAGACAAAGGGGTTAATGCCCGTTTAATAGGCGGCGTCTTCGGAACGGCTAGTGAGGGGAGTAGGACGCTCGTCTCGCCCATAATGAGTTTTGGAACTATCATTTTGCGCCCTAGTGAGGAACGAGAAGTCTCAATACAACAAATTGTTTATCTCCCTCCGAGTGCTGATTATGCATTCCATCTTTTTGATTTTTACGGAGGGAAACATCAGCTCGAACAGATGTTTGAGTTTAGTGCGACGGGTGAAGTTGCCGATGCATTACCAATTCCAGATAATAGAGCGTACCCAGATGGTCCAGACAATTTCGATGACAGCAATAAAGGCTTGGCAGTATCCGATGCTGCGTCTTATCTTTTAGAAGGCGTATCGCTTGCTCCTAATCCGACGCGTGGAGATCTGAATATTTATCTCCCCAACGACGTAGAAGGTCAAGCCTTGACAATCGAGGTTTTTGATGTGACAGGACGAAAACTTCTAAGTTCTGCAGCGCAGGGCGATCGGCAGTTGTATTTCTCGGTCGCACATCTCTCCAAGGGGTTGTATCTCCTGAAAGTGCAGTGTGGTATGAAACAAACCGCACTTCGCTTCGTCGTAGAATAGTAGATAGAAAAGCCTTCCCTTATGGGGAAGACTGCAAGAAAAAAGATATAGAGACGCACTGTATGGCGTCTCTATATCTTTATTTTGTGAGTAAAGTGCTACTTTAGTAGTGTAATTGGTGGGGAGGTATGTCGCGTTTCGGTCTTCCGTTATTTTTGGGGCTATTGTTCTGTCTTTTTCTTCTTGCTTCTTGTGTTAATAAGAAGGAGGATGCTTTGCGTGGGGTTCCGCTAGAGGAGCTTATGGAAGAAATTCTACTTACCAATGCTACAGCCCCTGAAGATGAGGAGGATACAACGCGTTATCTCAATCTTTATGCGGACATTTATGCCCGAATGGGGATAGACTCTACGCGCATGGATCAAGTGCTTCAATACATGGCGGAGCACCCCAACGAATTGAATGCGATCATGGATCGTGTAATAGCACGCCTGCAACGACAATTTGACTCGCTAGAGGTCGCTGCTCCTGAGCTAGAGAAAATGCAATTGCAAGAAGAAGCAATAGAGTAACAGACAGAGGAAGAATGGAAGTAAAGCATTATGCCGCACAGAACGTTTTGGTAAAGCGAGGCGAGTTGCTGCGCAACGGGGTGGTCTCTGTAGCCGAAGACGGAACGATTGTTAATGTTGCTCCGATAACAGAGGAAGAAGCGCGGCGACAAGGGCTGGAAATAAGGGAAGGTTATTTATGCGCAGGTTTTGTCAATGCCCATACGCATTCTGAACTCTCTTTCCTTGATGGCTTGTTTTTGCCAGGTGGCTCTATGGCAGCTTTTCTTCGTCAGATAGATGCGATGCGCGTACAGTTTGATGCCGATCTGATACGTACCGCACAAGCGAAAGGCTATGAAACTTTCGCAAAGGAAGGAATCGTAGCTTATGCCGATATTTCCAATGATGCATCTACAGCCTTCTTCAAAAAGAATGAACTCTTCCGTTCGGTTACTTTTGTTGAGATGTTCGGTGTAAATCGGACTCTCGGCGAGGAGGCTTATAAGGTGGGTACACAGGTGCTCCGCGAATTCCAAGAAGCGGGCGTTACCGCTTATATGACGCCACATGCTACCTACTCGGTGAGTGGAAGACTATGGGAACTAATGCGCCCGCAGTTGGAAGCCTCGCCTATATTTTCGCTCCACTATGCCGAAACGGCGCAAGAAATAGATTTTTTAGAGAACCGAGCGGGAGCAATATATGATCTTTTCCACCGTGATTGGGGGCGCGACGTAGAAGCTTATGGGCTTAAGGATATGGAAAGCCTGCTTGCCTATTATGGAGCGCTGCATAAGCATATCTTACTGGTACACTGTGTGTCTCTTACCCCTGCTATGCTAGAGTTTATTAAGACTTCCTGCCCCGAAGCAACAATAGTACCTTGCCCAGAAAGTAACCTTTTTATAGAGGGGCGGCTCGCAGATTATGATAGATTGCGTGCTGCTGGTGTACGTATTGCAGTGGGAACTGATAGTCTCTCTTCTTCCCCCTCTCTCTCCATTCTTAAGCAGTTGCAGGTGGTAAATACCTATTATCCCACTATCCCTCTAGACGAATTATTGCTTTGGGCAACACAGAACGGGGCAGAAGGTTGTAAATTTGAAGGGTTAGGGTGTCTGGAGGTAGGTTCACGTCCTGGGCTGAATTTCATCAAGACGCCTTATGCAAACAAAGGGTCGTTGGCGAAAGCAACAGTAGAGCCATTGGCGAATTTGCGAGGATTTTGTCTGTAGACAAGCGATTTGAGTACGAGAATAATTTGTGAGTAGCGCTTCATGGAAAAGCAAGAGTTTGATTTTTACGTATTGCGAGGCACCTTTCTAGGTTTCATCGTCGGGGCTCTTTTAACGGTTCTCGTTGTGATGTTCCAATTATTGAACTCTAACGAGGCGCTTTCATGGCTTTTCTTCAAACATTTGAACGAGGCGTACCCTGCCATGTATCTCATCTACTGCGTCCCCTTCACCACAGCAATTCTCATGTTCTACATTTCGCGTGCTTCTGCACGTGTGCGTAAAGAGGCTGCAGAACTTCGTCAATCGATGAATGAGCATTACGCTGAGCTTAATTCCTTTGTGAGTGCCATTCGTTCGGGAAAGGAGAGTGACTACAAGCCCGAGGCGGACGATGCACTTGGAGGTGCTCTAGTATCGTTGCGAGATGATTTGGCGCGTAGTCGGCAGGAGGAAGTTGCACGCCAGCATGAAGATCAGGTGCGTCGTTGGATGGCTGAAGGGCTTGCTCAGTTTGGAGAGATCCTACGTAGCGAGATTACAAAATTGGAAGACTTGGCCTATAATATTGTCAGTAGTCTTGTAAAGTACATAGAGGCAAACCAGTGTGGCTACTATATGATAGAGGGGGAGGACGAGGATCGCTATTTCCGCCTTTTAGCTTGCTATGCTTACGATCGTCGTAAGTTTGCCGATCAGCGAATAGAGTGGGGCGATGGGCTTGTAGGTGCTTGTGCTCTCGAAGGGGTTACAACGCACCTCGATCATGTTCCCAATGGTTATCTGAAAATAACATCAGGTCTCGGGCAGGCAACGCCTCAGAACTTGATGTTGGTGCCTGTGCGTCACGATACCACCGTATTTGGGGTTATAGAGCTTGCCTCGTTTAAGAAATTTGAACCGCACGTTGTAGAGTTTGTTGAACGGGTGGCTACAACAATTGCCTCTACGCTATCGAGTAAGCGTATCAATATACAGACAGCGCAACTGTTGGCTGAGTCGCGACAGCAGGCCGAAACCTTGGTGGCACAGGAAGAGTTGATGCGCCAAAATATGGAAGAACTCCAGGCTACACAGGAGGAAGCGGCACGACAGTCGGAAACCTTTGTGAGTTTTACCAATTCTGTGAATGAAACGCTCATTCGTGCAGAATATAGTATTGATGGCTTCTTGCTCTATGCCAATGCAAAGTTTATGCAGAAGCTGGAGTACACCAATCAAGAGGAGGTAATGGATAAACATATCTCCTTCTTCTTCAATCCCAAAGATCGGGAAATGGTAGAAAGCCTATGGGAAGATATCGTGCGTAGCGGACGTCCACATGAAGGCGACACGAAGCTCTATACGCGGAATGGGAAAGATCTTTGGACAATAGCAGCCTATACGAGTGTGAAAGATCAGCAGGAACGTGTAGAGCGCATATTGTTTTTGGCTATTGATACAACACGAGATAAGTTGCAGAACCTCGATTGGCAAGGGCAAATGGAAGCGCTTAACCGCGTGAGTCTGAAAGTGGAACTATCTCCACTGGGCGATGTACTTGCCGCTAATGATAAATTCTTTGAGGTCTTAGGTTATGAGCGCGATGCTGTGCTGCGGCATCCCTTTACCAACGTTTTGGCAAAGAATGAGCAGCCAGTCTTTGAAAGAACCCTAGAACAGGTGTGTCGTGGCGAAGACTTTGTAGGTACGTTACGCACTCAAACTTCTGATGGACAGGAATGCTGGCTACGAATCTCTCTTACAACGGTGCTTGATATGTATGGCGACATCTCCAAAGTCGTGTTGATTGCCAACAACATCACACGGGAAAAATTGATGGAGATGGAAACACGGCGACAAACCGAGCAACTCAAGATGCAAGAAGAGCAGCTCCGACGTAACGAGGTCGAATTACAGCAGAAGTTGCATCAAGCGCGCGAAGAGGTGAAAAATCAGTTCCGCGAGATTGAAAAAGTACAGATCCGAAATGAGAAGACACTCGAGGGCTTCTTGGATGCAATAATTACTACAGACCAGGATGGCGTGGTTGAGTTCTTCAATCGTGCTGCCGAAGAGCTTTTCGCTATTGACCGCAACGAAGTATTAGGGCAGAATATACGTCTTTTATTCCCTGAAGATGTGGTTGCTGGTAATGAGTTCCTGGAAGGGTATCTCAGTCCCACGGGCAATAAGATAGTAGGGGAACGACGCGAGGTAAATATTCGCGCTGCAAATGGCGAAGAACGCTCTGTGTTAATGCTTTTGAGCGAGGCGCGAATTGGACGTAAAGTCAGCTACACGGCTTTCGTACAGAATATCTCGTTAGATTTGTTTTAGGAGTAGAAAATGCCAGAAGAACAGTTTCTTGTATCCGCGCGCAAGTATCGTCCAGATACTTTTGCCAGTGTTGTTGGGCAATCGGTTGTAACCTCTACTCTTAAACGTCAGCTTCTGCAAAAGAGAACAGCGCAGGCCTATTTATTCTGTGGTCCGCGGGGTGTGGGTAAAACGACTTGTGCACGTATTTTTGCGAAGGCTCTGAATTGCAGAAATCTCACCCCCGAAGGCGAACCCTGTAACGAGTGCCCAAGCTGCAAGGCTTTTGAAGCTGGGAGCAATATAGATATTCTAGAGATCGATGCTGCTTCTAATAACAGCACCGATAGCATGAAGGAGCTTATTGCAGGGCTGGAAATGTCATTGCCCCGCTACGGGAGTCATAGCGTTTACATCATAGACGAGGTGCACATGCTTAGTGCTGCTGCCTTCAATACATTCTTGAAAACGCTAGAGGAACCGCCCGCGCATGTAGTTTTTATTCTGGCTACTACTGAGAAACATAAGGTGCTGGCTACCGTTTTGTCGCGTTGTCAGATCTTCGATTTTAATAGGATACAGGTTGACGATACCATCAATTTCTTGGCGAATATTGCCGAAAAAGAAGATGTGAAATGCGATCGTGAGGCGCTAAATCTGATAGCACTTAAAGCCGATGGCGCAATGCGCGATGCCCTCTCTAGTTTTGATCAGGTGGTTAGTTTCTCTGATGGTTACATCACGCGCGAGCGTGTGATTGAAAGTCTTAATCTATTAGATGTGGATCTGTACTTTCAAATCACGGATGATGTATTAAAGCACGACTATATGCATGCTCTTTCGCTCCTGAATAAGATCGTTTTGCAAGGTTTTAATTTGGCGCAGTTCCTATCGGGGTTTACCATGCATCTCCGTAATATGCTTTTAGCCGCCAATGCATCTGGCTTACAGTTACTTGATGTGGGTACAGAATTGGCGGAGAAATATAATAGTCGGAGTAAAGAATTTCCTATCCCGCTCCTCATCCAGTCCCTACAGATTAGTTCTGATGCCGAGGCAACTTTGCAAGGATCTTCAAATCAGCGTCTGCACGTCGAGATCCTTTTGCTGACGCTTTGTGAACCCAGCGATCAAAAAAAAAACGTCTGATAGATAGGTATTGGTCTTTACGCCATCCCCTATCCTGTAATGCTCCTACGCCTGTTGCTACGGAAACTCAGCAGCAACAGACTCATCGCGAGCAGCTCAAGAACTGGAAGCCTGCAAGTCTTTCTCTGCACAACAAAAATGTTCAAAATAATCAGGCAGAGAAGAAAGAGGAGCAACCATTATCCGAAAATACGTTACTTGAGCTCAATCAACAGAATTTGTTGAAAGTATGGAGTGATTTAGTCGCAATTTTTAAGTTGGATAGTGGAATACTTTTTGCAATTGGCGTTAAGTATAAACCTGTCTGTAGCTCAGACTCGGTGATTCTTTTCCGTACGCGCGAAAAGAACGAAGCAAATATTCTTCAGCAGCACCGCGAGTATTTGCTGAAGAGTTTCCTCCAGCGTTTCAACGTCGAAGACCTGGAGATAGAGATCGTTGTAGATAGCAATGCCAGCGTGGATCTCGATCACGAGTTTATGAGCGACGAGGAACTATATGAGGATATACGTAAAAAAAATCCCTCTCTCAAAAATTGGCTCGACGAACTTGGTATATAAGTAAGTTCGTCTTTGTTAATTCGGCGTTTGCCCTCTCCCTTTTAAGTTCTTTCGCCGATTCTATGGTAGAAATAAAACGCTATATTTGTAGCGTTTTTGGTATAATTTGTGTGACGGAGTGTTTTATTAAAGAGTTACGATGCAGAATAAAGGGGCAATACGGGTACTAGCGATAGCTCTTGCTTTGGTATGTTTGTACCAGCTATCGTTTACCTGGTTTAGTTCGCGTGTCGAAAAACGTGCTCGCGAGTATGCAGCACATGCGGTGACTGGAATTACAGATGCTGTTGAACGTGAACGGGAGTTTAAACAAAAGGAAAATTATTTCCTAGATTCGGTCTCGGGAGAAACGGTTTACAACTTCTTTTGGTTGAGGAAGTACAGCTACGCGGATTGCAAAGAGCGTGAAATAAATCTCGGTCTTGACTTGAAGGGGGGGATGAATGTTATGCTCGAGGTGTCGGTTTACGACGTCTTGCGTGCACTTTCAAACTACAACGCTGACCCAAGTTTCGTAGAGGCTTTGAATCGTGCCAAAGCAATGGCTCCTAGCGAGGATTTCGTATCCCGTTTTGGACGTGCTTATTCCGAAGTTGCCCCTAACGGAAAGTTGGCTACAATCTTCAGTACTGTAGAGTTGCGCGATAAGATACCCTTCAATGCTTCCAACGAGCAAGTGCTCTCTGTGTTGCGCGAAGAAGCAGAAGGGGCAATCTCTAACTCTGAAATTGTGGTACGAAATCGTATTGACCGATTTGGTGTCGCACAGCCTATTGTGCAGCGCCTTGAACGGTCGGGACGTATTTTGGTGGAATTGCCTGGCGTGAAAGACCCAGAGCGTGTACGTAAATTGTTGCAAGGAACGGCGAGTCTTGAGTTCTGGGAAACTTATGACAATAGCGAGGTATATGGAGCACTGTTCGCAGTAAACAATCGTCTCGCAGAATTGCGTCAGTTAGAGAATCCTGAAGAAAATGTAACACCAGCTGCCGAGATTCAAGCGCAGGAGTCTGTGCCTGCTCAATTGAATGAGGCAGCGCCAGATACGCTACAGAATAATACACAAGAAGTTCAGGCTACGGCTACTGATTCTTTGAAGGCGCAAGATTCGACAAATGCGGACATATTGTCTCAGTTGAAGGAAGGCGAAGGTCAAAATGCTGACAGTGCGGCTATGCAAGCCATAGATCGTGCGGAGTATGCGAAAAAGAACCCGCTCTTTGCGCTTCTAACACCCTCGGTAACCCAGCAGGGTGAATTGTACAAAGGTCCAGTTGTAGGGCTTGCACACTACCGTGACACGGGGGCTATCAATCAAATGTTGTACGACCCGCGTGTACGTAGCCTATTGCCACGCGATCTTCGCTTGTTGTGGACGGTTAAGGCAGCTCCGTGGGATAAATCGGAAAGTATTTTCCAGTTAGTTGCAATAAAAGTGGCTAGCCGCGATGGGCTTCCCAAGCTAGACGGTTCGGCTGTTGCTGGAGCACGTTCTGAGTTTGGTCAGACGCGTGGCGAGAGCGAAGTCTTGATGTGGATGAACCCAGAAGGTGCTAAGGTCTGGGCTCGTATGACAGCGGATAATATTGGTAAGAGCATTGCTATTGTGCTTGATAACTACGTTTATTCTTTCCCCACGGTCAATAATGAAATTAAGGGAGGTCGTTCCTCTATAACTGGTGGATTTACCATTAAGGAAGCAAAAGACTTAGTGAATGTGCTTCAGTCTGGTAAGTTACCTGCTCCTGCGCATATAATTCAAGAAGAGATTGTAGGTCCTTCGCTTGGTCAAAAAGCAATTGACTCGGGTGTGACCTCATTCTTGCTGAGTTTGCTCATTATCCTCCTATTTATGGTGTTATACTATAGCCAACGTGCTGGTCTCATTGCTGACTTCGCCTTGTTGTGCAACTTGTTCTTCATAATGGGAGTTCTTGCCTCCTTCCAAGCAACCCTTACATTGCCTGGTATTGCGGGTATTGTCCTAACACTGGGGATGGCAGTCGATGCCAATGTGCTTATTTTTGAGCGTATCAAGGAGGAAAGACTGAAAGGGAAAGGCTTGACGACCGCTGTTGACGACGGTTTCAAGAATGCACTTTCTGCAATTATCGACGGTAATGTTACTACGCTTTTGACAGGTATTATTCTTGGAGTGTTCGGTTCTGGTCCTATCCGTGGTTTTGCCACGACGTTGGTGATTGGTATCCTGACCTCTATGTTCACCGCAATTTTCATTACTCGTTTGTTGATTCTCTCGTTCTTGAAACATAAGTGGAAATTGACGTTCGCTTTGCCTTGGACGAAAAACATTTTGCAAAATGTTCATTTCGATTTTATCAAAGCTAGAAGAGTAAGTTATGTAATATCAGGCGTGTTGATACTCGCTGTATTTATTTCATTGGGAGTTCGTGGTTTCGATGAGGGGATTGACTTCGTGGGAGGTCGTACGTATGAAGTACAGTTCAAGCAACCAGTTTCTACGGAAGAGGTCGCTCGTAATTTGGAAAGTGTACTTCAAGAGCGTCCACAAGTAAAAGTCTTTGGTGAGTCTAATCAAGTAAAGATTACTACGAAGTATAAGATCCAGGAAGACGATCCGAATATTGATGCCGAAGTAGATTCTCTGGTATACGTCGGTTTGAAACCTATGTTGGCAGAGAATGTTACCAAGGAAGAGTTTCTAAGTGACTACAAGTTGAGTAGCACCAAGGTAGGTCCTACAATTGCGCTAGATATTCGTAGAGAAGCTGTTGTAGCAGTGATATTGGCACTGATTGCCATCTTCTTGTACATCATGATTCGCTTTAAGAACTGGCGATATAGTGCAGGTGCAGTGCTCGGGCTTGCGCATGATACGTTACTAGTCATTGGCGTTTATACATTGTTGTGGGGAATTGTACCTTTTACGCTTGAGATTGACCAAGCTTTCATCGCTGCGGTATTGACGATTATCGGGTATTCGATCAATGATACAGTGGTGGTTTTTGACCGTGTACGCGAATATGTAGGTTTGTTTCCCAATCGGAAGCTTTCCGAGACGTTCAACTACGCTATCAACAGTACGCTTAGTCGTACGATGGCTACTTCTTTCAGTACCCTGATTGTCTTAATCCCGATGGTGATATTCGGCGGCGATAGTATTCGTGGCTTTGTTTTCAGTTTAACAATTGGCGTAATTGTTGGTACGTACTCTTCGGTGTTCATTGCGTCGCCTTTGGCGTATGATTTAGGTAAACGTCGTCGTGAACGCATGCAGCGTGAAGCCGCGTTGAAGGCAGCTAGAAAGTAAATCGTTACTTGATTATAAATAGGGCGCTTTGAGTTTTCTCAAAGCGCCTTTTTTGTACCTTAGGCGTGCTGTTCATGACTCTTTAAGCCTCTTTTATGATAGATCGCGATACGGTGAACTTAGTTCTTAGTCGGGCAGATATTCAAGATGTTGTAGGCGAATATGTTGCTTTGACGCGACGTGGTGCAAATTTGGTCGGTTTGTGCCCGTTTCATAGTGAGCGAACACCTTCCTTCTCTGTTAGTCCGTCGCGTGGGATATATAAGTGCTTCGGATGTGGTAAAGGGGGCAATGCACTCAATTTCATTATGGAGATTGAGCATCTGAATTTCGTAGAGGCCGTTAGATTTCTTGCCAAAAAGGTAGGTATTGAAATTGAAGAACGACCTCAAACACCAGAAGATATTCAGGCTCAGGAGGAAGAAATGCGTCTCCACAAACTAACGGAATGGGCGCAGAATTACTTCCATAAAGAACTCCTAGAAAGTGAGAAGGGGCAACTAATAGGGCTTTCTTATTTTAAGCATCGTGGGGTCAATGAAGAAACATTGAAGCGTTTTGTCTTAGGCTATTGCCCCGATGATGGCGCAAAAATGACAGAGGCTGCACTAGCCGCTGGATTCGCTATAGAGGATCTTGTAAAGGTTGGTATAACCGTAGCGCGTGAGAATTGGCGGACAGATCGTTTTAAGGGGCGTGTTATATTCCCTATTCATAGTGTAAGTGGGCGACCTATTGCATTTGGGGGAAGAACTATGAAGACAGACGAGCAGACTGCCAAGTATGTCAACTCGCCTGAAAACCCCATTTATCATAAAAGCAACGAGCTTTTTGCTTTGGCATTTAGTCGTCGTGCTATTAGTCAAAAAGACAATTGCATACTTGTAGAAGGCTACATGGATGTGCTCTCTATGTGGCAGCGTGGTGTTAACAATATTGTAGCCTCTTCGGGCACATCATTAACGGTGGAACAAGTGCGGCTTATTCGTCGGTTTACAAAGAATGTGACGGTGCTTTACGATGGCGATAGTGCTGGTATTAAAGCAGCGGAACGCGGATCGGGCATTCTGTTAGAGGAGGGGATGACAGTGCGCATTGTCTTATTGCCCGAAGGACAAGACCCTGACGATTTTGCTCGTGCGCATACTCTGGAGGAAATTGAGCAATACATAGCCGCACATACACAAGATTTTATCCGTTTTATTACGGCACAGGCGGTCGGGGCATCGCGTTCTGACCCTAGTAGTATGGTGAAGATAGCAGAGGCTGTGTTAGCTAAAATTGCACTTATACCCGATGCTCTCCTGCGTGCATTCTACATTCGTGAGGCGAGTGAGGAGTTCAAGCTTGGAGAACAAGTTCTTGCCGATACGGTGAATGAGTTGCGTTTGAAGCGTACGTCTCAATTGCGTAAAGAAGCTGAAAGAGAGATACGAAGTACTGAGCACGAAGAGAAAGCACAGGCGTCTGTAGAAACACAGCCCATGCTCTCGGAATATGAGCAACGTCTAAGTGTCTCGGAACGGGAGTTGATAGAGGTACTCCTTCGTTATGGCACAGAGGTTATTGCGGAGGAGACAGACGAGGCTACTGGTGAAGTTTTGCCGAGTGTTTCAGTAGCTCAATATTTTTTTGACGAGCTTGAACAAGACCAGATAGAGCTCTCAAACGAGCGCTATCGTACCATTTTTGAGGAGTACCGTGACGAATACAAGAATAATCCTTCGGGTAATTTTATAGAACATTTTACGAAGCATCCGTCTCCTGAAATATCAGCCTTGAGTGTAGATTTGGTGGTTGACAAGTATGTCCAAAGCCGACGTTGGACTGAGGATGTCCCCGAGGGCTTTGATGTGGTGTTGCGTAGGGCATACATCGGGAAACTTGCGGAGCGAGTGTTACTCGTATATAAGTCGCGCCTTTTAATGCTGCAACTTTCCGATTTGCAGGAGCGCTTGCGCGTTTCGGAGGACGCGGAAGAACAAATAGACCTCCTTAAGCAAATCAGCGAGAATAACGACCTCCGACGCCTTTTAGCCGAACATCTTCGGCGTATCAAGCTTTAGCTTCCGATACGCACGCTCTAAAGGTTTAGTTCGTCGCGTAGGGCAACGAGTTCTTCGGTCGAAATTTCTTTCATTGCTCCTTCGGCACATCGATATACACGAGCAGGAAAACGGCGCACCAACCTGTAATTGTGTGTTGCCATTATTACTGCTTTTTTTCTTTCTACCAACGAACGTAAAATTTGCATGATACCATCGGAGGTCGATGGGTCAAGATTGCCAGTGGGTTCGTCGGCAAGAATTAAGGGAGGATCGTTAAGTAGTGCTCGCGCTATTGCCACACGTTGTTGTTCACCTCCCGAAATTTGGTTGGGCATTTTGTAAGCCTTGTGCTGAAGCTCTACCAGCGCCAGTACTTGTTCGATGCGTTCTTTGATGGCCTGCTTGTCCTTCCATCCAGTGGCTCGTAGTACGAAGTACAAATTGCGTTCGATGTTGCGGTCTGAAAGGAGCTTAAAATCTTGGAAGACGACTCCGATATTGCGCCGTAGGTAGGGTATGTCTGATGCCCGTAATCGTGTCAGATCATAACCACAAACTTCGCCCTCGCCAGCGTGTAGTGGTAATTGCCCCGTTAAAGTCGAAATAAAGCTCGATTTACCCGAACCCACGCGTCCGACAAGATAATAGAACTCGCCAGCCTGAAGATCAAAATTTACGTCACGTAAAAGCAGATTTTCTCCCTGTGCGATGTTTACACCACGCAGATGTACTATGGCAGCTGTCCTATTTCCCATCGCCGCGGATGGCTGCAATGCCAGGTAGTTCTTTTCCTTCAAGGTACTCGAGCATGGCCCCGCCGCCTGTAGAAACGTAGCTGACTTCGCCTTCTAAGCCACTTGCTTTTAACGCTGCAACTGAGTCGCCGCCCCCTACGAGGGTATAGCCTCCTTTGCGTGTTACTTCAGCCAGAGCCTTTGCAATAGCATAAGTGCCCTTTGCAAAATTAGGCATCTCGAATACACCCATTGGTCCGTTCCAAAAAATAGTCTTACTCTCCAGAATAGCTTCTTTGAAACGTTTGCAGGACGCCTCGGCTATATCTAGCCCCATCCAACCTTCGGGTGTTGCATCTATAGGCGAAACCTGAACATGGGCATCGTCTGCAAATTTGTCAGCATTTACAGCGTCTACTGGGAGTAGAAGTTCTACTCCTTTTTCCTTTGCTTTTGCTATAAGCTGTTGTGCAGTTTCTAGGAGTTCGTCTTCACATAGCGAGTTTCCTATCTTGCCGCCAAGTGCTTTCACAAAGGTGTATGCCATGCCTCCGCCAATGATAATCTTATTGACCCGTTCGAGGAGTTGGGAGATCAGAACTATTTTATCAGACACCTTAGCGCCTCCCATGATCGCTGTTAGTGGGCGTGCAGGTTCTTGCATTACGTAGTCTAGTGCCTTGATCTCTTGCTCCATTAAGCGTCCGAACATGCGGTCGTTTGGGAAGAAAGCAGCAATGTGTGTCGTTGAAGCATTGGCGCGGTGTGCAGCGCCAAAGGCATCATTTACAAAGCAATCGCCGCACTTGGCTAATGCTGCTGCGAATGTTTTCTGTGCTTCTTTCATGGCACTTTTACGCGCCTTGTATGCTTCGTCCGTTTCGCCTTCTTTTTGTTTCACTTTCCCCTCATCTTCTGCATGAAAACGAACATTTTCCAGCATGAGGATCTCGCCGTCGGCGAGCTGGCGGGACGCGATCTCGGCACTACTTCCGATGCAGTCATCGCAAAAGGTGATGTGTTTCCCCACGAGCGTCTCGACAGCATGTAGTATACGGCGTAGTGAAAGCTCTTCTACAGGCTTGCCTCCTGGGCGTCCCATATGCGACAGAAGTACGAGCCGTCCGCCCTTGCTTACAATTTCGTGTATGGTAGGTAGTGCTCTCCGAATGCGGCTATCATCACTGATAAGCCCAGTATGCTTATCAAATGGGACATTGAAATCTACGCGCAGTAGTACGCGTTTCCCCGCAAAATTGTAATCATCAATATGTAACATCTTGTCGCACAACGGTTGTTTTATATAACAAATGTACAATACAAAAGCGAGAATTCGCGCTTCGGGTACTATCAAACTTCCCTGCGACAAATCACATTGTAGAACCAATGCAACTCAAGACCAGCAAATCGTGTACAACTTGTACTTTTGCAGATCTCAATTGGGAAAGGAGTGCGGATATGCTACGGTTACGATCAATGTTGCGCGAACGGTTTAAGTTTCGCCTAGGGATACGTGGGAAATTGACCTTTGGCTTTATCATTTTAGCCACGGTTTCGGTAATCTATGCCTTTTTGGAGAGCCACGAGATTGCACTTCTGGCACAGAATATCAATACATTGTTAGACGATAGTTACCGCAGTGTAGTGTACTGTCAGAGTATGGAGTTGGCTCTCAGTGATATGAATCGTATTGGCGAGTTTATGAAAAACAACAAGCGTGACGAGTTCTCATACGAGCATAGTTTGTTGTCGCGTGCAAAAGAAAATTTTGAGACTAACTACGAACTTGCCGAGCAGAACGTACGTCACCCAAACGAGAAAGAGGCATTAGATACGCTATACCAAGTCTATACGGTTTATTTTCGTGCATTATCAGAGCGCATAGAGATCTATGAAAAGCATCAATCGCCGATTAGCTCGGTCGTAGAAGATACACACCCTGAACTATTGCAACATCTCGCTAGGGTACGAGAATTGAACGAAAAAGGACTCTATCAAGCATTAGCCTTTTTGAAGGATGCCCCGTATCGGGCTTTACGCCCTGGGGTTATTGTTATCATAGTCGGGCTGCTTTTTATGCTTATGTTTTCCTATCTCGTAAACCATTTCTTTGTAGTACCCATCAAGCAAATTGCCGAGAGTATACGTCGTTACCTCAAGTTTAAGACCTATCATAGCGTATCCCTTTCAGCCGATGATGAGATACTCGAGTTGCGTAAACTGATAGATAGGCTTATTCAAGAAAAGAATAGGGAGCAATAGCGATGCGTGGTGGGATTTACACATTCCGCCCCCATGTTGTGATGCGATATGTGGGGTTGATTGTGCTACAGAATGCTTTTTTTATGCTTCTGAGTCTTATACTGGCTGTTTACAAGAATGATTCGGGACAGATTCCGTTGCTTTTTAGTGTACTCATAACAACGCTTGTCGGTATCTTCCCTTTTGTTTTTGTAAAAGCTGAGCCAACTATTTCAAACCGTGAGGGATATGCCATTGTCGTATTTAGTTGGCTTGCAGCGTGTTTTTTTGGTATGATTCCGTATGTGCTGTGGGGAGGAGAGTTTAACCTATCGGGTGCATGGTTTGAGTCCGTTTCGGGCTTTACTACAACGGGCGCTACAATTCTTGATGATGTAGAAGCATTACCGCCTAGTCTACTTTTTTGGCGTTCGTGTACCCATTTATTGGGTGGGATGGGGGTTGTGGTTTTTACGCTTGTCGTGCTTCCGAGTATGGGTAGTGCCCAGATGACGCTCTCACGTTCTGAGGTTTCGTCTATTGCACGGCAGGACTTCAAGTACCGTAACAAAAAGATGCTTCGCGTTATGGCAACGAGTTACCTCGGACTCATAATCCTTATTACAGGGTGTTTAATCCTAGCAAACATCCCTATTTTCGATGCCGTAAATTTGGCGTTTTCTACAGTAGCCACAGGGGGGTTTGCTGTTACTAATACCAGCATTGCGGCATACAATAATCCCGCTGCAGAGTGGATTCTGACTTTTGGGATGTTTATGGCCAGCTTGCATTTTGGGTTGCTTTTTAGCCTTTTTACGCCACGTTGGCGCAACGTATTTCAGTCTCCTATTGTCCGTATATTCAGCTCGGTAGTGCTTGTCGCGACACTGGCTATTTTTCTTTCCCTGTTATTCCAGAGCGACCTTCCAGCAGCTACTGCCCTACGTGCAGCTGCGTTTCAGGTCACATCTGTTATTTCAACTACAGGGTATGCCTCTGTTGAAACGCTTATGTGGCCGCAACTCACTTTTTTGATACTTATACTTCTTTCTTTCTTGGGAGGATGTTCAGGTTCTACTGCAGGAGGAATGAAGATAGATCGTATTGCTATTGTCGTAGCAACGGTTCGCTCCATTTTTTTGAAACAACAGCACCCGCAAGCTATAATTCCAATCCACGTTGGCAAGTTGCATATCGACGAGCAAGTAGCAAAAAATGCTGCGCTCTATATCATACTGCATATTTCTCTTATAACTGTAGCGACCGCCTATATCTGTGCCACTTCTGCACCGCTCGGAGAGAGTTTTACCACTTCGCTTTCTATGATGAGCAACGTTGGGCCTGCCATTGGCACTATGAGTTCTTTTGGCTCATATTCCTACCTTACTAACATCTCACGCGTTTTCGCTACGCTTCTGATGCTTCTTGGGCGTCTAGAAATTTTCGGTTTGCTCCTGATTTTCTTCCCGTCCAGCTGGAAGTAACTTGATAATAGCTTACCGATTGCAGGGTGAGAATAATCAGGAATACAAGGATGTGTCATGCCATAAATGACCTCTGTCGTGCAATGCGTTAGTACCCCTTGTTGTAGATGAGCTTCTTTGTGGGAGAGTGTTCCACGGGGTCGGTTACCAGAACATCGTTTTCGTGTCGCCAATAGCCTTCTTTTGAGAAGATAAAAGCATCTTGCGAGCCGTCGGGACCGTAGAACTGTGGTAGTCCGCTATACTGTGGTGCGGAAGGGGCTAAATGGTCTATAAGTACCTTTTTCCCTTTCTCTATCAGTTGAAGGGTCATAGCGACTCGGGAGCTGTAAGAATATAATATGCGTTGAAAGATGCGCGTATTTGTGTAGGCCAGACATGGAAGTCCAATTTGCAGCTCGTCTGTCGCATCGATGTACATGGTTTCTATCACCTTGCGCGTACAGAGTGGTGTGCGACCTGCCACTCCCAGTAGGAGATAGGCTTTTACTCCCTGAAATTCAAAGGGTTGTATGCCATAGTATACAGCGCCGATCCATTCGCTGAGTGAACAGGGGAGGTTAAACCATTGCTCGTTAATGAATCCCTGTTTTACAGGAAGTTGTCGGTCTTTTAGCGGAAGTATACGTAGCGAGTCGTGGCTATCGCGATAAAGAGCAATGCCCTTGTAGAGCGTCTCCTCCGAGGCGAGTTCATGAGTCCAGGTAATGAGGCGTAGCCGTCGGTCGGGGGCAAGGAGGTCGGAAAGTCCCGCTAACTCTGGAAGTTCATAATCTATTGTGCCTTGGGCTGCTAGTAACTGTGCGAGTTCTTGTTGAAAGAGCGTACCGCAGGCCGTGTCGTATAGGTTAAGCGACGAACGATGCCAGAGCTCCATAAGTTTCTCGGTAGGAGAAGATGCGTCGGCGGCATAGGAGAGGGAGAGCGTGCAAATGCAGAGAAGGTTTAGGAGCAAGCGCAGCGGCTTAATCATTCTATTGGTCAAATTTCTACCTTTGTTACGAAACAAAACAAGTATACAAGAGATGTTTGAAAGTCTGATGGCCAGTGAGTATTTTACGTATCTGATACTCCCTATTCTCATCATTCTTGCGCGCATTACAGATGTAACGTTCGGTACAATCCGTATCGTATTTGTAGCGCGTGGCAATAAACTTGCGGCGCCGCTTTTGGGCTTCTTTGAGGTCTTTATCTGGATTGTGGCAATAAGTCAGATTATGCAACATGCCAACAACATAGTTTGCTATTTGGCGTATGCTTTTGGTTTTGCCGTAGGTAACTATGTAGGGCTTACCATCGAACATCGTTTGGCAGTGGGTACACAAGTGGTACGCATTATTACAGCCAAACATGGAGACGAGCTGAGCGAGGTGCTCCGCAGTGCGGGATTTGGTACTACGGTTGTCGACGCGCGTGGCGCTAACGGACCTGTGCATTTGCTCTACTGTGTGGCATTGCGCAAAGATGTCAAGCGTGTTGAGGAGCTGATCCATCAAGTGCATCCCAATATATTTTACTCTGTGGAAGATGTGAAATCGTCTAGTTCGGGCATTTTCGCTACGAAGAGAAAAAGTATGCATAAGTGGCGCTTCTGGAGAAAAGGGAAATAAGGCACTAATACACGGAGAGTTCTATACAATAAGCGAGGTAAGGAACAATGCACGGAGCACAACTAGTGGTACTTGCGGCAGGGATGGGAAGCCGTTACGGAGGATTAAAACAAATTGAAGGGCTGGGACCCACAGGGGCAACGCTTCTCGAATACTCGGTATTCGATGCTTTGCATGCTGGTTTCAACGAGATAATATTCATTATCCGCAAGGCAATAGAGGAAGACTTCAAACAACACGTCCTTTCGCGTTTTAAGGGGCATATTCCTGTCAAATTAGTTTATCAGGAGGTCAACGACGTACCATACGTTTGCGATGCAGTGAAAGGGCGTGTAAAGCCCTGGGGTACGGCGCATGCTCTGTGGTGCGCGCGCAACGTTGTTACGCAACCTTTTGCCGTTATCAATGCTGACGATTTCTATGGTCGCGAAGCTTTTGATGTGCTAGGGCAGAATTTGGCGACTCTGGATGCCACAACTCCAATTTGCATGGTAGGGTATACGCTTTCGCGTACTCTGTCAGAGTCGGGCAGTGTGTCGCGCGGGGTGTGTACCGTAAAAAATGGGCTGTTAACAAACATAGAGGAGCACACTAGCATAATGCGTGATGCTACTACCATTGTTGCCAAGAACGGTGGTGGCGAAGAAGTTACGTTACAGGACGATACGGTGGTTTCTATGAATTGTTGGGGATTTTCTCCCTTGTTTATGCAAAGTGTAACCGGGGTTGTTACTGCTTTTTTTGCAGCTCTTGCTGATGGGAAGGAAGTGGGAATGGAGTGTTACCTCCCTACCGTGGTGCGCCATTGTTTGGAGATGGGGCAGCAGTGCCGCGTGCTTACTTCTGATGCGCAATGGTGTGGTGTAACCTACCCTTCCGATAAAATTTTTGTGCAACAACGTTTAGCGTCACTTACAGAGCAAGGTATATATCCGCCTCTTTTAGTCTAAAAAATTGAAACAAGAATTTGTTTAGATGTGTATACTGTAGTGTAGCGTCTCGAGATGGGCTACGGAAATTCTAGACGAAACAATTAAAAACGACATTATGAGGATCCGGGACATCAAGTTAGGCAATCGATTATTAATCGTAGCCATATTAGAATCAGGTCTTTTTGCCCTTTTCATCATTTATGGCTTGGCGAAGCTAAAGCAGATTATAAATTATTTCCCGATTTATAACACAGTGGCACAGGTAAACGAAGAGATTGCTAATGCCTTACAGTGTGCGACGGAATATGCGGCAACTCACGAAGAAAAATATACCGAAGAGTTATCACAACATTTTGAGCGTGCCACGAACGAAGTTCTGCCGCGTATCAAGGAGCTAACTTCCGATACCGAGGAACGGCGGAATTTTTACAATATGACGCTTGCGAACGTTACAGAGTTCTGCAACCATCTACGCCAAAAGATGGAGTACAGTAAGGAGATGCACACGCGGGTGTTGGATCTGGAAGCGAAGCTGAGTGGTTCGGAGTTTCGTGCCATACTTGCTTCTGTTGATAATAATCTGGCTTACAACGTCTCTAGTAGTATACAGCAATTGATAAAATTCCAAACAACCGCAGATCCGAAAACGTTGGAGCAGGCAGCCCATACCTTCGCACAGGTGCGGAGAAGTGTTGAACGCTCTGGGGCACAATCTACAGCGTTATTTAAGGAAGTTGAAAGTGAGATTCAACTCTTGTCTGCCGTAGGCGAGAAGATGCTAGAGGAGCAGGCGGAGACTCAGCAGTACTATGTACAGATTCAGACTGGGTTTAATCGAATCTATACGGCACTCGATGCAGCGACTACACGTTATTCAGGGGGAGCGATGATCTTTATATTCGGCATTCTGATAATAATGGTTGCCGTAATATTCTTCTTGGCTTGGTACATAGGGCATCAGATGTCAATCATTTTCAATACGATTGTTGGTACGCTCGAGTCGTTGCGCAATGGCGACTTAACTAAGAATTCTACGATACGTCCTTCCGACCTCGAGCGGAAAGATGAGGCGGGGAGTATGGTACGTGCTATCGTAGCCCTTCGTGAGAAAATGGCAGAACTTATAGGCATAGTTGCCGAGAGTGTGGATGGTGTACTGAATGCAGGACGAGATATGGATCAGACGGCGCGTGCCATTGCGCAGGGGGCAAGTACACAAGCCTCGTCGTCAGAAGAGGTATCGAGTGCAATGGAAGAGATGACGGCCAATATCGATCAGAACGCTGAGAACGCGCAACAGTCGGAGAAGGTATCGCAGGATGTGTCTGAGGCTCTGAAGGTGGTATTAGCACACGGTACAGATAGCAAGAATGCTATTCATGAGATTGAACAAAAAATTGGGGTTGTAAACGAAATTGCGAGTCAGACCAATATTCTTGCTCTCAATGCTGCCGTAGAAGCTGCACGAGCTGGGGAACATGGGCGAGGTTTTGCTGTGGTTGCGTCGGAGGTTCGCAAGTTGGCTGAGCGTAGCGGAAGCGCTGCTAATGAGGTTGTAAACCTAGTAAATTCTGCAGTTCAAGCTTCGGCTCTTATTGAAAAAGCGTTGGAAGAGGTTGCGCCACGTGTAGAACGGAGTGTGCAGCTGTCGCGCGAAGTGGCTGTGGCAAGTGTAGAGCAGCGTAATGGAGCTGAGCAGGTGAATCAGTCTATCCAATTGCTGAGCGATGTATCGCAAGAAAATGCTGTTTCGAGCGATCGTATGGCTACTAACGCTGAAAATCTGGCACGTCTTGCAGAGGAAGTACAAAAAGCGGTGGCATATTTCCATATTGAGGGTAAAACGCGCTCCGTTGTAACCAGTAAACCAGCACATTCTGAACCTCGCACTACTCCAGCAACAAAGACTGCTCCAGTTCCGCGTACGAACATTACCAAACCAGTGGCATCTACGAATACGCCTTTGCATACAACCACTACAAACAAAACGACTGTGAGTGTGGATAAACCTGCTGTAAAGAAAGCAGTGCAAACGAAGACCACGCCTCAAACGGCGGAGAAAAAGAGTCCAGCTCCTTCTCCAATTCCTATTCCTGCACCTAAGATCGTTCCCGAACCTCCTGCTCGCGAAGAGGCAGCACAGAATGGAGCTGCGCAAGCTACTGAGCAAGTGCCGCCTACAACTGGTACAAATACGAAAAAAACTACGGCAAGCAAACCTACACCACGCCCGACGCCTCCGAGTGTGCCAAGTACTCCCCAAAATGGGAATGGGCGGAAACCTGGCGTACAGATAGATATGACGATGGATACTCCGAGTGATGCAGACTACGAGAGTTTCTAGTAGCGTAAAGCTGTAGTGAAACAAGAAAGCTTAGAACAAGCGCTTGCGCAAAAGCGCGTGCTTATAGAAAAGTATAGGCAAGGAAGCTCTGTGGCAGTGCGTGCTGCTACAGAGCTTTTGCTCTGTGGGCAACGATTAGATGCAAAAGACGGAGTTGCACTTTACCGCGAAGCGACGCTTCCTCTCTTGAGTTTGGCTTCTACCTATGTCCGTATGCAAAAGAATGGTTACGAAACCTACTACAATCGGAATGCGCATATAGAACCTACGAATGTTTGCCTTTTCCAGTGTAGTTTTTGCTCCTACCGTCGTGACGAGGGATCGCCTGAAGCTTGGCACTTGAGCCTAGAAGAAATAGAATGGCGCGTAAGGGAACAAGAAGCATTGGGGAATACTGAGGTACATATTACAGGTGGGGTAGATCCTAATTGGACAATCGGCGATCTGGAAGCGATAGTGCAAACAGTACACAAAGCGGCTCCTACGCTCCACATCAAAGCGTTCTCTGCGGTAGAGCTCATGGCCATCTTTAAGAAGTCGGGCTTGAGTATAGCGGAAGGACTTTTGCGTTTGAAGGCGGCAGGGTTATGCTCAATTCCTGGTGGAGGAGCTGAGATATTTGCAGAGGACATACGACGCAGAATTTGCCCCGAGAAATGCACTGGAGAGGAATGGCTGTCGCTCCATCGGGAGGCGCATAAATTGGGACTGACTTCCAATGCCACTATGCTGTTCGGGCATATAGAGAGCTACGAACATCGTGTTGAACATATTCTTGCCCTGCGCGAATTGCAGGATGAGACGGGCGGTTTTAATTGCTTTATTCCTCTCAAGTTCCGTGCTGCACATAATGCTCTGGGTGTACAAGGCGAAGTCTCGCTGCTAGAAGTGCTGCGCAATTATGCTGTAAGCCGCCTACTTCTGGACAATGTAGTGCACCTTAAGTGCTACTGGCCTATGTTAGGGAAAAAGAACCTGCCCTTGGCGCTTCACTATGGAGTAGATGATCTGGATGGGACGATAGGGAATTCTACGCGCATATATAGTATGGCGGGCGCGCAGGACAATCGCCCAACGGCAACGGTAGAAGAATTGGAATCTATGGTTAGGGCGGAGGGATTTGTGCCCTACGAACGCAATTCGGTTTACGAAAAGATTGAGCCAGTAGAAACCGCAGAATAGTAGTAAAATCCTGTCGCTCTACGATATGCGCCGCTGTTTGTATTCTAGGGCTATGTTCCGATACTCGGTAGGAGACATTCCGAAATGCTGCTTGAAGAGACGATTGAAAGTGGCATGCGAATTAAAGCCCGACACAAGTTCAACGTCGGTAATCTGCATTTGCGGGTAGTCGGCAAGTAGTTTGGCGGCGTGTTTCACGCGATAGCGATTGATAAAATCAACCAGGTTGGTGTCCTTTTGGTGCAGCCTAACCGCTTCGGCAAGTAGATTCCGATTTGTTCCCAGCATTTCGGCTAACGAATCGCGATTAAGCGCTGGATTAGAATAGGGCGTTTTCTCTTCCATCAACTGGCAGAGGCGTTCGTATAAATGTTTCTCGTACTCACCACTTACTGTAGCTGCGCTCTTGCTTCTTAACTCGGACGGAGTAATTATTTCATGCTCTAGGAGGTTGCTCTGAATGGCGTCATACAAAATCTTATTTCTCCTGCTCAGTCGACGCGAATAGTCAATCAGTAGAAAGACAAATAAGCCCACAAGTAGGATAACCCCAAGTGTAAGGAAAAGGCGTGTACGAAACTGACGTTGCGCAGCTTCTACCTCGTGGACCTGCGAGAGGGTGCGGAATTCGTTGAGTAGCTCGCGATTGTCGCCTTCCTCCACCGAGTCGCGCAGGGTTACAAAGCGGTCGAAGAGACGTGCAGCACTGTCGTACTTTTCCAGCTGCATGAATATCTCAGCACGTGCACTGATAACATCTGTTGAATTTGCCGTATTTCCTGCCTCAAGGGCGAGTTCGTAGTTTTTTTGGTTGTAGTACAGTGCACTGTCGTATTGCCCAAGCGCCGTGAAATAGATTTCGTGCGCCTCGTAGATCATGGGTAGGATGGACACGGGGCAATCTTTCAGATCGGTTTTGAGTGCGGTAAAATACTTAGTGGCAAGCGAAAAATTTTTCAGCTTAGACTCCATGATCACCATCATGGCATCGAAATTAAGATAGTATTCTCGCGTGTTACTGGTGCTCCCTTTTGCTTGCTGATTTTCATTCAACCTATCGAGCCGTTCCTTCCACAAATCAGTTGCGGCGCGGAGCTCGTCCCATCTGTTGAGCTGATGAAGGATGTAGGCGTATTCGAAGTAGGTATTCATCTCTTCCCCAGAGATGTAATCGTTCTTAGAAAAGAGTTCTATTGCTTTGGCGTGGCTTTCTGCAGCAAGTTCCAGATCGCGATATATGATCCCAAAGGCACTCCCCATTTTGGCGAGTGCAATGGCTTGCCCGTGCAGACTATTATTTTTTTTTGCGTCGTCGTACATCTTCTGCATCTCGTTCAGTGCCTGATAGTTCTTTTCAAGATACAGGTACATATCAATCAGCAGTTGGCGTGTTTCAAAGTAGTATAGTTCGCTGCCAGCACGCTCCAGATAAGCAAGCGAAGCGGGTAGTTCGGCTACCAACTCGTCGTACATATTGTGATTGTAGAAGCTGCACATCAGGTTGGCGTATGCATAGCTCGCAGTGTGCTTGTCGCCCATTTGCTCGGCTTCGCGAAAAAGACGACGCAAACATTTCTGTTCGTATGGAGCATCGTCGAGGTAAAAAGCATAATCGCATATATCGGATAGTGCTTCAAGGCGCTCTTGGGCATCGAGGTGGGGTAACTGCGCCTCGATGGAATCTATGCTATGCCGCACGTCTTGCGCCTGCATAAAGGCTGAAGAGGAAAGGAGTAAAAGAAGTGTGAGTACTAGGGTTCTCATTTTTGAGTGAGATGCATCTGACACAAAGATATTTAGAATTGCGAAGTAGCTGGAACTGTAATTAGTTTGTTCAGACTTAATTGATTTTCTACGCGTAGAGGTATGAGAAGGCGACCAACAAATATATTCCTGTATAAGCCAAGATGTATTTTTCGGTTAATGCCTATATTTCGTCGTTTTAAGGTTCGGCACTTACTAAGGCAAAAAGGTATAAATTCGTTATTGGAATTGCCTTACCAAAGAGAGAACTTCTGAAGAAGCTAAGGGCAAAATACGGTATTATGAGACACCCTGTGTATATACTTCCACGAACTTTGGTAGCAGTGCTCGTTGTACTTATCCTTCTTGTGGGGTATCGGGCTGCAAGGGCGAGTGATTTGCAAAGACAAGCCGATTCGGTAATAGCGCATCTGCCTGCACTAAGTGGTGCAGAGCGTCTGGATGCCCTTACGTATATCTGTGATTTGGCGTACGCTTTAGGCGATTCGCATTTTGAGCGGCTATGGCTTGAGGAACTCATGCTCGAAGCCACTAAGAACGAAGATTATAAGTTGGGGGGCTATGCTGCCGTTTCGCTTCTTATCAGTTTTTATAATTACGAGATGTTCGATAAACTGGAAGCACACTACGATGAGTTGCAGAACTACCAGTTACGGCATCATAACATAGATCTTTACTACAGCGGATGGAATGTAAAAGTATCGGAGTTACAAGCTAGGGAGGAATATTACAAGGCTCTGGAAGAACTGAATAGCATGCAGCGCGATGCGCTAGAAAGAAAGAGTGTTTTTGGCGAAGGTATTGCGCTTTGTGCTCTGGGGCAGTTGTATTACGAGGGTTGGCGAGATATCAAACAAGCTACAGAAGCCTACCAAGAAGGGTTGAAGCGTCTTGCCGAGCAAGAATACGTAAGCGGAACGGAGCTGCTGGCCAATTATGATTACTGTTCGCTTTTGCTCTATGAGAAGCGCCTCAAAGAGGCGCGTAGGGCAGCACAAACATGGTCGGAACGCATTGTAAAAGCAATAAAGAGAAGAAAGAGTGAAAAGGACAACAACACGACGAATGAGTATTACGCTTATTTCTACGCCTTTATGACCCTTCTGGAAGTGAGCGAAAATAATGCGAAAAAGGTGCGTGAGAGTTTTTTGCAGTTTGAAAAGTATCAAACCATGAGCAGTAGTATCATAGATCAAGTTTTCTTTGATGCGTATGAGGCTTATTATAGCTATGTGGGACTCTGGGACAGTGCTTTGGTTTACAACAACAAGCGGTTGGATTATGCGCGCTCTAATGGCTATCTCCACGAAATGTTGCCCGCCCTAGCAGCACATGCGCGGATTTTGTATAAGAAGAAGGAATATTTTGTAGCCACACATACTTTCGAGGAGTATGTTACGATGCGCGATTCGTTGGATGTGGCACAGAATCGCCTTCTACTGAAAGAGTTTAGTGAGGCGCACAAGCTGAATATGCTAGAGGCTTCTCAAAACCAGTTTCGTAACTATCTCATATTTTCGTTGGTTGCTCTGGCTCTAATATCTGCTATCGCTCTACAGTTTTTGGGATATGCACGGCGCTTGCGTCGGAAGAATAGTGTGCTATACACGGCGGTACAACAGAGCTTAGCGCGTCGAATAGCGGATACACCGCAAATACAAACCCATGATCCTGTTGAAGGCGTAAATGTGCTGGATATGCGTTCGCAAGCACTTTTTACTGCCTTAGAACATTTAATGCGCGAGAGGAAACTTTTTAGGATCTCCGATCTGACGAGCAAAGACTTGGTACAGATGCTCGGAACAAACCGTACCCTCCTTGTCGATGCTGTTCGGAGGGCTACCAACGGCAAAACTCTCGCGGAATACATCAATCAACACCGCTTGGAACATGCTATGCAGCTCTTGCATCATACCCCAAACTTGTCTACTGCGTATTTAGCACATCAGGCGGGCTTTCGTTCTCGCTTCCGATTTCTTCGTTTATTCCATAAAAAGTTTAACACTACGCCTTCCAAATATGGTGCGAAGCTCCTAAAAGACAATAAATAGCCCGGCTTACCGTAAATTAGGGAGCTGTAGGTGGTCGGATATAAGTTCTTGTTCCGACCGCATTTATACATGTTTTGGAAATATCTAATTTTGCAACGGTGATAGGTTTGGGAGGTTAGGGTTTGAATTCGCAACTAATAGTAGATGTAAACACCCTCTCGGGTAGTGCGCAAATAGCGCTGCTGGAGGATGGAAATCTCGTGGAAGTCCGTACCCAACAGAGCGGTTCGCTTTTTGCGGTGGGTAATATATATTTGGGGCAGGTTCGTAAGGTAAAAGAAAATATAAACGCCGCTTTTGTAGATATCGGCGCAAAGAAGCAGGGCTTTTTGCCACTGAAAGATTTGGGGCAGCATTACCCCTTTATGGTGCAGCAAGTAAAGCAGGTACTGAAAGAGGGGGCAAAGGGTAAAAACGTTGATGCGGCTTCGCTTGTTGCGCAATTTACATGGAACGGACCAACCTCTGCCGAAGAGGCGGCGACGCTACCTGGGAAGCATGACCCGATTGCAGAGCATGTAAAAATCGGGCAGTTTGTGCTCGTTAAAATTGAGCGAGAGCCTTATTCCAACAAGGGACCGACACTCACAGGGCAACTTTCAATAGCGGGGCACTTTATGGTACTCCTCCCCTTTTCTGAAAAAGTGCATGTTTCGTCGCGTATTGAAGATAAGGAGGAAGCGAAGCGTTTGCAGCGTTTGGTGCAGAGCATTCTACCCAAGGGAGTTGGCGTAATTATACGTACGGCGGCGCAAGGGAAGAAGGCAAGTGTATTGCACGCGGAGTTGACCTTTTTGCTAGAAAGCTGGCAGAGTTGCCTGTTGCAGCTCAGCCATTCGAGTATGACGCCGCAACTCCTTTTGAGTGAGTTAAATAGCTCGGTGGCACTTCTCCGCGACAATCTGGATGACAGCTACTCAAATATTTGGGTTAATAGCCGCCAGATGTATGAGGAGCTCCGCAAGTACCTCATTTCTATCGCTCCTGAGAATGCTGAGAAGGTAAAGTACTACAATTCTCAGCGAGTGCCCATTTTTGACCATTTCGATGTTACCAAGCAGATGAAACGCCTGCTCGGTAAAACCGTAATGTTTCACAAAGGGTCTTACCTCATCATCCAACACCCTGAAGCTTTTCATGTTATAGATGTGAACAGTGGCAGTGGTGCTAAACATGCGAGTACGCCCGAGGCAACTGCTTTTGAGGTGAATCTGGCTGCCTGCGACGAAATTGTACGGCAGCTCCGTTTGCGCGACATGGGAGGTATCATTGTGATCGATTTTATCGATATGTCTAAAGGCGAGCATCGGCGTAAGATTTACGAACGCATGCAGGAGCTGATGCAGAACGATAAGGTAACACACAAGGTGCTACCTATTACCGATTTCGGCTTAATGCAGATCACGCGTCAGCGGCAACGTCCCGAGCAACGTATGGACACCATGGAGTCCTGTCCGTGTTGCGGAGGTACGGGGAAAGTAGAAGCTACGTTAATGCTCGAAGACGAGATTACGAACAAGATCATAGACCTCTGTTTGCGGCACAAGGGTGCGAAGTACGACATCCGAGTGCATCCGTTTGTCGAAGCTTACTTCAATCGTGGTATCTTGAGTAAGGCGCGTAAGCTGAACCTACAGTACGGCGGTCGTTTCCGTTTTGTGGCAGATAGTTCTTATCCTCTTATGAGCTATCACGTGTTCGATAGGGAAGGGAACGAGATAGACGACCACCTTGCTGCTCGTTCCGACGAATTTGCAACCGAGGAAGACGAATAATCACCCTTGCCTCTAACCCTTTGTGCCCCTTGGGCGCGATCAGGGGGCTTCCTCTTTAACTTTTTGAGACTATAATTGTTTTACCTAGTAAAAGGTGACATAGTACAACATCAAATTAATAGTAAAACACAGATATGATGCGTCGTGTAGTGTTAGTTTTGACCTCTTTGCTTCTCGTATGCTTGGGTGCTACGTATGCGCAAATGAAGGCTCAAAATCCCGTTCGATGGAGTACATCTGTGCAAGAACGCGATTCGGTTATCGAACTCGTGGCAAAGGCACAAATAGAAGCTCCGTACCATTTGTATTCCTGTTTCTTGCCTGAGGGAGGTCCCACGCCTACTACGTTCTCCTTCAAAGAAGATGCGCGCTACCAGCTTGTGGGCGGAGTAGAAGAGATTGGCAATGCGCATGAAGAGTTTGACGAGGTTTTCAAGTTAAACCTCAAGATGTATGGCGACAGTGTGCGCTTCGTTCACCGCATTAAGCGCAATTCGGGCGAAGCGTTTACCATTGCCGTCAATGCTGAGTACCAGACTTGTAAAGAAGGAGAATGCCTTTATGGTGAGGCTGACCTTACGTTCGATATTCCAGGCAATGGGGCGGCATCAACGCAGACAGTAGCTGCTGCGTCAGAACCTGCGAATGAGGTTGCAACCCCTGCTGCTAATTCGGGGAGTAACGAAGAGAGTTTGTTGCTCTTTTTTGTGCTGTGCTTTGTAGCAGGTTTGGTTGGGCTTCTTACCCCTTGTGTGTTCCCAATGATCCCCATGACGGTGACTTTCTTCCTAGGAAAGAAAAACAAGCGTAATGCGCTCCTGAATGCGGTTTTCTTTGGGTTTAGTATTATAGCCATATATACGTTGCTCGGTTTGCTCGTTTCGCTTACAAGTATGGGGGCAGATTTTATTACAGATCTTACTACGCACTGGATTACTAATACCATCTTCTTCCTCCTTTTTGCATTCTTTGCTGCCGCGTTCTTTGGTCTGTTTGAACTCCGCTTGCCGAGCAGTATCTCGAGTAAGACCGATTCGCAGGTAGATAAGGGTGGTTTCCTTGGTACTTTCTTCTTTGCACTCACCACCGTTATTGTCAGTCTGTCATGCGTAGGACCTATTGTAGGTACGTTGCTTGTAGAAGCAGCTTCGGGTGCGGCTGTTAAGCCAGTACTTGGCATGTTTGCCTTCTCGCTCGGTTTCTCGTTGCCGTTTACACTCTTCGCCATCTTCCCATCGTGGCTCAATAAGCTACCGAAATCGGGCGGTTGGATGAACTCTGTGAAGATTGTACTCGGCTTCGTCGTTCTGGCCTTCAGTTTGAAGTTCCTGCAAGGGATTGACGTGGCTCTTGGGCTTGGTTGGCTCACACGTTCTATTTTCCTCTCGATCTGGATTGTACTCGCCTTCATGTTGGGGCTCTACCTTTTGGGGTATCTCCGTTTCAAGATGGATTCGCCTTTGCCCTATTTAGGTTTTTGGCGTATGCTCTTGGCTGTTGCGGTTTTTGCATTCGGTATTTACCTCATCCCAGGTTTGTTCGGAGCGCCGCTCTATTCGCTTTCGGGTTTCATGCCTGCGCAAAGTGAGGAGGATTTTAACCTGAATCGCCCAGTAGTGGTGCAGGGGGCAGCAAACGGAACTACTAGCACTGCCGCTACGCTTTCCTTGTGCGAAGAACCTAAGTATGCCGATATAATTGATATGCCTGCGGGGCTGGTTGGGTATCGCGACTACAAGCAAGCTCTGGCGTGTGCTAAAGAGAAAGGGATGCCTCTCTTTATCGAATTTACGGGACATAGCTGTGCCAATTGCAAAGAAATGGCTGCGCGGGTGATTAGCCGTCCTGAAATAAAGGATTTTATCCAAGCGAACTTTATACCTGTAGCACTCTACGTGGATGATAAGTATGAGTTGCTAGAAAGCGAGTGGTATGTTTCGCCTAATGACGGTAAGGAGAAGAAGACGATAGGCAAACAGAACCTTGATCTTCAGCTCACAAAATTCGGCGTAAATGGTCAGCCTTATTTCTTTGTAGTATCGCCAGAAGGCGAAATATTGGCAGGTCCAATGGCTCGCGAGTTGGATGTTGCGAAATTCAAAGCCTTCCTAGAAGAAGGGCTTAGCAAGTTGAAGAAGTAAGGCTCTCTTTTTCAGAACAAAAAGCGGTGTTGCACTACGCAACACCGCTTTTTGTTTATACTTGCTTCGGAGTAAAAATTAGGTATCGGTTTTTCGTAGCTACGCAGGTTTTGATTTGGGAAATGGTACGAAAAATGTAATTTCGTTACACTGCTCATGGTTGTTTATAATATGCTAAAATAAAGGATAAATGGGTTATAATTTGGGCTTTATAACAGATGACGAGATTTTTAACCACGTAAAGAGTACTGTGTTGGAATACCGTCGTGACATCAATTTGAAAGATTTCAACAAAAATCTGATAGATCCTATCAAGATGACTTTTGATACTAAAATCTATGGTCAATCGCTCGAAGAAACTATCACGGCAGAATGTATAAGGCAAATAGACAAAACCAATAACAATCGAATCGGTTATTTTCATCAGAATCTGTTCCGATATGCTGGGGGGAATTGGGTGGTACCCGATAACGGACAAAAGGGAGGATTTGACATCATCAATGAGGATAAACATATTTTTGTTGAAATGAAGAATAAGCACAATACGCTAAACTCGTCTAGTGCAATTGCGCTTTATATGAAAATGCAGAATAAGATTTTAAGAGATGATCGTGCTACCTGTTATCTCGTTGAGATTATAGCACAAAATTCTCAAGATATTACTTGGGATATTACCATCAACAGAGAGCAGTATTCCCATGAACGAATACGTCGTATTTCTATTGATCGATTTTACGAATTAGTTTTCGATGATAAGTTTGCGTTCTGTAAACTATGTAGAGCGTTACCTATAATTCTTGACGATATCATTGCTTCTGATCATACAATTACATTGCGCAACACTGTCCTAGACGATTTTAATACCACTAGTCAAGAACCTAAAGAGCTGTACAAGCAACTCTATCTATTAGCTTTTCGTACCTACGCAGGTTTTGATCATTTCTAGTCATGTCGCCACAAATTATTTCTGTTGCAGAATTAGCCACGCTGCTTCGTGTCTCTATTCATACGATTCAAACGTGGGTGGCACACGGACGATACCCGTCGCAAAAAGATGAAACGGGGGCTGTTTTCTTCTATTTGAAAGATTTGCAAGAGCTGCCTCCCATACGAGAAATGCTATACTCTTCTTGGTTTGAAGAGTTGGAAACGAAACCTCTGCGCCCCTATACCAGTATAGAACTTTTTGCAGGCGGAGGCGGGTTGGCGCTAGGCATGGAAAAGGCTGGTTTTAAGCATATCATGCTAAATGAAATAGAGCACGATGCCTGCCAAACACTGCAAAAGAACAGACCACACTGGAATATTGTTGAGGGCAATGTACGGTTGCTGAATTTTGCTTCCTTCCATGGGAAGGTCGATTTACTTACAGGAGGTTTCCCCTGCCAAGCATTTAGCTATGCAGGCAATAAGGGTGGATTTGCCGATACGCGCGGAACTCTCTTTTTTGAACTTGCTCGAGCAGTGCAGGAAATACAACCACGCGTTGTGATGTGCGAAAATGTACGCGGTCTGCTTTCACACGATAAGGGGCGAACGCTGGAGGTTATAAAGGCGACGATCGGAGAATTGGGCTATCATCTTTTTGAGCCCAAGGTATTGCACGCTGTGCAATATCAAGTTCCACAGAAGCGAGAGCGGCTGATTCTAATTGCTGTTCGCAATGATTTGCTATCGAATGCTCGTTTCAGTTGGCCTGCTCCCTATCATCGCATTATGAATTTACGCGATGCCTTCTATGCTGGCGACTTGTATCCTTGCGACGTGCCACAATCTGAAGGACAACGTTACCCTGAGAAGAAACAGAAAGTTATGTCGCTCGTACCTATGGGAGGCAATTGGCGCGACCTCCCTGCGGTAGTGCAAAAAGAATATATGGCAGGTTCGCTTCATCTGCCTGGCGGGAAGACAGGAATAGCACGCAGGCTCTCGTTAGACGAACCCTCGCTTACTCTCGTATGTGCTCCTGCACAAAAGCAAACAGAACGTTGCCATCCGATAGAGACGCGTCCGCTTACGCTTCGTGAATATGCACGGATACAGACCTTCCCTGATGCGTGGCAATTCTCGGGGAGTCTTGCTTCGCAATACAAGCAAATCGGGAACGCAGTCCCCGTCAACCTCGCTTATGCTATTGGGCGAGCGCTTGTACGCCTATTAAATAGCCTAGAAAAGGAATCATAAATTCGGTGCTTTGCTTAAATCACACAGACAAAAAAATGGTTTAACTTGCCCTCGTCGTCACAACGGACTTTGGCAAGATGTTACGTCTTTGGGGACTGTTTCTGTTTATTTTGTTCTGTTCAACTTGGGTAAAGGCACAAAGGGACACGGTGCGTGAGTTCTACGAGATCTTAGGTATCGCCCCAGAAGATCTTGCCGAGGAGGATTTTGAACGTTTAGACTATTGGCAGGAATACATTGCACACCCGCTAGACCTGAATACCCTTTCACTTTCTCAGTTACAATCGCTCCCCTTTCTAGAAGACGGCGAAGCAGAGCTCATATGGCAGTATCGTGAGCGCTATCAGAGCTTTGCTTCCGTATATGATCTGGCATGGTTAGAAGGGCTTCCCAAAACACGTGCCCGTTTTCTTGCGGCGTTTTTCTGTGTGGGAACTCCGCCACCCCACAAAGCCCTAAACATACTACAACAAGTGGGTTACCGCGATAAGCCGCCTGCCAAGAAAAAAGCCTTGGGAGTGCCGCTTTTTCGGGAGACGCGTTTTACCTATGCGCCGAGCTTGAGTTTGCGATTTGGAGTACGTGGACGCAATGTAGCGGGCGAACCGTTCGGTAGCCCGCACAACCGCTTTGGTTATGCCAACTATTCGGGCTATGCTGAGTATACCTCTTCTGGGCGGCAACCCCTGCGTGTTGTAGTGGGTAATTATGTATTCCGAGTCGGCTATGGGCTCATTTTCAGTGCATCTCAATTGGGCTTCCCAGCTGAGCGCATACACTCCCTGAGTGGCGAGAAAGAGCTCCCGCGTGGCACATTTGCAACCACTAGCAGTGCCACACCGCTAGGCATAGCGATTAACACACGCTTTGTTGAGCATTTGTCGGTTACACTCTCTACCTCCTATCGCCCTGTCAATGCAACCTATACGATGCAAGGAGGTGAACGATATCTGCGCACTGTAGACATTGCAGGAGCTTTTGATACTGAGGCACGCCAGAAATGGCGAAATGTGGCACGCGAAGCTACTACGCTTCTCGATTTGAAATACACTGCACCGCGCTTCAAGTTGGGTATTGCAGGAGTTTACGATTCTTTCAATGCTCCATTTTTGCCAGCACAAACACAGCCCAATAACCCCGCAACTGAACTGAAAAGTCGTGCAATGGTGCGTCTTGGTTTTTATGGGATGTATCGTTGGCACAATGCGCGTGTTTGGGGCGAGGGGGTGTATACTCGAGTAAGCGAGCATTCCTACGGGAGAGGGGCTTATACTGCGTTATTCGCGGGAGAATATAAAACAGGGCGTTGGGGAAGTTGCGCTGTAGAACTCTATTATTACGGACTGGGCAATGTAGCACGATACCAGCAAAACTATTCGCGTGCGCCGCATCCGCGCGATAGGCTAGGGGGTAATCTGTATTACACCCGTTGGCTAAGGGGAGAGGTAAGGCTCATGCTAATCTATCGCTTCAATACATGGCGAGAACTGCTTTGGGCTTTTCCGCGCGACCATGAGGTGGTTTGTACGACAGAGTTACCCACTTGGCATGAACAGAAGCTGATGGTTCGCTACAAGTATCGTTACAAAGAGGGGAGAAGTAGAGCGCAAAAAGGCGAGAGCGAGTTGCATAATTTCCGTCATGATGCCCAGTTGCGGTATACAATCCCATTTGGCGCTTTGTCCGTAGTTTCTCAGCTGCAACTTGTGCTAGCCAATCAGAAGTCCAGTAGACGTCTAGCACGTCTTGGAGGAGCTTTCTTTCAAGATCTTCGCTATACTCATCGTTTTTTCTCTTCTTCTGTTCGCCTTGCTTATTTTTCGCTTAGCGGATCGAACGCTGCGCTTTATTTTGGCGAGCCCGCTTTGCCTTATACCTTCCCGCTGCATTTAGCCCGCAATTCTGATGTGCGTTTTGCGGTTCTGTTGGTAACAAAACCCACACAATGGTTTCGGTTAGGTTTGCAGATTGGTAGTACTTTTGAAAACGGCAATGCAGCGTTGCAGTATTCGGGAAGTGAGGCACGTGTGCAATGCAACCTACTTTTCTGAAAAAATTTGGAAGCGAGAGCAAAACGATAAGATACTATGCAATATGACCTTATAGTGATAGGGGGCGGGCCCGCAGGGTTGATGGCAGCAGGGAGTGCCGCAGAACGAGGTGCAAGGACGTTGCTGTTAGAACGAATGCCGCGAATAGGCACTAAATTACGCATTACGGGAAAGGGAAGGTGTAATATAACCAATGCACGTCCGATTGAAGATTATTTACCCTTCTTACACGGAAATGTGGTGCTTGCTCAGAATGCGCTCCAGCGTTTCTCTAATGAGCAAGTGGTACAGCTCCTCAATGCGGAGGGAGTGCCGACCATTCTCGAACGTGGCGATCGTATCTATCCACTCTCGGGGCGCGCTTCTGACGTAGCCGAAGCATTTGTGCGCTATTGTACACGGCACGGTGTCACTCTAAAGACGGAAACCTTGGTAACTTCCATTGAAGCTGCTGAGAGCGGTTGGAATGTAACAACGCAGGAAGGTAATAGCTACGAAGCGATGGTCCTCATTCTGGCTTGCGGTGGCAGGAGCTATCCGCGCACGGGTTCAGATGGTGCTGGGTACGAATTAGCCGCCATGTTGGGGCACACAACGACTGAGATTTTTCAAACCCTCGTCGGTTTTACCGTGAATACAGACTTTACGCTTCGCGAGCGTTTCCTTGTAAAGAACGTAGGCTTGAAACTCCTTGCGCAGGGAAAAGAGATAGCCGTGCAAACTCCTGTTGATATAGAACTTGTAGATGCGTGGATAGGCGGCCCAGGAGTTTTGCGACTCAGTCGTTTGGCAATGGAGCATCTACGAGCGCAAGAACAGGTGAGTTTACAGATCGATTTTAAGCCCGCCCTCGGCGAGCAGAAACTTTTGGCGCGACTCCAGCGCGACATACAAGAGCGTCGTGCCGAGGTGCTGCGAAGTGTGGCAAGAGCTTGGATGCCCGAAGGGCTTGTTAAGCCTATTCTTCGTCGTGCTCGTCTTAGCCCTCAAACAAAGGTGGGGATGCTCAAGGCGCAAGAATTACAATCGCTTTGCGATGCTCTTAAGTGTTTCACTGTCGCATTACTTGAACCCGACGATTGGGATAGAGCTGTTGTTACGGCAGGAGGCATAAGAAATGAGGAAATAGACCCACAGACGCTCTGTTCGCGTATACATTCCAATCTTTATTTTTGCGGCGAGCTACTAGATATAGATGGCAATACAGGAGGCTTCAACCTGCAATTGGCATATTCTACGGGCTTTGTGGCTGGCTGCGAAGCTGCCAAAGCAATAGCAACACCTCAACCTGAGTAGATGATGGATTTCTCTTATGTCAGTTTTGGAGCTGGGTTATTTATCATACTCCTATCGCTCTTTTCTTGGAAAATCGTATCGTTCGTACTGGCACGCTTCTCCGCTCCGCGCAAATATACTCGCGTGGTGGGGTGGCGGCTTATGGGAGCCTTGGTTACCTACGCTCTACTTGTCGAGGCGAGTAACCTTTTTCATTACTTCGATCTCTCGGATGCTGCGCTCGCTACGCTAGAAAATATTTTGAGCGCAGTATGTAGCCTCTTCGTAAGTGGCATTTTCGCGGGCGTTTGTCGCCTTGTTGGTGTATGGGAGCGTTCAAGTCAGAATCAGACGCTCTTAGGGCCTCTTTCGCAAGCAGGTGGCATTGTTTGTTGGACAGTCGGCGGTCTCGTTGCCTTGGGCTATCTCTTAGGAAAAGGTCCTTGGGGGGCACTTACTGCGGTAGGAGCTTTAGCTGCAGTGGGGATGCTCGTATTCAAAGACCCTCTTTTGGGGTTAATGGCTTCTATACAAATGCGTCATAGCGATGCGATACGTCGCGGTGACTGGATTACGATGCCTGCCCGTAATATAGATGGCGAGGTGCTTGAGGTTACGCTCTGGACGGTACGTGTGTGTAGCTGGGATCGAAGTATGTATACATTTCCTACCTATGCGCTCGTGTCGGAGACCTATCAGAATTGGCGTACCATGACTGAGAGTGAAGGGCGACGTATTGTGTTTACTCTCTACTTCGATGTATTGAGTATTGCCGAACTAATGCCCGACGAGCGGGAGCGGCTTGCTGAGAGATTTGGTACATGGGCTGGTACAACCAATCTGAGCGGATGGCGTGCGTATGTAGAGCGTTTGTTTGTTACATCAGATTGGGTAGATCCGTTGGCACAGCACTTGGTGCGCGAGAAGGAAATGCAGGATGGTGGTTTAGCCGTTGAGGTTTACTGTTTTTCGCGTTCCACCGTTTGGGTTGAACACGAGAAAATGCGCAGTTTGCTCATAGAAACGCTTTTGCTTTCTAGTCGCGAGTATGGTTTACGCATCCGTCAGCGCAGTCTCAATGCATAGTGTTGCTGTGCAGATTGTAGGGAAAGTTTATAGTCAATAAAAAGGCTTGCAACAAAGCGGTCTAAAAAAGGGGAGTGCAAAATTTCTATTCTGCACTCCCCTTAATAGTGTTTGCTTTAGAGAGTCCTATAAATGCAGCTCCCTCTTAAGTGGACGGTTAGCTAATCTTACTACCGTTCTCTGCGCCTCCTTCGGGGTGCATAATGTGTAACACGCCGTCTCCACTTTGTGCAAAAAGCAGCATCCCATGCGATTCTACGCCCTTGATTTTCCGCGGCGCAAGGTTTACAATCACCGTCACTTGCTTCCCTATGATAGTCTCGGGGGTAAAATATTCCGCAATGCCAGAAACTATAATGCGCTTATCGATGCCTGTATCTACAAGTAATTTTAGGAGCTTCTGTGTTTTGGGAATGCGTTCTGCCTCAAGCACAGTACCAATGCGCAGATCGAGCGCCTCGAATTGCTCAAATGTGATGTCGTCTTTGGCAGGAGCTACCGTCGCATTCTGTTGTTGCGCGTTGGCTTCTGCATTTTTCCGCAGGCGTTCTATTTGCGCTTCTATGGCAGCATCCTCTATGCGCTCGAATAGTAGTTCGGCTTTTCCTAGCTTGTGCCCCGATGGCAGGAGTTCTGTGCTGAGGTCTGCCCAGTGTATTTCGGGGAGTTGTAGCATTTGTGCCATCTTCTTGGCAGCAAAGGGTAAGAAAGGACGTCCTAACACGCTTAGCGCTGCCGCCAATTGCAATGATACGTACACGATAGATGCTACTCGTTCTTTATCGCTTTTAATCACCTTCCACGGCTCGCGGTCTGCAAGGTATTTGTTTCCCAGACGCGCCAGCTGCATGTACTCTTTAAGTGCATCGCGGAATCTGTAGCTCTCAAGTGCTTCGCAAATAGCTTCGCGCTGTTTTACAATCTGTTCGAGATATTCTACCTCCTCCGTATCTAAAGTGCCTTTTTGGGGCACTGCGCCGTCAAAATATTTTTCGGTGAGTACAATGGCGCGATTGAAGAAGTTGCCCAGAATGCCTACCAGTTCGCTATTGTTGCGCGACTGAAAGTCTTTCCATGTAAAGTCGTTGTCCTTTGTTTCGGGAAGGTTTGCCATCAAAGCATAGCGAAGTGCGTCTTGCTTTCCTGGGAAGTCTTCAAGATACTCGTGCAACCAAACCGCCCAGTTGCGAGACGTGGAAAGTTTTTCTCCCTCTAGGTTCAAAAATTCGTTAGCAGGCACATTGTCTGGCAGTATAAATTCGCCGTGCGCATGCAGCATGCTCGGGAATACGATGCAGTGGAATACAATGTTGTCCTTCCCGATGAAGTGTACCATCTTCGTATCGGGGCTTTTCCAATAGGTTTCCCAGTCGGGGGTAAGCTCTTTTGTGGCAGAGATGTAGCCTATGGGAGCATCAAACCACACATAGAGCACCTTCCCCTCGGAGTTCGGAAGTGGTACGGGTACGCCCCATGGGAGATCGCGACTCACGGCACGTGGGTGTAAGCCTGCATCGAACCAACTGCGACACTGACCCACCACATTCGTTTTCCACTCGGGATGCTCTTTCAAAATCCACTCTTCTAAGAAGTGTTGATACTTGTCCAAAGGCAAGTACCAGTGTTTCGTCTTCTTGAGTACGGGTTTTGCGCCGCTAATCGCCGATTTGGGGTTAATGAGGTCGGTTGCATTCAGGCTAGTACCACAGCGCTCGCACTGATCGCCGTAAGCATTTGGGTTTTGGCAATGCGGGCATGTTCCTGTAATGTAACGGTCTGCTAAGAATTGCCCTACCTCGGGGTCGTAATACTGATCGCTCTCCTGTTCGATAAAAACGCCCTGTTCGTAGAGTTTCAAAAAGAATTCTTGCGCCGTTTTATAGTGTGTAGGATTACTGGTGCGAGAGTATATACTGAACTCTATTCCGAATTCTTCAAACGATTTCTTGATAATGGCGTGGTACTTATCTACCACTTGTTGGGGCGTGCATCCTTCTTTCTGTGCACGTATTGTAATAGGGACGCCGTGTTCATCAGAGCCACAAATCCAGATTACATCGCGTCCGCACTCCTTGAGGTAACGGACATAGACGTCGGCTGGTACATATACGCCTGCCAGATGCCCAATGTGCAGAGGTCCGTTTGCGTAAGGGAGCGCGGCTGTGATAAGGTAACGTTTCGGAGTAGAGTTCATCATTCAAACCAATCTATTAAACAAAAAAAGAGAACATTTTACCCAAATGCTCTCAAACACAAATATTGTACCCTCTGCCTAACACCATTTAGTAGGTGCAGTACATGGGTTGCAAATCTAGATTATGCAGCACCTCAGGGCGCTAATCGCTCAATCTTCCACGTGCCATTGAAGAGCGTATACTGCAAACGGTCGTGCAACAGGTTGTTGTGTGCCTGCCAGAACTCGAACATTTGCGGATGAATGCAGTAAGCGCCATAGTTTGAAGGTCGTGCTATTTTCTTCGTGTTGCCAAAATCTTCGCGGAAGTCGTCCATGAGTGTTTCGAGATACTTTCTCGTGGGCACTGTTTGGCTTTGCGGAAAAGACCATGCCGCAAGCTGCTGTGTGTCGTTGCAACGTGCAAAAAGCTTGTTGTTAGTCTCGTCGTCCACCCGAATTACAGTTCCTTCAAAGCGAACCTGACGCCCTAGTTCTGGCCAATAAAAAAGCCCGCTCACATACGGATTCTGAAGTATCTGCCGACACTTCCGACTCTCGTAGAATGTTAGAAAATACAGCCCTTGTTCGTCGATGCGTCGGAGATTAACCACACGACTCGAAGATTTTCCTTCAAAGGTACTCGTGGACAGAACGAACGATGTAGGCGTCTTCGCTCCCTCGCGAATGGCAGTATCAAGCCATGCCTGAAACTGTTCTACGCCATCTGGAGTTACTTCCTGTTCAAGAAGTATCTCGCCGTCTAATTCGCTTTCTATATCAAAATAATCCTTATTCATATTTCCCTTTTGATCTCTCTATACGACAAACAAATATACGCCACCCGTAGCGTATTTGCAATAGCTAAACGGATTTCCCTGCCTTTTATTTCAAAAAATAGTTGTAAATGCGCCCCCTGTGGAGGCTTCATGGCAACAAAGTTGTAGAACGATTCCGTATTACAGTTTACCGATAACGAGTACGCCGAATCCAAAAAATAGTTGCCTATGTTACGCATAAGAGCTCTTGAACCCGAAGACATTGATTACGTATTTGCTCTCGAAAATGACCCGTCTACTTGGCGCTCTGGCACGCTTCTCGCACCCATTTCGCGCCACACCATCACGCAAATGGTGAACATTACCCCCTCTATTGCAGAGAGTGCACAAGTGCGCTTTGTATTGCACGACCATCCTAACCAAGAGCCGTTGGGACTTTTCGATTTATTCAATATTGACCTTATCAATCAGAATGCCTCTATTGGGCTTATCATCTATCCCGAGGAGAATCGGAATTGTGGCTTTGCTACAGAAGCGTTAGCGCTTCTCGAACATTATGCTTTTCAACACGTTCAGCTGCATTCGCTCTATGCCGAGATTTTTGCCGAGAACATCCCTTCTCTAAAACTCTTTCTTTCTGCCAACTACGAAGTAATAGGGACTAAAAAACAGTGGATACGCCGTTACCCCAATCGTTTCTACGATGTGGTATGCCTGCAAAAGGTTAGCGAGATGTAGCTCCATGACGCATTCCATTAAGAAATGAAACAGAGCAATGAAGGATGCGGCAAAACGGTTGTCGGCGGTGAACGAATTTTATGGATCGTGTTTTAGTCTGACGGGGTTTATTTAGACGGACTGTAAACACAAATCCTCTCTTTTCGTTACTTTTGTAAGACAAGACACGAAAGTAAAATATTACGGAGGACTTGGTATATGAGTTACTTATTCACTTCCGAGAGTGTCTCGGAAGGGCATCCCGATAAAGTTTCCGATCAGATATCCGATGCGCTTGTAGATGAGTTTCTACGGCGCGACCCTCATTCTAAAGTGGCTTGCGAGACACTCGTAACCACGGGGCTTGTAATCCTTGCTGGCGAGGTGCGTACTACGGGGTACGTAGATGTGCAACAAACGGCAAGGGAGGTGATAAATGAGGTAGGCTATACAAAGGCCGATTATAAGTTCGACGGGGGGAGTTGTGGCGTTATATCCACCATTCATGAGCAATCGCCCGATATCAATCAGGGTGTAGTGCGTGCGGCTGCCGAAGAGCAAGGCGCGGGCGACCAAGGTATGATGTTTGGTTATGCCTGTCGCGAGACTTCTGAGTATATGCCCATGGGGATTAGTCTGGCGCATCTCTTTGTTTCAGAGCTTGCCAAAATTCGGCACGAGGGGCGCGAAATGCTCTATCTCCGTCCTGATTCTAAAAGTCAAGTTACGTTGCAGTATGACGATCAGCGGAAACCAGTGCGGTTAGAAACTTTGTTGCTTTCTACGCAGCACGACGAGTTCCCCAGCGAAGCTATAATGCAGCGTGAGATTGCGAACGACGTGCAAAAAATTCTGTTGCCGCGTGTACTAGATCGACTTTCGCCTGAGGAACGTAAAGTCTTTTCGGGCGATTATCGTCTTTTGGTGAACCCCACGGGTAAGTTTGTGATAGGTGGCCCGCATGGCGATACGGGGCTTACGGGGCGTAAAATAATTGTTGATACCTACGGCGGACGCTGTGGTCACGGTGGCGGGGCTTTTTCGGGTAAGGATAGCTCCAAGGTAGATCGTTCAGCTGCGTATGCTGCGCGCCACATAGCTAAGAACATTGTTGCAGCGGGGATCGCTGACGAGGTGGAGGTACAAGTAGCCTACGCCATTGGAATTGCACAACCCGTTAGCGTGATGATCAATACGCGTGGCACAAATCATCTGAAAATAACCGATGTGGAATTGGGGGAACGCATCCGCGCGATCTTCGATCTCCGTCCCGCCAAGATAGTGGAGCGCTTCGGTTTACTATATCCCATTTTCCGTCCTACGGCAACCTACGGACACTTCGGAAGAAAAGCTTACGATGCGCCAGTAGAACTCCTATACAACGGAGTGCCGACTACAAAGACGGTAACCTTCTTTGGTTGGGAAAAATTGGACTACGTTGACCAGCTACGACGTGAGTTCGCCTTGTAGAACGAAATTGGAACAATATGGCACGATACGATGTAAACGTCCACAGTGAGTTCGGAGAACTGGAGTGTGTAGTGGTACATACCCCAGGCGCTGAGGTCGAAAACATGTCGCCCGATACAGTGAAAGAGGCACTGTACAACGACATCTTAAGTTTGGAATACACAAGAGCCGAACATGCGCTTTTCAAGGGAGCACTAAGCCAAGTAACGCACGTACTGGAGGTAGAAGATCTGCTCGTTGAGGTTCTCGATAATGCCGAAGAACGTAAGCAACTTCTTGCTAAGCTGCTCCCTAACGATGCGTCCGACTCGCTTCGCGAGGAACTATTATCCCAGTCGTCAACGAAGCTAGCCAAATCGCTCCTAGAGGGGGTAATGTTGCCCAACATGTCGCATACAGGTTATGCTAAGGTAGAAGAACGCTATGTACTCCCGCCGTTGTATAACTTCTACTTTATGCGCGATGCTTCGATCTCGGTATTCAACCGAGTACTCATAGGGCGTATGTTAAGCCACGTACGTTGGGGCGAGGCTATGATTATGTCCTCTATCTTTAGCAAATCGCGCAGTGTACATGCAGCCGAGGTGATGAATCCATACGAAGGCGAACCTGCGGCAAACCTGAAAATAGAAGGGGGCGATGTACACATTGTCCGCAATGATGTACTTATGATCGGATGCGGGCTGCGTACAAGTATGGCAGGTGTTGAGTATCTACTCGAACAGATGAAGGGGGCGATGAAACATCCGCTGCATATATTGGTGCAGGAACTGCCGACTTATCGCGATTCGTTCATACATCTCGATATGCTCTTCACGCTCCTTGGTCCTGAGCATTGTATGGCTTATAAGCCTTTGCTAGATAGTCCCGAATATCGTACTCTACATATCCTTTATGACCCGAAGAAGGGGGTAAGTTCGTGGTATGAAGAGAATTTGGTAGAGGCTTTGCATGGCTTAGGAATAGGGGTAGAACCTATTTACTGTGCTGGTGGCGACAATTTACGTGCTGCCATGCGTGAACAGTTCCACAGTGGCGCGAACTTCTTTGCCTTTGCTCCGCACAAAGTCTTAGGGTACGATCGTAACCCCAAAACCATTGAGGCACTAAATAAAGCTGGTTTTGCCGTTTTACCTGCCTCTGACGTGGCTGCGGGCAAATTGAAGCCCAGCGATTACGCTAAATGCGTGGTAACGGTACATTCTGCAGAATTGGTACGAGGCGGAGGTGGCGCAAGATGCATGACGCTTCCAATCTCCCGGAAACCCGTTTTGTGGTAGCTTCTTCTTTTAGAAAGAAATTTTTCCCTATAGCGCGGTGATGAAAATTGCCGCGCTCTTTTTTGAGGAAAATCCTATTCACCGCGCTTCGCAAAGAAAAAAGGGCGCAGGTAGAAAGTACCTGCGCCCTAATATTATCTTCCGAGTAAGAGACTTAACGAACCTCGAACTGCTCAATAATCTCTTTGGTATTGCCTACAAAGTCGGTTGTAACAATCTTCAAGCGATTACGTCCTCTCTCTAGTCCTCTAAAGGGTTGTTTGTAATCTACAAGAGGTTTACCATTTAAGGAGTACTGCAGCTTTGCTACCCCCGTCATGTTATCCTGTGCACTCAGATAAATCATCGCATCGAGCGGATAGACAGGATTTCCGTTCTCGTCTTTCTCATTCTTGTAAGCTTCCACGCTTATGTAATAAGAAGCTACAGGCGCATCGCTATCTACAATTACCATGAAGCTCTTCACATTTCGGTTGCCCACGTTGTCGTAACCAAAATACTCAATGTCGTGTTGCCCCGAGGCAAGTCCTTCTAATGTGAAGGGCGCGTCGTAGTGTTTTTCCCACGGGTCGCGATCTATTGCAAAAGCCAAGTGGTGCAAACCAGACTCCTTATCGTGCCCTGAAAGCATGATTTGCGAGTTGGCGGCTACGAACGTAGTGTCGTTACGCGAGTAATTCAACCCCGTAATGCGATAATTGATAGTAGGTCCTGTAAGGTCTACAAAGACCTTATCTACTTTCATTCTGTATTCGTACAATCCTGCACCCGTTTCATTGGTCGTAGAATTATCGGTGCTATCTACCGAATAGTACTTCACCGTATGCCACCCCTGTACATTGGGCATATAGAACGGCTCGTTGTATACTTGGAACTCGCCTCCGTCTACCGAATAGCGAATCTCACGTACGCCCGAGTGATTGTCTACTGCTGTAATTTTCATCTTCGTACGACTCGAGAAATAGAGCTTATCGCCCACTAGGAACTTATCGCCCAAGATGTCTGAAATGGTAATTGGGGGGATGGCATCAAGATAGAAAGAGACTTTTTGTATTTCTTCGGTATTTCCCAGTAAGTCTGTCGAATAGAATTCTAGGAGGTGATTTCCATCTGCCAGCTGTTTCATGGTAATGCGTGCCTGTGCAGAGTACTCTTGCCAGCGTCCGCTATCTATACGATAGCGCGTAGAACGCACCCCGCTGAGCGCATCCTTGGCTTCGAGGCGTATCTGAGTATAGGGTGTTACCGTATTATCTTTCCCCAGTACAACGCCCATTATCTCACTTTGAGTGGTTGGAGCAGTAACATCCATATCAACCCAAAAGAAATGGAGTTCCTCTCTGTTCCCTACGCGGTCTTCGGCACAATAACGCACCTCATTTCGTCCCTCTTTGGAGAGGTTTATCGTACCCTCATATTTTTGAAAACCTTCCCCGTTCAACGAATAGTAGATTACCTCAACGCCACTAACTGCATCGGAAGCGTGGAGCGAAAACTTAGAACCCACGCCTAGATAGCGTTTGGTCGTCATAACACCCTTTTCGTCTTGGAATTTTATGTGCGTTTGAGGTGCGAGCCCGTCGGCATAAACCTCCCACAGTACCTCTTTTTGTGGCACAATGGCTTTCTTCGTATCGGGGTCTACTGCCCAGCGCGTACGCATAAAGTTCCGCCCTTCGGTATCAAAATAGAAAGGCGTTGCGTAACGAGGCATGCTTTCGCTCTTCAGGAGGTGAGCATCTGCCCCATTGGGGTTGGGCGACAAATACAGGTACACGGGCAAATGCTTATTCCAATAGAGCCGCTCCGTGTTTGGGTCGCGCCAAGTACGGAATTCGGCATCGGGCAAAACGGCCTCTTGCGCCGCGACCTCATACGCAAAACCAGCTGCCAACAAGAAGGTTGTAACAGCTAGCATGAAAACCGTGAATAAATTTCGCTTCATGAGACGCAATATGTTTTCTACAGAGGGCGAAATCCCAGCACAAGGATATCGTCCGTTTGTTCTACTTTACCTTGCCATTCGCGAACGATCTTCGCAAACTGTGCGAGCTGTTGTTCACCTGTTTTCCCTTGCAAAGCTTCGATGGTGGCTTTCACCCGACGCTTTGAAAAGCGCTCACCCGTTGTGCCGAACTGGTCGCAAATTCCGTCGGAGAAGATGTAATACCATGTCCCCTTTTCAAGAGGCAACTCGTGTACAGGATACATCGGCGGTTCTTCACCCATTAAGGCATTCCGATGTCCTAAGATAAGATACGAACCATTGATCATCTCAGCGCCCCCCTGTGCGCGAGCTACAAGCATACCCGTACGAGAGCCTGCAAAACGCATCACTTTCTTCTCTCGGTCAATGATACATAGTGAAATCTCCATAGAGTGGTATGGAATATCGTTCTTCTCATTCAAAACCCGAATTTCGGCATCTAAGACGTGCAGGATATCGTTGCAATCTGTTAGCTTGTGGTCGTAGATCGCCTTATCCAGCGTCATCATCCCCAAGATGGTAAGGAACGCCCCTGGTACTCCGTGTCCTGTACAGTCGCCCAATGCGATGATGGTTTCCCCAGTAGGGAGTTTGCGCGTATAGTAGAAATCGCCAGAAACGATGGCCAGCGGACGATTGTACATCATGGCATCTGCACACAACTCCTGTGGTGGCGTGTTGTGTCCCAATACCGCATCCTGAATGTTCTTGGAATAAAGGATACTCGACTGTATTTCGTCGTTTTTCCGCGCCAAGAGCTCGCGTGCCAGCTTCTCTTTGGAATACGCCTCAGCCAACTGATTTCGTTGCTCGCCCAGCGCAGTATTCTGTTCGCGTATCTTCGCATTGAGGAGCATCTTGCGCCGTCTGTCTAGTACAACATAGATTAGGAAAACGGCGAGTAGGGCGGCTAGAACAATTACCCCTGTCAGAAACCATATTGTATTCCTTCGTTCCGTTACCAGTCGCTCATTCTCGAGCTCACGTGCCCGTTTTTCTGCCTCAAGCGCTTGGCGGAGGCGACCAGAACGAGCCAACGAATCTACCAATTGTCGTTGCTCGGCTGTAAGCTCCTGAAGCTGCTCGGTTTTCTGCGCATTCTCACGTTCCTGAATGGCAATTTCTAGTTCCTTGTTCCTATTCTCAAGGATGAGTTTTTCTTGTTCAACGCGCTGCAATTCCAGCTCTTCGTGTGCCTGCTTTACCTTCTGGTTGACCACATATTCGTTGAAAGAGCGATAGTACTCGTAGTAGTACATCGCTTTGTCGGTCTTGCCCCACTTTTGGTACGTCTCGGTAAGCATGCCGTAGATGCTGCGCATCTGCTTCTCGTCGTTGCTTTGGCGTGCTATACGTAGCCCTTCCTCCAGTTTTGCTACCGACTCCTCGTAGCGCCCCATGTCGTTGAGGACGACCGATTCGTTGACCAGTGCCGAGACCACACCAAGCATATCGCCCTTGGCCTTTCGCACGGCGAGGGTCATCTCAAAGTACTGATAAGCATTGGGGTAATCGCCCTTGTCTGCGTAGATAAAGGCAAGGTTGCTATTGATACCAGCTATGCCGTTCTGATTGCCAAGGCGCTCGTTCAGTTCCAACGAACGTTTGAAGTACTCAATCGCCTTGTCGTAGGAGTTGTGTACCCAGAAGAGCATAGCATTCTGGTCTAGCTGTCGAGCAGCCTCCTTTAAGTTCCCCTGAGCTAAGTAATACCGATACAAGCTATCGCTCTGTTGGCGTGCCGCCGAATCGTTTCGTGCAAACGGAATGTACACATGCTGCGCAGACAATGACGACGCCGACAATAACAAACAACAGACAACCAGCAAACAACAGAAACGACTCCTCGCAAATAGTAGCTTCTCTCTCCCTTCTCCTAAGCCCATGTCCCACAATTTTAATCTACCCCGCGCCTAGTGGAACGCTAAACGTTGCGATTAAGTTACGTTGCGCGGTGTGTACCCGCGAACGCGTGTTCCACACGAATGTAGAAGCAACGCCCTCTGTTCCTTCGGCAGGCTATATGGTGCGAACTAAAGCGCTGCGGTTAAAATTCGTTCTACTGCCGCAGCATCTATCGTGCGGTTCTCGCCCAGCTTCCAACGTCTTGCCCCAATTCGTTGCCAAGCTTCGGCTACCTGTTCGCGTGCAATGCCATAATCTGCCAGCCGCAATTTCCCGTCATACATTGTTAGGAAGAAGCGTTCGATGGCATCTATTGTTTGCAGCGCTCGTTCTTTCTCTGTACCCTGCGTTATGCCGAAGACGCGTTCGCCGCACTGTACGAGTTTCGCTTGCTTGTATTGCAGTTGGTCGCGCAGTAAGTGGGGCAGTACGATTGCCAGTGTTAAACCGTGATCCAGATGGAAAAGAGCTGTGAGTTCATGCCCTATCAGGTGCGTAGACCAGTCTTCGGGCACGCCCGTAGCAATCCAACCATTAAGCGCTAACATGGCTGCCATTGAGAGATTGGAGCGTAACCCCATATCGTTCGGGGTCTTCAATACAGCAGGACCTATTTCCACCAACGTTTGAAGCAATCCCTCGGCAAAACGGTCTTGCACACGCGCATCGACAGGGTAGGTTAGGTACTGTTCTACAACGTGCACAAAGGCATCTACAACGCCATTGGCCACTTGGCGAATGGGAAGTGACAGCGTATAGCTTGGATCGACAATAGAGAATTTGGGGAATGTCGTTGGATTGTGAAAAGCAAACTTCTCCTGTGTTTGTGCACGCGTTATTACTGCGCCATTGTTCATTTCCGAGCCTGTGGCTGCTAGAGTTAGCACTGTGCCAAAGGGCATGGCTTCTATGGCAGAGGCTAGTGTCGGATTCTGGAGTAGCATCCATTTATCCTCGCCGCTATACTGCGCAGCGGCTGCAATGAACTTTGTGCCGTCTATCACCGAACCGCCCCCAACGGCTAGTATGAAGGTAATCCCCTCGCTCTCTATAATCGGGAGTGCCTTGATGAGTGTCTCATAGTGCGGGTTGGGTTCTATACCGCCAAAATCTACTACGTAGCGAGCCCCCAGTGCGCGACGCACGGCATCGTAAATCCCCGTGCGGTGAATACTCCCACCCCCGTAGGTGAGTAATACGCGCGCATCCTTTGGAATTTGTTCGTCTATGTGTGAAACTTGTCCTTCGCCAAAGAAGACGCGGACAGGGTTGTATAACTCAAAAGAATTCATTGTGTTATGGGTTGTGTGTTAAAAAAATAATGAGACGCTACTTGGGCTATAAAAAAGGATTGTGCTTGCGCTCAGCGCCAATGGTTGTAAACTCGCCGTGCCCAGGTAGCACCTTTACGTCATCTTGAAGAACGAGCAAGCGACTACGAATGCTTTCAATAAGTTGGCCATAGTCGCCGCCTGGCAAATCGGTACGCCCTATAGAATTCTGGAAGAGCGTATCGCCCGAGAAGAGGATACCATCCTCGTACAGATAGAAACAAACGCCTCCCTGCGAATGACCAGGGGTGTGAATTACCTCTATGCGATGCCCGTGAAGATCAAATACATCGCCGTGCTTCAGGAAGATTTCGGGCGGACGCACTGCTTCCATTTCCATACCCCACATTGAAGCCTGAAGCGGTGCAGATTCGAGGAGTTGCATATCTGCCTGATGTAGCAGGAAAGGGGCAGACCATGCCGTGCGTCCTCGCGGGACTCCGAAGAGATGATCGAGGTGCGCGTGCGTGTTTAACAGATACTTTATCTTGCACTCAGCGCCTTCTACAAAAGCGGCAATTTGTGCCCATTCCTCGTCAGAATTACACCCCAGATCAATCACAATACCTTCGCCCTTAGGAGCATAGAGTAGGTAGGTATTCTCCCCAAATTCGTTGAATATAAAACGCTCGATTCGCAATCCGCTTTCCGCCATCACCTTTCATTTTTAAGCTATGCCACACAAATATAACGATATTCGGAAGTAAAGGGAAAATGCGATGGCTTGCACCATGCTATGGGGGGCACATTGTAATTTTTAATGCGATAAAAGTGCGAAGTTGGAGTACGACAAATTACAAGCGCGAAGTAGGTATTGAAAATGCGTGTTATGCTACACAATGCGAGGATTTTTGGCACGGTGTGACGCAATGATTGCCCCCCATGAGCTGGCTACAGAGGGAGCTTATGTAATTGGAAATAACTCGTATCTTTGCGAGGGTGTAAAATTTACGAGGTGGGATGAGATCTGCAAAGCGAGTGCTTTTCAGCACATTGTTATTTTCCGTTTGTCTTTCATATTTTGGTTGCACGCAGCAAGCACGTACTTTCTACGATCCTTCTGCCGATGGCGCTAAACAAATTGATGCGGCGATCGAGAAGATAGGGGGGCGAGATCAGCTCATCTTGGTACAAGTAGGAGGCGATTGGTGCAAATGGTGCGTACGCCTCAATAAGACCATTAGCGAAGACCCAGAACTTCTGAAAGCCTTGGAAGAGGATTTTGAGTGGGTGCATATCTACTATGGCAAGGAGAATAAGAATGAGGAAGCTATGCAGCGGTTAAACAACCCAACTGGCTATGGTTTCCCCGTTTTCGTAATGCTAGACAACCTCGGTGTGGTGCTCAGAGTCGTCCCTACAGGTCAGTTTGAGGACGGCGATGGTTATGACAAAGCCAAACTGCTCCACTTTTTCCAGACACACGAGACTCCCGAAGATATAAGCGAAAATTAGTTCTTACCTCCGAGCTATAAAGTATTTACGGGCACATTCTATCGGATAAATACATGGCAGCGAAAGAAAAATCGCAAGCAGAAGCAAATAAAGACTTGTTCTCGTCAATCGATGAGAACAAGCGCGAGGCCTTGTTGGTCGCAATGCAAAAGATCGATAAGGACTTCGGAAAAGGTACGATTATGACCTTGGGTGACCGCGCGGGGGAAGATATTCCCTCTATCCCTTCGGGTTCTATCCTTCTTGATCTAGCATTGGGCGTAGGCGGATATCCTCGTGGACGCATTGTTGAAATTTTTGGTCCTGAGTCATCGGGGAAAACAACGCTTGCTATCCATGCTATAGCAGAGGTGCAAAAGAGGAATGGCGTTGCAGCGATCATAGATGCAGAGCACGCATTTGATCCGACGTACGCACGTAGTTTGGGGGTAAACATTGATATGTTGCTTATCTCACAACCAGACAATGGGGAGCAGGCTCTGGAGGTAGCAGATCAGCTGATCCGCTCGGGGGCACTTGACATTGTTGTTATTGACTCGGTGGCTGCACTAACACCTAAAGCTGAACTAGAAGGCGAGATGGGCGATTCTAAGGTGGGTTTGCAGGCGCGTCTCATGTCGCAAGCATTACGTAAACTGACGGGAACTATCTCAAAAACCAACACTGTTTGCATTTTTATCAACCAGTTGCGTGAGAAAATAGGAGCCACAATGTACGGACCTACTGAGACGACAACTGGGGGGAATGCATTGAAATTCTACGCATCGCTCCGTCTGGATATTCGCCGTATCGGTGCACTGAAGGATTCGAACGATGATCATTACGGAAACCGCATCCGAGTTCGGATTGTGAAAAATAAGGTCGCGCCGCCTTTCCGTAAAGTTGAGTGCGACCTTATATTTGGAGAGGGGATCTCCAAAGCCTCTGAGATTCTTGATCTCGGCGTGGGCTTTGGTTTAATAGAAAAAAGTGGTTCGTGGTTTAGTTATGAGAGTACGCGCCTCGGACAAGGTCGTGAGACGGTACGAAAATTACTCATTGAGAATCAGGAACTAGCTGCAGAACTTGAAGCTAAGATTCGGGAGCGGATCGCAGCAGAGCCAAATGCAATAAAATTTTAGTTATTACGTAGCCTAACTGTAACCTGTTTTGTGAAAAAACGAAGTCGCGAAACAGAAAGAGAGGTCTAAAAAGTGTACGTGCATAGTCTAACCGACAGAGTTTAAGGAGCATCAGAGATGTCAGAGCAGGAACAAACGCTAAAAGTAGCAGAGGCGACCGAAGCAGTGGATAATGCTTCCGCGTCGCAAGAGGTAGAAGTGGCAGCAGAGCCGAAGGAAGAAAAGATTGAAAATCAGACCTCTGTGTCTGTGGAAGAAGCATCGAAGCCAACTTCATCACCTGAGCCCGAACACCTAGAAGACGCTACAGAAGAGAACGAGTCGGACGACGATTATTCGGAACTGACACTGCCTGAGCTGATTAGCAATTTCGCTAATGTAGTAAAGGATGAGTTAACCGAGAAGACGCGCGAACGTGTAACGCTTATTCAGTCACTTTTCAACAAAAAGCTGGAGGATGTACGTCAGCGTGCGCACGAGGAGTGGCAAGCTATAGAGGATCACGGCGAAGAGACTTTTGAAGCTCCATTTAGAGCAGAAGAGCAGCGTTTCCGCGAACTCATGCAGTCTTACAAAGAGCGCAGACGGAAGCATGCAGAGGCGGTAGAAACAGAACGAAAGGAAAATTTGCGCCGTAAGCACGAGATTATAGAGAAAATAAAAGCGCTGACGCTCCGCGACGAAGTAAAGGGCGAGACCTTCAAAGAGTTTGATGCGCTACGTGAACAGTGGAATCAGATTGGGCTTGTGCCACAAGCGGATAAGGAAGATCTGTACATGTCGTACAATACCGCTGTTCGGAGTTTTTATGACTACATCAAGATCAACCGCGATCTCCGCGATCTGGACTTCAAGAAGAATCTTGAGGCAAAGTTGAAGCTTTGCGAGCAGGCTGAAGATCTGTTGAAAGAGACGGATATTGTGGGTGCTTTCCGCAAGTTGCAGGAGTTGCACTCGTTGTGGAAAGAGGTGGGACCCGAGATGCCCGAGAAGCGCGAGGAGGTATGGGAACGTTTCTCTTCGGCAAGTGCTGAGATCAATGCGCGGCATCATAAGTTCTTTGAGAACTTGAAGGAGCAGAATGAGGAGATTCTTGCAAAGAAAACAGCGCTATGCGATAAGGTGGAAGAGCTCCTAAAGGAAGAGCGCAGCTCCATGCAGGCTTGGCGCAATGCGACTGACAAGGTAAAGGAACTTCAGAAGGAATGGAAGGAGCTGGGGTATTTGCCTAACCGAGTGGTAGGTAAGGTTCGCGAGCGTTTTCAAGCGGCGTGCTCGCAAATCTTTGAAGGTTTCCGTACCTACGATCGTGCTATGCGGCAAGAGGGAAAAGATAATCTTCAGAAACTTCAAGATCTGTGCGCTCAGGCGGAGGCTATGAAAGAGAGTACCGACTGGAGTGCTACGACGCGTGCCATGATAGATTTGCAAAAGCAGTGGCAGTCGGTAGGCTATGCACCACGCAAACGCCGCGATGAGTTGTGGGAAAAGTTCCGTGGTGCTATGGATTATTTCTTCTCGCACCGCGACGAGGCGCAGTCGAGCCGCAATAAGGAGGAGAAGGACAATCTTGCAGCCAAAGAGGCGATTCTGAAAGAACTAGAAGGTTACGAAGCGAACAAGACGGATGCTGCGGCAGGGGTAGAATGGTTGAAGGAACTACAGTCTCGTTGGTTTGGTATAGGGCACGTACCTTTCAAACAAAAAGATGTTATCCAACAGCGATATCGCGATTTGGTAAACAGGGTATACAAGTCGCTCGGAGTAGACCGTCGTATGGAACAAGTAGAAGCTTTCAAGACTCGCATTGAGGAAATGGTACAGGGCGATGGCAACGAGTCGCAACTCCAGAAGGAGCGTGCGCGCCTACGCCAGCAGATCCAGCAGCTTGAAAGTGAATGTTCGCTTATGTCAAACAACCTCTCATTTTTCCGTAGTTCTTCGTCTTCCAACCCATTGATTCAGCAGCAGGAGGAAAAGATTGCGAGCATGCGCGAAGACATTGCAATGCGCAAAAATAAACTCAAAGAGATTGATAAAGCGTTACGGGGCAATAAGGAGAAGAAACCTGCTGCATCTGAAGAAGGGGAAGAAACGAAGGAGTAACAACTTAGCTAGGTAGATTTAAGAGACAATAGTGGATTGCCTCTGGATTAGAGAAATGATATTTCAGCGGGGAGACAAGGCTTGCCTTGTCTTCTCTTGTTGAGAAGGGGAAGGTAATGAGCAGTACTGAGCAAAAACGCGCTGCGCAGCCACTACGCGATACAAAATACGTGTTCGTAACAGGTGGTGTGGCGTCTTCGTTGGGCAAAGGGATAATTTCGGCTTCGTTGGGTAAACTTTTACAGAGCCGTGGCTATTGTGTTACAATCCAAAAGCTGGATCCTTATATCAATATAGATCCGGGCACGTTAAACCCTTACGAACATGGGGAGTGCTTTGTAACGGATGACGGCGCAGAGACTGACTTGGATTTGGGGCACTACGAGCGTTTTTTGAATTTGCCGACTTCGCGCGCCAATAGTGTTACTACGGGGCAGATCTATCAGCACGTTATCAACAAGGAGCGTCGAGGCGACTATTTGGGCAAAACGGTGCAGGTTATTCCACACATTACCGATGAGATCAAGCGCCGTATTCTCTCATTGGGCTCGAAGGGGCTCTACGATGTGGTTATAATTGAGATAGGCGGTACAGTGGGCGACATCGAGTCCTTGCCTTATATTGAGTCGGTGCGCCAGTTGAAATGGGATCTAGGACCACACAATACGGTGTTCATCCACCTTACGTTAGTGCCTTATCTTGCTGCCTCAGGGGAATTGAAGACGAAACCCACGCAGCATTCGGTAAAAGAGTTGCTCGAAAACGGAATACAGCCCGATATTTTGGTGCTACGTACGGAGTATGACCTTAGTAAGGAGCTGCGATCAAAGGTAGCTCTCTTCTGTAATGTGAAGCCTGAGGATGTGATAGAATCGCGCGATGTGCCGACGATCTACGAAGTACCACTCATGATGAAAGCCGAGGGCTTGGATCGTTCGGTACTGAAAAAACTGGAACTTCCAGAGGGCGAAGAACCTCGTCTAGAAGCATGGCGCGCATTCATTGAACGTTTTCACAATCCGAAGGAAACTGTTCGTATAGCATTGGTAGGGAAGTATGTAGCGCTACACGATGCCTACAAGTCTATATACGAGTCTTTAACGCATGCGGGAGCCGCCAACTGCGTAAAAGTTGAAATCTGTGCCGTGGCTTCGGATTCAATCACTCGCGAGAATTGTGCCGCGCTTTTAGCTGGTCATGATGGGATACTGGTAGCTCCTGGTTTTGGGCATCGAGGAATCTCGGGCAAAATTGAGGCGATACGTTATGCGCGTGAGAACGAGATTCCGTTCTTTGGTATCTGCTTGGGGATGCAATGTGCGGTAGTTGAATTCGCACGGGATGTGGCAGGACTTCCCGAAGCTACTTCGCGTGAGTGGGATCGCGCCACACGTTGTGCCGTCATAGATCTAATGGAGGCTCAGAAAGGCATTACCGAGATGGGTGGTACGATGCGTTTAGGCGGCTATGCTTGCCGTCTGATGCCTGGAAGTCATGCGGCAGAGGCTTATGGTAAGCTGGAAATTCGTGAACGCCACCGCCATCGTTATGAATTTAACGATCTGTACCTTAGCCAGATGCAGGAAAAGGGAATGATTACCACGGGGCGTAATCCAGAGACAAATTTGGTAGAGATCGTTGAAGTTCCGTCGCATCCGTGGTTTGTTGGCGTGCAGTTTCACCCTGAGTATCAAAGTTCGGTCGTAGCGCCACACCCGTTGTTTGTGGCTTTTGTGGGAGCTGCTCTGAAATACAAGGAGGCGCATGTGAGCACGGAAGCATAGATTCCGTGCTTTCGTTTTCAAAATATCATCATTAGACACGGCACATTGAGTTTACATGCCCGTAAGAAGAATACAATTTTATGGATAAGAAGACAATTCTGGGACTAGTACTAATCTTTGCGATAGTGGTAGGGTTTTCGTACCTGAATCGTCCCAGTGAAGAAGAGATTGCACGCCTAGAAGCACAGCGCGATTCGATCGCACGCGTACAAGCGCAAGAGGAGGCACAACGCCTTGCAGAAGAAAAGGCGCGTGCGGTGCAAGACAGTGCTTTTCGTAATCCCAATACGGCGGCAACTGCCGATACACTGTTCCGCGTAGAGGGAGAGGCGAAGGAAGTGCTGTTGGGGAATGATAAGTTGCTCATTAAGTTCAGTACGCTGGGCGCTTATCCGCGTTCCGTACAGGTGAGAGGATTTAGAACCTACTATGGCGACTCGTTGTTCCTTTTCAAGGAGGACACGAAAAATAAATTGGAGTTGCAGTTCCTTTCGCAGCATTCTACGGTTGCTACTTCCGAACAGTTGTTTTTGTGCAACGAGACAGCAACAACTATGGCGCAAAAGGCTGGCGACACGGCTCGTGTGGCGTTCCGTCTTCCTGCCACACAAGGGGATGGATATTTAGAGTATAGTTACGCGCTACCCTACGGCTCGTATGCATTGCAGTGGAAGGTTCGTTTTGTGAACATGGATTCGCAGCTGGCTGCCACCACGCGTTACTTGGATCTACACTGGACTATGCACTCGCCCCAGCAAGAAAAAGGAGCAAAAAAGGAGCTGGAGTATACAACAGCCGCCTACTACACTACGAACGGCGACTATGAGGAATTGAGTGTAGCCGGCAAGGATGTTGAGGAGAAGATCAACACCAAAATATCATGGCTGGCCTACAAGGAGCAGTTTTTCTCCGCCATATTGCGTAACGAGCAGGCATTTGAGCAAACGAATGTAACGGTGGCACTGGCTAATGAAGAGGGATATTTGCGCGATTATGCTGCAACGCTAATGCTACCTTTTACAGGAGGCAAAAACGATGCTTATGCGCTGGAGTTTTACTACGGACCGAATCTTTACAAGACGCTAGCTTCCTACGACCACGAATACGAGAAAGTGATACCAATGGGTGGTTGGCTCGTAGGTTGGATAAACAAATACGTAGTCATTAATGTGTTCTACTGGTTGAGCAAGTATATTACCAATTACGGGCTGATAATACTCATCTTGACCATCCTGATTAAGATAGTGATTTTCCCCCTGACGTTCAAGTCCTATCTAAGCCAAGCAAAGATGCGTTTGCTAAAGCCTATGGTAGATGAGATCAATGCGAAATATTCGCGCAAGGAGGATGCTACAAAGCGCGGTCAGGCAACCATGGAACTGTACAAACGCGCGGGTGCAAATCCGCTTGGTGGGTGTTTACCTATCCTGATTCAGTTCCCTATCCTTATTGCTATGTTCCGTTTCTTCCCTGCTTCTTTTGAGCTTCGGCAGGAGAGCTTTTTGTGGGCAGATGACCTTTCGAGCTATGACTCGATTCTCAACCTGCCGTTCTCAATACCTTTTTATGGTGACCATATCAGTTTGTTTACCCTGTTGATGGCTGCAACGCTTTTCATCTCTTCGCAGATGAATTATAAGCTTACGGGGAGTTCTAACGCGCAGATGCCAGGCATGAAGTTCATGATGCTCTATATGATGCCTATCATGATGCTGTTCTGGTTTAATGACTACTCTGCGGGGCTGAGTTACTACTATTTCTTAGCAACATTAATCACCATTGCGCAGACCTATTTCATTCGTTTTGCAATAGACGAGAAGAAAATGTTGGCTCGCTTGCAGCTGAATGCGAACCGACCGCAGAAAAAGTCTGGCTTCATGCAACGTTTGCAAGAGATGCAGCGAGAACAGGCTAAGCGCGCTAAAAAGTAGACAGTTGCCTTTGTTAGAAAAGAGGAACGGACACTGCCTTTGGAGTGCGCCCCACTTTTAACCCGCGTATACTACTCGGCTATCGTTTTCCCAATAACCAGCAATTGCGCTGGGAACTGGAAACCAAGAATCATATCCCAGAGATAGGTCATACCACAGAAGTGGTGCAGCGCGCCCGCGAAAATTATTACGAACGCAATAACCCGCAATTGAAGAATGCGTACAGTGGCACAACACGCCTCTACTATACGAATGGGAACGACTATTTTGATATCTCGAACACTGTGACGTATGATTATATTCACGATGTTTGGGCTTTTACGTATACGAAAACCTTCTGGGAAGGGCGAGAGGTTATAATGGAGCAGCGTATCAATATTCCCAATGAACAAAAACTGATGCTACATACGGTTCTTTCTTTCCAAACCTTTAGGGAACAGTATGCTCACCTTTAGTCTCTATGCAAAACCGCGCTACCAGCATTTTCAACGTACCAAAAAGCAAGGCATTTCCTTGTTCTCCATACCCGCGTAGTAGTCTATTATTCTAAAAAGAGAACTGGGGGATACAAGCAGATCTGGATACTCCTTTTGCCACGCTGTATAGTACATTCACAGACTATTTTGGATGGTACTCGGCTCTCTCCGCCTTTTGGGAATACGGAAGCTGGAATCTTCATCTGTCACTAGAAAATTTATTTACGCCCGAACGTTCCCGCATGTACCAACTCCCGCAGCTAATTGTGCAACGGCATCAGTACGAGATTATGCGCGACAATTTTTGGAAGATGAGCTTTTCCATTACCTACGATTTCTCGATCGGGAAAAACTATGAAGGCTATCGTTCGCTAGAGAACGAAGATACCGACCGCGCTACATTGTAGCAGATCATTGCGGGAAAACACTAACTTTGCGCCAGTTAGACTAAAAGGTGGGGGTGGTAGGTTTTGGCAAATCCGTCGCGTTCTTTGCTAGTGCTCTACACAGGAGGCACTATCGGTATGAAAGAGAATCCACTTACGGGTGGTTTAGCTCCTTTCAACATTACACAGCTGGAACGAGAAGTTCCTGAAGTCTTAAAGTTTGGTTATCAACTAGAAACCAGACCACTCTATCCGCTCCTCGACTCCTCGGATGCCGATCCGAGTTTTTGGGTAAGACTAGCGACCGAGATTCAGCAAAACTATGACGCCTTCGATGGCTTTGTAGTACTCCACGGCACGGATACAATGGCCTACACTGCCTCTGCATTGAGCCTGATGCTACAGGGTCTTAACAAACCCGTTGTACTCACGGGGTCACAGTTGCCGCTGGGCGCTATACGAACGGATGGGAAAGAGAACCTGCTCGGCGCTCTTGAAATTGTAGCCGAACACATCGCAGACCATCCGCGCGTACCAGAAGTCAGTGTATTTTTCGATCACCGACTCTTCCGCGGTAACCGAACCACGAAATTCGGAGCAGCTCGCTTTGATGCTTTTCGCAGCTACAACTACCCGCTACTTGCCGAAGCAGGTATCGCCATAGTCTATAACGATAGCGTGATTGCACCTTGGAAAGAAGGGCAATTAACCTTGTTGAGCAACTTCGATACGCACGTGGCAACACTCTACTTGTTCCCAGGTATGGAAGAGGCGTACGTCCAGTCGCTTTTAGGCATGAAAGAACTACATGGTGTAATTCTAAAAACATTCGGTGCTGGCAATGCTCCTAGCGCCCGTTGGTTCTTGCGTGCGATCGAAAAGGCTATAAAGCAAGGAGTAGTCTTTATCAATATCTCGCAGTGCCAGGCCGACAAAGTCTCTATGGGGTCGTACGACACAGGGCTAGGACTCGCGCACATGGGCGTAATAAGTGGTGGTGACATGACCTACGAGGCAGCCATAAGCAAACTCATGTTAGGGTTAGGAACCTGTGAGAATAGGGGAACACTCGTGAAATATCTAGAGACTAACATCGCCGGCGAGAGGGCTTAAATTGCGCGATTTTTCAAAAATATTGTAAATTGCGGAGTGTTTAGGGGTTGATTTGGGCTAAAACGGAGAGGTGGCCGAGTGGTCGAAGGCGCACGCCTGGAAAGTGTGTATACCTCAAAAGGGTATCGCGGGTTCGAATCCCGCTCTCTCCGCAGGAATTCTAAGAAGTAGAAAATCGTTAGGTACGAACACAAAATTACGGCGAGTCTATGAAGAAGTTACTTATGTTCAGTTTGATGTTGCTCCTCTTGTTAGGGGCAGCGCGCGTTTTGATGGCGCAAACGCCTGACAGTATGGCTAATGTGCCAGACAGTGCGACAGTAGTGTTGGATGTAACTGCCGCTGACAATGTCAACCCTATGACGGCGAATCCAAACGCCGATGTACCGTTGCATCAACAGCTAAAGACCAAGTTCATTGAAGGGGGACCAAGCTTCATGGGAGTCATCCTACTGCTCCTTATCTTAGGTCTGGCAATCGCTATTGAGCGTATCATTTACTTAAACTTGGCAACAACCAATACCACGAAATTGCTGCGCAAAGTAGAAAACGCATTGAAGGATGGTGGTGTTGATGCCGCTAAAGAGGTTTGTCGCAACACACGCGGTCCTGTGGCTAGCATTTTCTACCAAGGTCTAGATCGTGCAGGGGAAGGTATTGAAGCCGTTGAAAAGTCAGTCGTTTCCTACGGTTCTGTGCAAATGCAGCAGCTCGAAAGCGGTCTGACCTGGATCTCTCTTTTCATTGCCCTAGCTCCTATGTTCGGATTTATGGGTACTGTCTTGGGGATGATCTCGGCATTCGATGCTATCGAAATTGCGGGCGATATTGCACCATCTCTCGTGGCAGGAGGTATCAAGATAGCCTTGATTACAACCGTCTTCGGTCTTGTGGTAGCAGCTGTTCTTCAGGTATTCTATAACTATATTCTTTCTAAGATCGATAGCATCGTGATGCGCATGGAAGATGCCTCCATCTCGTTGGTTGATATCTTAGTACACCACAACAAACTCTAGTTTGTAAAAAGGAGTCTGAAGTATGTCAGATAAAACAATAAAGCGCGTCTTGCGCATCTTTCTGGGCTTACTTCTCACAGTCTCGGTTGTCCTGAGTATCATCTTTGTGGTTAAGATCTCGGGCACTGATGAACGGGAAGCGCTCATGAATGCCATTGAGCCTGTGATTGACTGGACGTATTGTCTCTTGATTATTGCTGCGGCGTGCGCAATCATTTTCCCAATAATCTTTATCGTTCAAAATCCGCGAAAGGCTATCAAGGCGTTGGTATCATTGGTTATTTTGGCAGTTGTTGTCCTAATCTCTTATGCAATGTCGGACGGCACGCCCATTTTAACCGCCACATCGGCTACCAACCCTGACTTCTCAAACCCTTCGGTACTTAAATTTACCGATACGGGGATCTTCACTGCGTACATTTTCATTGGTGCATCAATACTACTATTGATTGTCACTGGTGTGCGCAATATGATAAGCAATCGTTAGTGGCGACCTCCTCTCGCTTGCAGAGGAGGTCTTCTTGAAACAAACAAGGAGGTAAGAGAGAATGCCAAAGAGAAAAATGGAGGAAATCAATGCCAGCTCCATGGCTGACATTGCCTTTCTGTTGTTGATCTTCTTCTTGGTTACCACTACGATGAATGTGGATACGGGCTTGCCACGTATGCTTCCACCTATGCCAACAAAGGATCAAAAAGAGGTAACGCAAGACTACCAAGTACGTAATGTGCTGCTAGTGCGTATCAACCGAAGCGACAAATTGTTGGTGGGGGGACATCCGATGGATGTGAGTGAGTTAAGGGATAAAGCCAAGGAGTTCTTGCTTAACCCGAACAACGACCCCAATTTACCAGAAAAGGTAAAGAAGACCATCCCGTTATTAGGTGATATGATGGTTACGGCAGGGGTGATCTCGTTACAGAATGACCGTTCAACAACCTATTCTGCCTATCTAAAGGTTCAGAATGAGTTAATTGCAGCTTACAACGAAGTACGTGACGACCTGTCGCGCCAACGTTTTGGCAACATCTACGATAAGCTTACCGAGGAGCAGCAGAAAGCCATACAAACTGCTATTCCGCAGCGTATCTCGGAAGCAGAACCTGTAGAAGGAAAAAAGTAGGAGGAGTCTGATTATGGCAAAATTCTCAAGAAAAGGTAAAGGCGGGCTTCCAGCTATTTCTACGGCTTCGTTGCCAGATATCGTCTTTATGTTGCTGTTCTTTTTCATGGTGAGTACCTCTATGCGTGAAACGGAAATGCGCGTGTCGCTTACGCTTCCAGAAGCTACTGAGGTGGCGAAATTGGAAAAGAAGTCGCTCGTTTCTTACATCTATATCGGAACTCCTACGCTACAATATCAGAAGCTGTATGGTACCGATTCGCGTATCCAGTTGAACGATTCCTTCAAAGAGTTGGTTGATATCCGAGATTTTATCTCTTCCGAGCGTGATGCGCTTAGCGAAGCGGATAGAAATATGCTTACCACTTCGTTGAAAGTAGACCAAAATACCCGTATGGGTATCGTTTCGGATGTGAAGCAGGAACTAAGAAAGGCTGCAGCTTTGAAGATTAACTATGCTGCGCGCCGTGCGAATTAGTAAAGAGCGTATTTTTAGATTTTATGCGTCTCAGGATTCTCTCCTGAGACGCTTTTTTTTACCCTCAAAACGCGTTGTATGTGCTGCGCATTCTTTCCTTATTTTTGCATTGCGGGTTAGCAATAAACTCTTTTAAGTGAAAGATGGCTTGCAATTATATAGCCGACGAGGCACATTATCACGAGGTTCTAGTGCGTTCCATGGCGGTAAAATCAATATTGTGGATAGGAACAGCAGACCTGAAAGATCTCTACATCAAGCTCCAAGGTACTACACAGCCATTTCTTGCTCTGCTCGCGCAGTTAGTGCAGAAGGGTGTCAGTGTGCGCTTGATATATGCCAAGAAACCAGGGGAAGCCTTCCTGCAAGATTTTAAGCGATATCCCAGCCTTGCCAACGGACTTGAATCTATGCTGTGTCCGCGTGTTCATTTTAAGCTCATGATCTTCGATGGCAAATTTGCCTATGTCGGTAGCGCCAATCTTACGGGCGCTGGTATCGGGATGAAAAGTGAAGGGAAACGCAATTTTGAAGCAGGGATATTTACCGACGAGCCTACTCTTGTATCGCAGGTGCAAGAACATTTTGATTCCGTATGGCGTGGTAGGATGTGTTCCGCATGCAAACGTAAAGAATACTGTACGACGCCTATCGTGCCCTAGTTTAGTTTTTTTTACTCGTATAGCGCGCATTGGATACCTTCGCGAAGATTGGCTGACAGATAAGCTATAAAAGCTTATATTTGTGTTGTGGCGTTTCTGTTTGCCACAGTCGTAAACAAAAAATACCAGTACGCATGAAAAATAAGTTCGCAATTGCTTTATGCGCGGTGCTCATGGTAGCCTCGCCCGTCTTGGCGTGTACCAATTTTTTAGTAACGAAAGGCGCATCGAAGGATGGTTCTTGTATCGTATCCTATGCTGCCGATTCGCATTACCTATACGGTGAGCTCTACCATTGGCCAGCAGCTAAGTATCCCAAAGGAACAATGCTTAAGGTCTATGAGTGGGACTCGAACAAATTCCTAGGAGAAATTGAGCAAGCTACAGAAACGTACAATGTGGTGGGCAATATGAATGAGCATCAGCTCGTGATTGGCGAAACCACTTACGGTGGACGCGAAGAACTCCGCGATTCTACCGCTATTATAGACTACGGTTCTCTTATCTATATCACCCTACAACGTGCTAAAACGGCGCGCGAAGCCATAAAGGTTATCTCCGAGCTTACCGATAGATATGGCTACGCAAGTTCAGGCGAATCGTTTTCTATTGCAGATGCGAACGAGGTTTGGGTTATGGATCTAATTGGTAAAAACATTACCCCGAAGTTCAACAAGAAAACCCAAAAGATGGAAAATGCTAACCGCGGCATTGTATGGGTTGCGCGACGCGTGCCAGATGGCTACGTTTGTGCACATGCCAACCAAGCTCGTATTCGCACTTTCCCCTTGGCAAATGGTAAAACCTCCATCACAAGCAAGCAGCTGAACAAGCTCTTCAACCCCGAAGTAGAAACCGTATACGCTTACGACGTGATTTCCTTTGCGCGCCAGATGAAATATTTTAATGGCAAGGATGCCGATTTCAGCTTCTGCGATGCGTACAATCCCATTGAGTTCAGTGGTGCTCGTTTTTGCGAAGTTCGCGTATGGTCGTTTTTCAACTCCATTAACAGTGAGATGAAAGGCTATATCGATTATGCAAAAGGATGGAATCTGGAGCATCGTATGCCACTTTGGATTAAACCCGACCGCAAGTTGAGCGTACACGACGTGATGGATGCTATGCGCGATCACCTCGAAGGTACAGAACTCGATATGACAAAGGATTTCGGTGCAGGTCCTCATGGTTTACCCTATCGTTGGCGTCCCATGACGTGGAAGTACAACGGCAAACCCTACGTACATGAGCGCGCTACGGCTACGCAGCAAACAGGCTTTGTCTTCGTTTCGCAGAGCCGTTCTTGGTTGCCCGATCCTGTAGGTGGCATCCTCTGGTTCGGTGTTGACGATGCAGCGTCCACGGTGTTTGTGCCTATGTATGCAAGCATTACCAAAATCCCGTTAGCCTTTGAGAAGGGCAATGGTAGCTTGTTGAAGTACTCGCCTACCAGTGCATTTTGGTTGTTCAACAGAGTAACGAACTACTGCTATCTGCGTTACGATCTGATGCACGCTGATCTTCGTAAAGAACAGCTCCGCTTGGAAAATACATTTATTGATGGTACGCCTGAAGTAGATAAGAGAGCCGAGGAACTACTTAAGAGCGACCCTCAGCAAGCGCGCGATTTCCTTACCAACTACTCTGCGCGCATGACACAAGAAACCATGAAGAGTTGGGAATCTCTCTATGAGTTCCTGTTGGTAAAGTATATAGATGGCAATGTGAAACAGGAAAAGGATGGCAAGTTCTTGCACTCGCCTTATTCCGAAGGAATTCCTGTAAAGGTTAGCAATCCAGACTATCCCGATTGGTGGAAGAAGTGCCTCATCGAGTCAACGGGGAACAAGCTTGAGGACAGAAGTAAGTAACGTTTGTTTACAAATACTTGAAAGAGGTTTACGGCGTGTAGCTGTAAGCCCCTTTTTCTTGCAAAGCTGTTAATTAACTAGGAGTCAGTAGTGTATCAAGAGTTCGTGTGTCTCGGCAGAGAGGTATCAATCAAACGAGTGTTAAAAGAAATATTCCCGAATATCCCTTTTTTTAGTTTTTGAGTATATTTGTGGCATACGAAATCGTTTTTATCAAATACCTCTTGATTGTATATATTTATGGGAACAGGGATTTTGAAAATAGGAGTGTTCTACGACGGTAACTACTTCTTGCATGTGAGTAACTACTACAATTACTTCCATGCCATGCATCAGCGGTTGAGTTTACCAGCATTCCATGGTTTTATTCGCCATCTAGTGGCAGAATCTGAGGGCATACCTTTGCAGTATAGTCGCATCATTGGGGCGCATTATTTTCGTGGTCGTCTGAGCGCACAGGAGGCTTCGCAACGAGGCAACCAGCTCTACAACGATCGTGTGTTCGATGACATCCTAATGTCTGTTGGCATCGTCTCGCACTTTCTTCCACTCCGCACTCGCAGTGGTAAGAAGGAGGAAAAGGGGATAGATGTATGGTTGGCGCTCGAGGCCTACGAACAGACTCTTATCAAGAAGTTCGATGTATTGGTGCTTATTACCTCAGACGGGGAATACGTGCCTTTGGTGCGAAAGCTAAATTCGCTCGGTGTGAAAACCATGGTGCTGAACTGGGAGTTTGCATATGTTGACGACTCGGGGCGTGAAATTGTTACCCGCACTGCACAGGATCTTTTGCAAGAAGTAACTTATCCTGTCGCTGCGCACGTACTCATAGACGAGGGCTTAGCAGCTGGTTGGGATTATGTAAATGATCTTTTCGTTTCCTCGGAGAATGGCGCAGCACCTCGTTCTATCGAACCACAAATGAATGAACCTCAGACCGTGGTTGATGGTACGCTCGAATCTTGGGAAGACGAATACGGCGAGCAGCACTACCGCGGACAGATTATGAACCTTAACCCAACGAAGGGTTATGGTTTCATAAAGTATCCGCCAAACAATTTGTTCTTCTACCGCCAGGATCTGGAAAATGTAGAGATAACACAGCTCCAAGTGGGCGATACGTTGGAGTTCCAGATCTCGCTCAACGACGAGGGCGATCAGGTTGCAAAACACCTTCGCTACGTAGAGCGCTAACAACAACCCGCTAGGCAGTGTACGTCTGCTTAAAAAGGCTGTGTGGTGATAGGGTTATTTTTTTACCGATTAGGGATATTAGGATACGGGATGCTGGTGCGTCTCGTGTCCTTTTGGCATATAAAAGCCCGTCTTTGGGTGCAAGGACGTAAAAATTGGCATAGCAACCTTTTGTCTCGTTTCACACCGCAAAGCACGCCTGTTATTTGGTTTCATTGTGCCTCTTTGGGTGAATTCGAACAAGGGCGCGCGGTTATGGAACTTTTCAAGCAGCGTCACCCAGACTGGAAGCTTGTTGTTACCTTCTATTCGCCTTCGGGTTACGAGGTGAGAAAGAATTATCCCGTAGCCGATCTGGTGTGTTACCTCCCATTAGATACGCCTCGTAATGCACGTCGTTTTTTGGATGCGATAAAACCAACCGTTGCAGTCTTTGTCAAGTACGAGTTCTGGTACTACTACTTGCGGGAACTGCGTCGGCGTCAGGTGTCTGTCTATCTAATCTCCGCAATCTTTCGTCGGGAGCAAGCCTTTTTCAGGAGCTACGGACGCTTATACCGTCAATGGCTCTTGCTTTTTAATGGTCTGATGGTACAAGACCAAGCCTCGGTCGATCTACTTGCCGAACATCGTATTACCAAGGGGGTACAAGTAGTAGGCGATTCTCGTTTCGATCGCGTGTGGCAGGCTGCAACGCAGCAAACGAAGTCGTTAGAAAAAGTAGAATTCTTTTGCACAGGCGCTGCCGTCTTTCTGGCAGGGAGTACTTGGCCACCAGATGAAGAACATCTACACCCTGTAATAGATGCAATGCCCCCAAACTGGAAGTGCATACTTGTACCTCACGAAATTCACGAAGCGCACATTTTGGAACTCATGTCCCGCTACGAGGGGCGTGCCGTTCGCTACACTGCGCAAAGTACCCCCGAAGAATTGCGTGCCGCACGGCTGCTACTGGTAGATCAAGTGGGGCTGCTACTGTCGCTATATCGTTATGCTGCTTTTGCCTACGTAGGCGGTGGTTTTGGTGTGGGAATACACAATACACTCGAACCCGCTTCGTGCGGATTGCCGGTTCTTTTTGGTCCTAATTTTACCGCATTTCGCGAAGCAAGAGAACTGATAGCTTTGGGCGCTGCCATTTCCTTGTGCACAAAGGAGGACTTTATGCGCGAATGCCCCTTGCTAATGTCTGACCAACAAAAAAGGGAAACCATGGGGCGTCAGGCAAAAGAATATGTTGCCGAAAATACTGGGGCATCGCAAAAAATTGTAGATACCATCGAGCGTGAACTGAAATAGGGATAGTGAGTTATGTTTTTCCGTGACGTGGTTGGGCAAGAAAAAGCGAAATCATTGCTGCGTAAGTATGCAGAGCGTCAGCAAATTCCACACGCTTTACTTTTTACGGGGGAAGACTACAGTGGCACATTGCCGCTAGCGGTTGCTTTTGCACAGTACGTAAACTGCCAGTCGCCCACTCCTGAGGGCGATTCGTGTGGCGTGTGTCCTTCCTGCGAACTGTTTCGGCAAATGAAACACCCCGACTTTCTCCTCCTCTACCCCACATTCTCGCCCGAAAGCGGCGCAAATCTTCTTGCCAAAGAGCTGCACGAGACCGAGCTGCTTGCCACAATGCTCAATGAAAAAAAATATCTTACCGAAGAAGATTGGAATAATGCGCTCGTCGGGCAGAGTTCGAAGCAGCTCCTCGTATCGGTAGACAATGTAATGCGCCTTTTGGAGAAACTCTCCTACAAATCCGTAGGGAAAGGCTACCGTGTTGTCGTCTTTTGGCGTCCCGAGAAGATGCGCGCAGATGCGGCTAACCGCATGCTCAAGACAATAGAAGAGCCACCTGACCGAACCTTGTTCCTCTTTGTCTCGTCGCATCCCGAACTGTTGTTATCGACAATCCTTTCGCGTCTACAACAAATTTACCTTCCCCCAGTGCCAAAGAAAGTAATAGCTGAATCGCTTGCAGAAATCTCTGACGAAACAGAAGAAACACGAATGCGCATTGCAAATGCTGCACAGGGGAGCGTTATAGAAGCACGCGAATTACTAGAAGGAAAAAAAGTTTCGCCCTACTTAGGGGCTATGCAACGGCTTTATCGCTTTGCTTACAAGCGGGACTATATGGGGTTAATGGCTTGGAGCGCTGAGATGGCAAAACTCGGACGAGAGGAACAAAAGGCTATGCTCCTGTACTTTGCAAAGATGCTACGCGAAATGTTTATGCTGCACATTCAGCGCCCCGATCTATGCTTTTTGTTGGGGGATGAACTAGAATTTGCCCGCAATGTTAGTCCGTTCATAAACGGAAACAACGTGGCGCGTTTTCTCTTTGAATATTCCACAACCTACTTTCAGCTGACGCGAAATGCGAACATGACAATCGCTTATTCCGACTTCTCTATTCTACACGCCAAGCTGATTAAACCCTTAGGTACAAAGTAGGCTGGCATCCAACCTCGAGCATCTCTAAACCCTTCTAAGGATCCACTTTTTAGGACGGAGTACGCGTCACGAATTTGTTCCTGTCGCGGCAAATTTGCTCGTGGGTTCTATATGCACTGTGGCATTTAGCCCGAGTTGTTGCAGTAACTCCGCCTCTATCGTGGCAATGATTTGATGCGTCTCGCCAACTGTCATGGCATCGGGTAGAACGATGTGCAACGTAAGCTCTTGGTTCTGTATATAATTGTGCAGCCTAAAGTCGTGTGGCGCTAGGTTCTGCTGCGGTATACATTTTCTCACCACTGTTTCAATTTCCTGCTGAAGTTGCTCAGAGGGCGCTTCCCCAACGAGTGTACTGGAGGCTCGCTTGATGGTTTTCCAGGCCACGTACCCTATCATGAGCGCGACTACGATGCTCAAAAAGCCATCTACCCACCAGAACCAATAGCCAAAGAATATGCCGCATAATACGACTACAGATGAGAGGGAATCACTTCGATGATGCCAACCGTCGGCTTGTAAGGCTGTGTTTGCGGAACGACGCGCTACCCAGAACGTAATGCGCGCCATTGCCTCCTTTACCACGATACTCACAACGGTTACAACTATCGCCGCTGTGCCAAACTGCGCCGCTTCTTGCCGTAGGAGGAGTTCTACACCCTTGTACATAAAAGTGCCCGCTACCCACGCCAGCATGGCACCTACTAGTAGCGTGGTAAGGAGTTCGTAACGACCGTGCCCAAACGGATGCTCGCGGTCGGCAGGGCGGCGAGCGATATAGACGCCTAGCAGTACGACTAACGAACTCAGCGTGTCTGAAATCGTGTGCCATGCATCAGCTTGTAAAGCCAAAGAATGACTGCGAATGCCGACCCACATTTTTAGCAGAAACAACAGCGTGTTCCCAAAAATGGATAGGAAAACAACCCCGAAGATCCATCGGGAACCTACGGTAGGCGTTCTGGTTGGCAAGTGGCTCTTGTGCAAAACGAGAAGTGGTTAGAAGAATAACAAAATCAGTACAAGCAAGCAGCCAAATACTGTGCTGTTGATACTGTTAATGAGCATGAAGTTCCCATCAATCCCCTTTGTGTTCTGATAGAACTGATGGTGTTGATAACAAAGTACAGCTGCAAAAAGCAGTAACGCTGCGTAGGCAAGCCATGCTTGGGGCATGTACAGGGCAGTGTAGAATGCAAAGCATCCGATGGTAAAAAAATGAGTGATGCGCGCAATGGCTACCGAACGTCGTGTACCGAACCGTGAAGGAATAGAATAGAGATGATGCCTACGGTCGAACTCCTCATCTTGTAGGGCATAAATAATATCAAATCCTGCTACCCAAGTCATAACACCTGCACCAAGCACCAAGGTTGCAAAAGAAAAATGGCCTGTAACGGCAAGAAAAGCACCGATAGGTGCAAGAGCTAACCCAATACCCAAGATGTAGTGGCAAAGCCACGTAAATCGCTTCGTATAGCTGTATAAAAATACAGTAAGAAGTGCTACTGGAGCTAGAATAAACGTAAGTCGGTTGAGTGCTGCACAAAAAGCTACGAACAGAAGACTGTTTACAACAACAAAGATGAGGGCAGCACGAGGACGGATAAGGCGTTGCGGAATCTCGCGATGTGCTGTACGAGGGTTATGGGCATCGATGCGTAAATCTACCAAACGGTTGAATGCCATGGCTGCATTCCGATTCGAGACCATGCAAAGAACGACGAGCAGGAGCGTTTGCCACGCAAAGTGTTGTACCTCCAGTAGCCCCATCGTATAGCCGACGGCAGCAAAAGGAAGAGCAAAGAGCGTGTGCGAGAAACGAATAAATTGAAACCAGTGCCGCAGCGCCATCCCAACGTGCCGTTAAGATAACGAACCCTTAATGAGTTGTACAAACTCTTCGCGCGTCTTACTATCGCTCAAGAACGCCCCCTTGAAGGCAGAAGTCGTGGTTACGCTGTTCTGCTTTTCTACACCGCGCATCTGCATACACATATGTGCCGCCTCAATAACTACCGCCACCCCAAGCGGGTGCAGCGTCTCGTGAATGCACTCCAGTATTTGGCGTGTAAGGCGCTCTTGTACCTGCAAGCGGCGTGCAAAGGCATCAACCACACGCGCAATTTTGCTTAGCCCAGTGATGTAGCCATCGGGGATATAGGCCACGTGCGCTTTACCATAGAAAGGCAATAAGTGATGCTCACAAAGCGAATAGAGCTCTATGTCTTTTACGATAACCATCTGTTGGTACTCTTCGCGGAAGAGTGCCCCGCGCAGTATGGCATGCGGATCTTGTGCATAGCCCTGAGTGAGGAATTGTATAGACTTTGCAACGCGAAGAGGGGTTTTTTGTAGCCCATCGCGTGAGATGTCTTCCCCCAAGAGAGAGAGGATCGCCGCGTAATGCCCAGCGAGTTGCTCTGTTTTGACCTCGTCCCACTCCTCCGTTTTCAGATAACCCTGCGCTGGGTTATGATCGTCTTGCTCCATGTCCCGAATTTAGTAAGCTTGTTTATGCCTCTCACAAAGTTACAAATTGTTGTTTGGTCGCGTAAAAGGAGATTATCGATTTGTATAGTTGCTTTTTATTCCTAAATTTGTGATCGAAGAGGAAAACTGTTTGTTGCGGGTCGCACTCCATTCTAAGGAGGCGACCCGTTTGTTTTTTATGCGATTTTCTCTACTCATATCGCCCACGCGCCACCATTTTATTCTCACTTCTTAACTTTTCACTCTAGATTGCGCCTTTGCCCCTTATGTATTTCGTACTAGAACCTAGTACTTAAATTTTATTTGCACCCACCGCTATCCTCCCTGCGGAATAATTATCTTTGTTCTGCAAACGCATGAAAAAACTTTTTAGGATGAAAGCATTTGTATTCCCTGGTCAGGGTGCCCAGTATGTCGGAATGGGGAAACCCCTTTTCGAGAAGTCGCCCGAAGCAAAAAAGCTATTTACCCAAGCCAACGAAATCTTGGGCTTCGCAATTACCGATGTGATGTTTGAGGGACCTGAAGAGGCGCAACGTCAAACGAAAGTCACACAACCTGCTGTGTTTTTACACTCTGTGATACTAGCGCGCCTCTTCCCCAATTTCAAGCCCGATATGGTAGCAGGGCACTCCCTAGGCGAATTTAGCGCACTGGTAGCCTCTGGAGCACTCTCATTTGAAGATGGCTTGCGTCTGGTCTCGGCTCGTGCAATGGCTATGCAAGCAGCTTGCGAACTAGAGCCTTCTACCATGGCCGCCATTATAGGCTTACCAGACGAAAAGGTGGAAGAGATTTGCAACGGAATTAGTGAGATTGTTGTGCCAGCCAATTTCAACTGCCCTGGACAATTAGTGATTTCGGGGAGCATGAAAGGTGTAGAACAGGCTTGCGAAGCATTAAAGGCTGCAGGCGCAAAGCGTGCACTGCTTCTCAAGGTGGGAGGCGCTTTCCATAGCCCACTCATGGAACCTGCGCGCCAAAAACTCGCCGAAGCGATAGAGAAAACGCAATTTAACAAGCCTCTATGCCCCATTTACCAAAACGTAGACGCGAAGCCGCATACCGATCCTGCCGAAATTAAGGCCAACTTGGTAAAGCAGCTTACCTCGCCTGTACGTTGGACGCAGATTGTGCGTGCTATGGTAGCCGACGGGGCAAAAGCTTTTGTAGAACTCGGACCAGGCAATGTACTTCAGGGCTTAATCAAGAAGACAGAACCCACGGCAGAAGTCGAAAGTTTCCAAGAATTATAGCGGTACACTATTTCTACAGAAAACAACGAGGGTTGGGACATTTGTCTCGACCCTTTTCTTTTGTATGGCGCTTCGGTACGTACGTCTTTAGCCTAAGTGCCTTTCATATCACCTCATCTGATGCAGTACCAAATATGACTGCTGTGTTCTTGAGGTCTTCGTGCGGACTGTGTTTAACACCATAATCGGTGTATAAAAACTCTCCTAAAAACAGAGATTTCTCTATTTAGCACACCTCAAATACAAAAAGAGACTCTCAATACTCGATATCGACAAGGTAGAGACCTTGTGGTTGTACACTCGCACCCGCACGTCCGCGATCTTTAGCCTCAATGATTTCGCGAAGCGTTGCGAGAGAAATTTTCTCGCGTCCCACCCCAAGGAGCGTACCCACTATTGCGCGAACCATATTACGCAAAAAGCGATCGGCTGTAACGCGGTAAATCCAAAGATCTCCTCGAACGTTCCACTGTGACTCGGTAAGGCGGCACAATGTAGTATGAACGTCTGTCCCTGTTTTGCAGAAGGATGCAAAATCATTGTACTCTAAAAGAAGTGCAGCACCAGCCCGCATTTTTTCTAACGATAATTCCCCCGAAATTTGCAGAGCTCGTTCTGTAAGGAAGGGATCTTTGGTGCGCGCTATCCAATATTCGTAGGTGCGCGATACGGCATCAAAACGAGCATGAAAATCGGGCGAGGTGGGCAGGATTTGTTGTATGGCTATATCGTGAGGTAAAACCCCATTGAGCATGTAAACAAACTGTGGGAGAGGGGAGGGTATTTCCTCTGCATCGAAATGCGCCACGTAGTAGCGAGCATGCACCCCCGTATCAGTGCGTCCTGCCCCTACCACCTCAACGGACGTACGGAGAAGTTTGGCAATTGCCTCCTCCAGAATTTCTTGTATGGAAATGGCATTCGGTTGGCGTTGCCATCCGTGGTAGTGTGTACCGCAATAGCTCAAGTCCAGCCGAAAGCGCATAGAGCACTAACGTTCTTCTACTTCCTTTTTCTTCGTAGTAGAGGAACAGCCACAACCGCAACCACAGCCAGCTCCATCCTTCGAACGAACGATGCGAACCACAAAACGAATTAAAAAGAAAGCCATAAGTGCGGCAATAACCACCACTATTATTGTCTGTGCATCCATTTTTTACCCCTAGTTTATTCGTTGTTTTACAGTAATCGTGCAACAGTGTAGGAAAATTGCACACAAGGTATGATAAAAATGACGAAAGCACGATACCCAAAACTCAGAATAGTAAAATTACCTAGTGAGTGAAAGCAAGAAAATTAAATGAACAGACTGCCAATTTGGTAAACGAGTAGCGCGAAGATGTAGGCTACTGCTACTGTGTACACTGCGGCAAAAATAGCCCACTTCCATGAGCCCGATTCGCGGCGAATCGCGGCTATTACAGCAATACATGGCACGTAGAGCATAACAAAGATGAGCAGTGCCACGGAGGTAAGTGGCGTAAACAGCAGTTCGCCTTTTTTGGGGCCAGAATCCCACCTAACATTGGGTAGCTTTTGTCGAAGTGCGGGGCTGTTCTCGTCATTTTCGTCGCCGAGCTGAAGAAGTACCCCCATAGTGCTTACTACGACCTCCTTGGCTGCTATGCCCGAGATTAGGCTTATGCCTATTCGCCAATCAAAACCCAAAGGGCGAATAGCAGGTTCTACCGTTGTGCCAATGCGCCCTAGGAAGGATTCGCGCTGACGCACACTTTCCCACTCCCATTCTATGGTAGTTATTGCACTATCGCGAAGGGTTTCAATTTGTGCTACTTCAGCCTCATCGGTAGCATGAGCAGTATCGTACTGCTGTTCGGCAGTTGCTATAGCTTGTTCGTAATGTGCATCTTGCGATGTGGTACGTGGGAAATACCCTAAAAACCAGATTAGCAAGGCAGCAACAAGTATCACACCCCCCATTTTCTGAAGATACTGTACTCCTTTATCCCACATATGATGGAGCGAGCTACGCAAGGTCGGTATTCGGTAAGGAGGTAATTCTATTACAAAGGGACTCTCGTTGCCTTTTAGGAAGGTTTTTCGCATCACAAAGGCGGCAAGAAGCGCTACTAATACCCCAGCTAAGTAAACCAAGAAGAGAGCCGTCCCTGCGTATTTTGGGAAAAGAGAATAAACCAGCAATATGTATACTTGCAGACGAGCGCTGCATGACATGAACGGGTTCACGAGCATAGTGGTAAGGCGTACTTTCCGATCTTCTATGGTGCGCGTGGCCATAATGGCAGGCACATTGCACCCGAAGCCCATTACTAGTGGAATAAATGACCTTCCGTGTAGGCCAAATGAGCGCATAGTGCGGTCTATCAAGAAGACGGCGCGTGCCATGTACCCAGTATCTTCAAATACAGAGATAAAGAAGAAAAGAATAAGAATTTGCGGTAGGAAGACAATGACGCTCCCCACACCGTTTATGATGCCGTCGGTTAGCAAATCGCGCAACGGACCTTCTGCCATAATTCCCTTAATCCAGTCGCCTAGGGCAGCTACGCCCGCTTCAATCCAGTCCATAGGGTATTGCCCCACGGTGAAGGTCGTCCAAAAGGTGAGCCACATCAGGAAGAGGAAAATAGGTATACCCCAAATGCGATGTGTAAGCACACTATCAATTTTTTGCTTGAACGTTCGCTTGCTTTGCGGTGGTGCTGGTATATAGCACTGTTTTACAAGGGCAGACAGGTAGTCGTACCGTACATCGGTACAAAAGGTCTCGGCATCTTTTCCTGTTTGCTTTTTAATTTTGTCTACCGTCTGTTGTAGCGCTGTTGCAAGACTTTGCGCATCATCTCGTTTAGCACTTCGTTCTGCGAGCTCGGGATCTCCCTCAATGAGTTTTAGGAGCTCGTAGTTGGAAAGTTGTTGTTGCAATGCTGCATTGGCAACAGGGCGGATTGTCTCCACTTCCTGTTGTAAGAAAGCGTCATAGTGTTCAAATGGCTGTTCGGCACTGGTTACTCTTCCCTCATATAGGGCAACCGCCGACGCAAGCATTTGCGTAATTCCCTTCCCTGTTCGCCCATTTGTGGGCACTGCGGGAGCTCCTAAATGTTGCGCTAATTTTAGTTGATTGAGATAGTCGCCGTGCGCTTGTAGCTCGTCCCACATATTCAGGGCAAGAACGCATTTAGCGCCCATCTCGCGGAGCTGGAGCGTGAGGTATAAATTACGCTCCAGATTGGTCGCATCAATTACATTGATGATTACATCTGGCTTTGAACCTAAGATATAATCGCGCACGTAGCGTTCTTCGGGTGAATAGGCGGTGAGACTATAAGTACCTGGCAGATCTACAAGTTTAATGCGATAGTTGCCGTACGAGATGTGTCCCTCGCGAGCATCTACCGTGACCCCGCTATAGTTCCCCGTCTTTTCATGCGCCCCCGAAGCAAAATTAAAGAGCGACGTTTTCCCACAATTGGGGTTACCGACAAGCGCTATTTTCAATGACTTGAGTTTCTCGCCACGTGTAGTTTTAGGAGTAGATTCCTCTCTCTCGTTTTCGAGATCAGAATCTGGAAGCGGTGCAGTCGCCTCACTAACGCTCTGCACGTCCGAGATATCGAGTGGCTCTACCTCAACCAACTGGGCTTCCGCGTTTCGGAGTGCCACTTCGTAGCCCATAATTTTGTAACGTGCGGGGTCGCCTAGCGGGGCACGCCCTATAAGTTCTACGGGTTGCCCCTGTACAAAGCCCATCTCGAGGATACGCTTCCGAAAAGCACCCTTACCTCCTACGGTTATTATTCGCGCTTGCTGGTGCAGTGCGAGTTCGCTCAGTCTCATACTAAATCTGTAACTATTGCCCTTGGAATGGGTATGCAAAGTTCAAAAATTCTGACTAAATAGAACTATTTGAAATTATTGTATGCCCTTTATTTTCATTGTTTAGGCGACAAACTCTCTGTTTAGCCTATTTGCGATGGAGAGATTATCAAACCGTCTTTATAGTTTACAAGAAGAGAGTCCACCGGTTAATAGATAAATGGTAAGATGCGCCTGTATAAATGCGGATCACGCCATATTCTTAATTGCCTTGTTATACTCAATTTCAATCCCAACTTTGCTGGCATTTCTCGTACCTACCTAAACCAACTTCACTATTTTTGTCTCCTATAAACACGCCAAAATGAACGAATTACAGAAACGCATTGAAGCTTCTTGGAACAACCCCGAACAAGGCGATCGTAGCGCTGTAGAAGAAGTCATAGACTTACTTGACAAGGGACAACTCCGAGTTGCAGAGCCGCTAGAAGGGGAGTGGCAGCTAAACGAATGGGTAAAAAAAGCAGTGCTTCTCTACTTTCGTTATTCTGGGATGCAAGAAATGCAAGCAGGTGTGCTTTCTTTTTACGACAAAGTACCCCCAAAAAGCAGTTGGAGCGAGTGCGGAGTGCGTGTAGTTCCTCCAGCAGTTGTTCGACGAGGTGCGTATGTTAGTTCGGGCGCTGTACTCATGCCCTCATACGTAAATATTGGTGCGTATGTAGGCGCAGGCACTATGGTAGATACCTGGGCAACTGTGGGTTCGTGCGCGCAAATAGGAGCAGGAGTACACCTATCGGGTGGAGTAGGGATTGGAGGCGTTCTTGAACCATTACAGGCCGCGCCTGTGATTGTTGAAGATGGGTGTTTTATAGGCTCGCGTTGTATTGTTGTAGAAGGTGCGCACATTGCCAAGGGCGCAGTACTGGGGGCTAATGTCGTTATCACCCAATCAACGCATATTATAGACGTGACAGGAAAAGAACCTGTAGAATACAAAGGCTATGTACCCGAACGGAGTGTCGTAATTCCTGGCGTGCGAGATCGCGAGTTTGCGGCGGGCAAATATGGTGTACCATGCGCCCTTATTGTCGGAAAACGAAGCGCCAGCACTGACCTCAAGACCTCCTTGAACGAGGCGCTAAGAGAATTCAACGTACCCTGTTGACGCATGCGTGGTGCACTCTAATCTGTGCATTGCTCACTCTCTTGAGCATTTGTTACCACTTTGCGAAGCTCTTAATTTTCCTCTTCACGCTTAACTTATGCCTTTGGCGCTATCGCTTTGCGCCGTACTTCGTTACTTTTTGTGGTGATGAACGGTTCTGTAAAAGCGCCACGCATACATAAGACCCGCACCGAGAAGCCCTACTGGGTAACCCTGCCATACGCCGAGTGCTCCCAGTCCTACAGGTACGCACAGGATGTAGGAAAGAGGCAACCCAATACCAAAATAAGCCACAAACGCAGTAAGCATCAACCCCCATGCATCACCCAATCCGCGTAATGCATTCGAGTAGCACACCTGCAAAGCGTCTGCTGGCTGATAAGCTATACCTACAACAAGAAGCAGGCTCGCAAGCTCTATAACCTCGGGCGAGGTACTAAACAAACCAGCAATACTCGTGCGAAAACCCCACAAAAGTCCCCCTAAAGTGAGCGCCGATAGCATCAGAAGACGGAAACCAATGTTTGTGGCAATTAACGCGCGTTTGGACTGACCTTGCCCCATAAAACGGCTTACACGAATAGAAATAGCCCCTCCTAGGCCGTAATACGTCATAAAGCCTAGTGTTTGCACCGTAACAGCCACATGATGCGCCGCAAGAGCCACCTCTCCCATCCAACCCACAAAAATCACACTGATGCTAAACATTGCGGTCTCCAGTCCCATCTGTAGCCCCATACCCCCTCCGTTACGATACAACTCATAGCGCCGCAAAATAGGTTCTCTAACCCTTTGCAATTTTTCGCGATAACGTGCAAAGCGTCTCTTGTGCAAATGACGCAAATAGACAAAAGCCAGTATTAAGACCTCCAGAATTCGTGAAAATAGCGTAGCAAGCCCTGCTCCCAACAGTCCTAACTCTGGGCACCCCCACGCCCCAAAAATAAGAACATAGTTTCCAAAAATATTCAACGCATTGGCAGCCAATAGTGCCACCATAGGAATCCACGTTACCCCTTGCGAATCAAAGAATTGTTTCAAAGCATTAAAAACACCGACAAAGGGTAGAGAAATGAGCATCAGAACGTAATAGGTTACGATGAGCCCATGAAGCTCTGCGGGTTGCTTAAAAGCCTCAAGAAAGGCAAGAGGAAGCAGCATAAGAAGGAGGACTCCCACACTAATCAGGAAAATATTCCGTACCCCCGCGCGCACTACCTCACCTGTCGCAACGAAAGAGCCATAAGATCGCCCCAAAGCAGGGAGTAGCCCATAACTGTACCCCATTAGAAAAATAATAGGGAGGTTGAACAGATTAACACAGAACGAAGCAGCCGCAAGCTCCTTCACGCCGTAGTGACCCACCATGGCAGAATCTGCAAATGCGAGAATAATTTGCCCCAATTGCCCGATCACAAGCGGAATGGCTAATTGCAACGTCGCACGATACTCTCCAAGAGGACGAACCTGAAACATTTTTTGACTTTCTGCTCCTTTCACAACTGCAAAAGTAATGCGCACTACCTCAAAGGCACAGTTTTGAGCTTCTTTTTTCCAACTACGTCCCACTAGTTCTGCTGAATTCAAGTCACAAATGCACCCCTCCGTCGTATTTACGTAATTACAATTCCAAATTTAGCAAAAGCATATTCTTT
>CAJPTC010000005.1 GCA_905373475.1 Bacteroidia bacterium | reverse complement strand
AACTTTTTCAAAGTTCTGAATTTTGAAGCTTACACACTTTTTTGGGACAGTATCACAACACGGGGGTTTGTGTGTGATGACCTCCGTCCAGAAATTCCTATCACTGTACAACTTGTAACAGCAAGAAGCTCTGATTTAGACAAGAACTCTCTGCCGAGGAAAACAATAACGCTGTTACTATGGCAAATTCGTTATCTTTGTATACGAGCATAGTATTGTTTTCTGGTGTTGAACGACGTATTTGGAGAGACGAATGGCGAAACAAAAGACGCTAGCAGCCCCCATCCACGTAGCGGGGCAAGGGTTACACACAGGAGCGAAGGTTGAAGCAGATATACGTCCTGCCCCCGCAGGCAGCGGAATCTTCTTTGTACGCGAAGATTTGGCGGGGCATCCCATCGTTCATGCCCTTGCCGAAAATGTAGTAGATACTTCACGCGGCACTACCATCGTGGAGGGCGAGGCACGAGTTAGCACCCTAGAGCACCTGATGTCGGCTCTCTGGACGCTGGGCGTAGACAATGCCGAGATTCACCTCAACGGACCAGAAGTCCCCATTCTAGACGGAAGTGCCCGCGAATATGCGCGCCAAATAGCCGAAGTGGGGCTCGTGGAACAGGAGGCTGAGGTAGAATATTTTTGTCCCTCGGAGAAGATCTCCTTCAAGGATGCGACCGCTGGCGTAGAGATAACCATTTATCCAGACGACCAGTATACTGTAAACGTTCTCATCGATTACCAATCGCAGGTTCTCGGGCATCAATTTGCCATGTTCGATGAACATAGCGACTACTCCGACGAGATCGCCAATTCGCGTACCTTCGTATTCTTGCATGAGCTAGAAATTCTGCGCGACCATAACCTCATCAAGGGCGGCGACTTGGAAAATGCACTCGTGATTTTAGAACGCGGTGTTACACAAGAGGAACTAGATCGTTTGGCAAACCTCTTTGGCAAACCCAAGGTGCACCCCGCAGAGAACGGCATTCTGAGCAACGAACCGTTGTATTACGAGAATGAACCCGCACGCCATAAATTGCTCGATGTGCTCGGCGATTTGGCGCTGGTAGGCGTGCGCTTAAAGGGACGCATTGTGGCAATACGCCCAGGGCATCATGCGAACACCGAGCTCGCAAAACTGCTCCGTAAGGCGTATAAGAGCCAAGAACAGCAGCAAAAGGGCTCTGCCCCAAAAATAGACTTTGCAGCGCCCCCTATTCTAGACATCCAGCAGGTGATGCAACTGCTCCCACATCGTCCACCATTCTTGTTGGTAGACAAGATCATGTCGCTCTCCGAGACGAAGGTAATCGGCATTAAGAATGTGACGATGAACGAGGCATTTTTTGTAGGTCACTTCCCGGGAGCACCCGTAATGCCAGGCGTGCTACAAGTGGAAGCGATGGCACAAGTGGGAGGGGTACTCGTCTTGAGTAGTGTGCCAGATCCCGAGAACTATCTTACCTACTTCCTTCGTATTGACAACGTTCGTTTTCGTCAGAAAGTAGTACCAGGCGACACGCTGATACTCAGCCTTGAGTTGGTAAGCCCCGTGCGGCGCGGCATGGCTGTAATGCACGGCGAAACGTACGTGGGGAATACCCTCGTTGCCGAAGGAGATTTAATGGCACAAATAGCTCGTAAATCGTAAGAGAGAATATGTCAGTCAGCGCATTAGCTTATGTTGCGCCCGAGGCGAAATTAGGCAAAGACGTCGTAGTAGAACCGTTTGCGTACATAGCAGGCGACGTTACGATAGGCGATGGTACATGGATTGGTCCGCACGTAACTATTTTTGATGGTGCACGGATCGGGCAACGCTGTCGGATATTTCCAGGAGCTACGATAGCAGCCATCCCCCAAGATTTGAAATTTAAGGGCGAATACTCTACCGTAGAGATTGGCGACGATACAACGCTCCGCGAGTGCACAACGGTTAATCGGGGTACACTGGCAAAACAGATTACGAAAGTAGGTTCAGACTGCCTCATAATGGCTTATGCGCACGTTGCGCACGACTGCCTAATCCATAACCACGTAATTCTGGGCAACTGTGTTCAGTTGGCGGGCGAGGTAGAGGTGGATGACTATGCAATACTCTCAGGCGGTACGCTCGTTCACCAGTTTACGCGCGTCGGCAAGCACGTAATGGTACAAGGGGGCACAAAAGTTAATAAGGATGTTCCCCCCTATGTCATTGCAGGGCGCGAACCCATTATGTTCTGTGGGCTTAATGTAGTGGGATTAAGACGTCGCCTCTTCCCCGCCGAGCTCATACAAGAAATACAAGAGGCCTATCGGTTGCTCTATCGCGAAGGCATGAATATTTCGCAGGGGGTAGAAAAGATTGTACAGGAGATGCGTCCTACGCCAGAACTGGAGGAGATAATCAAGTTCGTTCAACTTTCAGACCGCGGCTTACTACGAGGAGGGAAGATAGAATGAACACTCCGCAACGCGTCAACCTGCTGGGATTAACCTTCGAGCGCTTATACTCCCACGAGTTTTTGCACGATGCCGTAGAACGCCTTGCAAAACAAATCGCCGCTGGGTTTGAGAAAAAACAAGAGCCGCTGGCGCTCTGTATTCTTAACGGAGCTTTTGTATTTGCAGCCGATTTGTTGCGGGCTCTACCCTTCGATCTCGCGGTAGAATTTGTGCGCTATCGGTCATACCATGGCACAAAAGCTTCGCAAAAGCCCGAAGAGCTGTTTGGCTTGACGCAGCGCGTAGCACAGCGCGACATCCTCATCATAGAAGACATCGTAGACACGGGGTTAACCATGCAATCGCTTCTAGATAACTTGACGGGGCGTGGCGCAAAGAGTATTCAGATAGCAGCCATGTTTACAAAATCGGAAGCCTTTGTCGGCAACTTCAAGGTAGACTACATAGGACTCGATCTCCCCAATCGCTTCGTGGTGGGCTACGGACTAGACTACAATGGACTCGGACGCAATTATCCTGACTTATATATCCTTAACGACAAGTAGCGTTTATCAACGGTTACAACCATGATCAACTTGATTCTTTTCGGGCCTCCTGGTGCGGGCAAAGGGACACAAGCACAGTTCCTCGTCGCAAAGTATAACCTCACTCATATTTCAACAGGCGACATTCTACGTGCCGCCATTGCGGAGGGTACGCCGCTCGGTGTACAAGCCAAATCGTATATGGATAAGGGGCAATTAGTCCCCGACGAGATGGTGATCGGCATCATACAGGAGTTCATTCACGCGCATCGTAACAGCAAGGGGTTTATATTTGACGGTTTCCCACGTACACGCCCGCAAGCTGTACAACTAGATAAAATGCTTCACGACGAGGGCACGATGATCAATGCCGTCCTACTGCTTACTGTGGAGAAAAATGAGCTCGTACGCCGACTCCTACAACGCGCCAAACTAGAAGGACGTGCGGATGATAAGGAGGAGGTTATAGAGAATCGGATAAAGATTTACCACGAACAGACTGCGCCTGTTGCGTCCCATTACAACGGTTCGGGGAAACTCTTCCAAATAGACGGACTGGGAAGTGTTGACGAGATCAGTGCTCGCCTTCAGAAAGTTATAGACTCGCTCCAGTTCGTATAACAGAATGACAGTGTTAACCTTTTCTAGTCCCATTGCTTAATAGAAACGCAACTTGAACCTTTGGGCATACGGTTTTGCCTAGCGTTCAAGGGTAGTACAGTACAGAATCTATGGCATCGCAGAATTTTATAGACCGCATTCGCGTATTTTGTCGTTCGGGTCACGGTGGCGCAGGCAGCGCCCACCTGCGTCATGAGAAATTCATCCCTAAGGGTGGTCCAGACGGCGGCGATGGCGGAAAAGGCGGCGATGTTATCATGGTAGGTAACAAGAACAAGTGGACGCTCCTCCATCTCCAGTATTGCAAGCATGTAGTGGCCAAGAATGGCGAAGCAGGCGGCAGACAACGGAGTCAGGGTGCAAAGGGCGAGGATAGTATCATCGAAGTACCACTGGGAACAGTTGCTATCAACGAGGAAACTGGCGAACAAATCGGCGAGATAACCGAGGATGGGCAAACCTTAGTACTGAAACAAGGCGGGCGCGGCGGACTCGGCAATTGGAATTTCAGAAGCCCAACGCAACAGACACCACGCTTTAGCCAACCAGGCGAACTCGGCGCGGAAGGGTGGGTCGTTCTGGAGCTAAAAACGTTTGCCGATGTGGGGCTAATTGGTTTCCCCAATGCGGGGAAGTCTACCCTACTCTCGCAGGTATCTAACGCCAAGCCCAAAATTGCCGATTATCCGTTTACAACACTCGTTCCCGAATTAGGCATTGTAAGCTACCGAGACGGGTTGTCGTTCGTAATGGCCGATATCCCAGGTATTATAGTAGATGCTCACGCAGGACGCGGCATCGGGTTACGTTTTCTTCGGCACACAGAGCGGAATTCTATACTCCTGTTTCTTGTAGCAGCAGATTCTGACGATATTGAGACCGACTACAATACCCTGTGCAACGAAATAAGGCTTTACAAACCCGAACTTCTGGAGAAACGGAAGGCATTGGCTATCTCCAAGGTTGATCTTATTGACCAAGAGTGTCGCGAACAGATTGCTCAAAAATTGGAGCTTGATCTCCCATTTGTATTCATCTCGGCAATTACAGGAGAGGGGCTGATGTCGTTAAAAGATCTGCTCTGGAAATTGCTCCATGAAGACGAGAAATAGAGATGGATGCGCTTATCTCATTAGACGAAAGACTCTTTCTCCTTCTCAACGGTTTACACTGCACTCCTGCCGACTATGTTATGACGCTATGCTCAGCGCCACTTACATGGTTACCGCTCTATTTATTTCTTGCCTTTCTTGCCTATCGCGACGGGGGGCTACGCCGACTAATATGGTATTTGCTCTGCGCAGGGCTCGTGGTGCTTTTAGCCGACCGTATTTCCGTACTTTGTTTTAAGGATATTTTCCAACGCTTACGCCCGTGCCACAACCCTGCCTTTGCTGGGTTAGTACACCTTCCTAACGGGCACTGCGGCGGAGCTTATGGCTTTGTCTCCTCACATGCCGCCAACATGTTTGGCATTGCAGTACTGAGCATCTTTTTTATGCGTCGCCGTTGGCTTACTTGGTTACTTTTGGTGTGGGCACTGCTGGTAGGCTATAGTCGCATCTATATGGGAGTACATTACCCAGGCGACGTACTTTGCGGGGCAATACTCGGAAGCGGCATAGGTATTACTGTTCTCGTACTTGTGCGCCTTCTACACCGCTATTTGCAGCCTAAAAAATGGTTACTAGAGCGCATTCCTTAGGCACAAGAACGAAGCCAACTCTCGCATTACTACTCTGTCTGAGTCTCGTCTGTACGAACCTCGCAGCACAGTGGACGCATTACTTTCCGCAAGATACGAGTGCCCGCTGTCTTCGCCTTACCTTTACGGGCGATATTATGCAGCATATACCACAGATTGAGGCGGCACAACGAGGCTTCAATCAATTTGATTACGACCCCGCATTTGCCTACATCGCCCCCTATCTGCAACAAAGCGACGTAACACTCGGCAATCTGGAACTAACCTTAGGCGGACGCCCTTATAGTGGCTATCCGTGCTTCAGTGCGCCAGATACCCTGCTCTATTCATTAAAGCGTGCAGGTTTTACAGCGTTGACCACTGCCAACAACCACACCTGCGATCGGAAAACGGCGGGCATCAAACGAACAATAGAACAACTCGAGTCAGCCAATATGCCCTTTACGGGCACTTTTCGTAATGCTGAAGAACGCGATTCGCTCACACCACGCATCATTGAAAAGAACGGCTTACGGATGGCATTACTCGCCTACACCTACGGTACAAATGGAATTCCATTCGCCGCCCCCGTAATTGTCAATCTGATAGATACTGTACAAATGCTCGCAGACCTCAAAAAGGCTAAAAAAGTGGCAGATTTTGTTGTAGTAGCCGTACATTGGGGAATTGAGTATCAGGATGCGCCATCTGCTGAGCAACGAAAAGTGGCAGATTTCCTATTACGAAACGGGGCAACACTCATCGTAGGCAATCATCCACACGTAGTACAACCCTTACGCCTAGTATACGACACCGACGGTACATTACGGCAACTCTGCATCTACTCAATGGGGAATTTTATCTCGGCACAGCAAACCTTCCCACGTGCTGGTTCTATGCTCGTGCATACAGTAGTAGAAAAGAACGCCAAGGGCATAGCACTGCGCATTCCGCAATATTTGCTCACGTACGTAGACCGCCCTACAATTGCGGGCAAACGAGCATTTCGCGTAGTTCCCATAGAAGGTCAGACCCTACAGAGCAACTCATACGCCGAACGCTACCGCCAACACGCCGAAAAGATACTTGCTGCAACGAAAAATGAAGTAACCTCAATACACCGCAGAATACTTCCATTCATTCCCCCCGAACCACTCCCCTTCCCGCTGTTCACGCAGCGCGCACTCCCCTCTCCAATTATACGGAAAGTTGATATTTCGCCGTTTTAATAAACGAAAAAGATAAAGAGATGAAAAAGGTAATCATGACACTGGCATTGGCTGCGGGCATTGCAGCATGCTTTGCGCAATCGGATTCTGTGGTGAGACAGTACGTACTTCCCTCGCCGCGCATCACACACGAAGTAAGGAAGGAAGAGCCCAAAACACCCTCGCAAGCGCTGCGCGAACTCGTCAGCCAACCGACGGAAGCTCCTATGCTCGAGATCTCTTTAACATTGGATATGCTCAGTACGGTTCTCTACAACTTCGGGAAAAATGGCTCGCCCTTCGTGCGAGATCTCATGAAGGAAAGCCGAGACGGGCTTGATGTCTGCGTCGTAACAGATAAGGGCTCTTATCGCTACAACCCTGAAAAGAACATTCTAAACCTACAAGCCGAAGGCGATTTCCGTTCACGTTTCGTGGGAGAGCATAATGAATGGAGCGAGGCAAAATGCTTTCTAATCGCTGTAGTTAAATCGGAAAAGGAACGTACTCTATCACGAGAACTACGAAAGAATTCGCTGGAAGGTATGGAAGACGAAGGTCCTGAGGGTAAAACAGAAACGCCAGCTAGGATGCGGAGTCAGGTAAGTCTGGAGACAGAACCTGACCAAACTCCAACAAACGGTAAAAAAGAGAATGTAAAAGAGAACCAGACACTTCCTACTGAACTAAACTTACCTAAGCATGCGGTTTTCATGGTAGCACGCGACTACGATTTTGCTACCAAATAACTCAGTTCAACACAATAAGCATTTTCAGGGCATGCTACGGCATGCCCTTTTTCATTCCTGCTATGCGCCCCGAATTCCGTTTCTCGCTCTTTCGCTACCTTTGCAATGTGCAAAAAAATATATTTAGATGTCAGGGCATAATAAATGGTCCACGATTAAGCGTAAAAAAGGCGCAGCAGATGCAAAGCGCAGTAAGGCTTTCTCGCGAGTTTTGAAAGAAATTACAATTGCCGTAAAAGAGGGCGGATCGGATATCAACGGCAATCCGCGTCTGCGCGTAGCGGTAAACAACGCCAAGGGTATCAATATGCCCAAGGACAACATCGAACGCGCCATCAATAAGGCAGAGAAGGAGCCAGAATCACTACAAGAGCTCACCTTCGAGGGGTATGGTCCAGGAGGTATTGCGATTTTCATCGAGTGTTTGAGCGACAACAATAACCGCACAGTGAGCAATGTGCGTTCGATATTCACCAAACGAAACGGCTCGTTAGGAACAAATGGGTCGCTCAGTTTCCTTTTTGCGCAGAAGGGGGTTTTTACGCTTAGCGCAGAAGATGTAGCTAAGATAGGGCTGAACGACGAGAGTTTGGAGCTAGAGCTCATTGAAGGAGGCGCTGAAGACATTGAGCGCGACGAAGACGAGATCATCGTTCGTACTGCACTCGAGGATTTTGGCGCTATGCAAAAACGCCTTGAAGGCTTAGGGCTCACACCAAAGAATGCGGAGTTACAACGTATTCCGAACGATTATAAGGCGCTCCCTGTAGAAGAAGCTTTGAAGGTATTCCGTCTGGTTCGCGAATTTGAGGATAACGACGACGTACAGAGCGTTTATCATAACCTCGAGATGACCGACGAGCTGGCGGCAGCGTTAGAAAACGAAGATTAGGAGGAGCTTTCTAGGGCTTCCAATAGCTTTAGAGCCTGTTCCCCGTCTCGTATCTCGTAGTTTCCGCAAAAGATGCGTCTCTACGCAATTTTATTGATTGTATTTTCTGCTCTGGTGTTTTGGGGCTGTTCTAGTCCCGAAGCACCGAGCATTGTTGGTGTTTCCGATGTTCGACTGAACGACCTCGCCGATATTGGTTTCACCTTAACGCTCCAGAATCCGAACCCTAAAAAACTTACCATCAAAAAGGTAAAAGCCGAACTGTGGCTTGATGGTTCACCTATAGCACAAATCAAGTTGCGCGAACCACTTGTACTTCCGAAACAATCGGAAGCGACAATTACCAACTCTCTTGCCCTCACATTTCGCTCGGAGAGCGATGAACTACGGTTCCTGTTTGCAGCCGCTACATGGCGCAATGGGCATAAGTGGGAGGTCTCGTTTTCCGCTAGGGGATACTATGGTCTCATGCCCTTTCGCAAAACCGTGTCTCGCACTTCGTACGAACAAATCCAGCGAGAATTTCGCCTTCCAGCCTTCCCTTAACAAAAAGGGAAAATGGTAGAAAAATGGCAACCAAGGCACTAGCAGGAAGAATTCCTTCTAACCCTCCATCTTTACTTCAGGTTGCCTTTCAGCTTAACGCACCTCGCGTATAAAACCTGCTTTGCGGGGTGCTGCTTGGCGCGGTTCACCCGCGCGGTAACCAAGTGCGAGAAAACCAATACCCTCGTAGAAGTCCTCAATGCCATTGTCTTGCATGAATTTCTTTCCCTCGTCGCTGGCAAAGATTTCGCGTGCGCGATGCACCCAGCACGAACCTAAGCCGAGAGCGTGTGCTGCAAGCATCATATTGCCCATCACCAAAGCTCCATCGTAGAGATAGGTAGCTTGTCGTTTATCGGCAAATACAATGAGTAGCAGTGGCGCACCGTAAAAGGGGTCGTCTTCGCTTCCCATTATTTGCGCGTTGAGAACTGCAAAACGGTCGCGGTATTCGCGATTGTATAGTTTTACTATCAGCCCAGCCTGACGCCCCATTCCAGAGGGAGCAAATGTCCCAGCTTCTGCTACTTTTTCTAAAAGTTCCTCTGACGGAATTCGTGTAGGGGCAAAGTTCCTTACACAACGCCGTGTCAGTATTGCTTCTAGTGCCTCCATGATAGTCTCCTTTTGAACTCGAAAATGAGATAGTGTAATGTGTATATGCCAAGAACGTTATTGAGCGGTTGCTTGTTGTTCATCCCCTGCTGTGTTGTTAGGGGCACTGGGGGGAGTCGTCTCTATGTGTTGTTCCGTCGCTTCTGTTACTTCAGGTTCGGGCTTTGGTGTAGATCTCTCTATCTCTTGCGCTTCAAAGAGTGTAGGTGACATTTCGCGGAGTGTTCGCAGATTCTCTTCCAAGCGCGTAGGGTAGACCTGTAGGCGTTCTACGAGTGTTTGTACCGTTTCTAAGCTCCTATTGTGGAGATCTAGCTCCATAAATTCTTGCAAATGCGCGAGGTTCGCTTCCGCTTGCTCTACTTGAGCCGCCAGGTAGGCATTTGCCTTACTGGTAGTATCAGAGGCATAGAGTCGGTCATAATTCTCGCGCAACCTTTGCATGGTAGCTACTTGCGAAAAGAGCCACGGCGAGTAACTGTTCACCAAACTGTCGCAACATTGTATACAACTAGTAGCTCTTGATTAGTCGCAAAAGATCCTGTGTAGCATGGTTGCGCCTTGAGGCGCAACCATGCGTGCTATAACGAATCTATCTGAGATATAAAAAGCGTGTGATATAATTTTACCTCTAGATGAGCTATTTGCTCAGGTATCAGCAGTCCCTCAGGTTGCGTTTTTTTATCATATCGCACTGGAAATGGTCGCTAAAGCGTAGGCAGCAGAGCGTATTTTCTAACGCCAACGCACCTTTGGGTTGTTGCCCTTGCTCGATGGTATTGATTGTCAATGACAAAACGCTATCATGTCCAATTGGTTACTAAGGCAAAAAGCGATATTTTCCTTTAGCCCCATAATATGCTCGTAAGCAAATCCTTTTTCTTCGTCATCCTCATCTATCATGGTTTCTATTTCTTCCTTTGTTTTATGGACTCTCTCAAAGAGAGAAGTCAAATGCTTCAGCCAGTCTTGGTCAATGAGGCTTATCATCGGAAAGTCTTCTATAAGAGGTAGTGGAAAGGAGTGAGAAGGCCCGAATAGCTCGTTTTCTATTTCTACCTCTATATTATAGTCTTCCATGAGTGCTTGGTTGATAAGTTCGGTCTCGTACCAGAATTTTAACTCTTCGGTAAAAGGCAATTCTCTACCTAAAGTAGCGCAGATCCCAATAAAAGCATAGCCATACGTATATCCTTTTTTCTCATCAAAGGGATATCCCATGATGATATCAGTAAGTGCCTTGGTCGTTTCGTTATTATCGTCTCCTTCGGCGTAGTTTTGAAAGATTTGATTCTTCTGAACCTCAGCAAGTAGGGCTTCATTTTTAGAGCCAAAAACAGCTTCGATCTCAGGGGTATTTACCCCATAAGCAAACATATAATATCCCATGGTAAAGTTTTTTTACAAACACGGAACAAAGATAGTATCTTAATTTTAGGAGAACAAAATATTGTGGTATAGAAAATAAATTGTATCTATATCTAATAGATAGGTTATATCATATACTATAATTATGCCTAACAACAATTCTAATATATTTGCTTATGTAAAGTGTTAAACTGTTGATTCTTTTGAAAGTTACAAAAGAGGATTGTTCAAAGTTTGAAGCAGTCCACAAAGAGAAAGGAGAATCCTTAAAGAAAGATTCTTTTGGCACTACAGAAACAACTGATATGAGAGTTTGCAGAAAAGAATCTGTTCCTTTTGAAGATTTTATCAATGAGAAGCAGATTATACTTTCAATATAAGTGTTACAAAATATAGGAAATATAGCCAAAGAGATTTCGTTCGGATAGATATAAGATTTGGGCGAGGAAATACAAAATAAATTATTGTTGTTAGGTAAAATAGATACTTCTGCTCATCGATTGTATAAAGGTTTAAGTTTGGCAATACAAAAACGCACAATCAGGAGCGAATCTCTGTGCGAACTCTGCCTCGTTTTTTGCCCTTATGAAAAAGGTTTGACAGACACCAACAAGAACGTTATTGAGCGGTTGCCTGTTGTTCTTCCCCTGCTGTGTTGTTAGGGGCACTGGGGAGAGTGGTCTCTATGGGTTGTTCCGTCTCTTCCGTTACTTCAGGCGCGGGTTTTGGTGTAGGGTTCTCTATCTTTTGCTCCTCAAAGAGTATAGGCGACATTTCGCGGAGTGTTCGCAGATTCTCTTCCAAGCGCGTAGGGTAGACCTGTAGGCGTTCTACGAGTGTTTGTACCGTTTCTAAGCTCCTATTGTGGAGATCTAGCTCCATAAATTCTTGCAAATGCGCGAGGTTCGCTTCCGCTTGCTCTACTTGAGCCGCTAGGTAGGCATTTGCCTTACTCGTCGTGTCGGGGGCATAAAAGGTGTTGTAGTTCTCTCGCACTCTTTGCAAAGTGGCTACTTGCGAGAAGACCCAAGGCGAATAGCTATTTACCAGACTATCGCGACGGAGGAGTACTCGCTTCAGATCCAGCTGTTCCACTTTCGCATTGAACCTATCAACGGCCTTGTAGGCACTGTCGCGGCAAAGCATGCAACTCGTAGCACGCGTAAGTCGCAACAGATTTTGAGGCGCATTGCGCGTTTCGTTGGTAGCAGGCACACGTGCCAACGAATCAATCCGCGGTAAGAACAGTACCCGATACAAATTCTCTTCCAGACGCGCCAATTGTCCGCGGATGAGCTGACCTTCGGGCTGCGTGTTCATCATATCCTGTTGAAAGTGGTCGCTAAATCGCAAGCGTTTTATGGTGCTCTCAAGCGCTAACGCGTCGGCAGGTTGTTGCCCCTGTTCGATGACATCGAGCGTTTTCACAAGTTCTTGCACCGAACGCAGGTTGTAGTCGTCGGCAAGATACTGATCGGCGAAACCTATGATGCGCTGGTATTCAGGAGCAAAGAGCGACGCAAAAGCCCGATTTCCTTTGTATTTATACTGCATCTCGGCATAGCTCTTTACCAAGCCACGGTAGTGCTGCATGAGCGTAAAAAGACTCCCTGCAATAGCATCGGTATTTCCCGACCTGTAGTTCAATTTGTAAACCTCTAGGTGGTTCTTGAAAGTCGCAAAAACGGTAAGAAAGGCGGCAAAATCGCGCTCCTGCCGATACGTCTCGGGAGTAATAACGCCTTGGCGGAAATCGTTTTCTACCTTTAGTTTCCGTTTCTCAATATTGGCAAAGGTTACTTCGTCGCCCGTAAGAGGCTGCACTCGGTACTGCGATTTGTAATTGAGAACTACCACCAACGGATAGTCTCGTGCAGGCAGAATTCGTCGCAACGAGGCGCGCGTCTGCATACCAAGCCCTACAGTGTCAAGAAATTGGCGCAAAGGCGCAGTAGCCATTTCATGATGCTTGCTATTGGTAGTTTTCAACTCATAGATTTTGATAGAGTGAAGACGCCTGTCAAAATTGCGTTGCTCAAAAAGACGTATGGTAGAACTGAAGCGGTATTCTCGCTTCTTGGTGTTGGCATCTAGCAGATTGCCAAATTCGCCTACAAGCGACATCACTGCACCAATGGGCGTAGTAATTTTGGCAATATTCTTGAGTTGCGAGGCAACCATTTGCAGTATCATATCGCCGTTGTTACCCGTTATAGCGTGCACGCGTATCTCTGCATCAATGTTGTCGGCGGCAGAGGCAAGTGGTAGGTTATCGAGTACACGCACGTGGTCTATATTGTCGGAAGCGAGACTCTGATAACCCATTTTGGGGTCGCTAGATACTTGGAAGTGATACAGGGGATAAGTGACCTCTGCGTCGCCGAAAAAACGAACGTTACGCAGGCTTGCTGTTATGAAGAGGTATTCGATCCACTCCTGCGGACTCTTCTTTTTCTTCCTTCGTTTCTTTCCCGCCGCATATTCGTAAAAGTCTAGTTCGTTAATCACATCGCCAAACTTGTCGGGATTGAATAGAAAAATATCGGTCGACAGATATTGCCACTCACTAGTAAACGGGAAGGTTACCGTGTCGGAATAGAGGAGGTAAGGTTCTATATTGGTTTGCGCTGCGCTATATGCGGGAAGCGAAAGGAGCAAAGAAAAGAGAGCAAAGCGAAAGAGATGTTTCAACTTCATTTTTTTATTTCACCTAGCGTAGTGAGTACGGCATCCCACGAGACGAGAGGAGTGGTACGCACCGCAGTATCGTTTACCAATAAATAACCCAATTCACGCTTCGCACTAGAATAGACGCTTTGCGCTCGAAAGAGTTTATAGGCAAGCGTATCTTTCTCCCCACGAAGCAAAAGACGAAGAGATACCAGATATGCTGCGCCACGTAAAAGCGTCTGCGTTGCACGGCGAATCGTATCGGCATTGCCGTCTAATTCCAAAGTGGTAAGTGCATACAGAAAAGCACTCATACGAACCGTATCATACACCAATTCGTGGCACTGCTCCAGATCCAGAAGCGCAACATGGAGCGAGTCGCGCACCTGAACGCAAAAAGAATTTCGAGCATCATTGGGCCACATTAGCCAAATGGTCTGCAAATCGCTCGGACGACGTATGGTGAGCGACCTCTCTGTCCAAGCATCAACCGAGAGCGCAAGATCATATATCGTAGAGCGCGCAAAACCAGCTGTGCGCACCAAGTAGTAATTGTTGTTATAAGCGAGTACCAATTCTCCTGCCGTATTACTCCCTAAAATGAAATTCTGCGTCGTCTCTGGGGTACGCAACGTCACCTGTAACCCAGAATCTCGCAAATTCCGCACCACGTCGGTCACATCGCCACTTATCGGGAAACGCACCTCAATGCGCTGAAAATAATCTAACAGAGTTTGTATGCTATTTTCCGTAGCTTGGCGTTGGGTTCGCTTTTCGCGCCACCGCCCATCCTCACGAACAAGATTAAGAGTATCCTGTCCGCGTACAAGGTTTAGTTCAAGCAATTGGTCGCGTGGAGGCAACAAATTCACGTGCTGCGCAGCATCGCTCCAGCTTCGGCTATTGTAAAACCAAAGCCCTACTGCCACCAAAGAGAGCAACAAAAGTGCGAGGTAGAGATAAATACGTCGGCGCATTGTAGTTACAGAATAGTCGGTAAATGTACGACTAAAAGCAAACAAGCGCACGACAGCAGCTTAGCTAAACAACCAAAAGAAAGGCAAATTGAGAGAGACTCCTACTGCTCGCTGTACCTTGGGGCTAGCAAGATATATCTGCCTAAAACGCGAACAGATCCTATCGCCCACACCACACAGGGCTACAGGGCAGAAAACAAAAAACCTCCGAGAGTACCCGACTCCCAGAGGTTAAACCTAACAAAAACAACTAACCAGAAATAACTAGCGATACAAAAGTAGAACAATCTTTGACAACAACAAAATTTTTACTCGGTAATTTTACCTACCTCTTCCGCTAATCTGTGTTTTTTACCTTTCAAAGGCGAATTATCGTACACGAAAGCCCGAATCTCTACTGTGAAAATTCTTTCTACTTAGGTGCCATCCGATAGAGTACAACGGCTACTATGGCAAAAATCATGTTCGGAAGCCATACCGCAAGGAGTGGCGACAGCGTACTCCCTATGGCAAACATTGTACTGAAACGCATAAAGAGAATGTAGGAGAAACTCAACCCTAACCCAAAGCCTAAGTGTTTGCCCATCCCGCCACGCACTTTTCGCGCCGATACCGATACTCCTATCAGGGTAAGAATGAATGCCGCAAAAGGCTGTGCCACTCGGTTATATTTTTCAACATAAGCGGCATTAACATAGCTCGAACCTTGCAACTCCTGATCGGCAATGTACTGATTAAGCTGTCGGTAGTTCATAGATTCTATGTCCATATCGGTATGCGCCAAATCGCTCGGTTGGAGGTAAAAGGTGGTATCTAAGCCCGTACCGTGTTCAATTCTTTCGCCCGAATCGGTATAATGACGAATGTAGTAGCTGCCCATCTGCCATTTCTGCGATACGGTGTCCCACTCTACATAGTTTGCACGTAGCTTCGATAGCAGTTTCCCGTCTTCAAAGCTTTCTAATGCCAATCGATAGCCGATACGACTATTGGGACTATACGACTCCATGTAGACAAAAAAACCAGGGCGCACCTGCTTGTGCATGTCGTATTGGTCGTTGTACTTAGGGCGCGAAACGTATTTGTGAATAAAGTCTATGCGCGTGCGATTGGCAGGCGGGATAACCACGTTGGAGAGGAAGATCGAGAGGAGGAAGAGAAAGAAAGCGGAGAGGAAATAGGGATAAAGCAAACGCCGGAAACTAATACCACTGCTCAGGATAGCGATAATTTCGCACCGAGCAGCCATTTTAGAGGTAAAGAAGATAACCGTGATAAAGATAAACAGCGAGCTAAAAAGATTGGCGAAATAGGGAATAAAATTGAGATAATAGCCAAACACAATCTCGCGCAACGGCGCTTCTTTTGACATGAAATCGTCAATCTTCTCTGCAATATCGAATACAATGCTAATGGAGAGAATTAGCGCAATGGCAAAAAAGTAAGTTCCGAGGAATTTGCGAATGATGTACCAGTCTAGTGTGGTAATACGGAACGTTGAGAGTTTCATAGTCGTTGTGCGAGTTTAGGAACAACCGTCTTGCGCCATGAAGCGAAAGTACCAGCTGCTATTTGTTGGCGCATCTCTTGCATGAGCGACAGATAAAATCCGATGTTATGTAGGGAGGCAATTTGTGCCCCCAGCATCTCGCCCGAGACGAACAGATGACGCAAATAGGCACGCGTATAGCTATGGTCGCATTCGAGGGAGCTTTGTGCGTCAAGAGGGGTGAAATCGTTGCGCCACTTCCAGTTGCGAATATTTATGATTCCATCCCACGTAAAGAGCATCCCGTTGCGCGCATTGCGCGTAGGCATTACACAATCGAACATATCAATACCGCGCGCCACAGCCTCTACCAAATTCACGGGCGTACCGACCCCCATCAGATAACGAGGGCGCTCTGCGGGTAAAATGGGGTGCAAGTGTTCGAGTACTTTATACATCACCTCCGTGGGTTCGCCTACTGCCAAACCTCCGATGGCATAGCCTGCGGCATCGTACTGCATACACGCCTCAGCGCTTTGCGTACGAAGATCCAGATAGGATGCGCCTTGCACAATGGGAAAAAGAGCTTGCTCGTAACCATAAAGTCCCACCGTACGACGGTACTGCAAAAAACAACGTTGTAACCATTGCAGCGTTAGCTCTAACGACTGCGCAGCGTACCGATAGGTTGCATCGCCTGGGGGGCATTCGTCAAGCACCATCATAATGTCTGCCCCAATGATGCGCTGAATATCTACGATACGTTCGGGGGTAAAGATATGCGGCGCACCGTCAATGTGCGAACGGAAACGCGCTCCGAATGCCGACAGTTTTCGTTGCTTGGAAAGAGAGAAGACTTGAAAGCCGCCTGAGTCGGTAAGAAGCGGCCCTTGCCACGACGAAAAGCCGTGTAAACCGCCTGCGGCGCGAAGCGTAGAAAGCCCTGGGCGCAAATACAAATGGTAGGTATTGCCGAGCAAGAACTGTGCATCGGTCTGCGTGCGTAATGATTCGTGAAGAATAGCCTTTACACCGCCCAACGTACCCACGGGCATAAATCGCGGCGTAGACACATCGCCATGTGCTGTGTGCAACACACCGAGCCGCGCCGAGGTTTCGGCATCTTTTTTCAGAAGACTAAAGCGCAACAAATTCTACCTCTTTCCTGAGGGCAATGCTACGTACACATACTGCCCACCGAGAGCAAAGGTAGAGTGTTTCAACGACGTACAATTTCCTCTATTTCGTTGTCTATGGGGAGTATGCCCGTAAAATCGTGTAAAGTAAGCGCCCGCACGCGGTAGAAATAGTCCCAGAATTGCCACAACTGTCTGATACGCTGAATACGAGCGTTGTCCTTCGATTGCTGCGCGTCGTTGAGTTCAAGAACGCCAATTTTCCCAAGTAAAAATACTTCGATGGAAGTCTGATAACGCAGCTGTGCAATAGAGTCCGACTTCTCGGCCACTTGCAGCTGAAATTGCTGATTGTTGTATCGCTCTACGAGGATATAGATATCCTGCTGAAAGGTTTGTGCTTCGCGCTGTAATTGTGTTTCTACAACCTCTCTATTCCACTCCGCGGTCTTAACCTGCCCCTTACGTTTCCCCCAATCTAAAATCGGCACACTCACCCCAATGCGCACCTCTTGGTTATCTATCAACTGCTCATAACTGCTACGTAGTCTCTCCTCCTGTCCTGTGTAGCCTACGCTCGCAAAGAGGTTAATCCCGTAGCGCTTCCCTTTGGCTTTCGCAACCGCATAGTCCGCCTCCAGACGCTCGCGTGCAGCGTAGCGCTGAAAAGAATTGTTGGTATTGGCATACTGATACACTTCGTCAAACTGAAGCTGAGCATGTGCAAGCATCTCGGGTATTACTGCAACCAGCGTGTCGCCACTCGGCAACCCCAAATAACTCTGCAAACGAAAAAGCTGAGCGCGCCAGTTGGTCTCCTCGGCAGTGCGCGTAGAAGTCGCATTGAGTAAATTGAGTTGCAGGCGTCGTTCATCATTCAGCGAGATCTCACCATTCTGCCGCCGTACTTGTGCTATGTCATACAACTTCCGAGCATTGACTTCATTTTGCTGCGCAGAGAGAAGCGTCTCCTGTGCAATGAGGAGATCGAAATAACGCTTAATAACCTCTCGCGTTGTTTGCTCTACCTCGTTCAGATAGACCTGTTGCGCCTCCTTGTATCGGATTGGTTCTATCTTATTCTCCCACCGAAATGTATTTACGCCAAAAATGGGTTGTGTAAGCGTAAGCCGTATCGGTACACTCAAAAAGCGTTGCGAAGAGTTTGTGCCATACGTCTCTACACGCTCGAGCGAAGAGGAAAGCCCGATCGTCCCCCCCGTCCAAGGGATATTCTGCACCACTGAAAGCTCGCCACTAAGTTGCATTACATTGGTACGCACAAACTGATAACCTCCTTGTGCATTTTGGTAAAGATTGTACCCCCGCTTAAAGTCGGGCAGTGTACCCGTAAAAGAGAGTTCTGGCAATAGCGTTGCCCTGTTAGCTACATAGCGCCAATAAGCAGCGCGAAGACGGTTCCGCGAAGTAGCGGCAGAAACCGACTGCGTACGAGCCAACAAAATGGCCTTCTCCATGCTAAAATCGCGCACTTCAGCCAGTGAACTTAATGCCAGAAGAACTCCTAGAACAACGAGGTATATTTTTTTAGACATTTCTCTAACAGTTGCTACACGCAGATACAACGAATAAAATGCCAAAGAAAGAAAGTCTGGAATAATAGAGGCAATACGCAGTATATCTGTGTATTGCAGAAAAAAGCCAACGGAAACGAAAGCTTAAAAAACGGACAAACGTCCGAAAATGAACACGAGCGAAACAAGAACTATTCCTAGACGCTAGGACTCACCGACTCGGGCATCGCACTCCGTTCACTCTTACGGAATACATAAATAATTCCATATTGCGAGGCTTTGGCACGCGACTCCTCTGGCGTGAGTCCCTTAAAATGCTCCTCCACCTCATCCCAAATAGCGAGAATGATCTGGTCTGCCGTTTCGCGGAGCGCATCTAGCTCGGAGCGGGTACGAACAGTATTCTGCTGAAGTACCCGATGCCGAGTATAAAGATCCACGAACTTTTCGTAGTGCACTTTTACCAGCGCAATTGTCGGATTCATTATCGGGGGTCGCCCTTCGCTGGTACGCTGAAACTCGCCCTGTATTATTTTTTGCCCCCAATCAATAACCTCCTGATCGGAAGCTAATGGCGGCAACTTCCCCTCGTCAACAGGGAGTTGGTAATAGGTACGAACATTCGGCTTCAATTCGCCGCGTAGCACGGCCATATTCACCACTTGGATGAAATGCGATACATACAGGCGTGCTTTTTGGGCAATGGGAATATATATGGCACTGCTTTCGGCCTGTCTGTTGTAGGCTTCGCGATACTGCTGTACTGCCGTCTCAAACGAATTGATAAAGAGTTCGAGCTTCGTATAGGTACTCTGCGTAAAGGCTAATGCTGTGGGATGTATCTCACGCCCCATTTGGTAGGCCGTTTTCATGGCACGCAGCCGTGCTAAATCAGTATTCGGAAGTCTACGATAAGGCATAAAACAATGATTGATAGGGTCGGATGTTTATAAACTCAGGGGTGCAGAAGCGTCGTCGAACACGCCCAAGAACATCTCGATAGGATATGCCACTGCACCAGAGACGCGCCAAGACAACAGGCTGCGCATCCCTTACGCATGCTATCTCTTTGCTCCTTACAACTCTACCCATGGTGTTCTAACAGACATTCTGCACTCGCACACTACTTCTTTGCGAATATAGGCATTTCTATTTATATGCCCATTTTCGCACTCGGTTACGCCACAGCTCCTTTGGGTTTCATTTCAGCCTATATCGCAGAAAATTGATACTTTTGGGTGTGTTAAGAGGTGTATGGTGCTTTTTAGGCGATGAGAGGAAATAAAGTAAGGCAACACTTGCGCAGGTTTACAAGCCTATGTGCTCCTGTTTTTCTGCTCTGTTTGCTCTTTTCATATCCAACCCTTAGTAGCGGTCACGAGCGCTCGAATCTTCGTGCCGTCCGTCGTGGCGAAACAACTACCACCATGCGCGACCTACGCATTGGCGCTATGCTTGGAGGGCAGATCTCCTTTTTGCGCGTAGGTTCTAGTGCCGAAATCAGCACGCCCTACGTAGGTTACCACTACGGTTTTGATATGCTCGTTCCTATTAACGACGACTTTGAGTTTCAAATCTCAGCCCTTGGTAGTTGGAAAGGGGGAACAGTAGATACCCAATTCGGGGCGTATGGCGGTACGGGGATACCTGTAACAACGAAAATCCGCCTCATGTCTGTCAACCTATCGCTCTATGCGAACTACGTGAAACGTGTCGGTTTTGACTGGGATTTCTACGGAGGCATCGGCATGATCCCACAAATAGAAGCAACAGGGCGTATGGAACTCGAGCTTAGCGAAGGCACGCAGTCGCACGACCTCAACGTTGGGTTTGACGCAAAGGATCACATCTTCCCGCTTAATTTCGGGCTCGGAGTTCATATAGGAGCACGCTACAAATCGCAATTTGCGCTTACTCTGTGGTACGAGCACGATTTTCTCAATTTATTACCGAAACAGAAACGTTTTTACGGCGCAGTATCGCCCGATTTTCTTTTGCGTCACGATTTCTCGCGACCATTTATCCAGAGTTTCGAACGTCTTGCAACACAAGCAGGCGGTATCTCGTTCGTCTATTACATAAAACTCTAATGCGATAGTTCGCGAAAAAGAAAGTTGCGGATCATGGACAATGCGTTAGAATTTTTGCAGACTATCAATACTTCACCAATGCCACCACTGATGGACGAGGAGGTTTTGTTTGATTTTCGTTGCCGACGTTTGCTAGAAGACGATCGTTTACGTCTTGCCGACGATGTGGTTAACGAAGCCACGCGACGTGGCGCTACGGGACGCTTTCGGCGCGAGATCCTACGCCTCTGCGAAGAACCGCTGCTCAACGTGCAACGATACCAGAATGTACGCATCGAGATGCGCGACCTCAAGATTCATTTCCGCGCCAGCTTTATCAATGGCAACCAGTACTACGTAACGATGAGCAGCTACGTCTACCCCGAAGACGCCGAGGTGCTAGCAAGTTACTTGCAGGTGGTCAGCGAATATGATGGCGAGACTGCCCGTGCGAAGATTCGCGATGTACTACCCAAAGCAGAAGTGCAAACAGCACAGGGGTCTGGCATTGGGCTCATGCTCCTACGTCAGATGTGCGACTCATTTGAGTACACACTTGAACCCGAAGGCGATTTTTTTAATTATACCTTGCGCATCTCTCTGTTGCCCAAGACGAATACAAAAGTGAACTAGGAGAATTCTACTATGGATACATTGCATATCAGTGCTACCAAATATACACCCGAAATAGATTTTAACCCGCAGACGCGCCACCTGCAAATCTTAGGCGACTCGCGTCCCGAAGATACCGTGGGCTTCTACCAGAAGGTGCTACTGTGGCTAGACAATTTTTTAATCTCTGTAAAACAGAATACGCCGAGCGAGGAAGTGCTAGTTACTTTCCGCCTCAATTACTTCAACTCGATTTCGGCAAAATACCTCTTGGCAATCATCAATAAATGCAAACCCTTGCATACCGAGGGAGGGCATCTTAAGATAGAGTGGCTATACCAGTCAGACGACGAAGAAGCAAAACAATGGGGCGAGGATCTGCAAGCTATTACGCAGCTTCCCTTTGATATTCGTCCCGTAGGTGAAGAGTTCTAACACCTAGGCGCACCCCAAGGAGAGTAGCATATTCTAACAACCACTGTACGGCGATTAGAAAAAATTACTACCTTTGCGCCGTTCTTGATGTGTGTGGATTGACCTATGGTGTAATGGTAGCACATTAGATTTTGGTTCTAACAGTCTAGGTTCGAATCCTGGTAGGTCAACTAAAATGAGATAAAGCACGAGCCCTCTGCCCAATAATGCGGAGGGCTTTTTTTGTAGCTGACAAAGGTTAAACGGTAAATAGTAAGACGATGAAAAAACTTTACACCCTGTTTTTACTCTTGGGGCTTATGTTCCCCACGCTTCAGCTCTCCGCACAGGAAGAAGCAAGCGAACTTCCAAAGGCAGAGAGAACAAGTTTACTCACGGTAGACTTCTCTGCAAAAATCAAATCGCGCCATGTATGGTATGGTTGGCTATCGTGCAATTCTTGGAATGTTCAACCCAATCTCACCGTATCCGCTTACGGCGCTTTCTTTAATGCATGGGCGTATACAGCACTTGATCATACATTAAGCTCCGAGATAGACCTCACATTAGGTTATACACTGGGTCCTGTATCACTTATGTATATTGACATGTTCTACCCAACCGAGAACAAAAAAGACGCTCTCCCGCACACGGTGGGCACCAGCGGCTATATGCGTTTTTTTCGTTACAATAAGGAAGACGACGGAGCTATCCACCAACAAATGGCACTTTTGCAGTTTAATGGCGTGCGCCAATTCCCTATAGAATGTACCGTTGGAGTTTTCACTTACGGCGATCCTCTCTACCGCACCGAACAAGACCCTATTACGGGTAAGGAGACCGCCGTCAGAGATAAATATGAGGCATTTTCCACGATCGTCAATTTTGGTTATTCACATTCCTTAAAGTCTGGTCAAAAGCTCACCTACGAACTCGGTTTTACACCATTCAAGGGGAGTGGATTTTTTGCGGACGGTCCTAACGTAGTGAATGTAAAACTAGGGGTAACACAACCCATACGCGTCACCGACAAATTTTCCCTCCGTCTGGACGGAGAACTTATTCTTAACCCTTACCGCGAAAATCTCTATTTTGTAGTAGCGCTAGGGTTCTAGTCCCACTCAGTCTGTTTGAAGTGTAAAGAAGGGGTTATGTGACCGACATAGCTCCTTCTTTTGGTCTGTTTCTGCCACAGGCTCTGTAATACGCAAAAAAATCCTTGCCTAATACGCTGCAGTACTACGATGGCGTTACCAACACCTAAACCAAGCAGATAATCTATCTGTTTCTCTGGTCACCCCTCTGTTTGTTATTATGAGGCTATTTGTGCCGCGCATCTCAAAATACCTACCTTTACCACACGGAGATAAGCAATGGAGTGACGATGAAGTGGGTAGTGCGTCTAGGTAGTGTGGCTGGTACGTTGGTTTTCGTTTTTGCACTGATACAAGCCCTGTATTACTTCGCAGGCGGCGAATTCTGGTTTCCAACCGTGCGGAGCGATACAACAGCCCCTCAAACTCTTTCCAACTACGTAGGACAGCCCCCTATTCCAAAGGAACTCTTCTTTGCAGGCGAGCGCGTCCCTCTCGAGAATGTAGATGTACGGGAGAGCCTCGATCGCGAGCTCTGCGTAGCCAGCAACTGGCATAGCCAAGTCCTTCTAATGTTGAAGCGAATGCCGCGCTACTTCCCCGAGTTAGAATTGTTGTTGCGCGAAGGCGGCGTGCCCACCGATTTTAAGTTTTTAGCGGTTGCCGAGAGTTCACTCAACGAACGCGCGATTTCGCCTTCTAAGGCAGCAGGGCTATGGCAATTCTTAGAAGGAGCAGGCAAGGAATACGGACTGACAATCAACGACGAAATAGATCAACGCTACGACATAGTAGCTGCCACGCAGGCAGCATGTAGATATCTGAACAGAGCTTATCGTCGTTTTGGTAGCTGGTCTATGGCTGCCGCCTCCTACAATATGGGGCAAAATGGTTTACAACGGAGTAGCGTAGTGCAAGGCGAAAATGCATACTACGATCTTCACTTGAACACGGAAACAGGACGGTATTTTTACCGCATCCTAGCATTGAAGCTCGTGCTTGAAAACCCAGAGCTTTACGGTTTTCATTTACGCCCCGAAGAGCGCTATAAACCCTACCCCTACTGCACGGTTGAAGTAGACAGCACCATAACAGATTTGGCGCTTTTTGCCAAGACACAAGGTACAAACTACAAGATGCTGCGGCAGCTCAATCCGTGGCTGCGAAGTACAAAGCTTACCCTAGCTCCCGACACGCACTACACGCTACGTATTGTAGATAACAACTTGCGCGCTTCGCAAAGCGGAGACTAGCTAAAAACACAATCACACCAGCCGCATATCTACGGCAAGCGCAACAGCCTCGGTGATATTGCTGGCCTCGAGCTTTGTAAAAAGATCTTTGCGGTATTTCTTTATAGCATCCTCCGATTTACAGAGTCGTTCTGCTATATCGCTTACCGAATACCCCTGTCGCGAGAGGTGGATCGTAAGCCGTTCGCATTCTGAAAGCTCAGAGATTGTGAATTCGCGCCATGTGTCGCTACCATCATTATATTCCCAAGCTTGCTCCGTGGTAGAATTCTGGATGATAGCAATACGCGATTTTTGCGACAGTGCTAAGGAGACTGTACAAAACACAAGCCAAAGCTTCCCTGTAGGCGTTGTTGCCAAAGACGATACTTTGTTATTGAGCAGAAGCGTTCGATTTTGCGAATCTAATACGTTTACATTGTACGATAAGGTATAATTCGCGCGCTCTTCGGGCGGTACACGCTGTAAAAAACAGACCGCCGAACGATACATTCGATATAAAAAAGCTTTCTCGGTATCTTCAATCCGTTTCTCATAAAAGGCTATCCCCTCATTCATCACTACATCCGCGCTATTCTGAAATAAAAAAAGCGGATTGCTAGATACATACACAAATTCCTTTTTGTAGAAATCAAAGACCAAATAGGTTTTGTAAGTGTGTAGCGACGTGGTCTCGAGTGTGTGAATGCGTGCACTAAGCTGCAATGTCCTGTAGTCTGCATCGCAGACATCGGGGCGCAGTAATTCTAGTGCATAGAGATCATCACAAAAACCGTTGCCAATACTCATCGCTTATTGTAGTTTATTATTGGTACACGAAGTTAATAACTTTTCGTTTCCAAGACGATCGCACCTACGAATAGTTACACACGGGATGCAGGAATTACCCAAAAGTGTATTTTCCTAAAAACAAACAGAAAATTACCCTTTCGGGTATTGTAGTATTGTATGAAGGTGTAGAACTTTGTAATAGGAAATTAAGATGAGAGGTTGCTAGCAAAAGGTAAAGAGGTGAAAAAATGAAGTTGAAAGTTATAGTTCTGATTGTAATGTGTGCTTTTTTTTCAGGGGTTAAGAGTCAAGAAAACACGACCTATTTTTTCATGGGGCATGTATTTTCTATAGATGAAAAGGGCGAGGAAATTCGTCATCCCTATCTACCTGTTCTGTTGGCATATAAAGATAAACCTGAAGATGTTGTGGCTGTACGTTTAACCAATATGGTGGGTATCGTAAGTTTTAAAGAAATTCCAATAGATATATATAAAGATTATATATTTACTCTCTTACTTCCTAAAGGAGAACGAAAATTCTTCTTCGCCAAAAATACCTCAGCGCCTAGCTTCAAAAGTGGGAATTACAATACACATATACAACTTGACGGAGAGGTTAGTAAATACTACAATAAAGAAATCGAAAAGATGGAAAAAGGAGAGGAGGAGATGAATATAATTCCTTGGCTAATTAAACATAATTCTTGGTTAGAGAAAGACGGAGACAATCTTGTAAGTAAAGAATCGAAATTGCCAGTATACTTTTTTGTTAACGGACAACGAATTCTTTCTAAATCGCTGCAACGACTCACTAGCGTACTCATAATGGCTGCGGTAAAAGAGGTTATTGTAGCAAGATATATCGCGCCTAATGATTACTATGAGGGGGTCATAGATATTCATCTGACAATGGGGGATTATCCTGGCTTTGGGCGAAGAGCATCTAGTACACTCCCAGAGATTAAGTAGAGGGGCAAAATATAAGAGGTAAGAGGAGGCACAAAGTGAGATACAGATATTTATCGTAGGTGTTTTGTGCAATAACACTATAATTTGATAATCAGTATTTTAGTGTCAGGATGTGTTGCTTAAAATATGATAGTGATATAGGAGTTCGTGCATCTACTTTGTAGCATTTCTCCTTGTTGATTTGAATCAGTGGTGTGGCAAAATGGTGGACTATTGTTTTGGCACACCGCTTCGAAAATATCACGGCAAGCATATCCATTACGTAACCAGAATCAACTTTTCTCTATACTCAAAAGAGAAGTCGCTTTGTAACTATTCGGATAATTATCCGTCCTAGGGATAAAGTAAAAGTAACGGTAAAAACACAACAGATGAAGTTAAAATTTTTATTTCTATTCTTCTTGTGTGCATATTTCTTTAATGCACTAGGACAAGTGAACACCACTTATTTTTTTCTAGGGAATGTTTATAGTGTGCGAGAACACGGACTCGAAAAGCGTTACCCCTACTTACCTGTTTACCTCTCGCTAAAAGAAAAGCCTGATGAGGTTATCGCCGTGGGAATGACGGATGCCGTAGGAACGATCTCTTTTAAAGGCACGCCTATGGATATAGCTAAGGCATACATTTTTACATTGCCACTTCCCGATAGAGAACGGAAATTTGTATTTAACGGAATACCGAATCCCTTATTCAAATCGGGTAATGTCACTGTACATACTCGAATAGATGAAGAGTGTAAGCAAAGTTACTTTGAGCGCAAAGTACTACAGCCCGAAAAGGCGGATGAAGACAAGAAATTCGCCGAGTGGCTACGTCAACAAAACGTGGGAATAGAATGTGAGGGAAACAACTTTTTCGATAAAGAGTCGGAGCGAAGTTTCAGAATTATGTTCAATGGCGTATCGCTTCCTGCCGATAAAACGAAGCAAGTATTGGGGTTGATAACGATGGGAATGATAAAAAACGTCTTTATCGTACAGCTAACCCTCCCAGATGATAACTTCGCAGGGGCAATAGATATCCGTCTTATTGAAGGCGAAGTACCTACAATTAAGACGACCACCTTCTCGCTAGACGAACTGTAAACGAGTTGTCCTCTACCTGTTTTTATTTTATGGGCAAGGGGCTTTGCGCTTTTTCATTGTCTCTTGCCTCTTTTTATTTCCCACAACAATTGATACATGAAACACTTCGCCATATTTTTCTTCTTTCTTTTGTCTGCCTCGCCACTTTTTGCACAACTCCAACTGGAGGGCAAAGTACTTGATGCCAATACGAAGCAAGGGATCGAATTAGCCGTTGTCGTACTGCGTAGCCTGAAGGATACTACACAGGTGAAAAATACGGTGACTGACAAAAACGGCGAATACCTTTTTACGGGGGTACGTGTAGGTAGATACGAGTTACAGTTTTATATACTAGGGTACGAAGCTAAGGAGATACCCATTCGCCTCATTATGCCTTCATCTGGTTCTGTGGTAAAACGCCAGGACACCTTGCGCGAGGAGAACTACGATATCGGCGATGTACGTGTAGAGGGTACACGTTCGCGAACAGCCGATAAACGCATCTTTACATTCTCTAAGGAGGATGTAAAGCAAGCCTACACGAGTTTTGAACTCATAAAAACACTGCCCGTAGTGCGAGAAGATCTTATCAGCGATGGCTTAAAAGGACCACATGGCGGTTCTGTGGCAATTCTCATAAATGGTGTAAAAGCTACCTACAACGATGTACGCATGATCCCGAAAGAGAAGATAAAACGCATAGAAGCCTACGAGATCCCGCCAGCACGTTTCCGGAACGTAGAAAGTGTGCTAAACATTGTCACCCATCACCTAGATGACGGTATTTCTCTGGGCTTCGAAGTAAATCATGCGTTTAGTACGGGTTTTGGAAACGATAACGCCTATTTTTCTTGGATTCGAGGCAATCATAAACTGAGCGCCGAATATGGGCTATCGTACCGCAACTATCGCGATCGGCGTATGAAAGAAGAGTTCCGCTACACCTTGTCGGGCTTAAAACATCAACTGACCTACAACAAGAAGGATCATTTTGGCTATACAACCCATTCGCCGCGCTTGCGCTACTCTTTTGTAGATGACGAGAAAACCGTAGTAGAGATAGTCGTACAACCTTCGTTTGAAAACCGATTTAACAACGGGACTGGTACAGGACTCTACCAGAAAGAGACGCAAACAGATAAGCAACTACGCACATTGAACGACAGTAAGACACACACCTTCAATCCCTCTGTAGATCTCTATTTGTGGAAACGCCTAACCGCTAAAGATGAGATTAGTCTGAACCTCGTAGGTACGAGTTTCGGTGTCAATACGAAAAATCAGAATAAAGAGGAAAACCTCTCCGATGGTTTAGTAATTTATGGCGACGATCGGACGCTGGAAAATCAAAAATACTCTGCCATTGGCGAAATTATCTATACACGCAATTTTGGGTCTATTAAGTGGAATACAGGCTACGAAGGCTCTTTTGCCTTTTTGCATTCTAAAGCGAAAAACCTGTACGGCGACTTCAATTACCGTAGTCGTTTCTTTTCGCAATATGCCTATACAGAGCTATCTGGGTTATACCGTCGCTTCTCGTATCGTTTTAGCGTTGGCATTAAGCACACCAACAATATAGTGGACAAGCAACGAACCCCACAATGGGGAGTTACCCCCAAGGTCACATTGTCCTATATGTGGGGAGGTGGGCACACCACGCAACTACACTATTTTTGGGATCTCGAAACACCTGGCATTAACGAACTAAGCACGAATATTTCCAATCGGTCAATCGATATACTTGAAACGGGGAACCCAAAAGTAATCGGAGAAAGCGCGCATGCCGCAACGCTAGTGCATACTTTTGAGAATCAATACCTCTCTCTGAATTGTGCTTATATATCTGCTTATGCAAGCAATCCGTTTGTAGAATATTACGAGGAGCGAGGAGGCAAACTATGGAATACTGTTGCCAACGGATATCACACGTGGCAAAACGGAGGTTTATTAGCTGCTACTATAAAACCCTTCGGCAACAACTACTTGCAATTGCAAGGCTACATCATTCCTGTTTACAATGTGTTGCATTCCGAGTATATCAATGTATCGCGCTGGACTTGGGGAAACAATCTCAACCTAAAGCTTAACTACAAGAACTTTACGCTTACCTACCAGTACCGCGTACCTTTTTACAACTTAGAGCGCTCCGATATCAGCTTGAGTGAGAATATGCATCACCTGAAGCTACGCTACCAGTGGAACAAATGGCAGTTCTCGGGAGGCATACTGTTTATAGGCGAACCCTCGCATTACCACAACGTATCGTTAGCAGGTTCGCGCGTCTTCCATACTACGGAGACTTGGATCTACGACAATAAGAACATGATAACTCTCGGGGTTGCATTCCACTTCCAGTCTGGGCAACAGGCGAAGCAATATGAAAAGCTCCTGAACAACTCCGATACGAGTGCCCCTACGCGGTAAAAAACGCGAAGTTGGCTTGCTCTCTATGATGCTCGGACAGCTTTTCAAAGAAGGGGATTAAGACCTCCCTCGCATACCACGCCCGTCGTTCGATTTGGGCATGCGCGGTTGCCAGCGCCGCTGACGGAATTGTTCAAACAGGATGCGCTCTAGGTTCTCTTGTGGTCCTGGTGCGGGCGAGAGTATAATGCGCCCCTCGGGGTCTAGCAAGAAATACGTGGGATAGGTACGTACATCGTAGTCGCGAATAAGGTTCGGCGCATCGCCGTAGTGTAAAAATGTCCACTGGTAATGAGTCGCCTTCACGAAGCGATGCATAGAGGCAGAGTCCTGATCTGCACAAATTGAGATTATGCGGAGGTGCTCGCTATACCGTTCCTGAAAACGGTTAAGAAGATCAAAATCCTGAATACAACTGTAGGAGGTTGTTGTACAAAAGCAAAGGAGCACCATATAGCCTCTGAAATCTTTCAAACTTAGCGATTGCCCTTTGGCATCTTTTAAAGTGAAAGAATAGGGAATAAAACCAGGGAGGAATTTGGAGATCCGCTCACGGATCTGTTGCGCAATGTTCGTATGTTCGGGAATGTCGGTCGTGCTGTATATTGAGTCTACGATGCTAAAAAGTGCATTGCGCGAGAAGTTCGAACTGAAAAACTCGTCATACAGCCCCTTGAGAATCACCAGTTCGCAGAGTGTATCGTTTGTTAGATGATCGTTTTGCGCTAAAATCTCTTTAAGCTTTGTGTAATTACGTTCTTTCGAGATAGCATTATAGATTTGTTGCCCGTCTTCTGTACGCCCGTGATAGACAAGATACTTGTCGTACACAATGTTGAAAAGCTCCATATAGGCGGGGTTGCGGTGCAGCACGCTCCTGTTTTGAAAATAGGTCTTTGAGAGGGCTTGTATTCGCTGTGTTTCCGTCATATAACTCATAAGCCCAATACGGTATTCCTTGTACTGATTGGCGAATTCGTACTGCGCGGGGATAGTGTAGCTTTTCAGCTTCTCTACAAGACGCTTGCCAGATATCAACGAATCGCGGTCTGCAATTCGGGGCAGCGTGGCATTGGAAACGGAATCTACATAGGCATCGAATCGCGCGATAAGATCGTTCGTCGATTTACCGTCGCCATTAAGGTCGCGCAGTTGAAGGACTACGGGATCGAAATAAGGGTTAAGACGCTCGCTCTCCGTTTTGTCGCGGCGCGGAGGAAATGCAACTCGGTAACTTTTCCCCGCTTCCATGTACATGTAGCAAGTATAGACCCCAAGGTCTACCATTACTAGCTGCGTCTCGAAAAGCGGGAATTCGACACGAAAAGCACCATCGGGTGCCACGATTGTTTTAGCCAGCACTTCCCGCTGCTGGGTTATATAATCAGTACGTGTAAAGAACTCTATTTCTTCATCCGCATACTCCTTCTCTTGCCCCACGACGACCACCTTCTTAGTCTGCGCTATCGCGTTTTGAGGCAAGAATGCAGCGGAGAAGAGGGTGACTAGTATAGTTGCTAGGTAGGAGACAGACTTCTTACGTAAAAACGCCCTTAAATGCGTTTGAGGCGATGTAGTATATGCCATCTAGTCAATCGCCTCTGTTCGCTTGTAGTTGCGGATATCGATCTCGGCGGGCAAAAAGGCACTTGCATCGTACCCGTGAATCAGAAGATCGCGCACGACCGTCGAAGCTATCGGGGCATGTTCTTTGCGGGTAACCAGAAAAACCGTCTCAATGTCGGGGTAAACCATATTATTCGCCTGTGCTATGGTTCGTTCGTAATCAAAATCTGTACCCGAGCGCAGACCGCGTATTAGGAAACGGGCTCCATACTGCCGACAAAGATCTACAGTGAGACCATTGAATGAAGCAATGGTAATTTGTGGCATATTAGGAAAAGAGTCGCGTATAATGGCCTCTCGGCTTTCTAAAGGGAAAAGCGTCTTCTTTACGCTGTTAACCCCAATGGCTATTATGAGCCGATCGAATAGTGTGAGCGCACGAAGGGCTATATCCTGGTGCCCAAGGGTGAAGGGGTCAAATGTACCCGCAAAAACGGCTATACGTTCCATCAAACTCTTTTCGTTGTATAACGTTCCGGGGTTGAAAAACGTGTAATTCTATCGGTTCAACTAGGGGATTTCTACTTTTTATTTTCTACTTTGGCACAATGAATTCTTACAAAGATCCAAACCCACTCGCTCTATTGGAGCAGAAGCTCTACTCGGGGCAGCACTTAGAGCGCTCGGAGGTAGAAACACTACTTACCACGCCCGATAAAGCCTCCTTATACGAACTAGCGCATCGGGTTACGGAACATTTTATGGGGCACACTTTCGACACCTGCTCGATTCTAAGCGCTAAGGTGGGAAACTGTCCTGAAGATTGTAAATGGTGTGCCCAGAGCGCGCATTACAATACTCGAATAGAGCGTCAGCCTTTGGTTGAATTACCTAAGGCTTTGGCGTATGCACGCAAATTGGTAGAGCAGGGCGTTCGGCGCTACTCGTTAGTAGCAAGTGGGCGACGGCTTACAACAGAAGAAGTAGATGCGCTTGCGGTCATTTATAAAAATATACATGCAGCGTGCCCCACACTACGCCTTTGTGCCTCCTTGGGGCTATTGACAGAGTCGCAGTTGACCGTTTTGCATGAAGCTGGGGTAAGCACCTACCATTGCAATTTAGAAAGTGCCCCTTCTTTTTTTCCAATGCTCTGTACAACGCATACCCAAGCACAAAAGGAGGAGACGATTCGTGCTGCGCGGCGGGTGGGCATGCAAATATGTTGTGGTGGGATAATAGGAATGGGGGAAACGCAAGCACAACGCATCGAATTTGCATTCTACCTTCGTTCTATTGGTTCGCTAAGCATACCCATCAACATTCTGCAACCCATAAAAGGGACACCCTTAGAAGCTACTCCTCCTCTTTCAGAAGAGGAAATTTTAAGGACAATAGCGCTCTTCCGTTTGGTCAATCCACGGGCATATTTACGCTTTTCGGGGGGAAGAATGCAGCTCTCGGAAGCTAGGCAACGAAAGGCGATTTACATAGGCATCAACGCAGCAATTACAGGCGATTTTCTTACGACAACGGGGCAGACCGTAGCGAACGATATGCAGATGCTCGCAGAGTGCAGAAAAGAGAACAGCGCAAGAGATTGGGAATAAGGTTGATATTCAATATTATTTTTTAGTCCTCACGCGGATAGTGGTTTACGGCGCAGGCAGGCAATGATATATTCAATGTTTTCTGTAACGCAGCCTGCTACGTCCGTTTAATGATACACATTCGTGTTCTGTTCTTCTATTTTTCAGACAAGGCACGCCACCGACCTCTACAACAACGTAAATAAAACGCGAATTTCATAACACAAAAAGACAGACACCACCCAAAAACAATGTCTGTTAATCTCATATTCCAGTTTACGAGCGAATGCGGTTTCGTCCCTGCAAAAGGGCATTCAGTATTAGATGTTTGGCGATAAGTAATCGAGAAAAGTCGCTACGTTGAATATCAATCAAAAAAGGGCGCAACCTTGCGGCTACGCCCCTTAATATCAACTATTAGTAAACAACGGTTACTTCACTACTTGCACACGTCCGCCTGCCGTTGTGGCACTCACATCTGCATTATACATCGCTTGACAAGAGGTCGGAGGCATTTGGAATGTTCCGCGGTACGAAGCATTTACTACGAAATAGAAAGTCTTACTATAACCCGCTGAGAGATCGAAATAAGTAAATACGCGGTCATCGCGGTAATCTTGGTAAATACTACTCGAACTTTCAAAATTCGATTCCCCCTCTAAGCGAGTATTGCGCAATTCCCAGCCCGAAGGTACGGCGTAGGTTAATGCGAGTTGCGAGAGATCGCCACGAACACCAGGATTTCGCACCGTAACTCGTGCCACGAATTCCTTCCCTTGTGTTATCGTTGCGGGATCTAGCGGTGAGCCCGACAATGTCATGTAGGAGGTCTCGCACTCGAGGTTATTGGCAGAACGCTCTACTTGGCTAGAATTCGGGATGCCCACTACGGTCGCTGTAACAAAGAGTGTTCCCTTACCTGTGTTTTGGAACTTCACCTCTGGCGCAGCAGTGTTACCACCAAAACTGTAGACTTTGGATGCAGTGGGGAGTTCTGTTGCAAAAGTCGTTTTGTCATTCTTGCAACTGAGTTCTCCCTTTACGCCATCTTTCGCCACTTTCGCTTCTTTGGCAAACTGTGCTATTGCAAGCATTCCATAACCAATTTCCTGCGTACTGAGCCACTTGCTACCACTCATCTCTTCTGCAAGCGTCTGCAACGTTTGCATTGCTTGCTCCATCTTCTTGAGTCGTGTCAGACTCTCTAGTAGCATCGCCTTATCACGCGTCATTGAACCGAAGTTAAGCACGTCATCGTCTTCTTCTACTGTGGTACTCAACGAGTTGATTAGTTTCTCTGCTGCACTCTTCGCCCCCGCCAACTCGTATGCAGTAGCCAAACGCCAGCGCGCGGCTGTCGAAAGCTCTTTTACATCGCGCAAACGGTTCATAATCCCCATTTGTGCCGAGCCCGCAAGTGCCAGCGTGTAGAGACGGTAGGCTTGCGTCAGATCCGAATTGTCGTAACTCCGTTTAGGCGACCAATTGTTGGCTTCGTTCTGCTGGAAGCGTTTCCAGTTGTTTATGAGGTTAGGCGATACGCTGTAACCGCGCTGCTTAGCCTCGAGTAGGAAATGCCCTACGTAGGAAGTACCCCAGTAGGAAGGCATAGACATATTCGGCCAGAGCGAGAATCCGCCATTGGGCAATTGGAACTGTGCAACACGCGCAATGAACGCCTTCACCTGTTTACTGAGCGTATCTTTTTCAGCAGGCGTTACAGGCGCAACCTCAGGATAAAGCATTTGTACAAAAGCGCGCGAGGTCTGCTGTTCCAGGCAAGCATGCGGGTAGCTCATCATGAACTCAAGTTTGTCTCGCAATCCTATTGCAGGCAAGCTACTTACCTCAACCCGTGCACTGTTTACTTCGCCTGAGCCAAATTCGCTAGATGCTACAGTAACCGTTTTCCCAGCATCTACGCGCTTCACAATCGAGCGGCGTATTTCAGGATTGGGGTTACGTACCTCCAGCGCGATTTCGTATTCCGAACGTTCGCCATTTCCTTCGGCTATTACTTTCGCCGTGGCAATACCTGTTCGCTGCGTTGTACGAACGCGGAAGTTCACCACTTGGTCGCCCGTTCCATTGAAGTTCAGGGCTTCCTGTGCATTGCCCGTAATCTGTAACAGATCGTTCGTTTCAAGCTTAACAGCTACCGATTTTACGTTGTTCTTCATGGCGAAAACGGTGGCTGGCAGTACCATCTCTTCGTCTGGAGCAAGCATACGTGGCAAGGTAGCTTGTACCATAAGCGCGTTGCGCACCGCCATAGTCTTCTCAGCAGAACCATAAGCTCCTTCGCCCGAGGCAACAGCCATGATGCGTACCGAACCCACATAGTTCGGCATCTGGAACGAGATCTTTTGTGCCCCCTTCTCAAGGTGATACGGGCCAAAACAACGGACTACTGGCGTGAAACGATTAGCTAATGGATTCTTTTCAGCCGCTTCTTTCGAGGTTCCCGAGAACGCATCTTCCATCATTCCTCCTCCTACACTCAGCACACCTGCTATGCGCCCTGCATAAGCCCCTATCACATTATCAAACAAGTCCATGGTGTTTACCCCAAGCGCCTGACGCGCAAAGAAGAAATTCCATGGATCGGGAGTCTTAAAATTCGTAAGATCAAGTAACCCCTCATCTACCACAGCCAGCGTAAAAGTCATAGGACGACCACTCTTCTCTTTTACCGAGACCTCTACCTTTCCCTCTGGGCGCACTTCATCTGGAGTATCTAAGATAGGCTCTAGGTGCGATTTCGGGTTCTCTACCATAAGTGGGATTGCCCCATACATACGGAGCGGGAGGTCGTTCGCCGTCTGTCCGTAGGGTTGTAAAAGGGTAATATCCACATATACGTTTGGTGCCATCTCACCAGTTATAGGGAGCTTCACTATTGTCTCGCCATCCTTGGCATCTACCCATTCGCTTTTGAGGACAGCCGCTCCGTTCTCTACCGAAACGAGCAATGTGCCGCCCAGTGGCGTCGGTACTGAAATTTCGGCAGTCTCACCTGCATTGTATTTTGTTTTATCGGCAGTAAGAGCCAAAACCGTAGAACCTGTCATGGCGCGATCTGCTGTGCGTTCGCGCGAAGCGGGCCAATCCCAGTACACCACATCAGAGGCTACGTGACCACTTGACAGATCTACCACGCGTACCAGATAGCGCCCCCATTCGGGATAATTTACTCGTGCTATAAACGACCCCATACCACGCCCGTCGGTATAGATATCGCCATCGGTAATGAGTTTAGCCGATTTAGAATTTTCATACGATGCTAGATCCGAGTCCGAATGTTCCCACCACCAGCTCCAAGCGAGCTTGTAAACAGCATATTTCAGATGCTGGTTCGATTGGGGTCTTCCATCTTCATCTACCGAAACCACCTTGAAACTCTGATCGGTGTCCGTCTCAATGTAATACCGTTCAGACTTGGGTTCTAACAACCCTACGTAAGACGTAAAGGGCGAAATTTTCTTGGTCGTTACGCCCATGCTATAGCCACCACCGTCTTCTAGTACGCGAGTGCGGAACACGGCGTTGATCATACCCGAAGCGCCTGTGATAGGACGAATGTAGAGCTTAGAACTCAGTTCGCCATTCTCGTCGAGTCGAGCTTCCTCGCCACTAAATTCGTAGGAGTAGAATTCTTTGCTAACATCGGTAAAGATGTAGTTCTCAAAGCCCTTGAAGGAGGTTTCTGCTGCGAAAAGACGCACTGAGATATCGGTCATCAGTCCGCGAGCGGGCGCACCATGCAACCAGTGGCTTTCAATCTGGTAGTAATTGTATGCATCAGCGTGCAAGAGCTCATTGTTGAACGTAAGGTTCACTTTCAAGCGATTGGGCTTAATAGTTTCTACGCGGATACTCTTACTGAAACGCGCTTTACCCACTGTTGCCACGAGGTTGTACGTGCCCGTAGGCGCATCGGGGGTTGTTGCCGTAGAGAAACTGTACATGTTGTAAGCATTGCCAGGCACTACTTTTCGTTCTACTAGCTGACCGCGCGAATTTGATAAAGCAAATTCTACTGGATGATTCTCGGGCAAAGAGTTGAGTTTGTCTTCAAGAATCAGGGTGAGATGCATCGTGTCGCCAGGACGCCATACATCGCGTTCGCCATAGATAAAGCCTTGTACTCCGCGTTTCAGTTGGTTACCGCCCACATCAAACGTAGAATAGGATAGCGAATTATTCTGTTGTACGGGCAAGTATGAGCGCTGTTGCCCCTGTTGGGCAATAATCAGGAATGGGTCACGTCCTTCTACAGCTTCAAATTCTACCATACCGTCGGAATTGGAAGTCCCTTCACCGAGCGTTTGTAATTGGTAGTCTAGGAGCTTCATCTCTACGCCCGAAAGGGGTTTCCCTTCGGAAATACCCGTAGCAAAAGCACGCAACGAGCCGTTGCCATTCCGCTTCGCAATAAGTCCTATGTTAGACACAAGGATGTTGGTCCACTGTTTGCCGCGGTAGGAATAATAATAATCGTTGCACGGGTTGTTGCGTTCCTCCCAGTCGTAATCGACGTCGTAGTAATAATCGTCGTCATAGTAGCCGTTTTCGTCGTTTGTAGGTATGCTCTCAAGGGGGACCAATTCTAGCTCCTCATCGCACGTATAAGTAGAGAGGCAACGGCGCATACTGAGGCTGATACGGTACATAGCCCCAGGCTCTAGTTGTATTACCTGACTAAGATCCAGAGCATACACATTGTCGGCGCGGGTGGTAGCAAGCCCCTCTAGCATGAGCGTTTTTCGGAAAATACGGCGTCCCACACGGCGAAGTTCGCTTACATAGCCATCAGTGAGCGAGTTCGTCTGGAAGTACTGCCCCATATTGCTTTCAAAGATCTGATAGACTTCTACGTCTACTCCCTTTAAGCTTATCGCCTTGAAGGGAATTTGCACTTGCCCCGTAGCAGGAAGTATAGTTCCCGTCTGTAGGAACTGAAGAGCAGGCTTGTTGCCCGTAAATTCCAATTCGCACTCCATGTCCTTGTCCATGCGCTGTCCGCCGTAGGAACGAATACCACCAGCGAGTTGCAAATTATACGTGCCTTCGAGACGGTTGCCAAAATAGACGTCCATTACATTTCCGTCTACTTTTACGCGAACATCTTTCAAATTTTCGCCATAAACGAGCCCGCGGAAATCTTGGTTAACATCCAAGGGTTGCGAGAAGTATATGCGCACATACTGTGCATCGGCTTCCTTTGTATCGTAGCCATAAGCGGTAAAAGGCGAGGAGGCATGGAAGGTTACCGTCTCGGTCATCGTTTTAGATATGCCTATGTGCTTGCCCTCGAAGGTAATCTCGCAGTCTTCTTCGCTAGTTAGCGGTTCGGAGATAAGGCGGAACTCCCTGTCGTCGCTTCCGTTCTCAATGTTTACCGCAACTTTTTCTCCGCCTTGTTTAAGACTTAGCCCTTTCTGAACCTCTTCCAAGCTCACCACATCAGAGAAAAGCAGAAGAGCGCGCACTGTAGCAGTAACCTTGCTCCCATTGGCTTCCAGATGTATGTAGGCATCCGAGCATGATGCTTGTTGCCGTATGGTTTGGAAGGTGTAAACAAATTCGCGCGCCTCCTTGGGCAAATTCTCAAAAAGATCCTCGAGTGCAACGTGCACTTCGTACATCTTGTCAGACTCGAGCGCCTCCTTGGGCACAAATTCCAGTGTACGAGCATTCGCCCACAGCAGGTCTCCCTTTACCTTGGGCGATAGCTTAAGTAGCCCCTTATCTGCCGCCTGACCTATTGCACCATCGGGCGCAAGATCCTTGGTAAAGACGACTTGGATAGAACTCGTTTTCGAGATAACCCCAGCTGTATAAGCCGAAATATAGGGCTGAATATCGAACGTGGAGCGTACTGCTTTTCCTCGTCCGCGATAAATGAAAGCTGCCACCACAAAGACAGCTAGCACAAGCGCTATCCCAGCATAAACTAAGAGCGCTCGGCGACTTAAGAAGTTTTTACTCATCTGTACGTAGTGTTGTTACGTTTCGTTATACGGCAATGTGCCTAAAAAGATAAAACTCAGTTCGGATGGCTGTATCTATTGGCAGAAGCCTTTGGCAAGAAGCGCCTTTACTATCTGCACCGCGTTTGTTGCAGCCCCTTTGCGGATATTGTCTGCCACAACCCATAGAGTAAGCCCGTTTTCGCCAGTGGCCAAATCCTGACGGATACGTCCCACAAAAACTTGATCGCTCTCTTGCGCATACCGAGCCATGGGGTAGCGAAGCTGGCTAGGATCATCCAAAACGGTTACCCCATGCATAGCGGCTATCAAGTTCCGTGCTTCGTCTGGTTTGATAGGTTTTTCAAATTCGACACTCACCGATTCCGAATGCCCACCCCAGACAGGGACACGAACCGCCGTTGCCGAGACCGCGAGTTGAGGGAGGTTGAAAATTTTCCGCGTCTCATTTACGAGCTTCATTTCCTCCTTTGTATACCCGTTCTCTAAGAATTCATCGCAGTGAGGTATACAGTTCAAATCAATAGGATAGGGATAGGCTCGCCTTTCGGGTTCGCGACCTTCGCGCTCCGCTTGTAGCTGTTCAATGCCCTTCATGCCCGATCCACTCACCGACTGATAGGTACTTACATAGATGCGCTTTAGCCCAAATCTTCGTAGTGGCGCAAGCGCCATTACCATCTGAATGGTACTACAATTCGGGTTGGCTATGATATGTTTCTCTTCACGCAGCGACTCCGCATTGATTTCGGGTACTACGAGGGGTACTTCGGGGTGCATACGCCATGCAGAGGAATTATCTACAACGTAAGTTCCCTTTTTTGCAAACTGTTCTGCATATTCGAGCGATACGGTACTGCCTGCTGCAAAAAGGGCAATATCGGGACGAGCTGCCAACACATCGGCAATACTTTGCACCAAGAGCTCACGACCTCGGAATGAAACCCTACGCCCCACGGAACGCTGCGAAGCGGCTAAAAGGAGCTCGAACTCTTCAATCAGCCGATCTAGCTCGGTGCACATCACAGAGCCCACGAGCCCTGTAGCGCCTACTACTGCAATTTTCATAAAACCTCCCCTCTCGCGTGCAAATATATTACAAATTCCTACGCATAACTATCTTTGTACTTTAAGTACAATAAATTTTAACGATATGTTTCGTATCAACCGATTCAGGCTTGCAACACTTGCATTTGTTCTGCTGACCATCTTTATGAGCAAAAATCTTGTGTATGCACAAGATGCTGCTCAGATTGAGCAGCTTATGAAACTCGAACTCCCTATGAACCCCAAAGTGAAATACGGGAAGCTCGAAAACGGCATGGTCTACTACATCATGGCCAATCAAGAACCCCGTCAACGGGCAGAATTCTATATTATACACAATGTGGGGGCTATTCTGGAGAATGACGACCAACAGGGGTTGGCGCATTTTACCGAACACATGGCTTTTAACGGTACCACCCACTTCCCTGGTAAAAAGCTATTGAACTTCTTGGAACACAATGGCGTAAAGTTCGGTGCCGATGTCAATGCATTTACGGCACAAGAGGTGACGTGCTACAACATTTCCGATGTACCCACAACACGCAAAGGGCTTCTCGACTCCTGTGTAATGGTACTATGCGACTGGTCAGGCGAAATCTCTTTTGTGGACAAAGAAATTGACGACGAGCGCGGCGTAATTATGGAAGAGCTCCGTACGCGTCGGAATGCTGCATGGCGCGCACGCGACGAGAAAAACCGTTTGCTATACAAAGGCTCTAAGTATGCCGACCGCGACGTAATTGGTACGCTAGATCTCTTGAAGACCTTCAAATATCAGACCATAAAAGATTTTTACCACAAGTGGTATCGCCCCGATCTCCAAGCCATCGTAATTATAGGAGACTTTGATGCAGACGAGATGGAAGCTCGTGTCAAGAAAATGGCAAGTGCTGTACGTGTTCCCAAAGAACTCACCCCCAAGCCCACTTACGAGATTCCTGTTGCTAAGGGCATTGTATTTGGTTCGTATACCGACCCCGAAATGCAAATGACTACGCTGGAGATGACCTATCGCCACGAGCCTGATTTCGACAAACCCAAGACAATTGCGAACCTGCGCGAGGAACTGATTCGCGAAGCGGCTACGCGTTGCCTCAATGCGCGGTTTGATGAGTTAGCGCAGTCTGACACAGCGCCTTTCTTGATGGCACAAGGTTACTACTACAGCGTGGTACATCCCATGGATGTTTATTCTCTTACGGTTGTACCTAAGCCTGGGATGATTAAACCAGCATATGAAGCACTCGTGACTGAAGCACAAAGGGCGGTACAAAACGGCTTTACGGCTTCCGAATTAGGACGTACCATAAGCGACATGTCTCGCGCATATCAGAGCGCTTATGATGAACGCGAGAAACAATCGAATGCTGCTCTTGTATGGGAATGTTTCAACCATTTTACCTCGAATGAAGCAATGCCAGGCATCGAGCTCGAAGTGAAAATCGCTGTCCCCATGCTAGAGTCTATTGAACTCGAGGAAGTAAATGCTGCAATTCGCGATTTAATGCCTTCACGCGACCTTCTGATCTTTGTTTCTGCTCCTGATTCTGAGAAAGCAAATATCCCCACTGAAGCAGAAGCATCCGAAATCTATAACCGCATTTGCGACAGCAAAATCCCTGCATGGGTAGACAACGTGAAAGATGAGCCGCTCATTGCACAATTGCCTACAGCAGGGACTATTAAAAGCGAAAAGACGAACAAGAAGTTTGGTACAACGGAATGGGTACTTTCTAATGGCATGAAGGTAATTCTGAAACCTACTGACTTCAAAGAAGATGAGGTTCAGTTCAGTGCTGTTTCCATGGGAGGTTATTCGTCTCTTGCAGCAGATGATATCTATTCAGCACAACTCTTGGGCACATTGATGGGCATGAGTGGTTTGGGTAACTTTGATGCTATTGAGCTCTCAAAACTAACCGCTGGCAAAAAAGTAAGCGTAGGCGGAAATATCAGCCGTTTTGAAACAACTATTTATGGCGGTAGTTCTGCAAAGCTCGACGAGCTTGAACTGATGTTACAAGAGATTTACCTAACCTTCACTGCTCCTCGTTTCGACCAGAAGGCATTTAACACGCTGATGGATCGAATGAATACAGTGTACGCAAATAAGGAGAGCGACCCAAATTCAATATTCTCTCGCAAACTCACGCTCCTAGTCAACGATGATAACCAACGAAGCGACCTGTTGTCGCTCTCCAACTTGAAAAAAGTAAAACTAGAACGGATGCAAGCCATCTACAACGAGCTTGTACCTGGTGCACAGAACTATACAGTTTATATTGTCGGCAATATAGCTCCTGCACAACTGAGACCGCTCGTGTGTCAGTACTTAGCAGCATTGCCAAAGGGCGATAAACGTACGTGGAAAGACGACGGTATGCGTTATCCTGACCATGCTGTAAGCAGCACCTTCAGCCAAAAGATGGAAACGCCCAAAACGAGTGTTGCCGTTGTTTATGCTGCCCCCGCGAAGTACACACTGGAAAACATGATCCATATTGCTGCTATTGAGCACGTGCTCGGCTTACGCAATACGGAAGAGATCCGCGAAAAAGAGGGTGGTACCTATGGTGTATCCGAACGCGGCATTCTAAGTAATCTTCCTATTGCATTTGCACGCATGATTATGTTCTTCGATACTGATCCAGAAAAAGCAGATGCGCTTATTCCCAAAGTTGCCGATATCTTCGATGCTTTGGCTCAAGATGTAAAAGAAGAAGACGTATTGAAAGCAAAGCTTCACTTCCAAAAGGCGCACGCCGAAGATATTCGTCGCAACGAATATTGGATGCAAGTGTTGCGCAGCTACGAGAGTACAGGCGTTGATACACATACCGACTATGACAAACTTGTAAATGCTCTAAACGCTTCTTCTGTGAAGAAGGCATATAGGAACATCTTCCTAAAGGCAAATAAAGTACAGCTTGTAATGAAAGGCTACAAAGAATAGAGGGATTCTCCTATTCGCAAAAAAAAACGCCTCAGAACGAATTCTGAGGCGTTTTTTTATTACTACTCGATAAAAAGGAGAGTGTGTTTATTTATCCCACAAATGTTTTGTTTTGAATCCTCTACGGGGATTTTTTAGCACGCGCAATACCCCCAACTGAATTTGTAGTTCTCGTCTTTTCGTTCCACTGCTTTTCCCATGAATAACGGACACCGCCCGTGCTCTACTCCCAAAAAGTTTTTTGTCCAACTTTTGAGGTGCAGTTCAAAGGCAATGCCCGCTATCATTGATTATCAATGCATTCATTTGGGCGAGGCACGCCTCGCCCCTACAAAAGACATCTTATTGTTTTACAACACGATACGTCTTCGTTGCGCCATTTTCGACACGCAGGCGTAAGAGATACATACCAGCGGGGAACGAAGAGGTGTTTATGCGCGTTTCTGAGCCATCTAATACTCCCGAAACAACCATAAAGCCTTGTGCATTGTACAAAGCATATTCCCCTCGTAATTCGTAACCTGTAATTCGTAACTGATTAGCAAACGGATTAGGTGATACTACCACGTTCGCAAACGCAACATCTTCTACTGCGCTAGGAGGCGGAGTAGGCGTACTCTTCGATGCAATAACCACCTTAATCGCATTATTACCTTCCACAATCGCATACGTTCCTTCCCCATTCGTTAGCTTGATACCCTTACCATTTGCAATTACCCTTGCTTCATATTTAGCGGGATCACTTACTGTTACCTTAAACGAGATCACAACTCCAACGAAATACTCATTGCCACTAACTACCTCTGCCCCATCTACAGTAACTGCTATTGTACCCTTATCTTCGCCTACCTTCTCAACCGTTACCATAGCCTTTTTCCCTTCTGCAATAACCACCTTAATGGCATTGCTACCTTCTACAACCGCATAGGTAGCTTCCCCGTGAGTCAATGCAAGAGGCACACCGTTCGCAGTGACCATTGCCACAGAATTCGCAGGATCATTTAGTGTAACCTCAATCTTGACAACAGCGCCAACAGCATACTGGTTACCACTTGTCACCTCCGTACCATCTATTGTAACAGCTATTGTACCCTTATCTTCGCCTACCTTCTCAACTGTTACTGTAGCCTTAACAACTTTGGTAATTGCTACCTTAATCGCATTATCGCCTTCCGCTACTACATACGTAGCTTCTCCGTGAGTTAGTGCAAGCGGAGTATTGTTTACGGTTACCGTTGCTGCATAATCTTGAGGCTTATACACAGTCACCTTAATCTTTACAACAGACCCCACCGTATACTGACCACCATTCGTTACCTCAACACCTCCGACGGTGATTGCAATTTCTCCCTCATCGTCGCCTACTTTCTCAATCGTAATAGTCCCCATTTTGGGCATCTCATTACCCAAGAACTCTGGATACTTTCCTTCTTGGAACTTCCAAACAGTGGTCTCAAAACCAAGCATATCTGAGGGATTCCCGCTCTGCATCTTCTCCTTGTCAAGTGCAGTACACATATTTGCAGCATCAAACACCGTACTGGTTATCTCTTGTTCACCCTGTTTCTTGAGATAGTAGTTCTGAACGAGCGTTCCGCCTGTTTTACTTCCACCAAAACCCGCATTAGTAACTAACACTGGGGTAGCACCACTGATATCTTCTACCTTACCCACCGTGTAAGTGGCAAGTATTTTTCCCGTTCCATTCAAAGAGCCGACAAATGCACCCTTGCCAGCTGGTGTACGGTACTTTATATCACCATGACTATAGGCATTTTGTAGCTCTGAGCCCGCTCCGCCAGTCATGTTACCGACAAAGCCACCCATTGCGGCAACCATGCCACCTTCAGCCTCTTCCACATTAATATTTGTATACAGTTTCTCTAGTTTTCCATTGTCAGCCTGTAACGTTCCCACAAAGCCACCGACATTCCCTTTTTTCGCTAGGATAGCTGTCGTAGTATTAGTAGCAGTTGCCGAAGACTGTTCGAGAATAGAGACATTGTTAAGATAACCGGCAAAGCCGCCGACACTCGACGTCCCTACTCCTGCTGAGAGATTCTCTAGCGTTACATGACATCCCGTTATCTTTACCTCCGACATATCTGTCTGTGCCACGAGTCCCCCTACACATTTTGCAGCGTCGCTAGTCGCGATCTTCAGATTTTCAAGACGTATATTCTTCAAAACCGAAATACCACCATCAACTAGACCAAAGAAACCTACATTCTCCTCATCTGCACCGATAAAGAGATTCCGAATTAGCTTATTATCGCCATCGTAAGTTCCGTGAAAAGCTCGTGTAGCATCCCCAATGGGACGGAAACCCAGAGACTTTGCGCCCTTCTTGTTCCAATTCTTCGTATCGGATGCATCAATATCATTCGTCTGTTTGAAATGCGCTCCTCTTGTCCAAATGCTTGGATTTTCACTGAGCCAATGCAAATTGTCTAAAGTCGCTATGAGATATGGTTTTGCTTCACTCCCATCGCCTTCGGGTTGCCAAGCTACGAGTTTTTCCCACCGCAAAACAGGAGCATCAGACCAAGGCATCCAAATCTCCTTAAAATCCCAACTGTCAAAACCCGTCACATCTGACATATTGTTGTTTGCCTTAGCAAGGAGAGCAGGCTTTGCACTGGAAGGATAACCTTCTATGGTATAGTAGCAGTTCTTTAGGAAACTACCCAAATCGCTCACATCCGTAACTGTGGATGGATAAGAAACAAAAGGACGAGTATTTGTCGAAGTAACAATAAAAGAATCGTACTTTACATAGCAGTTTTCGATGGAGGTGTGCGCAGAATTAACATCCGTAAAACCGACAAAACCTGCTACATCTTTCCCCTCCTCAAGCGCAAGAATCCCTGCTGCGTAACAGTCCGAAATTTTATAATTGTAGAGATGAGCCTCTCCCACAAAGCCCCCAAGGGCATTCACCTTCATGGCTTCTACATCCACTTTTGCGTAGCATTGTGCAATATTCGTACCTCCAGCAATTGATCCTGAAAAGCCACCGAGTCGCACCACCGAACCCGCTTTCTTGGCACGAATTATTCCGCTCACACCGCACCTTGAGACATCAGCACCAGCGACCAAACCAAACAGTCCTCCTGCCTGAACCATAAATGTGCCGCTCTCCGCTTCGCAGTCGAACGTTAGCTTAATATCGTTTGCAACAATACCAGCTACCGTTTGTCGGTCAGCTGGTACAGACGACTGTATTTTAGCAATAGCTATACCCAAAGTGCCATATATGTCTTTGCCATTAACCGTTAGTTCAGAGTTGTTAATGGTAATCCCCAAGGCTTTCCCCTTGGCAACCAAAGAAGAAGCTACTAAACCAGCCGATACCATGTTTATACCCGTAGTATTGTTACTACTTATGGTTAGCTTACAATTGTTTAGTGTACAGTTCTCTAATTCGTCTGGCATTATAGCAAGGCAAGCAAAGTCGCCGCTAGCATCTTCTGCCATAGCAAATGAGAGGTTTGCTCCTTCGAGAACTACATTGCGGATCTTACCATCTTTGAACAAAGCAAATTTCTCACACTTTTCCGCCTCTGACGCATTGTACGTAAGTCCTTTAATGGTATGCCCAGCACCGTCGAATACGAAATCCTTACCCGACGACTTCCCTGGATGCCTAATAACCTCGCCGTAAGCGGCAAAGTCTATATCGGCAGCTAGTTTTACAAACTGTAAAGCACCAGTGGCTTCAGTTACAATTATCCAGTCATCTACATTCTCTATTTCAAAAGGTGTAGAAGGCGTGTTTTCATGAGATATCATTCGTTGATAGCGTTGCAAGGCACGATACCATCGTGGTGCAGGATATGCTCCCTTCACAAAGCGTGGCGTAAGATACGTGGGCGTGTAAATCGGTTGCCCTTCCAGAATTATCGTTTTCGCTTTTGCAACGTCCATTTTCAACTCATCCTCTGTCATTCCTAAACAGAATTTCTGAGAAGACGTTGTAGCACAAACCTTATTTATGTCGCTATATGCCTCTGACGAGTACAAGAGAAAGTCCGTGACATTGTGCACGGCAGCATCATTTACCATACTTATTGCTCCTGCGCCAGTACCTGTCACATTTACAACACGATTACCCACCAATACTGCACACTCAACCTTATCTACCAATGAAGCATTTAAGTTCACATTGCCCGAAAACTCAGTGCTTTTAACTGCTGACACCGTTAAGTCTCCATTTAGTAAAAGAAACTTGCTCGCCTCATCAAGGAACTGTATCTGAATATCGCCCGTTGGTATTGCCCCAAGTTCGATCTCTACCGAGAGTTTACATTTATCAACTACGGCATTTGTGAGATATTCTGCGAACAGGAAAGAGACACCCGTCGTCCGCGTTCCGAGGTTTAGTTCTGCATTCACATTGCGAAAGGAGACATTATACCCTTCTCTGACAATACGGAATTTTGTCAGTTGGCTGAGCTTCTTCTCTGCTGGTTGTTTTATTGTTACATTGTCGAATATAGTAGCAGCTACTGTGGCAAAGATCGCTAGCTCTGTTGTCGTTTCGGAGAGTTCTAACGAAAAATTACTCAAGATGTGGTAGCCTCCTATGTAGGAAGCTCTAAGCGCAAAAGGGGCGAAAGTCGCATTTTCTAAATCGATGTCAGCCGTTTGCAAGAAATCCTTACCAGCATACGATTCGCCCTCCTGCACTGCTTTCACGAGGGCTTCAAAATGCGCCTTTGTACTAATGAGATAGGGATCGTTTGCAGCCCCCGTTCCGCCACCAAAGGTTGGGGGTTGTGCCCACGTAAGGAGCGGAAATAGTAGAAGCATTGCCAAAGCAAGCAGTCCACTCAGTTTATGTACATTCTTCATCATATCTAGACTTGAATTTGAAAAACAAAATATAAAGATCAACAGAAAAATACGGGTAGAGAATAATGTAACGTTGTGTATTATGGGAAGTACCTGCGCTCTCAGGATTCTCTAGTTGAAGCCTCAATTTGTGTATCAACAACCAAGCTGTGCAATTGCCATTTTAGCAAAATCAAAGCAACTGCCCCTGCAGATCGTAATCCAAAACGTCTGTAACACGAGCTTGTACCATATCGCCCACTGCTAGCTCCTTGCCTTCCGTAGTCAAATGAAACTCACCATCTATCTCTGGCGAATCGTACTGCGTGCGTCCAACGAACAGATTGTCACCCATTTTGGCTTCAACAAGAACAGGGATCGTAGCCCCCACTCGCAAACGTCGTACTTCGCTTGCTATCCCCTGCTGTATGCGCATTAATTCATCGTAACGATGCTGTTTTTCCGCTTGTGGTACGCAATCATGTAAATGTTGTGCTGCGTAAGTCCCTTCTTCTTCGGAATACGTAAATGCCCCCAGATGCTCAAAACGAGCCCACTGCACAAACTCTAGCAATTCGCGGAATTCCTTTTCGCCTTCTGTAGGATAGCCCACTATCAACGTAGAACGGAGTGCCACATCGGGAATGCGCGTACGCAAACGCTCTATGAGTTCTATGGTTTGTGCGCGATTATGGCTACGCCGCATGCTGCTCAGCACAGCATCGTTTATGTGTTGAACGGGGATATCGAGGTAATGGCATGCTTTCGGCTCTTGTGCCATCCACTCAATCAATTCTGGCGGGAAATCGTGCGGATAAGCATAGTGTAAACGTATCCATTGGATGCCATCCACGCGCGCAAGCGCTTCCAAAAGGCGTACCAGAGCCCCACGCTCTGCACGATCGTGCCCGTAGTAGGTCAACTCTTGCGCTACCAAGATCAGCTCCTTAACACCGCCTGCTGCCAATTCGTTGGCTTCTCGTAGCAAACGCTCCTGCGTCTCAGAACGAAAATGCCCGCGTATCGATGGGATGGCGCAAAAAGCACAATGCCGATCGCACCCTTCGGCTATTTTGAGATAAGCAAAATGCTTGGGCGTTGAAGGAAGGCGAAAATGCCCAGACGGTGCAACAACGCCGAGCGTGTGTAAAAGAGCCTCCTCTTCGCCGACTCCGTACCAACCATCTACTTGAGGAATCTCGGACGATAGCGCTTGACGGTAACGCTGTACTAGACACCCGATGACAAATAGCTGGGATAAAAATCCGCGCTTGCGCATGTCTTCGGCGCGAAGAATGTAGTTTACCGATTCTTCCTTCGCATCTCCGATAAAACCGCAAGTGTTGAGAATCAGAACAGCATCTTTGCGCGGTTCTACGTCATAAAAGACCTGCCACCCCCCGTTCCGAAACGCCGCTCCCAGATGTTCACTATCAACCACGTTTTTGGAACAACCGAGCGTGACGATCACCACGCTACGCTTCTTGCCAGACATTATGCAAAAAGCGAGGCTACAAATGCTTCTTTATCAAAATCTTGTAGGTCGTCTATTCCTTCCCCTACTCCAATGTACCGAATGGGTACTTTCAGCTGTGCACTGATCCCGATTGCCACACCGCCGCGCGCAGTACCATCTAGTTTCGTGAGCGCCAAGCCCGTTATCTCGGTTACACTCATAAACTGCTTCGCCTGTTCGTACGCATTCTGCCCCGTAGCAGCATCTAGTACGAGCAAAACCTCTTGCGGCGCAAAGGGATAAACCTTCTGCATTACACGCTTGATCTTGCTCAGCTCATTCATAAGGTTTACCTTGTTGTGGAGTCTCCCTGCGGTATCGATAAGAACCACATCATAATCTCCTGCCTTTGCCGACGATACCGTATCAAACGCCACCGACGCGGGGTCGGCTCCCATTTGTTGCTTCACAATCGGACAATGCGCACGCTCTGCCCATATTGTGAGCTGATCTACTGCTGCGGCGCGGAATGTGTCGGCTGCCCCTATCAGGACTTTTTTGCCCTCCTGCGTGAATTTATGAGCCAATTTCCCGATGGTTGTCGTCTTTCCTACCCCGTTCACCCCTACTACTAGAATTACGTAAGGCTTTTCCACCTCCACGGACTCCTGCACAGGCGCTTCGGTATGTAGCAGTTCGGAAATTACCTCCCGCAAATACTGCTGTAGCTCGTCGGCATTCTTGTACCGATTCTGTGCTACACGCGTCTTCAGAGTATCTATTATCTGAATCGTAGTCTCCACTCCCACATCAGACGATATGAGTATTTCCTCCAACTCATCGAGCATATCATCGTCGATACGCGAACGTGAGGTTATGAGCCGCGTAAATTTGGAAAACAGCCCCTCTTTCGTCTTCTGAAGCCCCTTATCAAGCTCTTCTTTATCCTTCTTCTTACGACTAAATATTCCGAACATGGCTATAGTGGTTTATTGAAGGCAACACATATCGCCAACAGTACTAAGATATAACGTAATAATGAAATTATGTGACTTACAATCTACAGATGGCACACAGTGATCGGCATTACGCACGAATAGGTATAGAAAAACCGAGCATCCTGAACGGACACTCGGTCTCCTCGTAATTTCTACTTCCTATTGTGCAATAGCCACAAAAAGCGTATTACTTCTTGTTGCTAAAGAAGTTCTTCACTTCTGTGTTGTCAACCATTTCTTCTTTGAAGACGAACGCACCTGTTTTGGCAGAGCGCTCCATCTTTATGCATTTGGTCTTTGTACGACCCTCACCCTTCTGCAAGGATGCCACTGCTTTCTTTGCCATCTCTTGTTCTCACTACTTGATTTCACGATGCACTGTAACGCGCTTCAGAATCGGATTGTATTTCCGACGCTCCAGACGATCTGGAGTATTCTTTCTGTTCTTGGTGGTGATGTAGCGCGACGTGCCTGGCATACCAGACGCCTTGTGCTCGGTACACTCAAGAATTACTTGCACACGCGCTTCCTTCGACTTCTTTGCCATCTTATTCCCTTGCTCCCTGCGCCTACCTTAGTATTTCAACAAAAAGCCTGCTTTCTTTGCCTTCAACAAGGTAGCTTGCAGACCATTCTTTTCAATTTCTCGTATTCCAGCCGCCGAGATCTTCAGACGAATCCAACGTTTTTCCTCTGCAAGATAGAAACGCTTCATGCGTAAATTCGGCTCAAATGTACGACGGGTACGACGCTTAGAATGCGATACATTGTTACCAATCTGCACGCGACGCCCCGTTATCTGACATACTTTAGACATCCTACTTCTGCTCTATTTTACCCAAAACACCCACAAAGGTAATGATAATTTACAATACATGAGAAACCGCGACGAATGCGGAAAAGCTACACATGCTCTGAAAATCTCGGTCACAACAATCGCCCAATGCACTCGTGTGCTTTTCGTACTTTTGCCAAAGATGTTGTTTGCATGCGTGCAACGTTCGAGTACAAAGGGGAAAGATGGCAAATTTCAAAGAAATTGCAATTCAGGATCTATATGCTGCGCCTTATCGCCACTGCTTTGGTTGTGGTCCTGACAACGAACAGGGGTGGCACATAAAAAGTTATTGGCACGGCGCAGAAGTGTTGGCGCATTATACGCCGCGTCCCGAATATACGGGAGGTGTGCCTGAAAATCTGTACGGAGGGCTTCTTGCCGCTATTCTCGATTGCCATGGCACTGCCGCAGCTGCTGCATTTTACCACGTTGCACAAGGGTTTCAGCTCGGTGTAGAACCGCTCCTGCGTTGTGTTACAGCTTCGCTCACGGTAAACTATCGTAAACCTACGCCCATGGGGCAAGAACTTGAACTCTTTGCGCGCTGCACCAACATAGAGGGACGCAAGGTAAACCTCGAGCTCGGGGTTCGTATCGGCGATGTGCAGTACTGTGACGGCGCTATGCTCGCTGTGCGTGTTAAGGAATAAAAGGGTAAATATCGTGCAGTTGTAAACCTCATGAAGCGCCGTTTATTCTCTTTGTTGGCCTTCCTGTTCGCTACCACATTTGTATGGGCACAACGAGGCGGCGAATCTACCTACGCTTATTTACAATTACCCGTTTCTCCGCGTATTGCAGCACTGGGAGGTAAAGTGCCAGGGTACGGCGGCGAGAAAGACCTCTCGCTAAGTGTAGCCAATCCGGCTTTTGCCCATGCGCGTCTACACAATGCCCTAGAGGTAAGCGGTAGCCTCTTTTTTGCAGATGTGAAATACAGTTACGCCTCCTACTTCTACGCAATAGATAGCACCCTTACTGTTGGTGCTCACCTCCGCCAGATGTGGTACGGAGACTTTGTACGACGCGATGAACGTGGCTACGAAGACGGACGTTTTGCGGCCTACGAGATGGCACTGGGTCTCCACGCCTCCTATCTTTTACCCAAAGGCTGGAGTGTTGGTGCAAGTCTTGTCCCTCTGTATTCGAGTCTGGAACGCTATTGGTCGTTTGGTTTAGCCTGCGATCTGGCCATAGGCTACTCCGATAGCGAGGGGCTGGTCTCGGCAGGACTCGTAGCGCAGAACATCGGCGGGACGCTAAAAACCTACTCGGGACGTCACGAAGACGCGCCTTTTGAACTCTTAGCAGGCGCCAAAATACGAATGCGCTATGCGCCTTTGGTGTTTGTTTTTACACTACAGCATCTTCAGAACTGGCAACGGCGTTTTATACGCGAATCTGCCTATAGTTCCGCTCTGGCAAAGGGTACAGACCCGAACGAAAAGCCTTCCACGTGGCAAGAAGTCAGCACAGAACTACTTGCACACCCTATTGTAGGCATTGAATTCCACCCATCACGCTACTTCTTTGTACAGGCTAGCTATAACCATGGGCGGCGCATGGCAATGATTACGCCCGCGCAGTATTCGCTCGAAGGTTTTGCATGGGGATTTGGTATACAGGTTCGCCGCTTAGCGTTGCGTTTTAGCCGTGCCGTGTACCACACTAGTGGTGCAAGCAATCACCTCTCAGTAGCATTCTATTTCAGCGGCGGTCGCGATGCAGCAATGCGCCCTTATACTCCGAGCTTAAGGGTGGAAGCTCCCGCTCAGGAACTTATGGAAGAGGACGAAGAAGAATAAAATTGCGATCTTTACTTCGGTGTTTGAGACATACCACAAAAGTATCTCTGGAGGATTATACCATTTTCGAGAATGAAACGCGGACTCACAATAGCCATAGATGGTCTCTCGTCTTGTGGCAAAAGCACTTTTGCTAAGGCGCTGGCACAAGAGCTAGGTTATATCTACGTAGATACGGGCGCTATGTATCGTGCCGTAACCCTCGCTTTTTTACGGGCAGGGATACAGACCCCCGAACAATTATCGGAAACCGAAATTGAGTCCTTCCTATCGAAGCATACAGTATCCTTTGTGTGTGAGGAGGGTAAAGCGCCCGTAGTAACACTTGATGGCGAGCCACTTGGCGACGAAATACGTGGTAGCGCCGTTAGTTCACTAGTAAGCCCAGTAGCAGCTCTGCCTGCAGTGCGGCGGGCCATGGTGGCACAGCAACGCGTTTTAGGGTGCGAGGGAGGCGTCGTAATGGATGGGCGCGATATAGGGCAGACCGTCTTCCCAAACGCAGAATTGAAAATTTTTATGGTAGCAAGCGATACTGTTCGGGCACAGCGTCGCTTTGATGAACTAAAAGCAAAAGGAATAGCCGCTACTTACGAAGAGGTGCTAGGCAACTTGAGGCAGCGCGACCAAATCGATCAGACACGTGCATGCGACCCTATGCGCAAAGCTCCTGACGCCATAGAGCTGGACAATTCGGAAATGACACCCGCGCAACAAATGGAGTGGATTTTACCCATTATACAAGAGCGTTTGCAACAGCATTGATTTTCAATGCATTCGTATGGTTAAGTCCAGTATGATTTTCAACCTTTGGTAAGCCGTAAAGAAATGCGCGATGCGTATTTTGTGGTCATGGTGTAAAAATTCTTCCAAGCCGCTCCTGCAACAAGGCACTGTATTTTTCTTTTAAATCAGCACCGAGAAAAGAGTTCTGAATAACAGGCTCAAACCTAGGCAATAGTCCACGGTACCTGTTTATTAGTCGTTCTACAACTACTCTCTCAATTCCCAGCGTGGCTGCCAATTCAACAAAATCTTCCCTTTGTAGCTTTCTTTTTCGCCCGTTCAAGGTGAGGGCAAGTTCTTCTGCGTCTTTCGGATTGATGATAACAGCATTCAACAAGTCGTAAGCGGGCGTCAAACGCATCCCAGTAGCTGTCTCATACAAAGAGAAGTTTTTCAAGTGCATGTCGTTGTTCCCCACCAACCAAGAGAAGAGCACCAATTCAAAGAAATTGGTAACATCCATTTTGGGTAAAGACGAATAGTTCAGAATCGCCTTGCCAATTCGCTCATAACTACTCTTGTACTTATCCTCCGTTTTTCTTTCCGTCAGTTGGCACATATCCTCCATCGCGATCTTCTCACCTGTGGGCGTTCTGTCAACTCGGCGCGTAAGATAGCAAAGCGTATCATCTGCCATGCGCATCAAAGTATGGGGAACTACTTCAATACGCGCCACTTCTGCAAGGTGCATGGTCAAATCCTCTACCTCAGGCATCATCTCATATTGCTCGGTTTGCGGTTTACAGATATAATTACCCCAAAAACCGACGATGGTCAGGCGTTTACTCCCTTCATGAGCCTCCAAATGCAAGGATAGCTTCGGCTGCACACCCGTCAACGAGGTTTGGTCTTGAATTATTTGCAGCGCCAACTGGTCTAGGTGCTTCGTCGTATAATCTAGAACAGGCAACGTTGTCGTTCCGAAAAACTTCTTACAACAAGCAGGATGCATATCCTGTTCCCCCTTTAGAAGCGGGCGATAGCAATGTAAACAGTTAGCCATGGTTTTCTCCATTTTCCGCAACAACACTCACCGCCCCGACACAATCTTTGCAACAAGCCAACAACAAAGACATACGGTCTAGGGCGCTGATGTCTGTATTCCGCAATGCCACATCAAGCAACCATCCTTCGGGAATCAAACCATCAAAGAATGGGAACAACACTCCGCTTACGTAGGCTTCCTTGCGCAGCGGTAATGTCAGACTTACAGGTTTTGCTGTTTCTAAACTGAGATACCCTGGCAGGTAGCGGAACTCATACCCCGCATCGTTCTCCGTCAGAATACCCGCCAACTGCTCTTTGTAGAATATTTTGGCTTGCCTCATCGGTTCGTTGTTTTGGGCGTGGCAACCATTTCGTAATTAAAAAAGTCAAGGAGTTGGTTCACTTTATCGAGGCGCAAGGTCTCCTTACCTTGTTCAAGGTCGCGAACGAAACGCAACCCAACCCCCGACTTCAAGGAGAGCTCTTCTTGCGTCAGATTGTACTGCTTCCGCAACATCTTTACTGTAGCCGACAGACTATTCATAGGCATCGCTATTATACCACCTCGGGTACAAAACTAACAAATAAATCTAGTGTTATATCAGAAAGGGTATAAAGGAACTTTCTTAGATACTATTATACCTTTTAGGGTACAATAATTCGCAGTATAAGCCCAAGTTATAAACGTTAGTTTGTTGGGTTATGCGGCATACACGCCGATCACTTACAATTATGCTTACCTTTGCGCTCTAAATAGGGGCTGGTGGTACAGACTATGGCAGAACGGTTGATAGCCAAAAATCGGAAGGCGAGTTTTCAGTACGAGTTTATCGACACCTACACAGCTGGCATGGTGCTTACGGGCACTGAGATTAAGTCGCTGCGCGAAGGGCACGCGAGCCTCGTAGATGCCTATTGCCTTTTCATCAACGGCGAGCTGTGGGTGCGTAATCTACACATCCCCGAATATCATTTCGGTACTTTCTATAACCACGAAGTGCGACGCGACCGCAAACTGCTACTCAACGCGCGTGAGCTCCTAAAGCTACAACGGGGCGTTAATGCTAAGGGGAACACCATTGTTGCTGTTCGGCTTTTCATCAATGCGCGGGGGTATGCAAAATTGGTTATCGCCTTAGCACGAGGCAAACAGCAGCACGACAAACGCGAAACGCTTAAAAAGCGCGATAGCGACCGCGAGTTACAACGTTACCGCAGACAAAACAACTAGTTCGTTATAGTGCAACTGCACGGATGCGCAGATCGTACGATCTGGCACAGGATATGTTTGAAACAATACTGAAAGAAGACATAAAGAAAAATGCAACAAGTCGAGACGTGTGAAGAATTACGGAATCTGTTGGAGGCGTATCGTGTTCTGTCGCATACCATAGGCTTAGTACCCACCATGGGGGCACTCCACGCGGGGCATGTATCGCTCATCAAGCGGGCGCTTGAGGAAAACGATGTAGTAGTAGTGAGCGACTTTGTGAACCCCACGCAATTCAATAACCCGAACGATTTTAGAACCTACCCGCGCGACCTGATGAGCGACGGAAAACTGGTTGAGAGCATTGGAGCTACTATTTTCTTTGCCCCCAGCGAAAAAGAGATTTACCCCACCCCCGATACTCGCCAATTTACTTTTGGCAACCTAGACAAAGTTTTGGAAGGCGCTCACAGACCTGGGCACTTCAATGGCGTAGGGCAAATTGTAAGCAAACTCTTTGAACTGGTACAACCCACACGTGCCTATTTTGGCGAGAAGGATTACCAACAGATGCTCATCATTCGCGACCTCGTGCGCCAGCTGAACATGCAGATTGAAATTGTACCTTGCCCTATCGTTCGCGAGGCGGATGGTTTGGCAATGAGTTCGCGTAACCAGTTGCTAGACTCCGAGAGTCGTCGCGAAGCACCTGCTATCTATGCTACACTGAGCCAGCTGGGCGAACCCTTGAAGACGCAACCGCTTTCCGAGGTGCGTAACTGGGCAATACAGCAGATAGAAGCGCACACGCCGCTTCACGTAGAGTATTTGGAATTTGCAGATGCCAACACACTAGAACCACTCTCCGAATTCCGCCCAAACCAAACACGATGCCTCACCGCTGTACAAGCAGGCGCTGTACGCCTAATAGACAATATAGGCTACTAGCCTAACCCTTTTACCATTTTTCGTTAGTACTAAGCACTACACACTTCTTGAACTAGCAAGCATTGGAGAGAATATGCAAGTACAAATGCTTAAATCGAAGATTCACCGTGTACACGTTACCGAGGCGAATCTGGACTATATCGGGAGTATTACCATAGACGAAGCACTCATGGAGGCGGCAAACCTTCTAGAGGGCGAGCGGGTATCTATTGTCAATGTAAACAATGGCGAACGTTTCGATACGTACACGATACGCGGTGCACGCAATTCGGGCGTAATCTGCCTGAACGGACCAGCGGCACGCAAATGTGCCGTAAACGACATTGTAATTATCATAGCATACGGTATCATGGAACTCGAGGAGGCAAAGACATTTCAACCCTCCATCATATTCCCAGATACGGCAACCAATAGGCTCAACGTTTAGTACAGCCACTTATGGCAAAGCTCGGGGCATATCTCAAGCATCCTGCCGTTAAGGTATTGCTGGTACTCCCCTTCTCTGTATTATTGCTCTACTTGGCATTTCGAGAGGTAGAGCTAGACAGCTTCCTTGCCTCATTTCGAGGTGCTAGTGTGGGCTGGATAACCATAGCGGTACTCATTAGTACCGCTTCTTTTTTTGTTCGCGCCGTACGCTGGCAACAGCTTATGAATGTAGAGCACCGCACGGTGACATTCTTTGACGCGCTTTACGGTCTCCTCTTTGGCTATTTTGTAAACCTTCTCGTTCCGCGCGCAGGCGAAGTAGGACGCTGCACGTTGGTCGCCAAGCGTACACAATTGCCATTGGCAACCACTCTCGGCACTGTCGTAACCGAACGTCTAATAGATCTTATATCCACGCTTATAGTAACCCTATTGGCGGTTATTGTCAGTTTCGATCGCTTTGGTTCTTTTCTATGGAAGACTGTTTTTGCACCCTTTTTCGCCTCATTTTCGTCTACTAAGGTATTTGTATTGCTAGCACTCTTTGTGGGCGTTTTTCTCGCATTCCTGTTGCTTTTCTATCTGCTTCGTTCTGGGCGTTTCGGCAATCGCCTCCGAAGTTGGTGGAATGATAAAAAAGCTGCCCTATGGGATGGCATACAAAGCATCGTGAAGCTCAAGTCAAAGTGGCTTTTTGTAGTTTATACTCTCTTGCTATGGGGCTGCTACTGGCTCATGGCTTATACCATTTCGTTAGCGCTTCCAGCCACAGCGCAATTGGGAGGAGCAGCGAGTTTAGCAATCCTTGTTGTAGGCACGTTTGGTATGATTATACCAGCACAAGGAGGCATCGGTTCGTTTCATCTAGCCGTTGTGTTATGGCTCGCAGTAGAGGGTGTGGCACGCCCCGATGCATTGGCATACGCTACCCTATCGCACGAAGGGCAAATTCTCCTCTACGTCGTATTCCTCGCATTGTGTTACTTGTTTACTTTTGTACGGAAGCGAACAAAGAGTAACACAGATGGTCAAGGTAAAAAGTAGCTACGTTTGTCAGAATTGCGGCGCGAGTTCTGTAAAGTGGTTAGGGCGTTGTCCCGCATGTGGGCAATGGAACACCTACGTGGAAGAAAAGGTAGTACAGCCCACCACACACACCAAGGGGCTCATTGAGATTTCGCGTCAAGCACACCCCCAGAACTTACGCGAGGTACAAAGCAGCAACGAGATACGTCTAGACTCTGGGTTACAAGAAGTAAATCGGCTACTGGGGGGCGGCATCGTCCCAGGCTCTATTACGCTGTTAGGCGGCGAACCAGGCATCGGCAAATCGACCCTATCATTACAAATAGCGCTTCGCAGTCACTTTGACCGCATTTTGTACGTCTCAGGCGAAGAAAGCGCTAGCCAAATCCGTATGCGCGCAGACCGACTCGGAGCACTTCCAGACAACTGCCTCGTACTCAACGAAACGCTACTCGAAAGCATCCTACACCATTGTGCCGAAGTAAACCCAGGCTTTGTTGTGATAGATTCTATCCAGACGCTCTACACAGAGAATATGGACTCCTCGGCTGGTTCTGTGGGACAAGTACGCGAATGCGCCTCCGCCTTACTTCGCTATGCCAAGACCAGCGGCGTGCCCGTACTACTCATCGGACACATAAACAAAGAGGGTACGCTGGCAGGTCCCAAAGTGCTGGAACATATTGTTGACGTTGTACTTCAGTTTGAAGGCGATTCTAGCCACACTTACCGCCTACTACGTTCTATAAAAAATCGCTTTGGCTCGACCTACGAGCTTGCTATGTTCGAAATGCAGAGTTCTGGGCTACGCGAAATAACAAATCCCTCTGAACTTCTCCTCTCGCACCGACAGGAGGCGCTGAGCGGCATTGCCGTTACCGTCGTATTAAATGGAATTCGTCCGCTTCTTGTAGAAGTGCAAGCGCTCGTTAGCAATTCAGCGTATGGCACACCGCAACGTTCCACAACGGGCTACGATCCGCGACGACTAAACATGCTCCTCGCCGTACTAGAACGACGACTGAATCTGCGTATGGGTACGAAAGATGTATTTCTCAACATTGCGGGAGGAATAAAGGTAGAAGACCCCGCCGTAGACCTTGGCGTTCTGGTGGCTATTCTCTCCTCAGTATACGACCTTGCTGTCCCCACCGATTGGTGTTTTGCGGGCGAAGTAGGACTAGCGGGGGAAATCCGCCCCGTAGCACGCATGGATCAACGTACACTGGAAGCACACCGTCTCGGTTTCAAACAGATTTTTGGCGCTAATCTCACACGCGAAGCTATGGCAGCCATGCCTTCTGATGGTTACCACGGCGTAGCCAAAGTGGACGAACTGACCCGCTTCTTGCTCAAACAGTAGTAGTAACCTACTACCTTTGCCTTAGAACCAAACAAACGAGAGTGCAGCAAGGCGATGCAGATTGAAATTGATCCGAATTCTGGTTTTTGTTTTGGCGTAGTACGCGCCATAGAGCTTGCCGAACACGAACTCGGACAGTGTGGCAAGTTACTTTGTCTGGGCGATATTGTTCATAACGGAGCAGAGGTACAGCGCTTAGAAAAAGCAGGGCTACGAACCATTTATGCTGACGAATTAGTAGCACACAAGGGGGAACGCATCATGTTTCGTGCGCATGGCGAACCACCCACTACGTATGCAAAAGCTCAGGAACTGGGCATGGAGGTCATTGATGCTACGTGCCCTGTAGTATTGCAATTGCAGAAGAAGGTAAAAAAGAGCGGCGAGACGCTTAAAACTGTTGGTGGACAAATCGTGATCTTCGGGAAGCCTGATCACGCAGAGGTTAACGGATTACGAGGACAAACAGATTGCGAAGTGCACGTAGTACAGCATAAAGAAGATTTGACGCAAATAGATTTCCGGCGCCCGATCGAATGCTTTTCTCAAACCACTATGAGCGCGCAACAGTACAAGGCAATTACTACGCTCATTGAGGAACGTATGCAAGCAGCATTGGGGACAACCGACCTCCCACTAAAAGTGCATGCCAGCACGTGCGGGCAGGTAGCCAACCGCCATGAATCGCTGGCAGCCTTTGCAAAGCAACACGATGCTATTCTTTTCGTGAGCGGGCAAAAGAGTTCTAACGGAAAGATGCTTTACGAAGAGTGCAGGAGCGTTAACCCGCGTACATATTTCACAACGGGTACAGACGAAATTGCTCCCGAATGGTTAGAAGGTGTCGAGCACCTTGGCATTTGCGGCGCGACCTCCACACCGCGGTGGTTAATGGAAGCCGTAGCACAACGCGTAGCCAACATTGCTAAGGCAACAACTCCAAGAAAGGCATAGTTTTTTAGAGGCAAATAAAAAAGATACAGACCGCATGCCGCAATACAACAACCTACAAGAAGAGGAACTAAAAATTCGCATAGCCGAGCAATTCTTTGCTGCATACGATTGTGGTAACAGGCTCGGAAAAATTGACTTCTGCGTTACCCAAAAACAAGACACAAAGCATGTAATAGCGGGCGAGGCATGCCTCGCCCCTACAGAGGGACGAGAAACGGTTTCTTTGCTCTGGGCGGAAGCCAAACGCGGCGTAGTTGCCGATATCTACAAACCCCTCGTGCAACTCATTCTAACTATCGGCAAAGCGTGCACCTTCGAGACCTTTCTACCACCTCCCTTTCTCGCTGCTTTCGATGCCGAGAAGATTGCCTTTATTCCATACAAAGACATTCTACCCTTTTTCTCGCAGAATGATTTCAACTGGAACGTGACACCCTCTGATGAGAAATCGCGCGAATTTAGCTTGCTATACGACGCTGTTAAAGCAACTTTAGATAAAACCGCCTACATCTTTCGTTACGATGTGCACGAAAACGAGCTACGCGAGTTCATAAAACAGCATTTAAGCGAAAGCTCCGAGCTAATACAGATTAACAAGAACAACTTCGTGAGCATCTACCAGCGTTGGTTGGCACAAGTGCAGCCAAGCATTGATGTAAACTGGGAGGGATTGAAAAAACGCGGTCTAATCGATGGCGACTTTTTCCTAGCCGACCTCCTTTCAAACAACAATCAATCTATCAAGAAAGCCCTCTTTGTACTACTACGCGACAATCGTTATATAGTTGATAGAAAAGTAGATGCAGATGGTCTTTTTACCGCTAGCGAGGTATTTTTCAAAGGCCAGCAGAAAGCACACGCGCAGTTTTGGAGTCTGTACCAGCGCCCGCCACGCGAGGAATACTGGGACTACATCATCAAGCGGCGCGACCTCCTTGTACCGCAAGATGTGCGCGAGCGCAAGGGTTCATTCTTTACACCCAAGATCTGGGTAGACCTCTCGCAAAAGTATCTTGCCGACGCATTAGGCGAAAACTGGCAAGACGAATACTACGTATGGGACTGTGCCGCGGGTACGGGCAACCTCCTGAACGGGCTCACCAACAAGTACCATATATGGGCTTCGACGCTCGATCAGCAGGATGTCGACGTGATGAAAGACCGCATCAGGAACGGGGCCAACCTGTTGGAAAGTCACGTATTCCAGTTCGATTTCTTGAACGATGAGTTTACGAAGCTCCCGCAACCGCTACAAGATATTATAAACAATCCCGAAAAGCGCAAAAGGCTGGTAGTATATATCAATCCGCCGTATGTGGAAGGCGATGCGCGTATCGGTCGGCAACGGCGCGACGTCCAGGTCTGTCGCATTCATGACTTGTATGCCGACAAAATGGGGAAAGCCAGTGCTGAACTGTATGCCCAATTCTTATTGCGCATTTATTATGAACTAAGCAATTGTATCATAGGGCAATTCTCAACATTAAAACATCTTCAAGCTCCAAATTTTAATGATTTCCGAGCCAATTTTCAGCCCAAATTACTGTCAGGATTTCTTGTCCCTGCACGTACATTTGACAACGTGAACGGCGAATTCCCTATCGGATTTTTCATCTGGGACACGAAGTTAAAAGAGACTTTTCGTGGTATTGCACTTCCTCTCCTCGATGCAGATGGTAAAGCGATCGGCGAAAAATATTGTGAGAGCTACGATGGGAAAAAGCTAATTAGCGACTGGCTTAAAACATATTCTACCGTAACAACTAACGAGGCAATTGGGCATCTGGCATCAGTGGGTAATGATTTTCAGAATTGGAATACCATTTTTTTAGACAATGTGGAGCGACCCCGAAAGAAAGGGGGACGTCATACGCTTGTCGGTGCACAAAACCTGTTCGTAATTGCTATCTACTTTGCAGTACGAATAGTAGTAAAGGCAGAATGGCACAACGATCGCGATCAATTTCTGTATCCCTCAGCAGCCTATATGACCGACCAATTGTTTCAATCTGATTGTCTTACATTCCTATTGTTTTCCAACTACATACGAAGTCAGTACGGTACTAACCATTGGATTCCGTTTATCGAACAAGAAGTCAATGCCAAAGAGGCGTTTGAGAGCCACTTCATGACAGACTTTATACAAGGACGATGCGCCTCTGGCGCAAGTACTAAGTGCGAGGTACTAGGTACTGCGCAAAGCGAGGAAGAAAAACAGTCCAAACAACGGATTGGCACTCTGCGCGATTTGGCACAAGAACAGTTGTTTATACCTACCGAACCGCTCGTCTTTTCACCAGAAGCCATGGCAGTACTTGACGCGGGGCGCGAGCTATGGCGTTACTACCATGCGCAGCCGAACGCTAACCCCAATGCATCGTACTACGACATTCGGGAATATTTTCAAGGTCGGTCCGTGCCCGGACGGGGCAATAGTGCGACAAGCGATCAGAATTTGCGTAAAGGGAGAATGAATAGCAGAAGTGAGGATGCCGAATACAATCGTCTCTTGGGCAATTTGAAGGCAGCCATGGAAGCTCTCCGCCTTAAAATTGTGCCGAAGGTTTACGAATACGGATTTCTATTAAGCTAACAGAAGACATGAAGGAAAAACTAAAAAACCTCTATCCGCTTATTTTCGCATGGGAAAACGTACCACGCCCATGGGGGGGAAGACATTTAGGAGAGCCCATAAAGGGCATTCCCATAGGTGAGCGGTGGCTGCTCTCTGCATTGCAAGGACACGAGTCTATTGTCCGAAATGGGGCATTAGAGGGGCAAAATCTTCGTTTTCTTTTAGACTACTATTCGTTACCTCTACTAGGCAACAATGCGCAAGAAAATTCAATCCCTCTGATTAAATGGATTGATACACTTTCCCCTCTTTCCATTCAGGTGCACCCCGGCGACGCATTTGCACAGCTCCACGGACAGCCCAACGGAAAAAGTGAAATGTGGTACATACTAGAAGCCACACAAAGCAGCCGCATCTATGCAGGTTTTAAGCAAGCACTCGATAAGGCAACACTGCGTAAGTGTATTGAGGAAGAGACGCTGGTAGAGCAAATGGCAGATTATAGCGCACACAAGGGTGACATATACTTTGTGCCTGGTGGTTTGGTGCATGCTTTAGGTGGAGGAATTCAACTACTGGAAGTACAACAGCCTAGCGATACGACCTACCGTCTTTACGACTGGGGACGCACAGATGCGCATGGCAACAAACGGGAACTGCACGTAGAGCTTGGCTGTGCTGCTATCTGCTTGTCACAACAAGTCGGTATACGACATGAAGCTCCAGAAACAGAGCGCAAATCACAAGAACTTATAAATATTGCACCGCTTTACCTTGCCAAACACGTCGTACAGGAAGGCACACCACTTTTTTTTGAAAAGGAATACAAACTCCGCTCCTACTTAAGCCTTAATACGCCATTTATACTCAGCTGGACAAGCGAAACGGGAACAACCTCCATACTGGTTAACCCTATGGAGGTTGTGGTAGTGCCTGCCTGCATCAGTTCCTATCGTTTTGCTCTGAGCAATACACAGCCTGCTCATATTCTGGAATTTGCAATTACGACATAATTGGGAGTCCCGATTTCTACTTTGACACATCCCACGCCAAATTTTCAGTATTAAAAAAGGAGCACTGCTATTGCAATGCTCCTTTTTCTTTAACCTCATGCTTGTAGCACACCAAGCGTGGTAAACTTGCAAGCAAGGTTCATTTCAGTCTACTCTTTTACGAGCCTAAACGTCTTAACGATACCGTGGTTGGTCGTGAGACGAAGGACGTATACACCTTGTGCCAAATTGGAGGTTTCAACCACTGTTTCAGTCGGTTGCAAACTACCCGAACGTACCAACTGACCATTTACGTTGAGTAACTCGTATGCCGTTTCACCACGAGATTCGTAGTTCGCAATTCGCAATTGTTCCTTGAACGGATTCGGAGCAACCATCACATTAGCAAATACGAGGTCGTCTACAGCGGTCGTCTGTTCAAACTCGGCTGTTACAACAATGTCTTTGGTAACGGTAAAGGACTTAGAAGCAAGAATATCCTCATCGCCAGCCTTCAAGCTCTTCAACTTATAGTCAGCATTCTTCGGCGTATCCACGATCTTCAGTACCGTGCCACCATCAACCTCTTTGAGCTGCTCTTCGTCGTAGCCCTCAGCGGCAATTGTACCTTCTCCTATGGCAACAAGCTTAACCGTAAACTTATTTTCCTTACGCGAGAACTTCGCATGGATATTTACATCACCACGTACTGTATAGAGACGCGAACTTGTAATATCCTGACCATTAGCGATAATGGTCTCCACTTGCCACGGTTTCTCGAACTTAGCTAAAACCTTGAGCTGCGTTCCGTAAGGTACAGCCTTCAATTGTTCCGCCGTAAAGCCCTCGACCTCTATTGTCCCCTCGCCCTCAGTCGTAATATTTACGCTGTAGTTATCTGGCTCAAAGAGTGCCGTAAAGGTCATATTCTTCGTAACATTAAGCTCCTGACGCTTCGGATTGGTATTTCCGTCCTCTTCCCATTTCACGAAATGATGATGTGCATCGGGCACAGCCTCAACCTCAACACCATTCTCGCCGCTCATCAGGAGTTGCTTTGCATCGCCACCCTCAATCTTCCCTTTACCTTTCACAAGGTACTGAAGTGTCAGCTGTACTGCAAAGCGTGCTTCCAACGCTAACTGCTGTCCTTCTGTTGTGATTAGATCCGTACGCGATGCTTCCTTAGAACCATCTGACCATTGTAAGAATGTATAGCCCTCGTTGCCCAGAGCCACAACTCGCGTCGAATGTTGACCAACTTCCACCTCTTGGTAAGCGAGTCCCTCTATACGTCCTGTAGGTTCTGCCGTATAGGTCACAAAACCCGTCTGTATAGGCTTCTTCTTGAACGTCGCTACTGTACGAACTCCTGCGTTATCCTTACGTTTATCCACAGTCGAGTGGTTGTCAGACCATTCATCGAATTCATAGCCTTCGTCTGGTACAGCAGTCACCTCAGCGCCATCTGTACCCTCATCAGTGGTAAGAAGGACACTCTGGTGGTTACCTTTACCTGCCACCTGCAAGAAGCCGTGTTCAGCCGCTGTATATTCCAGCGTAACTTTCTGCGTAGCAGGCGCCACGGTGTAGCTTACCTTAAGGTCGTCAAGCGCTACTTTATCGCGCGATAGCGTACCGTTTGTCTCGAATGACCAACGGAAGCGGATATAATTCTTGCCCGTCAGAGTCGAATTCTCAATTTCGGCATCCATCGCACTGTTGGCCATAGTAGCAGTGCTCAGATCTTTCAACACCGTCCAAGTCGTTGCATCATCCAAAGCATACTCGAGATTTGCCGTAATGACTGCTGAAGCATTTTTCTTATCGAGCAAGAAAGTAAACTCTACCTTAAGTTTCGCACTAGCTGGCAAGTCTTTAATAGAGAGATAAGGCGAAACGAGTTCGACAGCCTCTGTCATGCTCTTACCTTCTGCAAAACCCATTACGCGCCCAGGCTTCCCTGTTTCAAAAGTCTTCCGTTCAAGCCATTTCCATTGTTTCTCATCTGCATTGGGAGCAGCTGTCCAGTAACGCAAAGCGGCTTCGTTCCAATCAAAGTTCTCGGAATATGTAAGTGGGTACATTGGAACAAAACGAGCCGTTAGTACCTTGTCTTCTCTCACATTAGCATCGGTGCGTTCCAACTCCTTTTTCCCGTCAGACCATCCTACAAAGACATAACCTTCTTTCGCCTTTACCTTAACAGTAGCTCCAGAAGCATCATAATTAACCTCCTGTGTTGCAGCCCCCGATGTTGCATCAAACTCACCGCCCTCCTCTAACAGATAGGTCAGTTTGTAAGTAGCTGTTGCAAATGTTGCATTATAAGTCTTGGTCTCCAACACATTGCGATCCGTACGCGCTGCGTCCGTATTCTCGTCGCTCCATTTCACAAACTTAAAGCCCACTTTCGGCATTGCGACCACGGTTTCAGCAGTTCCTCCTTTGGGAAGCTGTTGAACCTTCTCGCCTTGGATAATACCGTTAGCATCTGCCGTGTAGGTCAGAGTCACTTCCAGCTTCTTGATTTGTAACTCAACCGCTATAGACTTGTTGTCAAGCTTAATGGTCTGACGAGCCGAAGTATAGTTATCCTTTGACACAGCAACTTCGTACTCACCTTTCTCATTCATGTAGCACTTCACAAGCCCCTGCGCATCAGTCTTATAAGGCACATTTCCGCAAACTACGTTAGCCTCTGGTACAGGAGCATCAGCTTCGTCTTTTACAGTTATCGTCACCACAAGCGCATTTTTAGGTTCTAGTACCGTAAGTTTTCCACTTGTGCGCGTAACCTTGTAGCCTGCAAAATCATAAGGGGCAGTATAGTTCAACGGAACAACATCATACTCTCCAGGCGCAAGCGCTGGCATACTCTCATTCCAGAATTTACCATCAGATAACTTGATGCCATACTCGCCTTCAAGTACCTCCTGCTGTCCTTCAAAGAGCAAGCCTTCGTACTCGAACTTCCAATCGGGTATATAGTCGCCCTGATGCATTTGTGCAGGCAGTAACTTAATTGTGAGCGGTACACGCTCAACCTCAACCGAACGTGTAACCTCGGGCGCTGGCTGATACAAGGCATTACCAAGCTGAATTGCAACCACTTGGGTAGTACCAGCTCCCACCGTAACAAGCTCACCCTTCGCATTTACTACTGCCACCTTCTCATCCTTCGTGTAATAGGAACACGGCAAACCAGAGGAAGCTACAGCATCCAATTTCTGTGGCGTACCCGTATAAGGAGTTTTAATTAGCTCAGTCCCCCACTTAATAGTTTGCTGTTGCGATAACTTGATCACATAAGAGTTTGAAGTACGCTTATTCTCTGCAACCACCTTTACGACGCGCGGTTCAGAAAGATCCATCATTATCTTTTCGCCCTTTGCCACATCTTTCCCTAGGTACTTGAGCGTAGCATTGGGTGAAATATCCACAACGGTCAGTTTTGCATGCTTAGCATCGAAGACCATTCCTTCCGCATTCTCTGGCTGTAGTATAATCGTTTGCTCTGGATTAGTGAGTACCACATCTTCCTTCAACCCTTCATTATCTGCTTTCAACAAAGAGATTGCTATTAGGTTGCAAGCATCCGACTTGTCCTGTATCAGGCGTACTGTAAACTCCTGCTTAAAGTTTTTGCCGAAGAGATCGTCACGCTTTGCTTCAAACGTAAGCTGGTGATTGCTATTGCTAAAATCCAGCTCTGTGTCTTTGGTAATTTCTACCGCTTTCCCCTTCTCGGTAATTTTAGTACCAGCCCATGCTTCAATAAACTCAAGCTTCACTTTGTTCCACTCTGTAATGTGGTTCACCGTAAGCTCCAGTTCGTTGTTATTCCAAACGGAGGGTGCTACTGCTTTTTCCGTAGTTACACTACTAACAAGCTGCGAAAGCGGACGCCAAACGTCGCTAGACTCTCTACCAGGAGTCCAAATTTGTGCAGGATAGGTATTCGCGGAACTTATGCCGTTCGACTGTCCTTCATTGAGCATATATTCAAGTATGCAGCCTGACTTCAGGACTTGCTTCCCGTTCTCCGTCTTCCACTCTTGTGGAAGTTCCCCATCTGCTTTGCGCACACTCTTAAACCTGTTATCTTTTATTTCGGATGCCGTACGTGCTTTGTTCCAAACTCGGAACATCCCCATGTCACCCTTTAACGAGCGGTTCATGAGCATATAGTCAAAAGCAAAGTTTCGCTGCCCATCCCCTTCGAGCATAACTTCCTCTCCATCAATGTAGCAATGCGCCTCAACGACATTTCCGAGAAGAGTAGCACTGAAAGAAACAGTCACTGCTACGTGCTGCCATTGACCAGGCTTAAATACTGCCTTCTTCGAGCGGAAAATGGTACGTCCGCCGCCCATTTCAAGGTAGATTGCATTATCAACCCCAGCAGACGATTTGTAAAGCGAAGCCAGTTTAAACGACTTCGATTGCAAAAGCAGCGCTTGTTGGGGGACATCTAATTTCCACCACCCCTCAACGGTCACTTGCGTCCGAATATGCTGTGCCCCCATGTCGGCAATCTGCAACCACTGGTCATTAGCACCCACAAAATGCAACGAATACAGATCGTTGGTTGCTGGCGTGTAATGGTACACGCGTTCTACAACGGTATTGTTCTCACGATTTGCGTCCTCGTCCTTGATTGTGATATCAAAACGATAAACACCATAATTTTTCAAATTCGCCTTCTTTGCCAACGTAACCACCTTCTCGCCACCAAAAGGCTCAATGCGTTCGTTAATCGTCTCACTCGTAAAGTCATTACGATCTTGTTTGACCTCAAGCGTAAAGCTCTCTACGGGCAATAAGCCATTATTGCGAATTCGCACCTTCAGTACCTGATCTTCCTTAAGGTCGGTTCCAGAAGACACGTCTTCAAATCCGAGCACTTGCAGATCCTTCTCCAAAGGACTCTTCCCATCCCTAACATCTGCCGTACAATCGAAGATTTGTCCCCACGGCACTTTTTCGCCGTTTTTGAACTTCGTCCAGTTTTCATCAGAGAAAAGCGCCACACGCATCCGATAATCACCTGCAGCTAGACTGGTAAGCTGTGTAAAGTCAATCGGTATGCCCGCCACATCAGGCTTTTCCTCCATTTTACTAATTGCAGGTAGAGACAACTCATAGTACTCTGGTTTTTCGTTGCTGAGTTTACCATCATCCTTAATCAGGTCGATCCAAACACGCAATTTAGCTGGGAAGAGCGCTGTAGTTGCAGCCTCACCATAAGTAAAGGTACAACGCATTAGGTTCGGACTCTCTTTATAGAGTACAACTCGCGTCGTCATACGATAAAAGAGCTGCGAAGTTGGGAAGCAGGATACCGCCTTTTGACCTGTCGTCTCCATAGCAGAGATGTAGAACAAGGACGGTTTCTCAACCTTCCCATTCATCAAATACGGATCATTTTCGTACTTCAACGAAGCCTTATTATCGTTTGTATCTCCGTCGCGTCCCAACATTACTGTAATATTGACATTCACGGGCGGCGTAACATCAATGAGTTTAGACAGCGTATACTCGTTTTCTCCTTTATCGAGTTTCGGTATCTCGGTCTGGAAAACTTTCCCTTCTACATTGATGGTAACAGGCACTGAATACAAAACAGTACTTGTCTTATTCACCACCTTCGCTTTAATCTGGATGTGATTGTCATCCACCTTCACCTCCTTCAAAGGAGCAGTCGTAGCCAATGCCCAAAGGTTAGGCAATTTCACCTGTCGCACCTCAGCAATCCAGCCAGAACGCGGATTTGGGTTACGTGTTTTGAAACGAACGACAATTGTACCCGCTTCATGGTTAGAAATGAACAGTTTAGCGCCTTTCCCAGACAACTTGTATGTCGGAGTGCTCTTTTGCGCATCCTTTGTAGCATCTATATTTGTATAGACATACAACGTATCCTGAGGAGCAATGTCGTAGCTTTCAAAAGCCAACTGCACCACTTGTCCTGCCGTTGTCGGCTTAAAGCACATCGACGCCAACTCCTTAGTTGGGTAGTTCTCAAGTCCACCTCCAAAGTCGGTAAAGCGGATGGGATCTGTAATCTTCTCGTCGCGCATATCTTCAACGGGGATTTGTAAGCCATAGAAAGATTGCATCTTTGTACTATGCGTCATAATGATGACATTCCCCTTGTTGTAGACCTCACGTTTTACCACGTTATTCGCAGGGTTCGTATCGCCTTCTACATTCGCTCGGAGTTCGATTTGGTATTTCTTACCATCAAGCGAAGGAGTAGAGAAATCATAAGTATACTCCACAAAGTGATCAGTAAAGGCTTGTAGCTCCTCAATTATGGTGTTGTATACCACTTTACCATCCACAAGAATTGAAACTGGGATATTTTTCACAGCCTTCGAGGTATTGTTGGTAACATTGAAAGAGAAAGTCTCTTTACCCATGTTAGCCTTGCTTTCAACCTCTTTTACAGGAATTAACTGAATATCAACTTTTTCCTTCTCATAGGCAATTTCGTAGGAGACGATAGTGAAGCTATTATCAATCTTCTTATGCGCTGACTCTAGCGACAAACTTACTTTCTGTCCCGCAAAGTCGCTAATATCCCACGCATAACTGTGGTCGCCATTGTCAGCCTTATAGACTTCTTCTCCCAACACATTCTTCACAGGAGTGCCATTTACCACTAGGCGTAGTTGTGAGTCTTCGGGCGCATCTTTATAAGAAAGCAGACCGTAAGCGGTAAAGAATAATTTCTTCGTTTTATCGAGCGCCGTCAGGTCAAGATTACAAACCTTGAGAGCGGCTACATTGTCGCGTTTTGTAAATGGACTAGACCAATCTTTCTCAACCTTCTCGCCTTTGATCTGTAACATCATCGACCCCAAGGGTAAACGCGCACTTACGGGTGTCTCCTGACGCTCGAGAACAAGTTTCTTTCCTAGCACCAGCTGTACATTTTTTAAGGGATAACCAATAAACGTCTCCTCGTAGGGAAGATCCGTTAGCGTCAATGATTTGGCAATAACCCCTTGTGAAAGTACACCTAAACTACGTTGCCCTCGGAAACCATCGGCATGCACTGCCTGCACAGCAAATACATTGTACGATGGGTCAATGTTTACTTCGGGAATATCAAAAGACGTTTCGCTCACATTGCCTATCACCTTAAAGTCGCCCTTGCTTATATCTCCTTTCAAGATATCATAGGATTTAGCGCCCACAACAGCCTCCCATGTCAGTTTCCATCCGCTTGTTGAGCAATCACCCTCGGTCAGCTGAACTTTCTTGGGCTGCCCCATTATCGTAAAGGGTTGTTGCATAATCAGGACATTAGCTGCTTCATCCGTCACTCGCAACAGCGCTTTGTTCGTCGGTGTAGCGTCCTCTGGAATTGTAATCAGGGCACGTTTTGTTTTCTCGCCTAAGTTGACATACGTTTTGCCACCATCGTAAGAAAGTTCTACAGCAAGCCGTCCGAACATATTCTTTACGTTCATGAGTATGTATTCGCCTGGACGATAGCTCTCTTGCGCAATAGGAGAAACGAACTCAGGTTGTTTTTTCGCAAAATACCATGTGAGTGCATAAGGCTGCTTTCCTCCTTGCTTGATCTCAGCAGCGACTTTTACCGTATACTGCCCTGCGCTCGGTTTCGCGATTACTACTTGTTCAATGGGATCCACATCGTTCTTTCCCTGTGTAGCAGGCAACGTTGGACGATCCTTATCCAGTACCCACGCCTGTGTTGTCTGTCCATTATGTTCTACAGAGAGATCAAGATCATTTATCAGTGCCTTTTCTCCGTATGCGTAAGGTTTGATCGCAACTGGGTCATTCCAAACGATCATTACGCGTAATTCGTCAACACCATTTGGAACATCAATAGTGTACTGCTTCGGTGCTTCGCCTACCTTAATGATATCCTGCTTATACCATTTATTTTCCATCGCCTTGATGGCTTCGGCAGTCTCTATTGTACCATAACCGTACTCGTAGTCAGGTCCCTCATTGCCTTCGTCTCTTGCCGTATTCGCAATGAGAGCTTTTACAAGATCGTTCGTAGGTACGGCATCGCCATTCAGCATTTTATACCGTTCGGTAAGGAGCGCCAAATGCCCCACCACCGTGGGACAAGCCATAGAAGTACCCGTCATGCCCACATACTCTTGTTTATCTACTGTAGACCATACACTGAGACCTCTTGCACAAACAGTAGGATACAAACGACCATCATCCGAAGGACCACGACTAGAAGACGCTTCTATACCTCCGAGGTGAGAAACATTACCAACATAGATGGGGTTCTTAGCACGGTGTGTGACAGAGCCCATCTTCTTGCATGCTGCTCCTTCGTTACCCGCAGCGAAAACGTGTGTTAGAGTGGGGACATCCGCACTCAGAATATCAATTGCAGCCTCCGAAGTGTAGGAACTATAGGTAAGATTATTGTATGCCTCGCAAGAGCGCGCATAAGACAATCCGTAGGAGTTATTGGTAAGCGAGATTTTGTGTGCCTGCCATACCTCAAACATCTCGAGCGGAACAATCTTCCCATTTGACGAGACATTAAAATTGCTTGTCCAGACCTCCGCTTCAGGAGCCATACCACGAGCACGAGCATCTAAAAGGCCTGCTCCTGCTATCGTTCCTGTAACATGCATACCGTGAGCGCCCGTAGATTTCAAACTTGTCTCAAATTCAAGACAATGCACACGATCGCCATAATCAATGTGAGGCGCAACATTGCCATCCCACACACCCACTTTGACACCTTTTCCCGTTAGCTCTAGCCCACCGAGCGAATAGGGTAGTCTCAGCTGAGCAGCACCATGCATACGCGCCCCCCAATAGTTTGCCAACTCTTTCGGAGCATCCTTCAGGGTTATAAACTGCGTCCACTCCTGTGCTGCCAAATTCTCTATTTCACTTTTCGGAAGCATAATCGGGACACAGCGGAACAAATCAGCACCTTCGCCACAAGCAATGTTATGTTGGGCGAGATAACTCTTTACCCACTGCCAATCTACGGTCGGAAACCAATAGAGTGTCAGCGCCACCTTGTCACCATCGCTCGCATAGTCAGGGATGTTGTTAGCTATGAGTTCATCTGCTAACTTCCACTCCCCTTTTATAGGGACGATGGTCCGAATTCCCGTATTCTGGAACTCGTTAGGCGTAGCACCTGGTCGCACCGTTGCGAAATAGGCGTTACCTCCTAGGTAATTTTCCAACTCAACGCCCTTTTTCGCTAAGTCTGTGTAATTGATCTGACCAGCAAACTGTACTAGGACATTGAGACGTTCCCCTGTGGGGAGACCGAGCTCAAGGCTAGAGGTGTTTCTAACTCCCCGCGCCTTCGGCTGTACATTGGCTTCGAGGAGCACTGTCTGCCGCCCAAAGCGTATCGGCTCTTGTGCCAAAAGAGAGAAAGCAAAGCACAAAAGCCCAACGATTAAAACAACCTTCTTCATATAGTATATGATTATTTATTGTAACATGCGACCGCACTTCCCGCCACGCATAAGCGCTACTGGCAGGGTTCTATTTCTAGTTCAGGTTCACAAACACCTTTATGTGACACAAGTTATGGTGTAAGAATAACGCGACAAAAGTCTGTATAGTTTGTCGCGCCCTAACAAATTCTTGGGACACAGCTCGGCTTTCGAGTCACACAAGTCTCTACACAGACCGCAGTTTTTCACTCTGAAAGGGTAATACAGAGGAGATTGATTATCACGTTAATCGGTAAAGTTTTCACACCGTATGAAGCCACGAACAGCAAACTTGTGAAGAGCGATATTGTCAATAGAGAGCAAAAGCCCCCAAGTATAGAGATCTATCACTACGCCGTGCGGCATGGCTCTATAGAGGTGACACCACGTCTGCCAATAGGATCTGTTACGACGCGGACGACAAACAAGCACAATGGGCGGAAGTGTTGACGCTTCATTCTCTGCCACCTGGCGATATACTTCCTCTAGCTGGCAGACATCATCTATAATGCATACGGGTTGTGAAACTTGCCGTAGGACTCGTGTTGGGTTGCGTACCCACCAAGCTTGGAGAAGCGACATTAGTAAAGCAGTACACCCGCTATAACTATTCCTCTTTTTCTGACGAAAAAGGGTAAAAAAAACTTCTCTACACAGTGTGTAGAGAAGTTGTGAATGTATCCCATGTCCGCGTGGGGAATGGGCATGAATCCAAAAACTTAGCGCATTTCGTCGCGGAGCAGCCACGCACACACCACGCGCGAAAATGCTATACCTGTTTGCCGAAACATCGCCTTGCATAGCGTCGCTCTGGAGCTGAGCAAGGTCTTAAATCTCACCCTGACTCTTACGGATATCGCGAATCACGCGCAAAATCGTCGCATTGCGCCCATGATTGATGATAGCCGACGGTAAACCGAGCAGCGCAACAATGAAAAGAACAGCCAACACACCTCGCAGCCAATAGCTTGAGGTTACCTCAATATCGTTGAATAAAAATAGCACGAGCAACGATGCTGCATTGATTACAACAAGCAACACAATTACGAGCTTCGACCAGATGAGCAAACGCTCGTGTCGCTTGATCTTCTCGTCAATGTACAGCTTGTCAAAGGGCACTTTAGCCCTGAGCTTCTCATTGGCTGTTAGGGAATTCCCCTCATCGAGAAGGAGTGAAATAATTTCTTCTGTGCCCATTGCCGTCGCTTGTGTAAAGATTAATTTTTCTTAACTAGGGTAAGCACTACCTCAGAATCGGCGTACTTTGCCTTGAGAGCAGCCAAAGCCCCTTTCATAGCCTCACCACCCGTTGAACCAACCAACGTACCAATGGACTCCAGAAGTTCACTTCCCTTCTTCTTGTGTACCATCCTATCCCCGTCTTTCGTGAAATTCACGTCTTTGCCTGCCAATAGCCCCAAGAAAATCCCATAGCTTCCCAGTTTATCCGTAGGAAATGAAGCGACATTCGTCGTTACGGTGTTATCTTTCATCGTCCACGTACCGTGTACGTCGGGCGTCTTGTTCGGAAGGTTCTCAATCTTCAAAACGCCTTTATCTTCAAAATCGAACTCCACATTTGCTACAGTTGGCAAAAACACAGCCACACCAGCAAGCATTGGGGTAATCGTTGGCGCGAGTGTAGGGAACTCTGTCGTAACAAATGCTGTAAGCGACTGTGTGGTCGCGCTAGCATTGTTTACGTCTATCGTAAGTGCAGGCGTTGCACTCGAAGGCTGTGTGAGCACAATGGTAGAGAGCTTCCACTCACCGAGCTCATTTTTTTCTTTCGGGGTTACTTTTTCCTTTTTGCAAGCCGTGAGAGCTACAACGGTTGCAAGGAACATCCCACTCACATAGAAAATACGCTTTAGACTTTTCATTGACCTGTACTATTAGAGTTATTTGACTAATACAACATTTCTAACTGCTAAAAACGTTTTTTATTGCAAAGCGTTACAACATTTTTAGAGAAGTGGAAAACACTCTGTCCGCGCAAGCTTCTAGCACCTTGCATATCTATTCATTAGCGACGAGTTATAGTTCTATGTGGCAACAATCGGTTGATCGTGCATAATACTTTTGCAGAAAGAAAAGACTCACTGCTCGCTCGGACTAAACTTCTATGGGGTATTTATGCAAAACTATAACTCTCTGTTCATCGTCGGACTGAGACTTCAGACTCTCTTGTGGAGTCATTAAGTGTACATGCGAATTGGGGACACTTTGCATCTCTTTCACCATAGCATTTGCCCTATCAACATTGTCTAAAACCTCGTCATACAATTCGCTCGAAATTCCGATTTCAGCTGCCAAAGCATAGGAAATTCTATAAATGTCAAATAATCAACTGATTATATTGTTTATCAATAAAGGGAGGTAACGATAAGGAAACCAGCGAGCTTCTATACTCTACCTTGTTTTGCCATTTCAAAGAACCACTTTGTTTGTTGCAAAGATAAGAGTATATCGTGAGAAAAAAGAATTTTCTCTGAGTTATTTTCGTAAGGCTGTCCATTGGGGCTGCTTTTTGTTTTCCGGGTATTCTATTCTTATGATAAATGTAGTCTCCGAAAACTGCGTTTTCTGTTTTCGCCCTGCTTCTCTGTCTGCAAATCCTCTACTTATGCCCATATATCATGTCGGGATCGGTTGTTCGTTGTCAGCGGCAAAGGTAGTTCCGGGCTTTTACGGACAAAAAAGGTCGAGGCGGCAAGCCGTTTAGACGACAATCTCCACACTTCCATTTCATTGCAGGTAGTATTCTCGCCGTAAAACCTTGTTTGTCCTAAGCCCTACCTTTTTACGCCACTGAAACGAAAACGACCGACCCGACGGAAAGACGCATAAAAAAAATGTCGGATATGCGAGAAGCAGGGAAAAAGAAAATGGAAACTCAACTCCCTCTCCTCTGAAATCCGCATAAAATCAGACAAGATGATTTATTCTGAAGTAAGGATGGAACAGGTAACCGTTCAAGAAGAACAGACGGAGCAAAGAAACCCCGATGAGAAACACCTCGTTACTTTTGACAGTGAGTTGAGACGGCTCAAAAGTAACAAGAAGCCATTATCAAATACTCGTATTCCTTTTAATCACTAAAAGGAAGTCTTTGGTAAAATTCCAGCCAATGCCCGTCGGGGTCTTCAAAGGTAAGTAACTTTCCATAAGGTTCTGTTCTTATTTCTCCAATCGTCTTTACTCCTTTGTTCTTTAATTCCTCATATATAAGTTCGATGTCGTCAATTTCAAACATAATTCTTGTTTTGCTTGCAACTACATCACCTTTGTGTGCCGGTCTTTGAAGAATGGCAAATGAGGTTTCTCCAAAATTAAATTCAATCCAATCTCCATCTGTCAGTTTCACCTCAAAGCCTATATCCTGATAAAATTGCTTTGATTTCTGTAAATCACTTACATAAATCCAACAAGCGTATATCTTTCTTGGTTTCATTCTTTTGATATTATTGATGTTTGATTTTGAGCAGACCGAAAAACGGGGTTATTTCTTGAACCTTCACAAGCTTCAAACGAACTTTCCTCAATGTCGCTTTCAAATCTTCGATAGAGTGGAACCAATATTCAGGAGGCGTATTCTCTTTCATGTCCTGCCAAGTATAGATATGTCCCTCTTGCAGATATGGCTTGATATGATTTTCATACACTTCTTTCGGGGTGGTATATTCCAACAGATAGCGATAGACTTCATTGAACTTTTCGGGAGATGCGTCCGGATTGAACAAGATGATTTCATCTGCCATTACCATTTCACCCTCTGCTTTCAGCACCTGCTTCACGGTTTCAAACAGTCTTTCCTGCTCATTCCATTCCACTTGATGCAGAACGAGCGAGGAAATGATTAAATCCACGCTTTCAGCCGACAGTTCCAAATTTTGAATGCTACCACACTGAAACGAAACATTATCATAGTGCTTATAAGCATCCTTTGCCTGTGCAATATTCTCTTGGCTCGTATCTATTCCGAGAGCGGATATAAAATGAGGAACGAATGGCTGCAAAGATTTTCCCCAACCACATCCCAAATCCATCACCTTGTTCCCTTTCTTGACCGTCGCAAATTCAAACATCTGTTCACTCAATACTTGTGTGGACTCAAACGTGTCTCTTCCGTCAGGACTAATCGTTCTTTCGATATATACGGATAAGTTCTTCTCCCAGTTCTTTTCCATATGAAATTATTTATTATCTCACAAATCCGTTTTTATAGAAATCATACCATGAAGCAATGTTTTCGGGAGTATTAGCTTCCAACAATAGAAGCATCTCACGAGTGAATTCTAAATGTCCTACACCGTTTGCCGTAACGATGTTCTTATCACTGATGGCTTGTGCTTCCACATAATTCTCTGCGTTAATGTAACTAGTACCGCCCCATTTTTTGAGTTGGTCAAGACCGTTGCCTGTATGTTTTACTTTGTTCAGAAAACCATGCGAACATAGGAACGAAGCTCCATTGCATATCGCTCCGACGATTTTACCTTTATCCAAAGCTTCTTGTACCAAAGGGACGACAAGTTTTGCTTCGGGTGTGTCCCAACAATTGCCACCGATAAGCACTAAGGCTGCATAATCTTTCGGCATATTCTCGAAAGAATAATCGGGTAAGGTCTTAAAACCACCGATAGAACGGACAGCGTCCAAGGTCGGAGCAACGGTATGCACTTCGTATTTTATTTCGCCACCCGGTATCACGCCGACATGAAGAGCCGTGGAGAGAAACGCCCCTTCCCAATCTGTGTATTCATTCAATATGATAAATAAAACTTTCTGTTTCATCATCAGTTCATTTATTTTGTTTTCTATCTGCCGTTACTTTCGCCACGGTTTGGCATTCGTTATTCTCATTCATTCGTTCTTTTCTCCACAAAAAAGAAGAAGTCGTAATATCGGAGAATACATACCTCATTTTTTCTGTCGTATTTTCGGTTAGGATAATTTCTTCGCCGACCTTTCGGGCTGTCAATTGGATAGCCTCTCCCATACAACCGTAGAATATATCCCAAGCCATAGTCTTAGGGTTGAAAATGCGAAGCGTCGTTCCATATTCTGCATCGGGTTGTTTGTTTCGTAGGCGTTCCTCACGAGAGGGAACGATAAAGAGGTCTTGTACTGCCATACCATCCAAAACTCGGGAGCATATCCACTCACCCTTTACTCGTCTCGGTTCGGCTTCTTCCAAATGGTCGTCCCAAATAATGTCCCATTCGCCTATCAGACCTCCGAAGAAATCATATTCTTCGGGGATTCGTCCCTTCCTTGCATTACTACACAATGCTGTTATAAATTCATTCATATCATTTTTATTTCTTGTTCTTCGGAAGTTTTTGCGAAGCTTGTTCTATTTTCTTCTCATCTCGAGTAACCTTGCGTTCCAACTTCTTTATATCTTCTGCAGCAGGCAATTCTTCTGGTTTGATACCACGGTTTCCCAACATGGCACGCACACTTTGATTGTTTTGAATATGCTCTCGAGTGATGGACGGTTCTCCGTAAAGGTCTTTGTTTTCTACATTGTAATTGGTCATTTCCGTGGCGAGATTTTTAGCAGCAATGGTAAGAGTGGGCAGAAAGTCTGCCAGCGGTCTATTAAATTTCACGCCCAACCGTTTTTTCATATCTTCCGTAGTGTGCCCCCCGAAAAGAGCCGTGTCACCTTTGGAGCGTATTCGTCCAAAACCTTTATCGTCCACACCGCGTCCATATATATTTTGCGACAATTGTTTTTCTGCTGCTCTCAATTTGTCCCGTATTTCCAAGCGAGAAAGCAAGTTTAGTCGCTCTTCTATCAGCTCAGCCTTACGTGTTTGAACAGCAAAATAACTTTGGGCAAAGGCAATCTCTTCTTTCTTTGGATCTCCGTTTTGAGCAATGAGATAACAAGCGTAACGAGTAAGCATAAAATCAGAAACTTCACGCTTGGCACCACTACCCAAATCTACCATTTTCGTGACTTCACGAAAATGGTCATCTACATTGATGTCCTGTGACTTGCACGAGGCGACTGCCCGATGTATGGCAACGAGAAAATTCTCCCAGCGAGCATAGCCCAATATCGTTTGCAGTTCTCGTGCAAACCAAACCTCGATTTGATCTTTGGCATCATCACTTTCTATATGCCGAACAATGCCGTCAAAAGTTGATTTATATTGTAATATACTATTCTTATCCATTGTTTTTTTCTTGTGAATCCTTCAATTGTATGGGGGGGTAATAACAAAAAACAACATCAGCAAACCTCTAAATACAATATGATTTTTATATTAGAACTTGGATTGTTTGCGAAGTCCAATTACTGCATTTGCAATATCTTGTTTAGCACACTTATTACTCCATTCTTTCCAAAATTTTATAGTTGCACTGTCAGGCTTAATTATTGGTTCTGAGATTAAAATCCTTGTCGGTAACAAAGAAGCATCTCCTACTACCAATGCTTCTCCAATATCTAAGATTGGAAGAACTTCTGTTAGACCGGCAAGATTATCGGGTAAAAGTCTTTTAATTACGGTTTGATCTTCTGCATTAGAAAGCCGTAATGAGATAAAGTTGTTGCATTGACTTAAAACTGTTCTATTAACCTCTGCTGGTCTTTGACTTATTACTACTAGACTAACGCCATATTTTCTTCCTTCTTTTGCAATTCTTTCAAAACTTTTCAAACTTAATTCAGAAACAGCATCTTGACTGGTTCTTTCAGGAATATATAAATGAGCTTCATCACAAATCAGACAAATTGGATGTTGATTTTCTTTTGTTGTCCATTGTTGAACGGTGAAAATAATTCTTGCAACCAATCCAATTACTAATGGCAAAACATCTGATGGAACCTCCGAGAAATCAATAATTTTAACGCCTGCTTTTTTACCATTAAGTTCTGAACCATGCATTAAAGCACTACAAAGATCATTTAACCAATTTAACTGTAATTCACCATCTGAAACTTGGAAAAGAAACCCAATACGTTTATCGTCTTTTTTTGCTTCAAGTCGTTGAATAAATCTTGTCAACTTTCCAAAGAATGGACCTTGCTTTTCTTTTCCTGCAGCTCCAGGAACCATTCCTTCGTCAAGGCGTTTTAATTCTTGAAGCACCTTTTCTAATTTATAAGGGATAGGGCTATCAATAGTAATACTATCTTTGAAAATAGTATCTTTCACTTCATCAAGATATTTTTGTTTTTCTGTAAATACGGTTTTAGAAAATAGCATTGCTTGATTGGGGGCATTGCTATCACTACGGTCAAGCAACATTGCTAACATCTCTTCGTAAGTCAATAACCAATAAGGCAACATCAAAATGCCGTTTGTAAGATTACCTTTTTTCCCTAAATCAGAAGGATTGGCAATTCTGAAATGCTGTATTCCGTCTGCCTTAAAATTCTCTCCACTATATTCTCCGTGTATGTCAAACAAGATAGAATTTGCCATTGGTAATTTAGCAATCTGTTCAATAATTTTGGCAACACACCACGATTTCCCCGAACCAGTACTTCCTACAATAACTGCGTGCCGTTGGAATAGTTTATCTCCATCCAAAAATGCTTCTGCATTTTCATCTATAGAATATTTCCCAATAGAAAGAGGTATTTGATATTTCTCTTTCGTGGAAATAGTTTGCATAAACCTTGTAATGTTTTCTCCATCTATAGGGAAGCATTTGGCCTCTATTTCTGGAACAGTATCAAGCGTTCTTTTAAACACATTCTCTTTTTCTCCGTGCTTATTTAACAATGTCCCAATTAAGTTCACTTTCAGAATATTTTCTGTAAAAAGAAAATTATTCAATCCTAAATCTTCACCTACTGGTTGCTCATCATCAGTAGCCTTACGAGTTATACGATTTATAATTCCAATTAAATATTGTCCAGCTTTTGAGCTTTTGATTGCAACCAAATGATTAACCTGTAACTTTCTTAACTTATCAAGTTCTTCAACTTTTACGATAAGCGTTGCTGTGTCAACGCTAAAAACAGTTCCGATAGAAGCATTATCTTCAAAATCAAAAATTGCCATATTTCCTATTTTATTAGTTTGATATATTCTGAAAGTTGCCAATAGCTAACGCCTTCAATTGTATGTTCGCCCTGATTTGAAGAATATATTTTTGTGTGGTTGCCACGGCTTTCTTCCATAAGTATGTAATTCTTACAATCTCCATCAATTATTGCCTCTTTTGTTTTTGGGGTTAATTCTTTTGTGATTACAATTATTGGTTTTGATTTTATCTGTTGAATGAGTTTTGGTTGAACATGTTCATCATTGAACCCGTAACCAATACACAGAAATCCATTTGCGTTTTGAATTTCTGTATCTGCCTGTGTAAAAATAGTTCTATATGGTTCTTTATGTGTTTCAGCATACTTGCTAAGTCCGGGAGTTACAATCAATGGCTTATAGCCTTGTGGAATATTTTTACATAGTGGCAAATGAATGTTTTCTTTATTCGGTGTTTCAAACCAGTCTAATGATCCATGGACCTTCCATATATTAACCTGTCCGCTATATCCTTTTATATTTGCCAAGGCATTCGTATGAATGCTGTCTGAAAAATGTCCAATATAGTTGTGAGCATATCCTGTACAGATAAAAGCGTTTGCAATACTTGCACTATATTCTGCAATACGATCATAATTGGTAGTAACTATGGAAAGTTTTCTATTAGTCGTTGAAAGCAAATGTTTCATTAATATTGCCAATGACACTCCCTCTCCATTCAAAACAAATTGTTTGTATGCTTTTAGGTCAGTTTCAGAGATTCGTTCCCAAGTTGCTTTAAGTACAGATTTTAGAACGGTATCGTTGAGTTGTATTTCTAACAATGTTTTCTCTAAATCCTTTGTTTCTTCAAGACTTCTTTTAAACGCCTCAAATTGTTTTCTATCTGGATCCTCTTCAAAGTCTAATGTGTGTTTCAAGTGTTCGCCAAGTGTCCACATTGAAGGCAATCCAAACGAAACAGAAGCACCACTACCTAATACGAGCAACGGGACTTTATTAGACCAATCCTGAAGTTGTTTTAACAATGCATCAAAATCCATATAGCTTTCTTTGATTTATGTTCTTGTGTATAATCTCAGATAATAACCACTCCATATATTCTTTCAAAATTTTCTTATAGAAGAAAGAATTACTTTACCGTAAAGGGATAGAGTTGTTCACTTACACGTTGTTCCGACTTCTTCCATCCCAAACCCTCATAGAAAGCCAATGTCTTTGGAAAAGCTTTTACTCCCAATGTGATTAAAGTAAATTTCTGTCTCAGAATTTGTATATTATAGAGTTTGCCACAAAGTTACTCATTCACAATGAGAAAGGCGAATAAAACAGCAAGAAAATGCCTCTTGCGGAGCATAAAAATGGCGCAAGAGGTGTATTTGGGCATCAGAGTACATAGATCAGGGCAAACTCCACATTTCATCGTTTGACAAGTCCTCTGAGGACTTTGCCCTTGTATCGGCAGAAAGAGACAAATTCACGGTAGAAATTCCTGTCTCCCGATTCTGTCTTCCGCAGCAATCTACTCTTGGAATGCTTGCCGTATCCGAGCAACCTGCCCGTCCCGACATTGTAGGAAAGGACGGCAAGCAGAAGAACAGTTCCATTTAAAACAGCTGAAGATAGGAATTTACAACAGTTTCCTAAATTTCATTTCAGCCAATCTGTTGATTTCATCTTTGTAGGTCTCAAGGTGATGAAGGATAATGTTCTCCACATAGATACCAATGGTCACATCTCTGTTTCTCATCGACATGACTATTTCCGCCAGCGTGTCTTGCAACTCTTTGGCAATATAGATGGTCTTGCGATTTTTCAAAGTATTGCGACAGATGAAAAGCGACTCATAATCGCCCTCGTCAGCCTTTCGCCTTTCTCTTCTTGGGACTTTTGAAAAATCCTTTGATATTGGTTCGTCATTTGGACGTTTCGATTCGACACACTGCTCTTCTGATAGAGAGCGTTTCATCTCACTCTCTTTTTGTTTCATGGGAATACCTTGCGAGATAAGTTCTCGAATGGCAATGGAATCAATCGTTCCGGTTTTCTTCTCTGTCATATTTTTTTGTTTTAATTGTGATACATTCTATTATCTGTTTCAATACGGGCATATTCCCCTCTCCGAAAGAATCCGCCCATTATCGAAGATTGAAACTGCCGTGGATAGAATCCCCTTATTGTTTATGTATTCCTACAGGGTGTTCCATTTTCGCTTATCAGGACAACCGTTCGATTGTATCTGCTTTCGCACATCCCAACGTTCGAGTGAGAGAATCAAGGATATGTTCTTTGATATCCCTCCTTGCCTATATCGCTCATCGAAACGTGATGTTATCGAAGACGCATCCCTCCACCGACATATTCGACAGTGCAAATATATGGCTCGGAGATGCTGTAATCAGCGTGATTTCCTTTAGTGCGTACCTGTGGCGTTAATTTGGATAGTTGTGACTTCATATGAGGTAACGGAGTTAGACATGACGCTTAGTAATTTTGCACCCAAGCGGTAAGCCGAAGCTTTCGAGACATAAAGTGCTCTTTTTTGAGTGATTCGTTTTCGTCCTTCATGGACAGACTTATTTGCATCGGGCAAATAGCAAGGTATGTTTTATGCAGCACGACTCCGTTTTTGCAGCATAAAACCCTTGCTCTTGCAAAGAGCTGAAAAAACTCCGAAGTCGTTTTTTCTTGGAGGAGAGAATGCCACATTCTGAATGCCGGTTACGCCGTGAAACACTAAAATCCAAAGTAAGAAATGAAAATGAAGAAAATTCGGAGCGCACGCTCCAAAGAGAAGACAGAAAAGCGTGTTTCGGTCAATTTCACGCCGACGGAATACGCTCATTTCCTCACGATGAAAGAGGAAAGCGGTGTGCCAAGTCTGTCACTATTCATCAAGGCAAGGGTCTTTAACGAGACTTTCCGAGTGATAAAAGTGGATCGTTCCTTGCTTGACTATTATCAAAAACTGACGACTTTGTACGGACAATTTCGCAGTGTCGGAGTGAATTACAACCAGACAGTTGTCGCTTTGAAGAGCAACTTTACTGAGAAAAAAGCCTTTGCAATGCTTGCCAAGTTGGAGAAAATGACGTTTGAATTGGCAATAATTGGAGGTGAAATCGTACAACTCACCCGTGAGTTTCAGGAGAAATGGCAACATCGGCAATAGCCTTTTACTGTGCATTATTATTCCTTAATGAACAAAAATCAGGCTTCCCTCTCATTTCGGGAAGCCTGATTAAGCATTTGAATGCATTTATCGTTTCTTGTATTTTCCGCCTTTCAGGTCACTCTCAACCATTCGTTTGTTCATTTTCTCTCGGAGGTCATCAAGGAAATCGGTGCGACTGTCATCCTTGCGGTGTTTCATGTTCATATAGACGTTGTAGCAGTTCTTGATTTCTACACCCAAGATTTCAGAAAAGGCATCTGCCAATTCTTCTATACCAATTTCACCATCGTTAATACAGCCATAGGTATCGAGTGCATAGAGTAGTTCGACCAAGTCTGTTGCCCTGCCTGTCCAACGGAGTTTTTTCGCAGGTCTGACTGGCAAAGCAGGAAGAAGCCCCTGCATTCGCATCCTCAACAATAGCAACTCTGTGTCAATAACACAGAGCAGTTCCGATACATTTTTTCCCCATTTCGGTTGTTATACCTATTTTTTCAACCATACCTCTTAAATGGAATCGAGTAAAGTTCAATGTGCGAAACAATGAAACAAGATTTTCTTCACTATTCCCCAACTTTATGATTTCTCTGATAAGGTCATCGGTTGCTTCCGTACTTTTATTAGAGAATAGCATCTCAAAAGATGCGTTTTTAATAAGTCTTTTCATATTGCCTGATGGTTTTTGCAGGCAAAGTTCTGAAGATTGTTCAGGGCAAAATAACCCTCAAACGGCAAGTAATATCCCTATTGCATAAAACTCATAAAGAGTCGAGATATTGCTTGGGTTTTATTCTGTGATATTTGCGGAAAGCCTCCGTGAAGTGGCTGAGATTGGCATATCCGATTTTATAGCCTACTTCGGATACAGAGTAAAGACGAGTGGAAAGCAGTCGTTTTGCCCATTCCATCTTTTCGGATAGGGCATACTCGGCAATCGCCTTGCCGATAACCTGCTTGAAGCATTTTTGCAGTTTGGAGCTGCTCATTGCTGCTTCACGTGCCAGTTCGGGAATGCTCGGTACGTTGTTTAAACTTTGTAAAATCCGGCGACGGACACGGAATACTGCTTCCACATCGTTCAAATTCAAGTTGGAAAGAGATTTTACTTCCGAACGCTTTTCGAGTTTTTCAAGGAATATTGTCAGCAGTTCTATTGCCTTTCCGTGCAGATGGAGGGGAGAGAAAGGCGCATCGCTTTTGGCTATCGCCTTGATGCCATCCAATACTTGTTGCATCGCAGGTGTGATAGTCTCGAAGAGAAAAAAAAACTTGTCCGACAGGAGCAACCGACCGATATAGGTTTCGTGAGCCGTATCCATTTGCTCTATCCAATCCTTGTTGAAAGTCAATGTGATGTTTTCATACTGCCGTTTAGGCGCGAAAGTCCATTCCGTAGGGATATTGCTCGAAGGCATAAAGATACCGTCAAGTGTATCCACCCCAACCGTTTTCGTGCTTGTACCGATAATCTGCTCGTGTTTATGCTCGTTGATATAAAACATCACGGGAATCCATTTCGAGTTTTCCACCGAGCGACGCACCATTGTCATCGGTTCGTATGCCATAAAACTGATGTAGGTCAATGTGAGCCACGGCAACGGGTAGTATTGCTTGAAAAAGCCGCTGCCCACCGAAGGCGGAATGGTAAAACCGTTATCCGTTACCGATGTGCCAAATTGCTCGGCAACCATCTCCATCCAATCTTCAGGCTTATTGATTGCACAAAATTCTATGATCATATCATTATACCTTTCTGCAAATTTACAAATAAACAAGGATAAAAAAGAAGATTTTCTTATACTTTTATCCTTGTTGAATCACATGCTCTATAAAAAACAAGAGTATTCCTTTTTGAGGGAATACTCTTGCGATATGGATTTACTCAAACGCGACGAAACTTGAAGGTACTCCCACGGCAGTAATAACGGGAGTTTGCGAGCATTCGCCCGTCTTGGTATTGTAGGTATAGTAGCCCGTTCCGTTATTGCACGTCATACCAAAGACGATGAAATCTTTGTAGCGGGTTATGGCAAAAGAACCGTTACTGTCGGTCATCGGCAAATCGATTTTTTCGATGGTTTTGTTCCAAATGTCGATTTTCACGGGCTGGAAGTCTTTCTTGAGTATTCCGAATTCAGTGTCCGTTACTTTCAGACAACTATATACTATGCCGTTACCTGCATAGTAAGACTTTATCATATATTGCCCGGTCTTGCCCATTCCCTTGATGGTCGTTTTCGACAGGTTGAACAGGTAGTCAGCATCCCATTGGTCGCTTCCCTCGCGGATACGCAGGAATCCTTCCTTATCGGCAACGTTGAAGTTGTTGCCGGCACTGTAAAAGTAGATGTCGCCCCGCTCGTCTATGAATGCATCGGAGTGACGAAACAATCCGACCACACTTGTGCGGCTGTCCTTGATGACCTCGGTCTTTTTCGTTTTAAGGTCAACAACAGCCACCTCTGCCCCCGTCCCCGGTACGGAGGTGTGGGGCGAATTGAGCTGGTTGAGGGCTACATACATCTTTCCGTCTCGAATGACATTGCATCCGGGATCGGGATTATTGTCCTGAACGGCATAAGGCGAGAGGTCGATTTCATCCTCCTTTTGCAACGTAGCGGTATTGATTAGTGCAATCTTGCCCCTTCCGTGCAAAGCAACGTATGCCCGCTGCTCGTCGATGAAATTGATTTCTCCGGGTTGAGCCATCTGGTCAAAAGTCATCGTACCTGCTTTCTGCAGCTCGCCGTGCACCCCTCTTGTAAACTTGTGTACCTTATCTCCGAATTTCCCTTCGGGCACAAGTACCGTGTTTCCTTTTGCGAATAGATAACACCCAAAGCCGAATTCGAATGCTTTCTTGTTGTCTGTTGCTTGAGGAGTCAAATCGCCGAACGTGCCGACATAAGCACTTTTGTCCACATAATGTACAAAGGCAAAATGCTGTAGCACATCGTTGGGCGTAGGTTTTGGGTCGTCGTTCTTATCGCAAGATGTCAGCCCTATGGAGCCGACCAGCATAGCAGAAAAAGCTATGTTCTTCAATGTTGTTGTTCTCATTCTTATTTATGTTTAGAATTATAAAATACCTTTCGAGAAGACGTATCTGAATTTAAGGTGAAACGTCCGTCCCGCCAACGGCTGACGGAACTGATCCCACACTTCTTTGTTCATCAGGTTGTGGCATTCCAAGGCGATGGAATATTTGTTTTTATAAGTCAGTAACAGACCTATATCATAGACGAAACTGCGAGGAATGCGCCGTTTCTGCAATTCGGTAAGTTCCCAAAAGTAGAAGAACTCTTCCGTGAACTTCCCGTCCCAGAATGCCTTGACATACCAGTTCTTGAACAATCGGTCGCTGTGATATTCCGCTCCGAAGTTGGCAAATAGGTAGGGAATATTCGGCAATCGCAAGCCTTTTGTCGGATTGAGGGCTTGAGTGCCCGGCAAATAGTCCAAGACATCACGCACATCCTGATAAGTCAGATTTCCGTAGGCATAGAGCGTCGGCGTTATATCCAGTTTCAACTCGGTCTCTATACCCTTGATATGCACCTTTTCCGCATTCACATATCCGGCTGCCATATGTTGTTTCATCAGTTTTATCATATCGCTCACCTGCATATAAAAGCCATTTACTTCAAATTGCAATCGCGACAGTCCGAGTACGCCGTTTTTATCTATCAAGAAGCCCAGATTGAAGTTGTGGCTTTTCTCCGGTTTCAGTCCGGCTGCAGGAAAGGTGATGATACCGTCGCCGAACAACTCTTGCGAATTGGGGAGGCGTATTGCCCGTTGGTAAGATGCCTTCAGATGAAAGCCTCTGAACGGTTCGTACTTCATTGCCTCTATCCAGCCGATCTGCGATGTCGTATTGCTCTTTTTTTTCGGAGCCTCAATCATCTCGTATGACGTCAAATCCTCTATCTCGGAGTGGAGATGGAAATACTTTGCAGAGAACATATTCGTCAGTTTCCTGCCGAAGAGTTTCGCCTCCCAAGTCAGTCCCGAAGCGACACTGGTCTTTTTGCTTGGAAATCCTCCGATGACAAAACCAGCATGCTGACTCGCAATGTCATCGCTCGGTTGTCTTCGGGCATAGTTGATAAGCGTGTTCAGGTTCAGACTATGATTGGTGGACAATCTGTAATCAAGGTTGAGGCGTTCGTTGATTTCCAAACCTTTGTCGTTCGAGTTGTGAGGGACATCTCCCGTTTCTCCCTGTCCGTTCGGACTCGGATATATGTTTCCCTCGAAATCGTGATTCACCCGTGCCGTATCCACAAAATTGTTCGTTGTATGCGATAGGGAGAAATGCGACTCGAAGTTAAGGCGGTTGTTCAGTACCCCGCTTTTCATCAGCTTGTTTTCGAGCATAAACATTCCTGATTTGTTTTCGGCGTGCTGGATATTCTTCAATACTCCTTGTATCTCATTGAAACGGTTGTAATACCCGAACTCAGTACTAATCTCATCGAACCAAAGTTTTGTGAAAGCGACTTTTCCTTTCAGCATATACGAACGAAAACGGTCGTGGTCTCGCTTTACCAATAGGTTCTCTCTTTCAGGAACTCTAAATGAGTAATCATTCTTTGCCGATGTATAATAACCTCCCGCACCGAGCAGAATACCGCTCTTCGGAAAGTTCTTGCGCGAGAAGACACTTCCCTTGTGTGTCCGGTAAGAACCCAGTTCGTACGAAGCATCCAAATAGTCCGTACTGAACTCCTTCGTGACGATATTGACGGCACCACCCAAGCCATCGCAACCGAAACGTGCAGGGATAATGCTTTTATAGACCTCTATCCGTTCGATAATATCTATCGGAATCTCATCAAGCGAAAAGGCTCCATCCGACGTATTCATCGGAATACCATCCCAAAGAATCTGAATGCGGTTTCCTTCCAATCCGTGAACGATAATCCTCGAACTGCTTCCCAATCCACCTGTCTGCCCGACCTTCAAACCAATGGTTTTGTTCAAGATGGTTTCTAAAGAAACGGAACGACCTTGCAATTCCTTTGCATTTATCACTGAAACCGCTTCGGGCGACTCTCTGATAACCTGTGCTTTTGTTTTTCCAAAGACGACCACATTTGCCAATTCTGTCGATTCCGGACGTAACTTCAGGGTATGACGCTTTTCATTTGCCGTAATTGTGTCGGTAATTGTCTGATAACCTACATAACTCACTCTTAGTACAAGTTTTTGATGGGCATGGATATTTAGTCTCGCCACTCCTTTTCTGTTGGTGGTTGTACCGTTCTTGTACGAAGGATCGTTCAGACCTTTCCATTGCACAGTGGCAAATTCTATACTGTTTCCATTCTCTGCATCAATAACTTTTATTTCAATGGAATGCTGTTGTGCGAACATCGGATAAGCCCACAGCAATAGGATGCTGACGATGAGCACTCTTTTGTATAAATGAACTATTGAGTCGATTGACATATCTTATCTGTTTATGAAAACCCGTGCAAAATTACCCACCTATAAAACAGATAAATAACCCTACTATTCACACTTATACCCCTATTGAGTTTTATATGTGTCAAGTTATCGTTTTCGGGCAGTGTAATGCTCATTCGGGTTATTTTACCCCTGTGCGTCTCCGTACTTTTGCATCTTAGAAAATCAACATATGAATAAACAAAAAATCAAACCTCTCGATGAGGAACGGGAGAGCCGCAGCCTGCTCTCCAATGCGGTGGTCATACTGCATCTCGTTTTCGGCACACTGCCTCTGCTGCTCGTGGTGTGGGCGGTGGACAGACTGATGAGCGACACGCTCACTTCTACGGCGATATGGATGGTTGGAGCGGCAATGCTGCTGTTCGCCCTGCTTCGCGGCGTGTTTTACGGAACGTCTATCTGGCGGGCGCACCGCTCGGCTTACAACGCCCTCACACGGTTGAGGTTGCGTATCGTGAGCCACTTGCAACGGCTGCCGCTCGGCTTCTTTCAGGAGCGGAAGGTGGGTGACTTGGTGAACATCATCAACCACGACGTGGAGCAAATCGAGATTTATCTGGCACACGGATTGCCCGAAATCCTCTCGGCAACGCTTTTCCCTGCTTTGCTTTGGGTAATTGTTATGGTATTGGACTGGCGGCTGGGACTGTCGCTCATCTCGCTGCTACCGTTGGCATTTCTTTTGCAGATGGCAGTTAAAACGTTTTGGGGCAAGAGTTTCCGACACTTTATGGAAAATACGCAGAAGATGTCGGAAGACCTTCTGGAATATGTGGCTACAATACCAATCATTAAAGCATTCAGCCACGAAGAGACCCGGACAGAGCGAGTTCTCGGAGGTATGCGCGATTATATCCATTGGGTAAAGCGGAGCATGTTCAGCGTTACTGTTCCGATGACGCTCATCACGATGTTCTTGGAGGGCGGTATCGTGGTAATGACCCTTGTCGGGCTAAGGTTGATGAGTTCGGGCGAACTGACCGTAGCACGTTTCATCCTCGCCCTGATATTGGGTGGACTGTTCTCATATTCCTTTGCCAAACTGGCTACGTTCCAGCATTTCAGGATTGTCTATGGTCAATCGTTGGCGAAGGTTCAGTCGATTACCGAAGTACCTGCAAAGGATACGGCAGACAGGGATACGGATGCCATGCAGACCGATGTCTGTTTCGAGCACGTGACATTTGCCTACCCGAATAAGAAAGACTGTGCGTTGTGTGATGTCAATCTGCAATTTCCCAAGGGTAGTCATACGGCTATTGTGGGCGAATCGGGGTCAGGCAAAAGCACACTGGCAAGCCTGATGATGGGTTTCTGGCAACCGCAGTCGGGAACCGTTCGACTGGGCGGCGAGAACCTTGCGGAACTCTCCGAACACAACATTGCCGATTTCTTTTCTATGGTGCAACAAGAGGTATTCCTCTTCAACACGAGCATTCGGGACAATATCCGTATCGGCAAGCCCTCCGCCACGCAAGAGGAGGAGGAAACAGCTGCACGACGTGCACGCATTCACGATTTTATTACGGGGTTACCCAATGGTTACGATACTTTGGCAGGCGAAGCCGGCGTAAAATTCTCCGGCGGAGAGAAACAGCGCATTTCCATTGCACGGATGTTGCTCAAAGACTCGCCGATTGTCATCCTCGACGAAGCCACCGCTGCCTTGGACGGGGAGAACGAGAAACTCATTCAAGAAGCTCTTGATGAATTGCAGCGTAACAAGACCGTCATCACCATCGCCCACCGTCTCAACACCATTCAGGATATGGAACGTATTGTCGTGATGGACAAGGGAAAGGTTGTGGCGACGGGAACACACGGAGAATTGATGGACAACTGCCCACTATATCGCAATATGACGGAAACACAGGAACGGGTAAGCAAATGGCAACTGAAAGAGGAGGAGGTATAAACAATGATACGCAATATATTGAATGAATTGACCGTTCGCGGAGTGCGGCATCTGATAATCTCCGCACTGTTTTTCGTGGTTTATGCCCTTTGCGGAACGGCAATAATGCTTACTGTCCTGTTCCTTATCGACCGCCATATATCGGGCGAAAGCGTTTCGCTCATTTCGGCAGCGTGGATACTCGTTGGTCTGCTGATTTTGAAAACCATATCCAATGCCGTAGCCGATATGAGCAAGCACTTTGCCGGCTT